>NZ_JAHHIU010000138.1 GCF_024539815.1 Streptomyces hayashii
CACCCTCGCCGCATGACCATCCCAAACAGCACCAAACCCGGCACTACGTCCTTGACGAAAGACATAGAGACACCCCCCTGTCGGCGGGAATGACAATATCTTCTCGGCAGGTTGCACAGCAGGCGGCGCCACGATCGCGGCGATCTCCCGGGGTCCGGCTCCCTGCCCCTGGCGATCTTCGGAGACCGCGCCGTGTCCGCCGACGAGGGCGAGCGGTCGCACTGTCCCGGTCGGGGCGATCCGCCGGAACGTATGCACGTCGAGGTCGGCCACCCGAGCTCGCGGGGCCGCCACGGCGCCGAGTCGAGGGGGCCTGCCCTGGGCGCCGACGAGGCTGACCCGCCGGCCCTGCACCTGACGGAGCCGGCATTTCCTCCTGCGGCCGGAGGAACAGGCTCCCGGAACGCCGGCTTTCCCGCCGTCGGGGGTCACGCGGTGCTGAGGGGATGGGCCGCTGTGGCCGAGCGCGGGGGCCACGCGTGCGGGGCGAGTATGCCGAGGACGTAGGCGCGGGCCACGAGGGCCGGACGCGTCGCGGCGCCCAACAGGTGCCGCAGGCGGCTGAGGTGGTAGTCGAGCGTCTGCCGCGACAGTTTCAGCGAGGCGGCTATGTCGCTGTTGCTGCTGCCCTGCGCCAGCAGCGACAGGATGCGGATCTGCGCGGCGGTCAGCGGCGGATGCGCCTCGTGGGCGAGGCTCTGATGGGTGATCACGGCCCACACGTGCCGTGCCCGGCCGGCCGAATGGCCGATAGTCGTCAGGTGGATCTCCGCCCGTCGCTGCAGTCCATGGGCGTCCACGAGCACGGCGGTGGTTTCGACGCGTCGGGTGCGGCGGGCTATCAGGCTGTCCCAGCGGCGGTGCAACCTGTCGAGATCGGGCCCCGGTTCGGGGGCCAGCAGCGTGTGGGCACGGCGGCCCACGAGATCGGTCAGGCCGAGGTGGAAGAGCTCGGCGGCCGCCACGCTCGCCTCGATCACCCGCCCGTTCGCCGACAACAGGGCACAGGGCAGCCCGCTGTGGTCACGCAGGGCGCTGAGGTTCTCCTCGGCCTCCTGGCGCTGCGCCGTGGCACGCAGGTGGTCGGTGATGTCCACGTAGATGCCGGCGATGCAGGTGCGGGACTGTTCCCGCACCGGGAAGCGGTGGCCTACCGCGCGGCCCGTGGTGCCGTCTTGGCGCAGATAGCGCAGGGTGTGGCGGACGGGCGTGCCCCGGCTGAGTATCTGCTGGTCCAGGGCCCGGAAACGCTCGGCCTCGGCCGGTGCGTCGAAGTCCTCGATGTATCTGCCGACCAGGTGCTGCGGCACGGTGCCGTAGAGGTGCGCGTAGGCGTGGTTGGCCCACAGGTAGCGCCCGTCGCGGTCCCGTATGAAGGCGGCCGCCGGAGCGAGGCCCACGAGGTCCGCGAAGGCGGTGTGGCCGGGAGGCGCCGCGAGCCCCGCTTCCCGACGCCGGTCCGGGCCGTGCTGTGAGCCGCCCGGGTCTCCGAGGCCGTCGGCGTCGTCCGACTCACCTGCCCGCAAAGGCCCTTCGACGTCCCTCTCCCCCACGTGCCACGGCTCGTCGACTTCCCTCCAGGACGCCGGGAGGTTTTCGAGCAGTGGATTGAGGCTTGGGTCGCCCACAACGGTCTCCGTCCGTATAGGACTGGCTGACGCACAGTCACATGCGTTGGATATCCCGCCCGGTACGGCACAAGCTCCATTCCCGGCCGAGTTGCCGGAAGCGCACGGCGGCCCCCGCCGCCCTGCCGTTCGGCCCGGGATCCGGGGACGAACGTCTGCGGATCGCCCCCGCGACTCAGGCATTTGCCTGAGTCGTGAGCACGCTCTGCCGCGATATGGACGGTTGCCGACTGGTCCCCTGGAGTGTGCGGGCGAACTCGCCGGGTGTCGTCGCCCGCACGTGATCCCCGGGCCCGTCCGCACCACCGGTGCGGTGGACGGCCCGTCCCGACCAGGTGAATGGAGACGAATTCCTGTGAGCACGGTGCTGTTGGTGCATGCCAAGGGTGGTCCGCCGCTCGGCCATGTCCTGTCCCGGACGGCTGCGAGGGCGGACGTGCACCTGCTGGCGCTCAGCGCTCTCCCCCCGTCCGTGGAGGGTTCCGCCGCGAGGCTGTGCGTCTCGGTCACGACGCCGGGTGACGAGGGCTGCTCCGACCTGGTATCCCTTATCGTGTCGCGTGCCCGCGAGGTGGGCGCGGACGCCGTGATCACCTTCTCCGAGTACGCGGTCGTCGCGGTCGCCGAGGCCTGCGAGAAGCTCGGTCTGCCGGGTGCGGGCGCGGCCGCCGCGCTCGCACGCGACAAGCGGCTGATGCGCAGCACCTGGCAGCGAAGCGGCCTGCCGCAGCCCGCGTTCCGGCCCGTGGCCACGGAGGCGGACCTGTACGCGGCGCTGGACTCCCTGTCCTGTCCGCTGCTGCTCAAGGCGGCCTGGAGCGCGGGATCGACCGCCCACCAGATCATCGCCTCCCCCGGTGAGGCGTCCGCCGCCTGGGCCCGCTCGCGCCAGGTGATGGCGGAGTCCGCCCAGTTGGGTTACGCGGAGTTGCATGTCGCCGAGGCGGACGCCGACTTCGTGGTCGAGGAGATCGTCAGCGGCACGACGACGGACTGGTTCGACGAGCCCGGCTGGGGCGACTACCTCAGCGTCGAGGGCGTCGTGGCGGACGGTGTCTTCCACCCCGTCTGCCTCAGCGGCCGGATGCCCACCGTCGAGCCCTTCACCGAGCGCGCCGGCATCACCCCCGCCCTGCTCTCGCCGGACGCGCAGGACCGCGTCGTGGGCCTGGCGCGCCGCGCCGTCGACGCGCTGGGCCTGCGCGACTGCGGGACGCACACGGAGATCAAGCTCGGCCCCGACGGCCGCATGTGGCTCATCGAGACCGCCGCCCGGTTCGGCGGCGCGATGACGGTGCCGCAGATCGAGGAGGTCTTCGCACTCGACCTGGTGGGCATGCTCGTCGACCACCTCCTGGGACGCCCGGTCGCCTGGCCCGAGCAGGCTCTGACACCGGCGCAGGCCCGGGGTGCGGCGGGCTCCCTCGTGGTCCTCGCGGTCGACGGCCGCGGCGAGGCCTGGCAGGACCGCAGGGTCTGGGACTTCCCCGTGGTCGCGTCGGACGTGCCGCTGAGCCCGGACAGCGAGCTGTCGGTGGTGGCGGAGAGCTCCCTGCCCGACGGCAGTGTCGTGCCGGTGTACGACCCCGCCGCGGGCGCCAACACCATGGCGGCCCTGTGCCTGCTCTCCGCAGGCGACCCGCGCACGGTGCTGCGGGACTTCGAGACCCTGGTGGACGCCCTGCCCCGGGTGCTGCCCGCCGCGCAGTCCGAGGAGGTCCCCGCATGAGTACGCACCTGACCACCGGTGCCGCCGAGCCGGCCACGGACCGCACGGTCGTCGGCGAGAACCTCTCCCTGCCGCTCTTCCGGACGCTGTCGGGCGTCCTGGCGGGTCACCCCTACCTCAAGGTCGTCGTCGACCGCGTGGAGGACACCTGGCACCTGCTCGACACCGGCGCGCACCCCTTCCACGTCGACTACGTCGCCACCCGGGTGCTGGGGATGGACCTGGCCGAGCTCGACGCACGGCTGGACGCGTTCAACGCCTCCGTCTACACCGATCCCGAGCGCCGGTTCCTGCTCGGCGTGCTGTCCCTGCACACCGAGCGGGAGGAGGGCAGGGAGCGGCCGTTCCTCGTCCTGGAGACGACCGAGGCCGACACCATGCACGGCGAACTGCTCACCTTCTTCTACGAGTTCGTCCGGGCCCGGGTCGACAGCAGGCTGCCGCTGCTGCTCAAGCCCGCCAACCACGGGCAGGAGGAGGAGCTGTCGGCGATCAGCGAACGGCGTGTGCCCCGCATCCTGAGCCACGAGCTGTTCGGTTCCCGGGAGCGCACCCCGCTGAACCCCGGCGAGGCGACGGGACGGCTGCGCTTCTTCCGCACGGCCGAGGAGTACACGTCGGCGGAGGCCGCCGCTCTGGGCTGGGCGGACATCGTGGCGATGCCCTGCCTGCCCGACGACGTACCGCGCGTCGCCGGCTTCATCAACACCGCGCCGATCACGCCCCTTTCGCACACCAACGTCCTCGCCTCCGGCTGGGGCATCCCCAACGCGATCGTGCGCGACCTGGAGCAACTCGTCGACAAGGACGGCCTGGACGGCGCGTGGGTGCGTTACCGGGTCGACGAGGACGACATATCCCTGCAACGCCTCGACCACGAACCCGACCTGCGGGCGCCTGCCTGGCACCAGCAGCGCATACGCCTCGAACCACCGCTGCTCGAAGACGCCCCCGTGCTGTCCCTGCACCGGCTGCGCAGTGCCGACCGCGACCGCTACGGCACGAAGGCGGCCAACCTCGGCGAGCTGCACCACGTCCTCGACAGCCGCACGGTGGACCTGACCTCCTTCTACGGGCGGCCCCGTCCGCCGCGCGAGGACCTCTACGGCCACCTCGGCTCCCGCCTCGGTCTCACCGCGTTCACCGCCGCTCAACTGCGCGCCAAAGCAGCCGAGTTCGTCGCCGAGGCCGTCGCCGCCCCGGAAGGCGTCGCACTCCCCTTCGCGCTCCAGCAGCGCTTCCTCGCCTCTTCCCCGGCCCTCCAGCAGGGCATCGGCAAGCTGAAGATGGCGCTCGAACTCGACGCCACCGACGTCCTGGACGCGCTGTGCCTGCACCTGCAGCACCTGATCCGGCACACCCCCGTCCCCGAGTCCGTCACCCGGCAGATCGACCAGGCCTTCCCCGCCGCGGCGGCCTCACGCGGACGGCTGGTGGTGCGCTCCTCCTCCAACGCCGAGGACCTTCCCGGGTTCTCCGCGGCAGGCGTCTACGACTCCGTCACCACCGTCCACGGCACGGACGAACTCCTCGACGCCGTACGCCAGGTGTGGGCCTCCCTCGTGTCGCCGCGCAGCGTGCGGCTGCGCCACCAGGTCGGCATCTCCCTCGACGACACCTACATGGGCGTGATCATCCAGGAGTACGTGCCCGCCTCCCTGGGCGGCGTCCTCGTGACCTGCAACCCGACCCGCCGGGAGGACTTCCGCAACGTCTACCTCAACTGTTCCCCGGGCTCGCCCGAGCAGGTGGTCGACGGGACGGTGCTGCCGCAGCAGTACCTGTACAACACCGTGGAGGGCGGCGGTCGTACCGTCGCGCTGGGCTCGTGGGGCCAGGGGCTGTCCGCAGCCGTCCGCGCCCGGCTCGCCGACCTGTCCCTGACCGGACGGCTCCTGCAGTCCCACTTCAGCGGGAGCGACGTGGACCAGCCCCTCGACATCGAGTGGCTGATGACCGAGCAGGGCGATTTCCGGCTGGTCCAGATCCGCCCCTACGCGCTGTGAAGGCGCGTGCGGGCGGCCCGCGCCCCGGCACCGGAGCGGCCGCGGGCCTGACCGACACGGCCCGCCGGATCATCCGGCTCAACTACGGCTTCCAGCTGCTGTTCAACCTGCTGTGGTGGATGCCGGTGTTCTACGCCTACCAGAAGGAGGCCGGCCTCTCGGACGGGCAGATCTTCGGCATCCAGAGCATCTACTACGTGGCCTTCTGCCTGCTGGAGATCCCGACCGGGCTGATCGCCGACCGGATCGGCACCCGCAACTGCCTGCGCGCCGGCGCGGTGGTGATGACGGCCGCGAACCTTGCCCCGGTGGTCAGCGCCTCCTACACGGGGTTCCTCATCCACTTCCTGGCCGTCGCCGCCGGCCGGTCGCTCACCTCGGGCGCGGCGAGCGCCTATCTGTACGACGGGCTGCGCGCCGAAGGGTGCGACGAGCACTACCTGCGGGCGGAAGGGACCGCACGGGCCCTGGGGCTGGCGGCGAAGGTGGTGTGCTGGCCGCTGGTCGGGCCGCTGATGGCCCTCGCGCACCCGGCCCCGTACGTGCTCAGCGCCGCGAGCGCGGCGGGCTCCCTCGTCTGCGCGGTGTTGCTGCCCCGCCTCGCCGGAGCGGAGGCCGGAGCGGACAGGGGCCGGGGTGACGGCGGGCGCCGGGGCGGCGACTTCCTTCGGGACGCGGGGACCGCGCTGCGCTGCGTCGCCTCCTCGCCCTGGCTGGCCCTGGTGATGGTGCAGGGCGTGGCGGTGTTCACGCTGTCGCGCATCTGCCAGGTCAACCTCTTCCAGCCGATCCTGCTGGACCACGGCATCGGCGAGGCGTCGCACGGCGGGGTGCTGGCCGCCATGACCGTGGCGGAGGCGGTGGCGTCCGCGCGGCCCCAATGGCTCAGCCGCAGACTGCCGCCGGTCGCCTGGGTGTCCGTCCTCAGTCTCGCGCTGGCCGGCACCCTGGCGGCCATGACCCTCGGCGGGCCGTGGGTCGTCGTCGTGCTGCTCTGCCTGTTCGCCGCGGCCACCGGGTTCGCGTTCCCGGTCCAGCGCAAACTGGTCAACGACGCGGTCCCCGCGCACGCCCCCCGGGCCACCCTGCTGTCGGTGGAGAGCATCGTGGACCGCGCGGTGTGCGCCCTGGCCGCGATCGCCGCGGGCGCGTACCTGTCGGCCGGCCGTCTGGACGCCCTGCTGTGGCACAGCGCGCTGGCCACCGCGGTGCTGCTCGGGGTCTTCCAACTGCTGCTGCGCAGCGGGGTGGTAGCCCGCGGGGACCGGGATCGGGCGGCGCCGCCGCAGGCGGACGGCCGCGCGGGAGCCGGTGGCACCGTGCCGACGGAGGTGGGCGAGGGTGCTCCCGATCCGGCAGACGCGGGGACCGCAGGCCGCGAGAAGCCCCTCGAACCGGACCGGGCCCCGCGGGGCCCACGAACGACCTGACGACCTGACGGCCCGACAACCGGCCCCATCGATCCCACCGGACCCACAAGCCACCCGTCCCTCGGGCCACGGGGCCACCGGGCCCCGTCGGATCAGCCCCTCGACCGCCGCCGAACATCAACCGAAAGGCGGGCGCCGATCTCTCGTCGTACGCCCCGGACCAGGGCGTACGACGACGGGCGTCCGGTTGCGACTGTGTTCAGGCGGGGCGACGGCCGAGGAGTTCGACCAGTCGCGCCGGCAGGAACATGGGCCGCTGCGGCCGACCGACCTGGTATGACACGAAGCCCAGCGAGGAGGCCACGGACACCTCCTGGGCCGTCTCCGCCTGGTAGACGACCCGGCAGCCGGCCGAGTCGTCCTTGGCACGCTGCCACAGGACCGGGGACGGCTTGCGTTCGGCCTCGGTGCGCGGCGTACGGATCCGGTCGCCGAAGTCCGCCCAGGCGAAGGCTGCCGGGCCCCGCCACGTCGCGTCGACCTCCCTGCGGAGCCGGGCGGCGCGCTCGGCGTCGGTCGCGCCCCAGGACGGCGGGACATTGGTGATCAGGCCGACCCTGACATGGCGTTGCCGCAGGGTCCGCAGGTACGAGGCCGCCCCGGGGAGGTAGGCGGTGCTGCCGTCGTCGGCGGTGTGCACCAGGGTCTCCCCCAGGTCGAAGTACACGACGGGACACGCCCGTTCTCCGTGGCCGGGTGTGGTGGCGGCCGCGCGCGGGCCCTTGCCGGCCTCCTCGTGGACGGCCGCGGTCGCCGGTGTGCAGAGCAGCGTGGACACCAGGGCCACGCCCACTGCGAGGCCCGCACGGGCCGAACTCTTGGAGGTGGATCCGTTCATGTGCACCGTCACCCTTTCGCTGTCATAGGCATGACACGCTAACGCTCCTGTGGTCCATCGGCGGGCCGAGCCCACTACTGGCCTGATCTCGCCCCTGGCCTGGGCGGACCTCCTCCGCCTGCCGAGGTGAGATCGCCCTGTCCCGCTCGGCCTCGCCTCTCTCACCTCATATGTTCAGCGAGGGACAGCGCTTGGCGAGGCGGCGAACGAGCAGGGGGGCCACGCTTCCCGCCAGGAAGGCCGCGAACGGCGCGGCGATGGTCACCCAGGGGGCACGGAGGGGTTTGTAGGTGGCGTTACCGTCTTTGATCTCGATGTAGCCGCGGGGGCGGGCGCGTGCTCCGCCCCCTCGCGCCGGCGTCGGCGGCCCCCGCTTCGGGGCCCGCACCCCCCGCGAATCCGAAGGCGATCTCGGCGACCGGAATGACAGTGGTTCCGCCACTGGTGACGGGTTCGCCGAAGACGGCTGTCACCGAGGCCCGGCTGCCGAATTGTTCGGCCAGACGTTCCACCAGGGCATCGGCTGTGCCGGCCTGCGGGACAGACAGGCGAGGCGTCTCTGAGCGGGGCATCGGGTACCTCCGGGGGGGCGGATACGGCGGTGCCGAGGATACGGGGGCGCCGGGACCGGCCCTGTGCGGATCGATTGCGCAGCGGGCGGTCGGACGCACGACGGCAGCCGTCGGCGAGGTGGTTCTGGGCTTCAGTGGGCCGGTGAGCGCGTCCGTCGGCGAGTTGGCTCGTCGGTCGCCAACCACCGCCAGCGTCGGCGTTCCGTGACAAGGGTGCTGACCGCCAGCAGGGTCACGGGGCCCGCCGCCCACGCGGGCCAGGCCAGCCACGAGGAGACCACGGCCGCGGCGAGTTGGAGGAGCACCAGAAGGATCGTGACCCAGCCCGGTACGGCGATGATCACGTTCGCCTTGTCGCCCGGGGTGGAGAAGCACGTGGGAAGGCCGATCAGGAGCACCACGGACAGGGCGGCCAGCAGCCACGAGTGGCCCGCCAGGGCCCAGGGAGTGGCCACCCACGCGACGAGTTCCACCGCGAAACGCAGAACGGACGCGGTGCGGTCGTCGGGTCGTGCCGAAATCGGTTCCCCAGCAGCAGCATCGGTCACCTGCGGACGATCTCATGGTCGGCGCCCGGCAGCCAAGGGCTTGACGCGTCGGCGTCGGCGCGTTGTAGCGACGGGCCGCCGGGCGGGAGGCCCTTCCCCCGGGCCGGGCGTGGTGGTCCGGGCGTCCGGACGGCGCGTCCGAGGGATCAGGGGCGGCCGGTGGGCAGGCAGTCCCCGGCGGTGAACAGCTGCGGCGAGGCGTTGTTTCCCTGGTAGGCGGCGATGGCCCAGTGGGTGTAGGTCCAGTGCTTGTCGGTGTTGTACTCGGCGAGCAGTCTCGGGCACACGACCTTGCCGACGACGTCTTGGAAGTGCGCCTGCTGCGCGCGTCCGGCGAGCGCGCCCGCGTCGTCGTAGGCCCACACGTACATCATGTTTTCGACGGGGTCGAAGCCGAGGGTGATGGCGTCGTCGCGTGCGAAGGGCTCAAGGCCGTGCCCCTCGGCGACGCGCGCGTTCCACGCGGCGGTCACGGCCTTCACCGTGCCGGCCGCGAGGCGGATCTCTTCCTTGTCGCTGCTGGGGAACCGAGCGGTGACGATGCCTTCCTCAGTGGCCTGGCGCTGTCCGGCTTCCTCGGTGTAACAACCGTCGGTCGCTTTGCCGAACCCGAGGACGGTGGCCTCGTCCTGGCCGTCGTAGTCCTTCCAGTAGACGGAGAACCTGCCGTACGGCCAGCTGGTCGGCGCGTCCTGGAGACGGTGGGCCAGAGTGATGCAGGCGGCCAGTTCACCGGCCCGGCGGAAGACCTCCTTGTAGTCGTCCGTCAGGGTGGAGATCGGGCCCCCGGTCACCATGACGGTTTGCGCCTGCCGGTTGAACGTCACGGTGGGTGCCATGAACGACATGGACTTCGTGGCGAGCATGGCCGTGATCCGGTCGCGGACGGCGGTCGCGACATCCTGCTCGGCCGCGTCGCGAGCCCCCTGGCTCGCGCTCCATTCTCCGGGCATGGGCTGGGTGAGGTCGTCCGCACGCGTGAAGGCCGCGTGTGCCACACCGGCCAGCGGATCCGTGGGGACCGGAATCGCGCGCGGGTCCGCTGCGGTCCGACCCGCCGTGCCCGCGCCGTCCGCGGCGGAACGAGGCCGGTCGGAGCCCGCTGCCGAGACGGCGGTCTCCGACGACGCCGCCGCGGCAGCGGGCTCCTTTGCGCCTGTCCGGCGTCCGTCGCCGCCGCGCAGCGCCGCAGCGCCGCCCACGCACGCACCGACCACGGCTGCCGCGACCAGTACGGCCACCACCGCGCGACGCCGGGAGGACTTCACCGCAGCGGCGAGGGGCTGGGGCCAGGGGTCGTCGTGCGGTGCGGGAACCGACCACTGCGCCGTGATCAACTCGTCGATCACCGACGGATCCCGGAGCGTGCGCGCTGTGTCGTGACGGGCCAGTACCTCGGTCGACCCCGCCGCCAGGAGCCGCACACACGCTTCGGCGGCCTCGGCCGCCTTCGGCCGCTCGTCGGGGTCCTTGGCCAGAGCCCGTTCCAGGACCTCCTTCAGCGCTTCGGGCACACCCTCCACGTCCGGTCGGCCCGACATGACCCGGTAGGCCACCGCCTCGGGAGCGCCACTGCCGAAGACGGGACGGCCGGTCGCCGCATGGGCCACGAGCGCGCCCCAGGCGAACAGGTCGCCGGGGGCAGCGGTGACGCCGTCGCGGTAGTGCTCGGGGCTGATCCAGCCGGGGGTCCCGGTCAGCACCCCGGTGCGGGTGACGCTGGTGCCGTCGGCGGCGTGGGCTATGCCGAAGTCCAGCATCCGGGGACCGGCGGGGCTGAGCAGCACGTTCTGCGGTTTGACGTCCCGGTGCACGACCCCGGCGCCGTGAATCGTCACCAGCGCCTGCGCGGTTCCGGCGGCGAAGGCGTGCAGAGCCGCGCCCGCCAGGGGACCGTGGGCGGCCAGATGCTGGGAGAGGGTCGGGCCGGCGGCGTACTCGGTCGCCAGCCAGGGCGTTTCGGCATCGGCGTCCGCTGCCAGGAGCGCCAGCACGAACGGTCCCTGCACCCGGGCGCAGAGCCGGATCTCACGGCGGAACCGGGCCCGGAACTCCGGATCGCCCGCATGTACCGGATGAACGACCTTGACCGCCACGCGTTGCCCGCTGTCGGCGAGTGCGGCGTACACCGTTCCCATGCCGCCGGCGCCCAGTCGGCCCACCACCCGGTAGGGGCCGACACGGGAAGGATCGCCGGGGCGGGTGGGCTGTATGGGCCCGCCGGAACCAGCAGAGCTCACAGGTTGTCCGATCGGTCGGTGCGGCGAAGCGTGTGGCTGGATGCTATCGGCCGTCAGCCAGACCGGCACGGGCGCCCGCAGCCTTCGGGAACAGGGGTGCGGCTCGCGCCCGCGTGATGCTCCGTCATGCTTCGGGAAGCCGTCGGCAGTGCCCTTTCCGGGGCCGAGAACCCCACTGCCAGGAGGCTTCCCCGTTTTGACCGCTGGCCTTGACCGGTCGCCATGACCGCTCGCCTTGACCGGCCGACTTCCGCCCCGTGCGCACAGATTGAAGAAGGCCGGCGCCGGACTCCCCGTCCGAGCGCGTCGTGTTCCCGCACACTCGTGGTCGACGAGTCCTCGCGGGAACGACGACCGCCCGTGCCGCCGGGTCTCGGCTGCGCGGGCGGTCGGTGGTGCCAGGTGCGGGGCGAGGTCAGAGGTGCTGCTCCGTGGCCCGGATGCGGTCGTACTCGTCCTGGCGCTCGTCCTTGATGTACGCCGGGATCGGGAAGTCCCACCACCCGGGGACCCAGGGGCCCGCGGCGTCGCGGTCCGTGGGAACCTCGATCAGGGCGGGGGCCCCGGACTGGACCGCCTTGCGCAGCGTCGGCTCCAGGGACTCGGCGTCGTTCACCTTGTACGACTCGATGCCGAAGGCCCGGCCCATGGCCGCGAAGTCGGGACTGTACGGCGAGCCGTCGGGGTGGGAGAACTCGGTGCCGATGTGGCGCGAGGTCTGCTTGCGCTGGCCGCCGCGGATCGACATGTAGCCCGCGTTGTTCTGGACCACGAAGATCACCGGCGCGCCGGCGGTGACGCTGAGGGCGATCTCCTGGGAGGTCATCAGGAAGTCGCCGTCGCCGAGGACGCAAACCACCGGGCTCTCCGGCCGGGCGAGCTTGGCGCCGACGGCGGCCGGGATCGCCCAGCCCATGGAGGAGAAGCCGCCGGAGGTGAGGTGGGTGCGCGGGTTGTAGACCGGGAAGGTCTGCTTGACCGCTCCCTGGGTGTTGCCCGAGCCGGCGACGATGATCGCGTCGCGCGGGAGCACGTTGCGCAGGGCTCCGAGCGGGCGCTGGGAGGTGAACGGGAAGCGGTCGCTGTCACGGCGGCCGGCGAGCTTCTCCTCCCAGTCCCGCTTGAGGCTCGCGAGTTCGGCGAGGTACTCGGAGCGGTCGACGCCCTTCGAGGGCAGGGAGTCGACGATCGCGGCCACGGCGCGCTGCGCGTCCGCGACGATGCCCACCTCGGCGGGGTAGTTCTTGCCGATCTCGTGCGGGTCGATGTCGATGTGGATGAGCTTCGCCGGGGGGATGGAGAAGCTGATGCCCTTGGCGTAGCTGGAGGCGGACCAGTCGGTGAAGCGGCAGCCGACCGAGATGACGACGTCGGCGGAGCTGGCGATCGCGTTGCCGGTCATGGTGCCGGTCTGGCCGACGCTGCCGGCGAACAGCTCGTGGTCCTCGGGGAAGGCGCTCTTGCCGTTCCACGTGGTGACGACCGGGATCTGCCACTTCTCGGCGAGCGCGAGGACCTGGTCGGAGGCCTCGGAGGTGATCGCGCCGCCGCCGACCACGATGACCGGCCGGGTGGCCGCGCGCAGCACGTCGACCGCGCGGTCCACGGCTTCCGGGTCGGGGTGCTGGCGGCCCACCGGGATACGGCGCTCCAGGTCGTGGAGTTCGACGTTCGCGGCCTCGGCCTGTACGTCCATGGGGACTTCGAGGTGCACGGGGCCCGGACGGCCGGTCAGCATGGAGTTGAAACAGCGGTGCAGGACGAAGGGGAGTTCCTCGACCCGGGTGACGACCCAGTGCCGCTTGCTGACGGCCTCGGCCACCTTGGGGAAGTCGTTGGCCGTGTAACGGTCGAGTTCCTGGAGCAGTCCGTGGCCGCGCATATGGGTCGGCGGGCCGCCGGTGACGACCAGGACGCTGGTGGAGTCCGTGAACGCGGTGCCCATGCCGATGACGGTGTTGCTCGCGCCGGCGCCGATGGAGGTCACCGCGGCCTGCGGGCGGCCGGTGACGCGGTAGTAGCCGTCGGCGAGGTGGACGGCGCTCTGCTCGTGGAAGGTCTGGACGAAGGGGATCCTGGACTCGTCGTCGAGGAAGGCGTCGGTCAGTGACCAGATGCCGTGGCCGGGGATTCCGGCTACGACGTCGACCCCGTAGTTGCGCAGGGTCCGCGCGACGATCTGGCCTCCGGTGAGGACGGGCATGGTGGGTTTCCGATCAGCTCGGGTCGGACGGTGGGGTCAGGCGGGGCGGCGGGCGGCCCAGGCGAAGCCCTGGGTGCACAGGCGGGTGACGTCCGGGTTCTGGAGGTCGTCGAGGTCGTGTCCGACCGCGCTGTAGAAGACGCGGCCCTGTCCCCAGGTGCGGGTCCAGGCCTGAGGGATCGTCTTTCCCTCCAGCCAGGGCAGGTGCTCACCGGTGAACGTGGACTCGGCCAGGACGTGGTTGTTGGGGTCGACGGACATGTAGTACTGCTCCGAGGCGACCCGGAAGTCCTTCACCCCGGCGGTGATCGGGTGGCCGGTGTCCGTGACGCTGACCTCGTAGGGGTACTTCACGCCTTCGCCGGCGGGGTGTTCGAGGAAGCTGCCGCCGAGCAGCCAGTGGTACTTGAGGCTGGTGCGGAACGCGGCGGCCGCGCCGTGCCAGGCGGCGACGCCGGTGCCGTTCTCCACCGCCCCCAGCAGATTCGACTCCTGGGCGGCGGTCAGCCCTTCCGACAGCAGGGCGTTGTTCCAGTTGAGCGCGATGAGGTCGTAGCCGGTCAGGTCGGCGTCGAGCGAGAAGATGTCGTTGGTCTCGTCGACGTCGAAACCGAGGTTCTTGAAGATCGGGAGGGCCCATTCCTCGGCCACCTGGTAGGGCTTGTGCCCGGGCCAGCCTCCGTACAGATACAGGACGCGTGTCATGCGGGGTTCCCTCCGGTCGTGCTCTCCAGGGCAGCGGCGCGGCTGCGCAGGCGCGCGGCCACCTCCATCGCGTCGCCTTCCGGCGCGGTGGACTTGCGGTCCGGCTTCATGGTCAGCAGGTACACCAGGCCCACCGCCGAGACCACGATGAACCCGACGAGTGCGATCCACTGGTCCACGAACGAGGTTCCCGCGCCGCCGGTGGGCAGGGCGAGCAGGATCATCCCGAGCACGCCGTAGACCAGGGCCGCCACGTTCACCACGAAGCCCCAGCGGCCGAGGGTCCAGGCTCCGGCGGGACGCCAGCCCTTCAGCCGCATCCGCAGCGCGGCCAGTACGACCATCATGAACGCCGCGTATCCGGCCAGCACCTGGAACGACACGATCTTGGTGAGGGAGTCGGGCGAGAAGTAGACGAACACGTAGATCAACAGCGGCACGACGTTCACGGCCAGCAACGCGTTCATGGGGACGCGGTGCTTGCGCGAGATCTTCGAGAAGACGCGGGATCCCGGGAACATGTCGTCGCGGGCGAAGGAGAAGACGATGCGGCTGGCGGCGGCCTGCTGGCTCATCACACCGGCGATGAAGGACGTGATGGTGACCGCGAGCACCACCTTCGTGCCCACGATGCCGAGCGAGCTCTGCAGGATCGAGGGGATCGGGTTGCTGTCCTTGCCCGAGAGGATCGAGGCGAGGTCCGGAGCGGCGAGCGCGTAACCGACGAACGCGAGGAGCGCGGCCACTCCGCCTACGGCCACGGTCAGCTGCATGGCCCGCGGGATGCTGCGGGAAGGGTTGGGGACTTCCTCCGCGATCTCGCCGCACGCCTCGAAGCCGTAGAAGAGGAAGAGTCCGACGAGCGAGGCGGCGACGAAGGCCACGAGGTAGCTGTCGTGGTTGGAGCTGCTGGTCTGGAAGAAGATCGAGACGGAGTTGTGCCGTTCGAAGATCAGCAGGTAGAAGCCCACGAGAACGATGCCGATCAGTTCCGCGGCGAGTCCGATCTTCGAGATCAGAGCCAGGGTCCTGGTGCCGAAACAGTTGCAGATCAGGCAGACGACGGTCATGCCGACCGCGATCCACAGCCGCTGGGCGGGGGTGGAGCTGATGCCGGGCACGTCGGCGGTTCCCGCGAAGAGGCTGGCCAGGAAGTCCGAACTGAAGAGTGCGGTGCTGGTGATGCCGATGGTGATGGTGCAGATGTAGATCCACGCGTTGAACCACGCGTAGCGTCCGTTCCACAGCCGTCTCACCCATTGGTACAGCCCGCCGGCGAGCGGGAACTGGGAGACGACCTCACCGAAGACCAGCGCGACCAGGAACTGCCCGGCCCCGACGATGCCTATCCAGAAGATGGACGGTCCGCCGGCCGTCGCCAGACCGACCGCGAAGAGGGACACGACACCCACGAGGGGCGAGAGGTACACGAAGCCCAGGGCGAAGTTGCCCCACAGGCTGACCTTTCGGTCGAACTTCTGCTCATAGCCGAGTACGGCGAGCATTTCCGCGTCCGCGGCGGAGGAGACGGGGCTCGGCTCCCCGTCCGATCGGCCTACGGGGGTGGATGCGGGCGCCGAGTGCGCCTCGTGGTCGGTGGCTGACATGACGATCTCCGTGGGTCTAGGGGGAGGTGCTGGAGGTACTCCTTGTCGGACGGCTGCCGGGCCGCTTCGGCGCGCCGGCATAAGGCGCGATCCGTCATCGCGGATCAGCTCTGCTCGAAGGTGTGGTCGGTCCAGTCCAGACGGGCCGATCCGTAGCGCGCGGCGCGGACGTCTCCCGAGCGCGCGTGTCCCTCGAAGTTCTCGATGCGCGAGGCCCTGCCGCAGATCTCGCCGAGCCGGGCGCTGGACGCGGGGTCCCGGACCTCCTGGTAGGTCACGGTCTTGAGGTACTTGCCGACCCAGAGGCCCCCGGTGTAGCGGGCCGCGCCCAGGGTGGGCAGCACGTGGTTGGTGCCGATGACCTTGTCGCCGTACGCGACGCAGGTCTTCTCCCCGAGGAACAGGGCGCCGTAGTTGCGCATGCGGTGCAGCGCCTCGCGGGGCTCGGCGGTGAGGATCTGGACATGCTCGCTGGCGTATTCGTCGGCGAGGGCGTAGGCGGCGTCCAGGGTCGGGACCACGATCACCTCGCCGTGGTCTCGCCAGGCAGGGCCGGCGACCCCGCCGGTGGGCAGGTCGGGCAGGAGCTTGTCCACCCAGGCGATGGTCTGCCTGCCCACCTCCTCGGAGGTCGTGATGAGGACGGCCGGGGAGTCGGGACCGTGCTCGGCCTGGGACAGCAGGTCCGTCGCCACCACGAACGGGTCCGCGGTGTCGTCGGCGACGATCAGCACCTCCGTCGGTCCGGCGAAGAGGTCGATGCCGACCTCGCCGAAGAGCTGGCGCTTGGCCTCCGCCACGTAGGCGTTGCCGGGCCCCGCGAGCATGTCGACGGCGTCGATCGTCTCGGTGCCCAGCGCCAGCGCCGCCACGGCCTGGACGCCGCCCATGACGTAGATCTCGTCGGCCCCGGCCAGGTGCATCGCGGCGATGCTGACGGGCGGCGGGGCGCCCCGGTCCGGCGGAGTCGTCGCGGCGACCCGTTCGACACCGGCGACCTTGGCCGTCAGGACGGTCATGTGGGCCGAGGCGGTGAGGGGGTAGCGGCCGCCGGGCACATAGGCGCCGGCCGCGCCGATGGGGATGTTGCGCTGCCCCAGGAACACTCCGGGCAGGGTCTCCACCTCGAAGGCGGTGAGGGAGTCCCGCTGCGCCTGGGCGAAGCCGCGGACCTGCTTCTGGACGAACCGCAGGTCGTCGAGGACGGTCTCGGGGACGGAGGAGACGACGGAGGCGACCTGGTCGGGGCCGAGCCGGTAGGACTGCGGGCTCCAGTCGTCGAACTTCTGCGACCAGCGGCGCACGGCGGCGTCGCCGTTGGCCCGTACGTCGGCGATCACGTCCGCGACGGTCTCGACGATTTCCGGACGGCTGGTCCGCGACGTCTTCACGGCGACAGGAGCCTTGATGGTCTGGTGTTGGGCTGACACTCTGCACTCCTTGCACGGGTCGTGCCTGCGGGCTTGCCCTGAAGTCTGGGGAAACGGGGGGTGTGAGGACAGGCACAGTGTGTGCAATATTGGACGCGCGTCCTGCACACACCGAGGTAGTGGCTCATGGCTGAAGTCCTGACTGTTCGCACCGCGCTGGAGCTTGAGGTGTTCACGCGCACGACCGTGCGCGTGTACGCCGGGGAGAGGAATCTGGACCGCCCCGTGCGCTGGGTGCACACCGGTGAGATCCCGGACATCCACCGCTTCCTCACGGGTCAGGAGATGCTGCTGACGGCCGGCCTCGGCATGGGGGCGACCCCGTTCGAGCAGCGTGCCTTCGTCCGGCGGCTCGCGGACGCCCACGCGGCCGTGCTCGTCGTCGAACTGGCCGGCCGCATGTTCGACGCCATGCCGGAGGCGGTGATCGAGGAGGCGGAAGCGGTCGGCCTGCCCCTGGTGGGACTCGCCGACGAGATTCCCTTCGTCGAGACCTCCGCCCAGGTCCACGAGGTGCTCGTCGGGATGCGCGTGAAGCAGCTGATCGCCGAGGAGGCGACCAGCCAGGCGTTCATGGACCTGCTCCTGGCGGACGAGGACTACGTCGGCGTGGTCAGGGAGCTGGCCCGGCGCACCGGGCACCCCGTGGTGCTGGAGGACGTCGCCCACCAGATGCTGGCGTACGGCGGCGCGACGCCGGAGGCCGACCGGACCGTGGACGAGTGGAGTGCGCACTCCCGGGCGATCCACGAACGCCACACCTCGCTCGCGACGCAGGATCCCGGGGTGCCCACGGCCCCCGCCGCCTCGTTCCGCGAGGTCGCGCCCTGCGCCCGCCAGCCCGTGGTGCTCCGGGGCGAGTCATGGGGCTGGCTGCACCTTCTGCACGGCGGACAGCGGCCGAGCCCGCCCGAACTGCGCACGCTGGAGCGGGCCGCCGCGGCCATCGCGATCTCGCTGCTGAGCGAGCGGGAGAGCGGCGCCCGTGCCTCCCAGCGCCAGACGGCACTGCTCAACCGGCTGCTGCTCGGCGACATCACGGGCGAGCGGTTCGTGATCCTCGGCCTGGCGCTCGGCCAGGACCTGCGGGGCCGGGACCTGATCGTCGTCACGGCATGGGCAGGTGACGAGGAGCTCACGAAGGACCACCTCCTCGCCCCCCTCCTGGAGGACGCCGGCTGGCCTGCCGTCGTGGGCGACACCGGGGACTTCGACGTGGCGGTCGTGGGCCTGCCCGCGCGCACGGACGCGGGCCATGTCCGGACGCTGCTCGCCGATCACGGGGTACGGGCCGGCGTCAGCCGGGTCGTGGAGCCGGCGGCCCTCCCCCTGGCGCTGCGCCAGAGCCGCAGTGCGGCGTCCGTCGCCGCGGCGGCCTCGACCGCGGAGGTGCGTCACTTCGACGACCTGGGAGCACTGCGCCTGCTCGTCGCCCTCTCGGAGGGGCCCGAGCTGAGGCGGTACGTCGAGGACGAACTCGGTCCGCTCCTCGAACACGACGCACTGGCGAAGAACCCTCTGCTGCCCACCCTGCGCACGTTCCTCGACTCCGGCGGCAACAAGGCCCGGGCGGCCGAGGAGCTCTTCATCCAGCGGCGCACCCTCTACCACCGGCTCGACAAGCTCTCCGAGATCCTCGGCCTCGACCTCACCCAGGTCAGCAACCAGCAGCGCCTGCAACTGGCCGTGCGCGGACACGACCTGCTGCGCAAGCCGACGCTGCGGCGGACCTGACCGCTACGCGGCCTTCGTCGTCCGCGCGAGGGACGGGGCGATACGCAGCGCGTTCGCCCCGATCGTGAGGGCCGGGTTGAGTGCCGCCGAGGACGGGAAGAACGACGAGTCGGCCAGCCAGAGGTTCTCCACGTCATGGCTGCGGCACAGCGGGTCGAGCACGCTGCGCGTCGGGTCCTGGCCGGCCACGGCCGTTCCGCACATGTGGGAGTTGGTCTCGATGCCCATGCGCTGGGTGAAGATCAGCGGATAGCCGGCCCTGCGGACGGCCCGGGTCACCCGGCGCACGAGTTCGTGGTGGGGCGCGAGGTTGGTCGGCGTCCAGTCGATGAGGATGCGGTCGCCGTCCACGCGTACCCGGTTGTCCCGGGACGGGAGGTCCTCGGTCGTCAGGTAGATGTCGAGGCTTCTGGCCGCCATGAGCTTCAGGGCCCACGTCGGCGCCCACGGACGCGCGGGCTTGAGCATGGGGGCCTGGAGCTTGCCCAGCATCTGGAGGTTCCCGAGCGGAAAGCGCGTCCCCGGTCCGGCTTCGTAGAAGTCGTTCAGGCCGAGCGTCTTCTGCCACTTGGTGGGGTTGGTCCGCAGCGGGTTCACCCCGACGAAGAACGTGCTGTTGTGGACCATGTAGTTGCGGCCCAGCAGTCCGGACGAGTTGGCGAGCCCCTGGGGGTGCGCGTCGCCGGCCGAACGCAGCAGCAGCGCGGCCGAGTTGACGGCGCCTCCGGCGAGGGCGAAGGACTTGGCGTTGATGCGGATGATCCGGCCCGCGTGCCGTGCCTCGGCGGCGACGATCTTCCGGCCGTCGGGCGAGGTGATCAGACGGGTGATCTCCGCCCCCGTGAGGATCTTCACGCCGTGGCTCAGCGCGGGCAGCAGGAGCCGGTTCTCGGCGTCGGACTTCATGCCCGTGTCGTCCGGACAGCCGTCGGCGGTCGTCACGGCGGCGCGGTCGGCCTGGGTGCTGATGTTCAGGGCGTTCGGGGTGTGGAACGGGTGCAGGCCCTGCCTGCGCAGCGATCGGGAGAACCGCTCGATCTCCGGTTCGTGCTGGAGCGCCGGATGGGGATAGGGCTTGGAGCGGGGCGGCTCGGTCGGGTCCTCGCCGGTCTGCCCGTGCACCTGGAGCAGTTCCTCCATGGCGGTGTAGAAGGGCTCCAGGTCGTCGTAACCGAAAGGCCAGGCGTGCGAGACGCCCTCGTGGTGTTCCACCTCGGTGAAGTCGCTGCGCCGGAATCGGGGCAGCATCGCGCCGTAGAAACGGGTGTTGCCGCCCACCCAGTAATACACGCCCGGCGCGAACGGCTTGCCGTTGCTGCCGTCGTACCAGTAGCCGGCGTTCTTGTACCGGCCTTTGAGATACATCTCGGCCGGCTGCGAGTTCTCGGGTTCGCGAGGAAGGAAATGGCCGCGCTCGGCGACGAGCACGTCGAGACCGGAATCCTTCAGCGCCCAGGCCAGCGCGGAACCGCCCATGCCGGAGCCGATGATCAGGACGTCGGTGCTGATCTCCTCGGCGGCGCCGACTGATACGAGGGCCTCGGGCTGAACGTCCGGGGGCGTGTAATCCTTACGGACCGGGTCGGACATGAGATCGGGGTCCCCTCTTTGCCGCGGTATTTCGAAGAGAGCCTAAGCAGCGGCACGGATTCGGCACATGCACGGAATGGGTAACGAGCGCCGCCCGAGTTGCTCACTTCGTGCATGGGCTGAGCATGCCCGACCTCCCTAGCCTCTCCAGAAACGAGCTTCTTGGAGGCGAAATGGCTAGGGAATCGTACGACTATGTCGTCGTCGGGGCAGGATCGGCAGGCTGTGCGGTCGCGGCCCGGCTGTCCGAGGATCCGGGGGTCACGGTCGCGCTGATCGAGGCCGGGCCGCCGGCCAAGGGCCGCCTGTTCGAGATCCCGGCCCTGTTCTCGCAGCAGCTCAAGACCGCGTTCGACTGGGACTTCCAGACGGAGCCCGAGCCGCGGCTCGGCGGGCGCCGCGCCTATCTGCCCCGGGGCCGGGCGATCGGCGGCACCAGCTCGATGAACACGATGCTGTACGTCCGCGGGCACCGCTACGACTACGACACGTGGGAGCGGCTCGGCAACCCGGGCTGGGGATACGACGACGTCCTGCCGTTCTTCAAGAAGTCCGAGGACAACCAGCGCGGGGCCGACGACTTCCACGGCGTCGGCGGTCCCCTCACCGTCAGCAACCCGAACTCCGTCCACCCGCTGCTGACGGCGTGGGTGGAGGCCGCTCAGGACGCGGGCCACAAGTACAACTCGGACTTCAACGGAGCCGAGCAGGAGGGCGTGGGCTACCACCAGGTCACGCAGCGCAACGGGCTGCGGTGCAGCAGCGCGATCGCGTTCCTGGAGCCGGCCGCGGGACGTCCGAACCTCACCGTGCTTCCGTCGACGATCGCTCTGCGTCTCAGCTTCGACGGCTCACGCGCCGCCGGCCTGGAGGTCGACCACCTCGGAACCGTCCGGACGATCCACGTCGACCGCGAGATCGTGCTGTCCCTCGGGGCCTACAACTCGCCGCACCTGCTCCTCCAGTCCGGCGTCGGTCCGGCCGACGAACTGACCGCGGGAGGCGTCACCCCGCTGCACGACCTGCCGGACGTCGGCAGGAACATGCAGGACCACACCGGGTGCTTCATCAGCTTCTTCAGCGACACCGAGCCGCTCCTCGGGCCGGACACCTCCGCGGAGGAGCGACTCCTGCGCGAGCAGGGCACCGGGCCGATGGCGTGGAACGAGACCGGCGGCTTCTTCAGCTCCGGCGACGACGTGCCCGCCCCGGACATCCAGGTGCACGCCGCGCTGGGCATCGTCCGCGACGAGGGTCTCGCCGCGCCGCTGGAGCCGGGCATGTCGTTCGGGCCCTACGTCGCGCGGCCCGCGAGCCGCGGCTCGGTGCGGCTGCGGCACTCCCACCCCTATGCCAAGCCGCGCATCTTCCACAACTATCTCGACGACCCCGACGACCGCCGGCGGCTGCGCGAGGGCGTCCGCCTGTGCATGCGCATCGCCCGTGAGCAGCGGCTGACGTCCCTGCTGCAGTCGGACCTGCGCGGGGCCGCCGACGCCGGGCTCGCCCCCGTGTCGGACAGCGACCAGGACATCGACGACTTCATCCGCACGCAGTCGTTCTCCTTCTACCACCCGTCGGGCACCTGCATGATGGGCAAGGTCGTCGACCACGAACTGCGGGTGCGCGGCCTCGACAACGTCCGCGTGGCGGACACGTCGATCATGCCGACCCTGGTCACCGGGAACACCAACGCCCCCGCCATCATGATCGGCGAGAGGGCCGCCTCGTTCATCCGCACGTCCGCGGGCTGAGGCCCAGGACGCGAGGTCAGACGGTCCGGACGACGGTTCCGCCGGCTTCGAGCGCGGTGACCTCCTCGGCAGCCGCGTCGGCGTCCGTGACGAGGGTCTGCACGAGGGCGGCGGGACCGACCCAGGCGTAGGCGGTGTGGCCGAGTTTGCTGCCGTCGGCTGCGGCGACGACACGGCGGGCGGAGGCCATGCCCGCCTTCTTCACCGCGGCGTCGTCGAGGTCGTAGGCGGTCAGACCGTCGGCCGCGCTCAGCCCGCAGCAGCCGATGACCGCGGTGTCGAAGCGCACGGCGGCCAGGGAGGCTAGGGCGAGGGGGCCCGTGAGGGCTCCCTCGGAGGTGCGGGGCTGTCCGCCGGGCACGACCAGGGTGGCCGGGCCGGGTGTCTCGGCGATCAGGTGGATGGCCTGCAGGGACAGGGGCATCAGGGTGACGGGCCGCTCCCGCAGCAGGCGGGCGACCTCCAGGCAGGTGGTGCCGCTGTCCAGCAGGACGCTCTCGCCGTCGGCGACGAGGGCGGAGATCTCGGCGGCGATCCGGCGCTTGGCCTCCACCGCCTCGCGGGCGCGCAGGGCGAAGGGCGGCTCCTCGCCCCGCAGCAGCAGGGTGCGGGCCCCGCCGCGGACGCGCTCCAGGACGCCATGGGCGGCGAGGGTGTCGAGGTCCCGACGGATGGTCATCTCCGAGGCGCCGGTCAGTTCCGCCAGTTCCTGGACCGTGGCGCCTCCGGAGTCCCGGACGACCTTCGCGATCAGCCCGTGCCGGTGTGCGTTGCTCATACGGCGATTGAACACCACCTCGAAACGAACAAGAAAGGTGTTCATTAGCCCGACTTTCAAACATGAAGCATGTTCGTTATGGTGGACGGCATGGAACATCCCCTGCGAGCCGCCCGTGTGGCGACCTACGTCTACTTCGTCCTGTGCGGCACCTTGATGGGCACCTGGGTGGTGCACATCCCCGCGATCGAGGAGCGCGTCGGCATCAGCCACGCCGCGCTCGGCGGCCTGCTGGTGGTGCTCGGGGTCGGGGCCTTCGCGGGTATGCAGGTGGCCGGTCCCCTGACCGACCGACTCGGCACCCGCACCGTGGTGCCCGCGGGCGGTGTCCTGTGCGGCGTGACCCTGTTCCTGCCCGGTCTGGCCCAGGACCCGTGGACGCTCGCGGCCGCGCTGCTGGTCTTCGGGTTCTGCAACGGCTGCCTGGACGTGAGCATGAACGCCCACGCCGTGCACGTGGAGCGGGCGTACGGCCGCCCCGTCATGTCCGGCTTCCACGCCACGTTCTCCGTCGGCGGAGTCCTCGCCGCGCTCGCCGGCGCGGGCGCGGCGAGCGTCGGCCTGAACCCGGCCGCGAGCATGGCCGCCATGGGGGCCGCGGGCGTCGTCGTCGCCCTGGCCTCGGCCCGCGCCCTGCTGCCTGCCGCTCCCGCCGCCCGGAGGCGCGGCCTCAGGGCGGAGACCGGCGGGCGCCGCGGCGCCCCGGGCCGGGTCTGGCTGCTGGCCGGCCTGGCGCTGATGGTCATGCTGTGCGAGGGCGCCGCCAACGACTGGAGCGCCCTGCACCTGAAGGACGTCATGGGTGCGCCCGCCACCACGGCGGCCTTCGCGTACGGCACCTTCGCCGCGGCCATGACCCTCGGCCGGCTGCTCGCCGACCGTCTCGTCCTGCGGTTCGGGGCGGTGGCGATCCTGCGGTACGGCGCGAGCGTGGCCGCCGTCGGCATCACCCTGGTGACCGTCGCCCCGTGGATGTGGGTCGTGTTCACCGGCTGGGCGCTGTTCGGCCTGGGCCTGTCCGGCTGCATCCCGCAGCTGTTCAGCGCGGCCGGGCACGCCGACCCCTCCGCCGCCGGGGCCAACGTCTCCCGCGTGGCGGGGCTCGGCTACGTCGGCATGCTCGCCGGCCCCGCCGTGATCGGCTGGCTGACCCGCCTCGTCTCCCTCGACCACGCCTTCGTCCTGCTGGCGCTGCTGTGCGTGACGACCGCCGTGGGGGCCCGCGTCCTGCGCACCGACCCGGTCGTCGTCCGCCGGGGCGAGAGGGCGGCGGCCGACGCCCGCGAGCACGAGCTGTGCGGCAACACCCACTGACCGCTTGTGCGGCACGGTCCCTGACAACCGTGCCGCACAAGCCCTGACCTCCCCGGTCCCCACGGACCGGGGACGGAAGATCTCAGCCGATCGCAACAGACCTCAGCCGATCCCGACAGACCTCAGCCGACCTGCGCAGGCCTCGGCCGACCGAAGGAGCCCCCGATGTCCGAGTCCCCCGTAGCGCCCGCCCGTGGCAGCGTCGGTGTCATGCTTCCGCTCGATCTGCCCGTCGGCGAGGTGCTGCCCTACGTCCGGCGTGCCGAGGAGCTCGGATTCGACCAGGTCTGGGTGGTGGAGGACCTCGGCTGGCGCGGAGGCGTCGCCCAGGCCGCCACCGTCCTCGCCTCCACCACGAACCTCACCGTCGGCATCGGCATCATGCCCGCCGGGGCCCGCAACGTGGCCTTCGCCGCGATGGAGCTGGCCACCCTCGCCCAGCTGCACCCCGGCCGGGTCATCGCGGGCATCGGCCACGGCATGCCCGCGTGGATGCGCCAGGTCGGCTCCTGGCCCGCCAGCCCGGTGACGCTGATCAAGGAGTACGCGAGGGCGCTGCGTCTGCTCGTCGCCGGTGAGCCCGGCCCCGAGAACGGCCGGTACGTGCGCTGCGAGGGCGTCGTCCTCACCGAGATCCCGGAGATCGTCCCGCCGGTGATCCTGGGCGTCCGCGGCCCCAAGTCGCAGGCGGTCGCGGGCGAGGTCGCCGACGGACTCCTCCTGGCCGAGCCGGCCGCCCCCGGGTACATCACCGCGTCCCTGCGCAACCTGGGCGCCGACGCCACGAACCCTCCGGAGATCGTCGTCTACGACGCCGCCGCCGTGGACGACGACGAGGAGGCCGCCCTCACCCGTGTCCGCGCGGCGCTGGAATCGGTCGGCGACCCGCAGTGGGCCGCGCACATCGACCCGCTGCCGTTCGCCGAGGAACTGCGCGCACACCGCGCCGTCAGCCCGGACGGCCGGCACTTCGCGCGGACGATGCCCGCCGAGTGGGTCCGAGCGCTGAGCATCGCCGGCACGCCCGACCAGGCACGTGCGGCGATCGACGCCCGCCACGCGGCCGGGGCGACCAGCGTCGTCCTCGCCCCGGCGGGCCCCGACCGGCCGGCCGCCCTGGACTCGCTCGCCCGCGCGCTGCCTCACCGGCCCTGACCCGAACACCACGAGCACCGAGACCCCGAGGAATCCGCATGTCCACCGACCGCCGCCGCATCGTGCTCTTCGACCTCTTCGGGGTCATAGCCCGCCACCAGCGCCCGGGCGCCCTGGAGAAGATGGCCGCCCGCTGCCACACCTCCGCCGACGCCTTCGCCACGGCCTACTGGACCCACCGCCCGCCCTACGACGCCGGCCGGCATACCGCCTCCGCGTACTGGACCGACGTCCTGCACGCGCTGTCCCGCCCCGCCGACGCGGACACGATCGAGGAACTGCGGCTCACCGACATCGACAGCTGGTCCCGTGTCGACGAGAGCATGATCACCTACGTGCTCGGCCTGCGGGAACGCGCCCGGGTCGCGCTGCTGTCCAACATCCCCGCGGACCACGCGGACGCCTTCCTCGCCGCCCAGCCCTGGCTGAACGACCTCGACCACGTGGCCTTCTCCGGCAGGATCGGCGCGGCCAAGCCCGACCCGGCCGCCTACCGGTACTGCGTCGCCGCCCTGCAGGCCGCGCCGGCCGACTTCCTCTTCGTCGACGACCGCGAGGAGAACGTCCGCGCGGCGCAGGCGGTCGGCCTCAACGGGCACGTCTTCCGCAGCCAGGAAGAGCTCGCGGAGGTCGTCGACACCTGGCTGCCGACCAGCTGAAAACGGGCGACGCGGGACCGCCGGGTGTGTGACGAACCGTCACGCACCCGGCGGCCGTTCGGCTCACGGATTGCCGTAGTAGGCGTCCGGGCCGTGCTTGCGGGTGTAGTGACGGGCGAGGAGATGCGGGGGCGGGGGCGCGCTCACGCCCAGGCTGAGGGTGTGCAGGGCGATGTCGGCGACGGCCTCGCAGATGATCGCGTGCTCCAGGGACTTGCGGGCGGTGGCCCCCCAGGTGAAGGGACCGTGGTTCGCCACCAGCGCGGCCGGGACCTCGACCGCCCTCTGGTCGCTCTCCTCCAGGAAGTCCACGATGATGCGCCCGGTGTTGTACTCGTAGTCCTTCGCGCACTGCTCCGCGGTCAGGTCCGGGGTGACGGGGATCGGCCCGTTGAAGCTGTCGGCGTGGGTGGTGCCGAGCACCGGTATGTCCCGGCGGGCCTGGGCGAAGGCGACGGCGTGGGTGGAATGGGTGTGGGTCACACCGCCCACCGACGGGAACGCCAGGTACAGGCAGCGGTGGGTCTCGGTGTCCGTGGAGGGACGCAGGTCGCCGTCGACGACCTCTCCGTCGGACAGCCGTACCGTCACCAGGTGGTCGATGGTCAGGTCCTCGTACGGCACTCCCGAGGGCTTGATGACGAACACCCCCGCCTCACGGTCGACTCCGCTCACATTGCCCCAGGTCAGGGTCGCCAGGCCGACCTGGGGGATGGTCAGGTTGGCGTCCAGGACCTCCTGTCGGAGGCCGGCGCGGACTCCTACGGTCATCGGGTCTCTCCCGGAGCCCGGTTCGCGGCCGTCACAGTGCCTGGGCCAGGCGGTGATACGCGGCGTTCCACCGGACCTCCTTGGCGAACCGGTCGGTGCTGGTGTTCTCGTCGATGGTGAGCAGCTCGACGCCGGTCATGGACGCGTAGTCGGTCAGCGTCTCCAGGTCGACGGCGGAGCTGAGCACCGTGTGGTGCGGGGCGCCGGCCAGCAGCCAGCTCTCGGCGGACTGCGCGAGCGAGGGCCGCGGCTTCCACACCGCCCGCGCGACCGGCAGGCGGTGCAGCGGCTCGCTCGGGGAGATGACGTCGACGGCGTTGGCGGTGAGCCGGAAGCGGTCGCCGAGGTCGGAGAGGCCGACCACCACGGCGGGGCCCTCGGCAGCGTTGAAGACCAGGCGGACCGGGTCCTCGCGGCCGCCGATGGACAGCGGGTGGATCTCACAGCTGGGGCGGTCGGCGGCCACCGACGGACAGACCTCCAGCATGTGCGCGCCGAGGATGCGCGGCTCCCCGGGGCCGAGGTGGTAGGTGTAGTCCTCCATGAAGGAGGTGCCGCCGGGCTGTCCCTGGCCCATGACCTTCATCGTGCGCAGCAGCGCCGAGGTCTTCCAGTCGCCCTCGCCGCCGAAGCCGAAGCCGTCCGCCATCAGCCGCTGCACAGCGAGACCGGGCAGCTGGCGCAGGCCGCCCAGGTCCTCGAAGTTGGTGGTGAACGCGGTGAAACCGCCCTCGGTGAGGAAGGCACGCAGGCCGATCTCCTGGCGGGCCGCGTACAGGAGGGAGTCGTGGCGGATGCCGCCCGGGCGCAGGGCCGGCACGACGTCGTACAACTCGACGTACTCGGAGGCGAGTTCGGCCGCCGCCTTGTCCTCGACGTCGTCGACGACGGCGACCAGGTCGTTGACGCCGTAGGTGTTGACGGAGAAGCCGAAGCGGATCTGGGCCTCGACCTTGTCGCCCTCGGTGACCGCGACGTCCCGCATGTTGTCGCCGAAGCGCGCGAGGCGCAGGCCGCGCGAGGCGTGGCGGCCGGCGGCGGCCCGGGCCCAGGCGGTGATCCGCCGGATCACGCGCGGGTCGGTGGCATGGCCCGCGACGATCTTGCGGTCGACGCCGACCCGGGACTCGATGTGGCCGAACTCGCGGTCGCCGTGGGCCGCCTGGTTGAGGTTCATGAAGTCCATGTCGATGCTCGGCCACGGCAGCGACAGGTTGTACTGGGTGTGCAGGTGCAGCAGCGGCACGTTCAGGGCGCTCAGGCCGGCGATCCACATCTTCGCCGGGGAGAAGGTGTGCATCCACGCGATCACACCCACACAGGTGTCGGACGCGGAGGCCTCCAGGCACATCCGGCGGATCGCCTCGGCGTCGGTCAGGACCGGCTTCCACACGATCTTGACCGGCACCTTGCCGGGACGGCCCAGCGTCTCGGAGATGCTCCGGGACTGGTCGGCGACCTGGCGCAGGACATCGTCGCCGTACAGGCCCTGGCTGCCGGTGAGAAACCAGATCTCGTGATCGGGGTAGGCGGGGACGTTGGTGTCCATGAGGGTGTCCCTTTCAGGGTTTTCAGGTCAGGAGGAGGCGGAGACTTCGGCGCGGATGCGGCGCAGACGGTGCATGACCTGGTTGGCGCCACGCCCGAAGTAGTCGTGCAGCAGCCGGTACTCGGCGAACAGGCGGTCGTAGGCGGCCGCCCGCTCGGGGTCCGGGAGGTAGACGGCGGGGCGGGCCTTGCCCATGGTCCGGGCCGCGGCCCTGATGTCCGGGTACGCGCCCGCGGCGACGGCGGCGTGCATCGCCGAGCCCAGGGCGGGTCCCTGCGCCGAGTCGATGACGCCGAGGGGCAGGCGGGTGACGTCGGCGTAGATCTGCATCAGCAGCGCGTTCTTCGTGAGACCGCCCGCGACGATCAGCTCCTCGACGGGCACCCCGGAGGACGTGAACGCCTCGATGACGGTGCGGGTGCCGAAGGCGGTGGCCTCCAGCAGCGCCCGGTAGACGTCCTCGGGGCGGGTCGACAGCGTCAGGCCCACCAGGACGCCGCTGAGGTCGTGGTCGACCAGGACGCTGCGGTTGCCGCTCTGCCAGTCCAGCGCGATCAGCCCGTGCTCCCCCACGGCCTGTTCGGCCGCCAGCGCGGTGAGGTGCTCGTGCGGGTCGCGGCCGAGAGCCGCGGCCTCCTCGGCGTACGACGCGGGGAAGCCGGTGCGCACGAACCAGCCGAAGATGTCGCCGACGCCGCTCTGCCCCGCCTCGTAGCCCCACAGGCCCGGCAGGATGCCGCCGTCGACGACCCCGCACATGCCGGGCACCTCGGCCCACTGGTCGGAGCTCATCACGTGGCAGGTCGAGGTGCCCATGATGGCCACCATCCGGCCCGGCTCCACGGCGGTCGCCGCGGGCGCCGTCACATGGGCGTCGACGTTGCCGACACAGACCGCGATGCCCTCCGGCAGTCCGGTCCAGGCCGCCGCCTCGGCCGTGAGCCCTCCGGCACGGTCACCGAGCCGGCCGATCGGGTGCTCCAGCTTGTCGGTGACGAAGTCGGCGAAGCCGGGGTGGAGCGCGGCCAGGTATTCGGGCGAGGGGTAGCCGCCGTCCTGGAACTGGCCCTTGTATCCGGCGGTGCAGGCGTTGCGGAGATAGGTGCCGGACAGGCGCCACACGATCCAGTCGGCCGCCTCGATCCAGCGCTCGGTGCGGCCGTAGACCTCCGGGTCCTCCTCCAGGAGTTGGAGCGCCTTGGCGAACTCCCACTCGGAGGAGATCTTCCCGCCGTACCGCTTGATCCAGGGCTCCTCCCGCTCCACGGCCAGGTCGGTGATGCGGTCGGCCTGGGCCTGGGCCGCGTGGTGGCGCCACAGTTTGACGTAGGCGTGCGGGCGGGAGGTGTACTCGGGCAGCTCGCACAGGGGGGTGCCGTCGGCCAGCACCGGCAGCACCGTGCACGCGGTGAAGTCCGTGCCGACACCGATGACCTGTTCCGGGCGCACCCCGGCGCGCGCCACCGCCTCCGGGACGGCGATCCGCAGGACGTCGATGTAGTCGGACGGGACCTGGAGCGCCCAGTCGGGCGGCAGCACGGTCCCGTCGGGCAGCTGCCGGTCGAGGACGGCGTGGGTGTACGGGTGCTCGGCGGCGGCCAGTTCGGCGCCGTCGGAGACGCGTACCACCACGGCCCGCCCGGACAGTGTCCCGTAGTCGATCCCCACGACGTAGTTGTCGGAATGAGGCTGCTGCCCGCTGTCGTCGGCGTTCACCCTCACACCTCCTTTCTGTTCGGCATTTCGAATACCGTTCGATATTCTGCTTGGAGCCATGGCCCGTCCGCCGAACGGCAGATGGAGGGCGGTGGCCCGACGCCGCCGCCGGACCACCACCACCAGTCAGCGGACGAGCTTCCAGTCCTGCGAGCCGTCACCGGCCGCGTTCTGGAGGGTCAGCGGCGCCCCCGCGGACGCGCCGGTCAGGTAGAGAGCGGTGTTCTTGACGGCCTGGAGCCTGTAGTAGCCGTCGGAGGTCTTGACGAGGTTCCAGCTGCCCGTCGAGCTGTTGTCGACCCACTGGCCGATGCGCTGCCCCACGGTGGCGTTGCCCGTCCAGATCGCGGCGGCGCGGCCACCCGACCTGTTCAGCAGGGTCGTACCGCCGTTCGGCTCGTCCACCACGTGCCACTGCTGGGTGTCGGGGTCGGCCGCCGCCCCGGAGTCCTCCAGGACCACGTCCGGCGCGTCCCCGTTGCCGAGGTTGGCGTCGTTCGTCCTGTTGCCGGTGCCGATCACCTGGCCGGTCTTGCGGTTGACGAGCCGGTAGTAGGCGTCGGCCGAGTCGCCGAGGTCGACCTCGGCGTAGGCGATCGTGGACGTGCCCTGGTTGTTGAGGATCGCGATGCGGCCCGTGCCGTCGACGTACTGGAGGTTGCGGCTGTAGCCGGCCGGCGAGGTCGTCTGGTACTCCGTCCACACGCCGTCGCTGCGGCCGCTGTCGTTGACCCACACGTCGCCGCTGTTCGCCGCGTTGTAGACGAGACGCCCGTCGGGCAACCGGATCAGCACCGGGCTGCCGCCGCCCGAGAGCGGACGGGAACCGGCGATGACCGGCAGCGAGCCGACCGACATGCCCGTCCGGCTCCCCTTGAAGAACTTCAGCGGGTCGTCGGCGATGACGTAGCGGGTGTTGGCCCCGCCGCCCCAGTACTCGAAGGTGAGCATCCACCTGCCGTCCGACGTGGGGACGACGTTGGTCATGCCCGGCCGGCCGCCGCCGATCTCGGTCTTGCCGCCGCCCATGTCCTGCGTCGACCCCGAGATGTCGACGACGGGGTCGCTCCAACCGGTGCTCCTGCCGTCCCAGGTCCGGTGCACGAGGATCTGGCCGTGCGAGTCGGTGGCCGTGTCGTTGGCGGGGTCCTTCCGGGGGACGCCGGTGACCGGGTCGAAGCCGGTGTAGTCGTTCTCGTCGGAGTAGTAGCAGACCAGCTTGCCCTTGTAGACCATCAGGTACGGCTCCCACACCGGGTCCACCTGCTGGTACTTGTTCGCGGCGGCGATGTTCGTGCCGACCGCGCCCGCGCTGCCGCCCTGCCAGCCGGCGGTCGCCACGATGTTCTGGATCCTCCAGGTCTTGCCCTGGTCCGTGCTGGAGTACAGGGCGATGCCCAGATCGCTGCGGTCGCCGTCGTTGGACGGGGTCCAGTTCGGGTCGGCCGCCTTGTGCTCCTTGTAGTAGTAGTCGTCACCGGAGACCACACTCGCCAGGAGCAGCGTGCCGGCCTTCATCCCGCCGACGCTCTTCGGGAGGACGTACAGGTACGGGTTGGTCCAGTTGCTCGTGTACTTGGCGTACTCGGGGTCCTTGGAGAGGTACGCCGGCGCCTTGACCTCGGACAGCGGCTGCCAGCTCGTGCCGTCGTCGTCGCTCTTGTAGACCGGGAGGGTCTGCCCGGCCGCGCTGCCCGACGACGTCACGACCGTCGACTTCTCGAACGACGCGACCAGCCGACCGCTCGGGAGCTGGGCCGACTTCGGGTAGACCGCGCAGTTGCCACGCCCCTTCAGGCACGGCTCACCGCCCAGCTGGTACATGGTGCCGCCCGTGGGGTTGTACGCCTGCGCGCCGGCCACGGAGCCGGCCAGCAGTGCCGCCGCCGCGATGGAGCTGCCCAGCGCCTTTGCTGTGGTTCTTCTCTTCACTGCCCCTCCTTCGGGGAAAATCACGGTGTTGCGGTGATCAGCACGCGAACGTCCCAAGGACCGAGGTCCAGCGGGGAACCGACGGGAACGGACGTGCCGTCCAGAACGTCGGAGAGATCGGCCGGCGCGCTCACGCGTGCGGGCTGCCAGCTCCAGTTGTGAACGATGTGGACCCGACGGCCGTCGGGTGAGGTGCCGGTCGTCGCCGTGACCGACTCGGGGAGGTCCTGCCAGGCGTGGCTCGCGGTGGGCACCAGCCACTCGGCGAGCGCACGGGCGAGCTCGCGTCCGGGCGCCGTGCCGACGGTGGTGACCCGGCCCGTGCCGTGCGCCCGGGTGGTGATCGCCGGCCACCGGCCGAAGTGCGGGTGATCGTAGCCCGCGAGCACCTCGGCGTCGGTGGCGTTCAGGCACTCGATCCACCGGGTCGCGGCGGCGGTCTCCGGGAGTCGCAGCGGACTGCCGGGCGCGCCGTGCACGGGGACGTCCTGGTGGAGGTTGCTGAACTCGTCGTACGTCGTCCCCGCGGCGTCGGCGAGGCGACCGGGGGCCGGGGTGAGCCGGGCCCTGGCCTCGTGGTCGGCGTAACCGGTGCGGGGTCCGAGGACCAGGTGGCCACCCGCGTGCGCGTAGGCCGCCAGCCGGTCGAGGGTGACGTCGTCGACGACGTACAGCGCCGGCACGACGAGGACGGGGTGACGCCGTACGGCCTCTTCGGGGGTCATGTCCCCCAGCTGCCGGGCGTGCACGATCCGCACCTGGCGGCGCGCGTCGAAGGCGCCGCGGTAGAAGGGGTCGAAGAGCCGGTGGTAGGCGGCGGCGTCGGGTTCGCCGTCGGGCGTCGCGAGCGGCGGGTACTTCTGCATCAGCCACTTGCTCGGCGTCGAGTAGACCATCGTGATGTCGGCATCGGGTTCGAGACCGGCGACCAGCGGGCCGGCCTTCTCGAACTCCGCGCCCAGCCGGGCTATTTCGGCGTACGCGCGGCCGGGCTTGCCGGTGTGCGGGAGGACTCCGCCCCAGTAGGTCTCCGCGCCGAAGCGCAGGGTCTGCCACTGCCAGTACTCGATCATCCGGGCGCCACGGGCCACGTGCGCCCAGGCGGCCTGGCGCCACTGGCCGTCGTAGCCGGGCCGGTTGTCCCAGGCGAAGCCGATGCTCTGGGCGTTGGTCTCGGTGACGAGGAAGGGCTCCTGGCGGGAGGAGAACATCCAGTCGGCGGTCTGGTACATCGACCACACCCCGGTGGTCTTCCACTTCTGCTCGTGGGCGTCGGGGGTGGGGTCGGGAAGCAGGAGGCCGTCCTGCATGTCGTAGTACGGGTTACCGGAGGCGATGTCGAGACGGGCGGCGAGCTCGTCGTCGGACACGCCCTGGCGGGTGTACGAGATGCAGGTGGTGACGAACTGCCCCTCGCGCGCGTACTCGCGGACGATGTCGGCCTGCCAGCCGATGAACTCGGTGACCTGGCGGGCCTGGAACTCCCGCCAGGCGACGTCGTACTGGGGCTGCTCGTTGCCGTCCGGAGTCCACAGGTCGGACCAGTCGGACAGCCGGTGCGACCAGTAGACCAGGCCCCACTCGCGGTTGAGGGTCTCGACGTCGCCGTACTTCTCCCGGAGGTGGTCCACGAACCGCTGGAAGACACCGCGGTTGTGGAAGAGGTGCAGGCCCGGTTCGTTGTCGACCTGCCAGCCGATGACCGCCGGGTGGTCGGCGTAACGCGCCGCCATCTTGCGGATCACGCGCTCGGCGTGGAAGCGGAACGCGGGGTGGGTGAAGTCGATCTCCTGCCGGGCGCCCCAGCCCATCCGCTGCCCGGTGGCACGCTCGGCGGTGATCTCCGGGTACTGGCGGGCCAGCCACGGCGGCGCGGCGTACGTCGGGGTGCCGAGAATGACGGAGATGCCGCGTTCGTGGGCGCCGTCGAGGACGGGCTGCAACCAGTCGAGGTCGAAGCGGCCGTTCTCCGGCTCCCAGGTCGACCAGACCGACTCGCCGACCCGGATGACGTTGAAGTTCGCCTCGGCCATCAGGTCCAGGTCGGTCTTCAGCCGTTCGTCCGGCTGGAGTTCGGGATCGTAGGCGGGCGTGTACTCGTGGTAGTACGCGGCGCCGAACAGGACACGGGCAGGCAGAGCCGCCATGGGGGAAACCTCCGGGAGGACGTGGGGTGGGGTGAGGGATGCGGGCTACTGCTTGACGCCGCCGGAGGCGAGGCCGCTCTGCCAGTACCGCTGGAGCATCAGGAACGCCACGACGAGCGGGATGATCGAGATCATCGAGCCGGTCACCACGAGCGCGAGCATGTCGCTGCTGGCACCGGATCCGCCGTTCTGTGCCTGCGCGGCCCAGGAGGACAGACCCACCGTGACCGGGTACAGGTTCGGGTCATTGAGCATGATCAGCGGCAGGAAGTAGTTGTTCCAGGTCGCCACCAGCGTGAACAGCAGAACGGTCACCAGGCCGGGGCCGAGCAGCCGGAGCACGATCCGGAAGAAGATCCGCAGCTCGCCGGCCCCGTCGATACGGGCGGCCTCCAGGATGCTCTCGGGCACCGCGTCCTCGGCGTACACCCGCATCAGGTAGAGGCCGAAGGGGTTGACCAGGGAGGGCAGGATGATCGCCCACGGGGTGTTGACCAGGCCGGCCTTGGCGAACAGCAGATAGGTCGGGATGGCCAGCGCGGTGGCCGGGACCATGACCGCGCCGACGACGAGGTTGAACGCGACCCGGTCGCCGCGGAAGCGGAACTTGGAGAACCCGTACCCGCCGGCCGCCGCGAGCAGCGAGGCGCCGACGGCACTGACCCCCGCGTACACGGCCGTGTTGACCAGCCAGCGCACGAAGACCCCGCCGTCCTGGGTGAAGGTGTCCTCGACGTTCGTCAGCAGCTGCGGAGCGTGCGAGAACCACAGGCCGAACGTGTTGATCAGGTCCTGGGTGCTCTTGGTGGAGGCGATGACCAGCCAGAACAGGGGGAGCAGGAAGTAGGCCAGGGCGGCCAGCATGGCGATGGTCAGCGGAGTGCTGCGGCGGGGGCCGCTCCGGCGCCGCCTCGGCAGGGTGGCGCGCGCCGGCTTCACGGTCGGGGCGGCCGTGGCCGCGGGGGGCGCGGTGCCCTCCATGAGCGAGGCCGAGGGCTGGGGAGTGGTCGTCATGACGTCCTCCTGCGGTTCGCGGTGAGCAGGACGCCGTAGGAGACGATCACGATGACGAGGCCGAGGAGGAAGGACACCGTGGCCGCGTAGTTGACCTGCTGGCCGGTGAAGGCGAGGGAGTAGGCGTAGAGGTTGGCGGTGTAGGAACTGCTGATCACGTCGGGGGCGACCTTCATCAGCAGGCTGGGCTCGTTGAAGAGCTGGAAGCTGCCGATCACGGAGAACAGCAGGGTGAGCATCAGCGCCGGGCGCAGCGCGGGCAGCTTGATCGACCAGGCGATCCGCCAGGCCCCGGCGCCGTCCATCGCGGCGGCCTCGTACAGCTCCGTCGGGATCGTGCGCAGGGCGGCGTACAGGATGATCATGTTGTAGCCCACGAACTCCCAGGTCACGATGTTCGCAAGGCTCCCGAGCATCCAGCCGTCGCTGAGGAACCGCGGCACCGGCAGGCTGAGATCGCGGCTGAGCTGGGCGAACGGGCCGAAGTCCGGGCCGTACAGGTAGCCCCACATGAGGGCGGCGACCACGCTCGGCACCGCGTAGGGGACGAAGATGCCGAGGCGGATGATCCGGGCCAGCCGCAGCAGGCCGCTGTCGATCGCGAGAGCGAACAGCAGTGCCAGCAGCAGCATCAGCGGGACCTGGATCACGAAGAACAGCGCGACGCGTACGACGCCGTGGAGGAGCAGCGGGTCGCTCAGGGCCTGGACGTAGTTGTCGAGGCCGACGAAGACCGTCCCGCCGATCAGCCGCTCCTGGTAGAGGCTGAGGTAGGCGGCGTAGCCGAGGGGGGCGAGGAAGAGCAGGAGGAACAGCAGCATGAAGGGGGCGACGAACAGCGGCCCTGCCGACCGGCGGTGGCGTCTGCCGCCGCGCGCGGGGCTGGTCGGCCCGTCTCGGCGCCGGCCTTTGGTGGAGGCCGCGGTTGTGGCAGTCATGATCGGGCCTTTCTGAGGGAGGGAGCGGGTGCCGGATCGGCGGGTGCCTGAGGGGCTGGTGCAGGAGAGGGCGGGCGGGTCCCGCGCCGGCCGGCGCGGGACCCGGCGAGCCGTCAGGACTTGACCGTGAAGCCCTGCTTCTTGGCGTACGTGGTGAGCCGGGTCTGCCAGGCGCCCAGCGCGCGGACCGCGTCGGTCCTGTCGGCGAGCGACTTGCCCACGGTCTCGGTCCAGTCCGTGGCCGCCTGGTCGAGGAACGGCGGCCACTGGAAGGAGGGCGAGACCGTGGAACTGACGTCGGCGAAGACCTGGTTGACCTTCTGGCCGCCGTAGAAGGAGGGCGCGTCGCCCGTGAAGCTCGCGTCCCCGAGCAGGGCCTTGGTGGCCGGGAAGAAGAACTGCTCGGTGGCGAACATCTTCGCGCTCGCGGGGTCGCTGTTGAGGAACTGCGCGAACAGCGCGGCGGCGATCGGGTTCTTGGTGCTCTTGATGATCGCGGTGGTCGAACCGCCCCAGTTGCCGGAGCTCGGCTTGGACGCGTCCCACTGCGGCAGCGGGGCCGCGCGCCAGTGGCCGGCGGTGGACTTGGCCGAGCCGGAGAGGAACGCCGGGCCCCAGGCCGCGGTGATCCAGGTGGCGTACTTGCCCTTGTTCAGGGCCGCGTACCAGGAGTCGGCGAAGTCGGGCTCGGTGCCGATGACGCCTTCCTTGGCGAGGCCGCCCCAGTAGTCGCCGAGCTTGCGGGAGACGGCGTCGTCGACGCTGATGGCGATGTCGCTCTTGCCCGAGAGGGCGTAGGGCTTGGCCCCCGCCTGCCAGAGCAGACCGTGCCAGGCGGCCGCCTCGTTCGCGGCGAGGTTGGTGAGGTAGACGTCGGGGTCGGCCTTGTGCAGCTTGCGGGCCGCGGCCGCGAACTCGTCCCAGGTGGTGGGGACGTCGATCTTGTGCTTGTCGAAGATGTCCTTGCGGTAGAGCATGCCCATCGGGCCGGTGTCCTGGGGAACCGCCCAGACCTCGCCGTTCGCGCCGCTGACCTGCCCCCACGTCCAGTCGACGAAGGTGTCCTTGAGCTTGGCGGCGCCGTACGGACGCAGGTCCAGCAGGCTGTCGGTGATGGTGAACGTCGGGATCGCCTGGTACTCCATCTGCACGGCGTCGGGGGCGCCGCTGCCCGCCTTGATCGCGGTGCGCAGCTTCGTGTAGTGGGCGACGCCCTGGCCGGCGTTGACGGCCTTGACCTTGATGGCCGGGTACTTCTGCTGGAAGAGCGCGATCTCCTTGTCGATGTTCGGGACCCAGGTCCAGAACACCAGCTCGGTGGGCGTCTTCATCGCCTTGTCGATGTCGGCCTGGCTGACCGCCTTGGCGGAGGAGCCACCGCCGGAGCCGCCGCTGCCGGAGCCGCCGCAGGCGGAGAGGGTGCTTGCGAGCGTGAGGGCTCCGGTCGCGGCGAGGAAGCCGCGGCGGTTCAAGGAAGCCGAGGAGGCGGCTGAGAGGAATTTCGACATGGTGGACTCCGCAGAGGGCGTAGGGAATCGGCGCACCGGCGACGGCGTGCAGTTCGGGATGTCAGAAGCGGGGTTCGGCGAGGGACGCGGGGCGGGGCCAGGACCGGCAGGCCGCGGGGGTGTTCCTCGCGGGGCCGGGGGCCGAGCGCGTCACGCTCGTCGGCTGACAGGGGGGCTCACGCCGGGAG
>NZ_JAHHIU010000139.1 GCF_024539815.1 Streptomyces hayashii
GCCGTGCGTCGATCATTCACGTTCTCCCTGTCGGGGTGCGGCGTCCACACCTTCGACGCCTCACCCGCAACGCTAAGCGCCGGTTCACCCCGATCCGGTGGTACCGGGAGGCTCAACCGCGCCGTGCGCGTAGTACCGCGGTACTACGCGTCTACCTGCGGTGACTCCGGTGTTCGCCGGCTCCGCCGTGGTGGCAGCAGGCGTCCGGCCGCCGCGGAGAGTGGGCCGCCCTCGCCGCGCCCGGCACCTCGGCGTCCGCGGCGCACTGGGCCCGTTCCGCGCTCTCGACCAGGCTCTCGCTGTCCGATGCGGCGTGGGCCAGGCTGGCGCAGCACAGAGTGAGCAGGAGGGCGCCCGCCGCAAAGGGCAGGGTGCGGCGCGGGGGTGGCGGGGCCAGCAGGGCCTGCACTCGCTGGGGCACGGCCCCGCCGGTCGCGGCCAGAGTGGCGGTGCGTGGCAGGCCGGCAGAGGCGAGAGCCGCCCGACCGACGGCGCGGGCGACGACGGTACGACTGCCGATCCGGGCTGCGGCCTCCTCGTCGGCCCATCGCTCCAGGACAAAGCCACCGGCCTCCGCCAGCGGCCGCAGCAGCGGGTTGACGGCCGCCGTGAGTCGCCACACAGTCTGGAAGTGGTGGTGGCGGCCTCGGAGATGGGCCCGTTCGTGCGCCAGGAGGGCCTCGCGCTCCGAGTCGCCGAGGCAGCGCAGCATCCCCCGGGACACCACGATCCGTCCGGGAGCGCCGGGCAGCGCGAACGCCTGCGGGGCTTCCTCGTCGAGTACCACCAGTTCGGTGTCTTCGGGAGTCCGGCCGCATTCCCGCCGGGCCCACAGGACGTGGCGCCCCTGCCGTACGGCGGCCACCCCCAGGGACACGAGTCCCGCCGCCAGGGTCAGGGCGCTGAGAGCTGCGACGGCCAGGGAGACGGGGTCCTGCGTACGCAGGACGGTCACCGACCAGTGGCCCTCCTCCGCGACCTCGGGGATCTGCGCGAACCCGGTGAACGCCAGCAGGGCCAGTGAGCCCAGCCAGCCGGCCGCCGTCACGAGCGCGGCACACGCCAGGGACCAGGCCGCGGGCCGAGGCGCCGGCCGGCGGGCCGCCCGGGGGGCGAGCACCGCGAGGACCACGGTGACCATGAACGGGATGTAGACGCTGATCGTCACCGGCTCACGGCCCGTCGTCGCCGCGCCCGGCGTCCTGCTCACCCAGCAGACGGTGCAGCAACTGTTCCTCCTGCGGAGACAGTTCGGACACGAATCGAGTGAGCACCGCTTCCGGGTCCGAGCCGCGCTCCAGCAGACTGTGCATCCGGACGGCAGTGTCCGACGCCTCGTCCCGGACCGGCGCGTAGGCGTATCCGCGGCCCGCGGGATGCCGTACGAGCATGCCCTTGTCGTACAGGCGCGACAGGATCGTCAGCACCGTCGTGTAGGCGAGGTCTCCGGGCAGCCGCGCCTGGACCTGCCGCGCGGTCATCGGCTCGTCTACGGCCCACAGGGCGGCGAGGACGCCGCTCTCCAGCTCCCCGCGCGCCCTTCTGCCGGTCGCCCTGCCGTTTTCGTCGCTCTTCCGGTCGCGCACCGTCACCAGCCTTCCCGCATGGCACCCCAGCGTAGCGCCTGGGCTACTACGGCTTGTAGGACACCCGCGGGATCTCCACCAAAGGAGCTACTACATCTTGTACGAGCTGATCTACTACATGTTGTAGAGTTCGGCCGCCCATGCCACCCGCGGAGGTAAAAACCCATGCCCCACCTCGGAAGTTCGGTGCATCTGCGCGCCCTTGCGGCCGCCGCCCTGCGCCCTGAGCCGGTGCCAGTCACGGCACAGGCCGAGCGCGTGGCGATCGTCTCGGCGAGCGTCGGCGCCGGCCACGACGGCGCCGCCGCCGAACTGGCCCGTCGGCTCACGGCCCACGGACTCGTCGTCGACCGGTTCGACCTGCTGGACCTGCTGCCCGCCCGGATCGGACGACTGGTCCGGGACGGCTACCACCGGATGCTGGTCCAAGCCCCCTGGGCCTACCAGCGGGTCTACCGCAGCACCGAACTCGCCGGTGGAGGCGGGCCGTTGGCGAGGGCGCTGTTGCGGACCGCCGAGGAGCGCATGCTGCGCGCGCTGCACCCCGGCACCGGCGCGGTCATCTCCACCTATCCGGGAGCCAGCCGCGTCCTGGGCAGTCTGCGACTCCGGGGACGGCTGGCCGTCCCCGTCCTGACCTATCTCACCGACTTCTCCGTGCACCCGCTGTGGGTGGCCGACGGCGTCGACGTCCACCTCGCCGCACACGCCGTACCCGCGGCCCAGGCCCGGGCCGCCGGGGCGCGGGACATCCGGGTGTGCGGGCCGGTGGTCGATCCGCGGTTCCGTCCCGGCAGCGCGTGGGAGCGCAGCGCGGCCCGGGCCCGCTTCGGGCTGCCGGAGAACGCCGCTCTGGCACTGCTGGTCGCCGGCTCCTGGGGGGTCGGACCGGTCCGGCAGGTCGCCCTGGAGCTGCGCGACTGCGGTCTCGCCGTCCCCGTGGTCGTCTGCGGCCGCAACGAGGAACTGGCCGAGCAGCTGCGCGCGGACGGCATCGAACACGCCTACGGCTGGGTCGACGACATGCCCTCCCTGATGCACGCCGCCGACGTTCTGGTCCAGAACGCCGGCGGGCTCAGCTCCCTGGAGGCGTTCGCCGCCGGCCTGCCCGTCGCGAGCTACCGGTGCATACCGGGCCACGGTCTGACCAACGCCGCCGCTCTGGAGGAGGCCGGTGCGGCCATCTGGATCCGCGACCCTGCCCGCCTCGAAGCCGTGCTGTGCGACCTGATCGACGGCCCGCTCGGACTGCGCCAACGCGCGACCGGTCTCGCCCTCTTCGCTGCCGAACCCGACGACGGACCCGCCGCGGAGACAATGCGCGTCCACCGCGCAGGGCTGCCGCCGCTGTCTTCCCGGCCCGCCGTGCGACGGCGCCGTCCGATGGCACGCCGGCTCGTCGCCACCACCGCCGTGGCCTGCGGGGTGTGGGCGTGTGCCGTCGGTACGGGGATCGCCACCGCATACGACGGCGCGGGCGTCATCCACGCCATCGGACACGGCCTCGACCTGGACGACCTCCGTCCGGTCCACGCCCCCCGAGGCCACCACTCGTGAGCGCCGCCCGGCTGGTCCGCACCGCCGCTCTCATCGCCCTGCCCGCCCTCGTCACCGCCCACGCCGCACCCGTCGTCTCCACGTTCGGGCCGCTGCGCAAGCGCGCCATGCCTCGTCTCTCGGGCCGGGGCCGCCCGGATCACATCGCCCTCACCTTCGACGACGGACCCGATCCGACGTCCACCCCGCTCTTCCTGCGCCTCCTGGCCGAGCGTCGTATCCGGGCGACGTTCTTCCTTCTGGGCAGCGAGGCCCAGCGCTCGCCCGGCCTGGTCCGCGAGATAGCCGCGGCCGGCCACGAGATCGGCGTCCACGGCTGGCTGCACCGCCCGCTACTGCTGCGCGGCCCACGCGCCACATACGACGACTTCGCCCGCGCCCGTGACACCGTCGCCGACATCACGGAGCACCGGCCGACGCTCTTCCGGCCCCCGTACGGCGTGATGTCGACCGCAGCCCACTGGGCCGCCCACCGCCTCGCTCTCACCCCTGTGCTGTGGACCTCCTGGGGCCAGGACTGGACCGCACGCGCCACACCGGAGTCCGTCCACCGCACCGTCACATCCGACCTGAACGGCGGCGGCACCATCCTGCTCCACGACTCCGACTGCACCTCTGCCCCGGGCGCCTGGCGCTCAGCCCTGGGCGCGCTTCCCCATATCCTCGACACCTGCGAGCAACGGGGCTACGAGGTCGGCCGGCTGCGCGACCACGGACGGGCTCACCCGGCCTGACGTATCGAGACCCGGATCCTCCGCCGATCGCCCCTCGTCAGATCGCGGTCCGGCCCGCCATCGCCATGACCCGCACCTTCGGCGGTTTCGAACACGGCATGAAGCTGACCAACGCGCCGGAGATCGTGCGCCCACTGCAGGAACATCACCGCGAAGTCCCCAGGGCCGCGCCAGGAGGCGACGTCCACACTGCGAACCCCCGCGGTGTCGCGTAGCGATCACAGGAGGGAGCGGCGGGCCAACACCGCGAGCACCAGCAGGCCGGGGATCAGCGGCAGCCAGGCTGTCAGCATGCGGTAGCCGAAGACCGCCGACAGGGCCGCGTCTGCGGGGGTCCCGGCCGCGGTGAGCGTCAGCACGAGCGCGGCGTCCAGTGAGCCCAGACCGCCCGGGGTGGGCAGGAGTACGGCGGCGCCGCTGGCGAGGAGGTACGCCAGGAGGACGTGGCCGGGGGGCACGGGCACGTCCAGTGCCCGGACCATGGCGATCAGCACGCCGGCGTGCAGCAGGGCGAAGCCGAGGGAGCCGCCCCACAGGGCGCATGCCCTGGCCCTTTGGCCGTGCACTGCCCGCACGTCGGCGAGGACCTGGCCGGCCGCGCGCCCCACGCCGCGGCGCGCCGGCCGGCTCAGGGCCACGGCGGTGGCGGCCACGGCGACGCAGCCGGCCACCGAGAACATGACGCAGGCGCGTGGGAGGCCCGGCGAAAGGCGCGGGATCCGGGGCGAGGCCAGGAGCAGCACGACGGCAAGTGCGAAGCGGACCAGAGCGCCGACGGCGGCCTTGACCGCGAGCGCGGTCGCCGACCGGGCGGTGGACAGCCCGCAGCGGGTGAGGAACCGAAGGTTGACCGCGCTCGCGCCGACCCCGGCGGGCAGCAGGTGATTGGCCGCGCACGCCGCGAATTGTGCCGCCACGAGCTGCCCGGCAGGCAGCCGCTCGGCCACCGCTCCCTGCTGGGCGACGGCCGCGCACACCCACGTCCCGAGAGCGGCCGCACCGGCCGCCAGCAGCCAGGCGCGATCGGCGACCGCAAGCCGGTCGGCGCTGGCGTCCACCGCGTGCCGATGTGCGGCGAGCACCCAGACCGCCGCCGCCGCCACGACTGCGGTGAAGGCGAGCTGCCAGGACCGACGCAGGCCGACGTACAGCGGAACGCCGGTGGCGTTCACTTCCGCCCTCCCGGCGTCACGCCGGGTGCTACGTACACGCGCAGGCCGGCCACCTGGTGCGGGGTCCAGGAACGGGCATATCCAGGGGGGCTGCCGCCCGGTGCCACGAGGGTGGCGACGGGCAGCCGGTGGGCGGTCTGACGGATGGCGGCAGCCGTGATGTTGGCGTCGTGGCCGCCGGTCGCCGCGGACGAGCAGCCTGCGTAGTGGGCGATCGGGACGTAGTCCCCTCCCGTCACCAGGCAAGGCGGTTGGACGCCCAGTCGGTGCAGCCCGGCGGCGACGGCCGCCCACTGACGATGGGCAGCGGTGGTGCGCCGCACGGTGTGCTCCAGCACCCCGATCTGCACGGCCAGGTGACCGACCAGAGCGAGGGCCAGCAGCACCAGAGTCAGCGGCCGGCGGATCCGACCGGGGACCCGGGCCAGGCGCACCGAAAGATCGGCGACCGGAGGAGCGAGCAGCGCATATGCGGGCAGCAGGAAGCGGGGTGCCGCATAGCCGATCATGAAGAGATACGGGAAGGCCGCCGAGGCGGCGCAGGCCAGCGGTACGAGCGTGGCGGCGGGGCGGCGGGCGCGGACGGCGACCACGCCCGCGAGGGCGGCAAGCAGTGGCAGAACGCACCACCACGTTGTTTCCAGGACCGGGGGCGCGGCACTGGTGCAGGGGCGGCACAACGTACGTCCGCCCAGAGCGCGCAGTTGGTCTCCGACGGCGATGTTCCAGCCGAGTCCGCCCTGGATGCGGGACGCGTCGGACAGGCGTTGCGCCAGACCGCCGTAGGAGACGTAAGCCTCGATCACCCACTCGGCCGCCCCGGCGAGCAGGCCGCCGACCAGCGCGCCCAGCAGCGCGAGGCGCCGCCACCGCCGTACACACACCAGCAGGACGAGAAGGGGCAAGGTCGCCCAGACCGCGTCCGTGGGGCGCATCCAGGCCATCAGGGCCGCGCTCAGGCCCACGCCCCACAACAAAGCCGGGCGGTCGAAGCGGTTCGCCTGAGCGCGCAGGAAGCAGCCCGTGCCGGCCAGGGCGCCGACGGCGACCCAGTAGTTGGGCATGGCCTGAGGAGCGTAGAACAGCGTCACCCACAAGGTGGCGAACAGGACGCCCGCGCTCGCGAGCACCCGGACGGGGAAAACCCCCCGCCATGCGCGAAGCGCAAGGAACAGGGCGAGGCCGGACAGGACGGCCAGGTAGATCCGCAGCACCGCGGTCGACGACGTCCAGGCGGCGACCGGCGCCACCAGCAGCGGAACGCCACGGGCACGCGGAGCGCTGAAGAATGCGGCCGGCGCGTGGGAGGCAACCTGGCTGACATAGACCGACTCGTCCCAACCGAGTCCCATTCCCGGTCGTACAAGAAGGAGTTGGGCCAGAGTGAAGGCGCCGGCCACGACCGCGAGCGCCACCTCGTCACGGGATCGAGGGGCGAAGCGAGCGGCCGCGGGCGGGCCGGGCCTGCGCGGGCCGGTCGACGTGACCGACACGCTGTCCGCAGCCTGCGGGCCGTTTCTCATCACCATCCCTTACTCCTACCGTGCACACGATCTTCCAGCGCCTGTACGGCAAGGGGCTCACCCTGCGGGACGCGGACGGTCGGCGCGGCGCGTACCGGCCCACGAAGAACGACGCCGAGCTGACCGCCGAGGCCGTGCACGAGGCCCTCGACCGGGGCCTGGACCCCATTGCCGCACTGCAGCAGTTCGTCACCGGGCTGAGCCAGGAGGAGGAGCGGGCGCTGAGCGCCCTGCTGGGCGGCGAGCGATGAGGGTCGACGTCTACACACCGTTCCTGCTGTCCCTGCTGCTCGCCGGGGTCAGCCCGCGGGTCGGCCGGCGGGTGGCACCGGCGCTGGCCGTCCGCGTCCTGGCCGGCGCCGCCCTCGTCAGCGCGGCGGCGACCGCGTGGTCCCTGCTCCTGCCGGCCGCCACCCTCGTCAGTGCCGCTTGGTCGAGGGTTCGGCGGGCCAGGGCCAGGGCGACGAAGGGCAGCAGCAGCGGGACGAACAGCAGGACGGTCACCGTTCGTCCCCTTCGAGCAGGCGTCGCAGATGCGGCTCGTCGCCGGAGCCGAGCTGGGCGACGAAGCGGGCCAGGACCGTCTCGCGGTCGGTGTCCCGGTCGAGTTCGCTCTGCACCCGTCCCGGCGTGAGCGGGGCCCCAGCAGCCCACAGCGTGGCCATGACGGCGGCTTCGAGCTCGCCGGCCGGCCGCCTCTCGTCCCTCGCGCCGGTCATGGGAAGGTTCCTCACTCCGCCATCGTCTACAGTTCAGTAGACCGTCTACAGGATTGTAGTCAGATGTCGGGTGCCACTGTTCCGCCACACCCGACCGGTCCGGAAGAAGGATGAAGGGCTCCCGACGATGACCACAGCCATGCACCTGTCGTCGCAGCTCGCCGTCAATGTGCTGGATGCCCGGTCGCTGCTGTCCGCCTTCGGCGTGCTGGGCGTGGGCGTGGTGCTGTTCGCCGAGACCGGCCTGCTGATCGGCTTCTTCCTGCCGGGCGACTCGCTGCTGTTCACGGCCGGTCTGCTGTGCACGGGCGCCGACGACCGCGGCCTGAAGCTGTCGCTCGGCCCGCTGCTGGTGGCCGCGGCGGTGGGGGCGCTGGCGGGCGCGCAGTGCGGATACCTCCTGGGCCGAAGAGCAGGCGGCGCCCTGCTCGCCCGCAGCCGCTCGGCCCGCCTGCGCGAAGGGGCGGAGCGCGCGGAGGCGCTGCTGGAGCGCTATGGATACGCGAAGGCGATCGTGCTGGCCCGTTTCGTTCCGGTGGTGCGCACGGTCCTGAACCCGATGGCCGGAGCCCTGCGCGTGCCGGTGCGGACGTTCACCCTCTGGCAGCTGGCCGGCGGGCTGGTGTGGAGCCTGGGTCTCACCCTGGCGGGCTACGCGCTGGGGTCCTCCGTGCCGAACGTGGACCGCTATCTGCTGCCGATGGTCGCGGTGATCGTGGCCCTGTCTCTGATTCCGCTCGCCTCCGAGATGTACCGCTCACGCCGGGACACGAAGGCGAAGGCGCAGGCCAAGGAGGCACGCGGATGAACCTCGCCCTCGACGGCTCGTCGGTCGACGGCTGGGCATACACCGACGTGGTGAATCTCGCCGCGCACGCCCCTGCCTGGCTGGACGGCGCGGTGTCGGCCTGGTCGACGTACGGGCTCGCCCTGTTCGCGGTCCTCATGACCATCGGCTGGTGGCGGGCCCGGCAACTGGGTGCCACCGCGTCGGTGACGGCGCTCGCCGTGCCGTTCGTCGTGGTCGCGGCCTACGGGGTGGACGCGGCACTGAAGCTGCTGGTGCGCGAGGACCGGCCCTGCCGGAGCCTGCGGGCGGCCACGCTGGAGGCGTGTCCGGCACCCGGCGACTGGTCTTTTCCCAGCAACCACGCGGCCGTCGCCGCCGCGGCGGCCGTCGCCCTCATCTTCGTCTCCCGCCGACTCGGGGCGGTCTCCGCGGTGGCTGCCTGTGCGATGGCAGCCTCGCGGCTCTGGGTCGGCGCACACTATCCCCACGACGTGGTGGCAGGGGTCGTGGTGGGCGCTCTGACCGCTTGGCTCGTCATGTCGGCGCTGCGCAGACGTGCGGAGACCGCAGCCCTGCGGCTCACGGCCACCCGCCTGCGTCCACTGCTGGTGGCGCCGTCTTGAGGCGGAGGCGGCGCGATGACGCCGACTGGGCCGGCAGCTGCGGCCTCGGCGCGTGGACGGCGTTCGGCGTACTGACCATGGTCGTCGTGGGCCATGACGGCGTGCCGCTGTTCGCGGACGCCGACCTCCACTCGTGGTCCATCGGCCACCGCCCCGACGTGGCAGTGGCGCTCGCCCGCGGGCTGACCGCCTCCGGAACTGGGGTCGCCCCGTTCATGCTGGCCGCACTTGCCGGAACCATCGCAGGACGCACCCGCCGGCAGCGCGCGCTCGCCGGCGCGCTCTGTCTGACCTGCCTCGCAGGGGGCCAGGCACTGAGGTACGGCGTGATGACACTCGGCGCCCGGCTCCGGCCACCCCAGGCGGACCGGCAGACCCACGCCTCGGGATGGACATACCCCTCGGGCCACACCACCACGGCGGCCCTCACCGCGGGGCTGCTGATCATCGCCGTCCACCTACGCGGCCCGCATGGCAGAACCGTGCTCAAGCTGGTCAGCGTCGGCTGGGGCGCGATGGTCGGGATGACCCGCGTCCATCTCGGCGCCCACTGGTTCACCGACGTCATCGGCGGCCGGCGTTCGCGCTCGGCCGGCTGGGATATGCCCGTGCGCCGTGGCCTGGCGGCCTTCCCGAGCGTTTGCCCCTCGGTATGACGGACACGGACACGGAACCAGCGCGTGGGACGACAGGACCGATGGGCACGGCAGGAAGCCGAACCGACACGGCACGAGAACAGAAGGAGGGCCATGCGCCAGACGATCCTGGTCGTCGAGGACGATCACGCCCTGCGTGACGTGCTGATGCGCGGACTGCGCGACGAGGACTTCGCCACCGTGCCCGCACCGGACGGCGCCACCGCCCTGCGACTGGCGACCGCCGACATCTCCGCCGCCGTGCTCGACATCGGGCTGCCCGACGCCGACGGACGGGACGTGTGCCAGGCCATGCGCGCGAACGGATTCCTCTCCCCCGTCATCTTCCTGACCGCCCATCACCGGCTGAACGACCGGCTCTCCGGGTTCTCCGCCGGAGGCGACGACTACCTGCCCAAGCCGTTCCACCTCGCCGAACTCGCGGCCCGCCTGCGAGCAGCCCTCAAACGGGCCGCGCCGCCACCCGCCGCCACAACGGGAGACCTGGTGCTGGACGCCGTCCGGCACGTGGTCAGCGTCCGAGGCGCCCAGGTCGACCTGACACCGACCGAGTTCCGACTCCTGGCCGCGCTCATGGCGGCTTCCGGCGGCATCGTGCGCCGCCGCGAGCTGGTCCGGGCGGCCTGGCCCGAAGGCGCCCAGGTCCACGACAACACCCTCGACCAGTACCTGACCCGGCTGCGCCGCAAGTTGCGCGAGGCGGGCAGCGACCGGACGATCGGCACGGCCCGCGGCATCGGCCACCGCCTGTCATGAGCGGTACCCGCCACCGGCCGCGACCCGCCGTGACCACTGCCCTGAACCGTCTGGCGCCCCGCACACTGCGCGGCCGGCTCTCCCTCGTGGCCCTCACCACGGCCGCGCTGCTGATGCTGGTCCTCACCGTCGCCTTCAACGCCGTGGCGCAGCACCGCCTCCAGCACCAGGCGGACGACGAACTGCGCACCCGCGCCGCCGCCGTCGCGACGACCGTCGACACCAGCGGCACAACGGTACGCGTCCTGGAAACCTCCAACGACGAACTCCTCGACACGAACGTCTGGATCTACGCCGGCCGACGCCTGCTGGAAGAGCCGCCCAACGCCGCCCCCCTGACCCACGTCGCCGACGTACTCGCCGGGCGCGGCGGGCGGCGGTGCGTCACCGCCCACATCCACGGCCCCCGCCGACTGTGCTCCCAGCCGGTGTCCGCAGACAAGAGCAACGCCACGGTGGTCACGGCACTCGACCTCTCCCCCTACCGCAGTTCGGCCGACACACTGCTCCTGGGCTCACTCGCCCTGGACGCCGTGATGCTCTCCTGCACCTACGCCCTGACCCGGCTGGCAGTGGGCCGTGCCCTGCGCCCCGTCCGCACGATGACCGACCAGGCCACCCAGTGGAGCGCCGTCGCCTCCGAAGAACGCTTCGGCCAGATGCGACACCCTGCCGAACTCGCGCGCCTCGGTACGTCGTTGGACGCCATACTCGACCGCATCCGCACACTGCTGCGCCACGAGCGGCAGCTCACCGGGGAGCTTTCGCACGAGCTGCGCACGCCCCTGAGCCGGATCATCGCCGAACTCGACTGGTGGCAGACCCGCCCCCGCACCGCCGACCAGACCCATGCCACCCACAAAGTCATCGCGGATGCCGCCGAGTCCATGCGGACCATCTGCGACACCCTCCTGGACGATGCCCGTGACGGCACACTCACCGCTCCGGGCACCACAGAGATCCTGCCCACGCTGCGCCGCCTCACCGAGGTCCTGGACGCACCAAGCCACTTGACGGTCACCGCTGAGGGCCCGCGCCTGGAGGCCGGAGTCCCACCCGCCCTCCTCGAACGCATCGTCAGCCCGCTCCTCACCAACGCCTGCCGCTATGCCCACGCCGACGTCGCCGTCCGCGCCTACTCCACGCCCGACGGCGTGCGCGTCGAGGTCATCGACGACGGACCCGGCGTCCCACCCCCGTTCGCCGGACAGCTCTTCGAACCCGGTCAACGCGCGGACCCCGGCGACGGACACGGCGGAGCGGGCCTGGGGCTGGCACTGGCGCGACGCCTGGCCCGCGCCGCCGGCGGCGAGGTGGCGTACGACCTGGGACACGCCCCAGGGGCGCGGTTCGTGGTCAGCCTGCCTGCCGGGTAACGGCAGCCACACTCGGCGCTACCGGCGCGTCAGGCCGTACCGTCGCGCTGGACGTCCTTGCGGGAGACGGCCAGGTAGCCGACGAGGCCGAGGATGGCCACAGTCCAGGACAGCGTGACCGGCCCCAGACCCAGGTCGAGTCCGCCGCGGCCATGGCCGACGGCCATCCAGTCGGCGACAGAGGCCCCGAGGGGGCGGGTGATGACATAAGCGGCCCAGAACGCGGCCACCGCGTTCAGGCTCCCCCACCGGTGAGCGACGGCCGGAACGGCGATCGCGGCGGTATACAGGACGGCGGAGCCAAGATAGCCGAGGCCGATCGTCGCGGTGAGGTCGCCCGCCGCGGTGCCCAGTGCGAACGTGGCCAGCACGGCGGTCCAGTAGAAGGCCTCGCGGCGCCGGGTGTGGATGCTGTGGATGGACAGGGTGCGCTCGACCCGGTGCCACAGGGCGAAGACGGCGGCCAACGCAGCCATGAAGAACGGGGTCGAGAGCGTGTACGGCACGCCGAGACCGACGTGCAGGACGTCGGCGGCCATCGTGCCGAACACGCTGACCATGACGATCGCCGTCCAGTAGATCCAGGCCACGTACCTACGGACGGCGAACTGCGCTGCCAGGGCCACCACAAGGGCGACACCGCCGAGGCCGACAGCCGGGATCGGACCGAACACATGGGCAAGCAAGTCGGAGGCCGTCTCACCCATGCCCGTCGTGAGCACCTTGATGATCCAGAAGTAGACGGTCACCTCCGGCACCTTGCTCGCCGCGTGACGGATGTGGCCCGCGGGCCGGTCGTGAGTGAGGTGATCAGTCGACATGGCAGGCACCATGACACGGTGACCGGCCCTCGCCCCAGACCTCTTTGCCAGAGTTTTGGCGCTTCCGGTACGGGAGTTGCCCTGGGCTCGTCAGAGCCTGAACACAACCTGAACGTCGGGGCCGATGGCCTGGTCAGCGACGTGCAACCGATGGTACAGACGTCTCTCGGCGCTGCCGTCGCGGCGAAAACCGGAACACGAGAGTCGGCCCGTCGGCCCTCCGAACCGTCATTGGTCGATCCAGTAACCCGGTTCGAGCCGGAGTGTCGCAGAGCACCGAACAAGACTGCTGACCGGGTTCGCGGCGCACTTCGGCGACGGATGGCGCCGTTGTCCTTTTCTCCGCGTAGATCTGCGTGAGGCGCTCGATCGCGTCGTGCTGCGTTCCGTAGCCCGTCTCTTCACGCTGCCTGCCGAGAGCGTCCCGGAACCGAATCGTGTACGGGGGCGGGCAACGGGTCGGCCTGGAGCAACTGCACTCCCTGAAGGACCCCATCCCACGGGCGAGTTGTCGAGCCGCGCATCAAACCTTCCGAGCAGGGCGATGGGCGGTGCAGGAGGCCCCTGCCGCGGGCGCAGGTCGGCATGCCGCACACCGTCCGGCCCGATGCTGACCTGAAGGCCGCGATCAGGGCTCTGGCCTGCAAAAACACCCAAACGCTAGATCTTGGACTCGAACATTGTGCGCAGCATGTCGAACTCCTGGAAGACGGCTCCCTGCCAGCTTTTTGCAGGTCAAGGGCTGCCGTGACCCTTCACGGGCACGCCTTCGACACCCTCGGCCTGGTCCCACGATGAACCCAAGCACACTCCGTCGATCGCTGCGGCTCGCCGGCAGCGCGGAGCAGGCACGATGGTCGTCAGCCACTCCATCGCTCTCGCCGGCGTTGACGTTGATGTCGATGGGACAGGTACGCTCGCCCACGGCGGTGGCGTGCACCACGTCGCGGAGCACGGTTCGCAGAGTGGCTGTCACCTGGTCGTTGATCGGCCGCAGGTCCCTTTCCTGGGGGTGGCGGGAGCCGAGTGCGTTGCGGCGCAGGGACAGCAGTAGCTCGGAGCCGTTGTTGGGACAGGCCAGCAGCACCATACGGCGAATCCGGGCGAGTTCACTCCGAGGCGCTGAAGAGGGTCGGCGCACACTTCCTGGCTGCTTCGGCGCAGAGCCACGGCCGGCGTCACCCGAGTTCACGAGGCGGCGCGTCTCCGTCCGCTGCCGCCCTCGTTCTCCCCTGCCGCCGTCGACGGCGGGCGTCACCCACTCGTACTGCTTCTCCTCCGTCCTGCGCTGGATCGGAGCGGAGCCGCCGCCCTCGACCTACCCGTCAGCCTCCCTGCGACGCCGGCCACAGTCCGCCGGGTCCCCTCACCTCTGAATCAGCGTCAGGGCGTACGCGAGCCGTGCGGCGGACCGCCTCTGAGTCCTGCGGAGCGAACGGAAGTTCTTACGAGAAGCTGACGCGGGACCGGAACTTCTTCACCCCATCCGCCCCACAGGCAACTCTGGCTCTGCACGTCACCGGCCGGCGGTGGCGCCGAGGTGCAAGGAGTCAGGCGTGAGCAGGCATACCAGGCGCAGGTCGAAGTCGCAGGTCCGGATGACCATCGCGGGGGCCGGCATTCTCGCGTCGGCTGCGGCCGTGACGACGGTGGCCATCGCCTCGGCGGGGGAAGTGCCCCGCACACAAGACGGCGCGACGACGAAGAGCGCGAAGGCGGGAGCCGATCATGCCGTCTTCGTCCAGGGCAATGAGCTCACAGGAAACACCATCCACGTCTTCAAGCGAGGCGACGACGGCAAGTTGACCCCGGCAGGCGCCTACGCGACCGGCGGCAAGGGCGGCGACCAGGTCGACGCACCCACCGACTCCCTCGCGTCCCAGGGCTCGCTGGTGTACGACCGGGGCTCGCATCTGCTGCTGGCGGTCAACGCGGGCAGCGGCACCGTGACCTCGTTCCGGGTCGAGGGACAGAGGCTGACGCACCGGCGGGTGGTGCGCTCGGGCGGGGACTTCCCCTCGTCCCTCACGGTGTCCGGCAATACGGCCTACGTCATGAACGCGGGAGGCGCAGGCAGCGTCCAAGGCTTCAAGATCACGGCCGTCGGGCTCGAACCGCTGGGCGGTTCGTATCGCTCCCTGGGGTTGAAGAACAAGAAGGTCCCGTTGTTCAGCAGTTCGCCCGGCCAGGTCGCCTTCACGCCGGGTGGCCGTGAGCTCGTCGTCACCACGAAGTCGGCCAACACCGTCGAGGTCTTCCCGATGCGGCGCGACGGACGTCCCGCACACCGGGCGAAGGTCAACGCCTCGGCCGGCGGTGTGCCGTTCGCGATCGCCTTCGACCAGAAGGGCCACATGCTGGTGGCCGAGGCCGAGAAGTCGACGGTGAGCACGTACAAGGTGCTCGCCGACGGCCGTCTCAAGGTCGTCCAGAAGCCGCTCCCCAACGGTCAGAACACGCTGTGCTGGCTGGAACGGGCCGGTGACTTCTTCTACGGCGGCAACACCGGCAACTCCACCGTGACCGGCTACCGCACCGACCGGCTCGGCAGGCTGGCGCTCACCGAAGAGAGCGGCGTCGCCACCCCGCCGTCAGCCATGTCCCAGGGTGTCATCGACCTGGCGGTGACACAGGACGAGAAGTTCCTGTACGTGCAGAACGGGACCTCCGGCACTGTCGACGGCTTCCGCATCGGCCGGAACGGCTCCCTCACCAAGGTCACCACGGCCACCGGACTGCCCCCCTTCGCCGAGTCCGGCATGGAAGGCATCGCCGCGGTGTAACGGAACTCCCGCCCCGCGCCGGCGCCCTGGAGACTGCTGTCCAGGGTGCCGAGCGCGTTGGGCAGGGGTGTTCGACCACGGTCACGATCCGGGTTGCGCGATGCGTCGGCCGAGTCGGTCCAGACCGCTGACCGACAGCCACCGGGTCGGGCGTGACGGCGACGCCTCCGGAACACGGAACGTGAAACGCCGGCGGATGCGCAGGGACGCACCACCGGTGGCGGGATCGTCGATCAGTGTCCCGCCGGGGGCACCGCCAACCAAACAGTGGACCCTCGTGAAGCTCGCCCGACCCCCTCACCACGACCGTCGGTGGGGTCGCCACGGCCATCTGCCGTGGGGCGAGCCGCAGTTCGCGCGGCGCCGCACTCAGCTTGCCGGCCGCCGAGGCCGGCACGTCCACGGGTGGCGAAGTGTCCGACGAGTTCGGCCCCGCCGACATCGACCCCGACATCGACCCCGACCCCCGCCTCGTCCTGCCGCCCCGCCACAGCCGCTGAACCGTGCAACCCCCCGGTCCCCTCAGGGATGTCCGTGGCCGTGCCATGATCCGGCTTCATGAGTGACCATTCGCTTTCACCCGCCTGGCTGGCAGGCTGGACAAGCAGAGTCTCCGGGGCCCTCGCGGCCCTGACAAGCGAGTTCGAGCGTCGGCACGGCTATCCCCCTGGCGCCAACGAGGTCCGGCCGGCCGACCGTGACGATCGGACAGCGGCTCGCGCGCTTGCCCTGGGAAGCGGCATCCCGGCCGACCTGGTCACCTTCTACGACAGCGTCGGCGCCGTCACCTGGGCAGACGTCGGCAACGGCTACTTCCTCGATTCGGCAGGAGACGTCCTTCTGCGACTCCAGGAACACGACGCCGCCGTTGTCGGCGCGTACCAGCAGGTCAACGGCCTGGTCATCGGCTCGAACGGCGGCGGCCTGTGCTACGTCGCAAGGCCTGACGGCACGGTTCACCGGACACGGACGGCATCGCTGGACGAACCGGAGCTCGACAAGGTGGCGGATGACCTGCGGCGGTTTCTGGAACTGCTGGAACGATCCCTGACGCAGTTCGTCACCGACGGCGAACCGGGATCTCTGTAGGTCCGCCCACGGGGTCCGTGGCGTTCCGCCAGCCGCTACGAGCGATCTCGCGATCGACGGCACCACCCAGCACCCCCTCTCGCTCTTCGACGCGTCCCGCTCGATCACGTCCGGGGCGCGGCAGCCATGACCCGCCGGCCGCCGACCGGTCGCTCATCGTGGTGTGGGCGACGGCCGGCAGTGAGCGCCGTGCAGCGTCGTGGGCCGCAGGTCAGGTCGGCAGTTGGTTGGTTCGGGCCACGTCGCCGTACCAGCGGGCCGACGGCTTGACGACCCGGTCCTGAGTGGTGCGGTCGACCGCCACGAGGCCGTACTTGGGGCGGTAGCCGTCCCACCACTCGAAGTTGTCCAGCAGCGACCAGTGGACGTATCCGGTGACGGGCAGTCCGTCGTCGATCAGCCGGTGCACGACGCGCAGGCCCGCCCGGATGTAGTCGATGCGCTCGGCGTCGTCGTCGGTCGCGACACCGTGCTCGGTGATGACGATCTCCTTGCCGGGGAAGAGGCGCGCCACTCGCCGGCTCGTCGCCTCGACCGCCTCCGGCGCCCACTGATAGCCCATCTGGGTGCGGCGGATCCCGTCGGCGGGCGCCCCTTCCGCGGAGACGGCCGACGCTTGGCGGTGCAGGTACGGCAGGGCGAGCGACTGCGTCAGGCGGCGGCTGCGCAGCAGCGCCGCGCCGAGGCGTCGGGCGATGCGGGGAGCGTTGACGTCGAGGCGGGTGTAGGTCTGGACGCCGATGAAGTCGTCTTCGGCGGTCTCGGCGAAGAACCGGTCCTCGTGGAGTTCCCGAGCCCATTGCAGGGCAGGGGTCCCGCCGGGGTTGGCGTGCCAGTCCTGCAACGCGTGCGCCATGCCGACCTTGACGCCGGGCGCGAGTTCACGGATGACCTCTCGGGCGTGGCGATGCGCGGCGTTCACGCCCGCCGCTGCGGCGTCGAACGCGTCGAGGTTCCGGAGGAAGGGCGGGGTCGGGAAGGTGCCCAGATACCCCCGCGTGATCATGTTGCCGGGTTCGTTGACGGTGCAGATGTAGGGAGCACGGTCTTCCAGGTGTTCCATCACGTGCCGGGTGTAGCGCGCGAACCAGGCCGGGAGGCCGGGGTTCGTCCAGGCGCCGGCATGGGTGACCCAGGCCGGCAGCGTGAAGTGCTGGAGCGTGATGATCGGCTGGACGCCGCGGGTCAGGCAGGTGTCGACCATGTCGGCGTAGTGCCGGAGCGCCTCGGTGTCGAATTCCCCCTGGCGGGGCTCGATGCGCGCCCACTCCACGGAGAACCGGTAGGTGTTCAGCCCGATTTCCGCGAGCAGCGCGATGTCGTCCTTGTAGCGGTTCAGGTGGTCGCACGCGATGCCGGACGGACCCGCCATGGGCGCCTTGGGCGCCGGATCGGTCTCCCATTCCCACCAGTCGCTGGTCGTGTTGTCCCCTTCGACCTGATGCGCGGCGGTCGCGGCGCCCCAGAGGAAACGGTCGGGGAAGTTCAACGGTTCGGACACGGGTCAGCTCCTGAGGTTCTGCGCTCGTCGGGGTCGGTCCGGGTGTTCTCGCGTCTCAGCCGTCGGCCGAGTCACGGGGCGGGGATCATGCGCGCGGCCGTCGAGCAGAACCGGGCTGCGGACGACCTCGTACCACCGCGCCGGCCGCGTGGGCTCGCCCCTGCGCCGGGACCGGGACCGGGCAGACGCTTGCGTGTCCCTCGGGTGGTTGTCGAGGGGATGGCATGACGGGCCCCCGCGGTCACGGCGACGGGCTGTCCCACGCATCACTAACGCGCGTAAGTAAGTGACGGTAAGCTACCTCAGGCGTGTTGCACCCACAAGAGCGGAGGGAGGACCGATGGCGGGCGAGGCCGCTGCTCGGCCGTTGGGCCGGGTCACCAGTGCAGACGTCGCCCGGGAGGCCGGAGTCTCCAGGGCCACCGTCAGCTTCGTGCTCAACGGCACGAAAGGGCAGACGATCTCCGAGTCGACGCGGCAACGCGTCCTGGAAGCGGCAGCCCGGCTGCACTACGCCCCCTCGGCGGAGGCCCGGACGCTCAGCCGCGGCCGCAGCGACGTCGTACTCCTCTATCAGCCCCCTCAGCTGCCGCTGACCGACCTCGGCGCACTGGCCGAGTTCCTGTCGGCGGAGTTCGCGGCGGTCGGCCTCACGGCGGTGATCCACCCGTGGTCCCGCAAGCCCGATGGCGATGTGTGGACCGCCATCACACCCGTGGCCGTTCTCGCATGGGATCTGCCCGACAGCGAGGTCGCCGCGATGCGACGCAACGGCGTGCGCGCCGTGGTCTCCCTCACCGCCGAGTCCGACCCCGTCGCACAGTGGATCTGGGGAACTCGGGAGAACAGCATCGCCCGGCTGCAGGTCGAGCGGCTGCTCAGGGCGGGGCACCGCCGGCTCGGCTACGCCCGCCCGCACGACGAACGCCTGGCCGAGGCGAGCGAGATGCGCCTGAAAGCTCTCCAGCGAGCCTGCGCCGAGCACGGTGTTCCGGCCCCGGTGGCCTTGGCCATTCCGTGCGACGAGGCAGGAGCCGGAGCCGCCGTCGAGGCCGTGGCGACCTGGCGCGAGATGACGCCGCCCGTCACCGGCGTATGCGCCCACGACGACGTGGCCGCCCTGGCCGTCCTCGCGGGGCTGCGCGAGCTCGGACTGACCGCGCCGTCGGACCTGGCGGTGATCGGCGCCGTCGATTCCCCGGCCGCCCGCCTCGCGGCCCCGCCGTTGACGATGGTGGCGGTGGACATGCGCGATACCGCGCGCCACCTCGTCGAGGCGGTCACCAGTCTGCTCCAGGACCGGCCCATGCCGATCGGACCCGAGGTGACGCGGGTGATCGAGCGTCACTCGGTCTGATATCGGCACGCCCCGGAGCCCTGCGGAAGCCGTGGCTCGCCGTCGCCTCTCACCGAGGCGAGGATGGGGACGGCCCCTTGCGCATGCATCACTAACGCGCTTTAGTAGCGACGCGTGACGGAGCGCGCGAGGTAGAGCTCGTGGACGCGGGGGTCCGGCCGCAGCAGAGACCAGACCTGGCACCCTCCCCCTCCACGTCGAGGGACGGACCGCTCAAGGAGCCTTCGTGACCCATCACGACACCGTCGCCTCCACGCTCGTCGCCCGGCGCCCCAGTCTCACCATGCGGCTCGTCGGCGCGGCACTCGGCCGACGGGGACGCCGCAAGGAGGGCACACGGGTCGACCTGGCCGCGGATCGCCGACTGCTGAACCGACTGACTTCCCTGTCCCGCGCGCCCCGCGGCGTGAGGCTGACCGACGAGGTGATCGCGGGCGTTCCCGTGCTGCGCGCGTCATCTGGAGCGCGGGCCCGCGGCACGGTCCTTTACCTGCACGGCGGGGCCTACATGGCCGGCAGCGCCCGGGACGGCGTCGCCGAAGCCCACCTGTGCGCCGGCAATGGCCCCGACCTGGTCAGCGTCGAGTATCGGCGTGCGCCCGAGCACCCCTACCCCGCGGCGGTGGTCGACGCGTTGGCCGTCTACCGCGAACTGGTCCGCGCTGCCGGCCCCGATCGACTGGTCGTCGTCGGCGAGTCGGCCGGCGGCGGCCTGGCTCTGGTCCTCCTGCAGAAGGCACGCGAGGAGGGTCTGCCGATGCCGGCCGCCGTGGTGGCCGTCTTCCCCTGGGCCGACCTGTCACTCGGCGGCGGGAGCAGCACGGCGAACATCGGACGCGACATGCTCACCCGCTCCCATCTGCTGGAGGCAGCAGGCTGGTACGCCTGCGGGCGCGATCTGCGCGATCCCGGACTGTCACCGCTGTTCGGGTCCTTCACCGGCTTCCCGCGCACCTACGTTCCGGTGGGCCGGCACGACCTCCTGCTCGACGACGCTCGCCGGCTGGCGGCACGGATGCGCGCCGAGGACGTGCATGTCGTCCTCGACGAGTGGCCGGGAACGATCCACGGCTTCCTCCGGGTGCCCTCGGCGGAGGGCCGGCAGTGCCGTCGGCGGATGCGCGCCTTCGTGCATGAGGCCCTGCCTGCGGCGCTCCCCGCAGGCACCGCCGAATGTTCCTAGAACTTTCCCGAGTGCGCTCCCCGAGTGAGGGAGTGCGACCGCAGCGGGCGTCGTCCCGGATGCCTCACTCCGCGCTCGGTCCGGACCGCGGCTCGCGGACCACGGCGACACCTCCCTCGGGGACGGTCACCGAGCCCATCACCGGTTTCCCCGTGAGGAGTTCGACGCCGTCGGCAGGGATCTCGGCGCCGCGGCCGGCGTGGTCGATCAGGAAGAGGTAGTCGGCGTCCGCGCCTCTCCGCCTGACCACTTCGACACCGGACGGCGCCTCCCTCTCCGGGCGGACGCACGCCTCCTTGCGGATGCGTTCGAGGAGGGCGGCCAGGGTCGTGGGGTCCGGATGCGTGGCGATGTACCAGGCGGTGCCGTTGCCGTACGCGTGGCGGGTGACGGCCGGCACGTCGGCCAGGGGTCCGTCCGCGTACCTGGCGACGGCCTCCGCCCCTGTGAGCCGGAGGCGTTCGGTCCACATGTCGGCGGTCGCGTCCTGCGGGACCTGGCCGGTCAGGCCGACCTGTACGCCGGGCAGCAGCGGGAACACCTCGTCGCCCTGCACGCCGAGGAGGTCGCGGAAGGCGCCCGGGTAACCGCCCAGGCGGATGTGGCAGTTCTCGTCGACGGCCCCGCTGTGGAAGCCGACGGCGAGGGTGCCGCCGCGCTCGACGTACGCGGTCAGATCGGCCGCGCCCGCGTCGTCGACCAGGTACAGGCTGGGGGCGAGTACGAGCCGGTAGCGGTCGAGGCCGGGAGTGTCGGGGCGGACGAAGTCGACTGCCACCCCGGCCTCCCACAGCGGTGCGTACCAGTGCCGCACCAGGTCCTGGAAGCGGAGCACGGCGCTGGGCTGACAGGGCAGTTCCATGGCCCAGCGGGCGTTCCAGTCCCAGACCACGGCGACCTGGGCGGGGCTGGTGCTGCCGCGGACCTCGGCGAGGGCGCGCAGGTCGGCTCCGAGCTGGACGACGTCCTGCCAGATGCGGCTGTCGGTGCCGGCGTGCGGCAGCATCGCCGAGTGCCACTGCTCGGCGCCCGCCTTCGCGGCCCGCCACTGGAAGTAGGCGATGCCGTCGGCGCCGTGCGCCACGTGCGCGAGGGCGTTGCGGCGCATCTCGCCGGGGTTCTTGGCCCGGTTGACGGGCTGCCAGTTGACGGCACCCGTGGAGTGTTCCATCAGCAGCCACGGGCCGCTCGCGAGCGAGCGGACCAGGTCGCCGCAGAGCGCGACGTCGATTTCCGACTCCGGGTCGGTGGCGCGCAGGTAGTGGTCGTTGGAGACGACGTCCAGTTCCGGGGCCCAGCGCCAGTAGTCCAGGGCGTCGAAGTTGTGCATCACCATGAAGTTGGTGGTGGCGGGGGTGTCCGGGGCGGCGCGGCGGATCACGTCGCGTTCGGCGGTGAACAGCGACAGCAGTTCGTCGGAGCAGAAGCGGCGCCAGTCCAGCCGGTGGGCGGGGTTGGGGTCCGCGCCGGTGGCGCGGGGCGGGATGATCTCCTCCCAGTCGTAGTACCACTGGCTCCAGAAGGCGGTGCCCCAGGCGTCGTTGAGCGCGTCGAGGTCGTTGCCGTACTTCGCCTTCAGCCAGCGCCGGAAGGCGGCGGCGCTGGTGTCGCAGAAGCATTCGGCGTTGTGGCAGCCGTATTCGTTGTGGACGTGCCACATCGCCACGGCCGGGTGGTCGGCGTAGCGCTCGGCGAGCGCGCCCGCGATGCGCAGCGCGGCCGTGCGGTAGGCGGGGCTGGACGGGCAGAACGTCTGACGGCTGCCGTACGACAGCGTGCGGCCGTCGCGGTCGACGGGCAGCGCCTCCGGGTGGGCCTTGAAGAACCAGGCGGGCGGGGCGGCTGTGGGGGTGGCCAGGTCTGCCGCGATGCCGTTCTCGTGGAGCAGGTCCAGGATCCTGTCCATGCGGGAGAAGTCGTGGACCCCCTCGGACGGCTCCATCAGGGCCCAGGAGAAGATGCCGACGCTGACCATGTTCACCCCGGCCTCGCGCATCAGGGCCATGTCCTCGGCCCAGACCTCCTCGGGCCACTGCTCGGGGTTGTAGTCACCGCCGTAGGCGATGCCGGGAATGCGAAGACGGCGTGCGGTGCTCATGGTTGGTGCTCCGGGAGGTGTAGGGAAGTGGGCATGACGCCGTGTCAGCCCTTGTTGGCGCCGAGGGTGAGGCCGCTGACGAACTGGCGCTGGAGCACGAAGTACACGATCAGGGTGGGGATCGCGGTGAGCAGGGCACCGGCGGCGACCAGGTTGGAGTCGGTGAAGTACTGGCCGGAGAGGTTGTTCAGGGCGGAGGTGATCGGCATGTTCTCGCCGGTGGAGATCAGCACGATCGCCCAGAAGAAGTCGTTGTAGATCCAGATGGACAGGAGCGTGGCCAGGGCGGCCATGGCCGGACGGCACAGCGGCAGGACGATCTGCCAGTACAGCCGCCACACGGAGGCGCCGTCGACGAGGGCGGCCTCGGTGAGTTCGTGGGGCAGCGAGCGCATGTAGTTGCTGAGCACGAAGGCGCAGAAGCCGGACTGGAAGGCGACGTGGATGAGGACCAGGCCGAGCGCGGAGTCGTAGAGCTTGCCGCTCACCGTGATGCCGGGCAGGTCGACGAGGAGGTACAGGCGGTACAGCGGGGTGATGATGACCTGTTGGGGCAGCAGGTTGCCCGCCGTGAAGACGAGCAGCAGGAAGAGGTTGACCCGGAAGTCGAAGCGGCTGACGTAGAAGGCGACGCAGGAGGAGAGGAACAGGGTCAGCAGCACCGCCGGGACAGCCACCAGCAGCGTGTTCCCGAAGTAGTGCAGCATGTCCGACTGCTCGAACGCGTTCGTGAAGTTGTCCAGGCTCAGCTTGTCGGGCCAGGAGACGTAGCCCTTTGCGCTGGTCTCGGCATAGGGGCGCATCGCGGCGAACAGGGCCCACAGCAGCGGGGCCAGCCACGCCAGGGCCGTGACCACGAGGAAGATGTGCAGCAGGACACGGGCGGGCCGCAGTGGGGTGCGCTGCCGTTGGAGCGCGCTCACGATGCTCATGCGCGCCGCTCCTTCCGGAAGGTCGCGATCAGGTAAGGGATGATCACGACGAGGGAGATGACCAGCAGGACGACGGCGATCGCGGAGCCGTAGCCGATCCGGCTGGACTCGCCGATGATGTTGTTGGTGATCAGGATCGACAGCAACTCGGTGCCCTGAGCGCCCTTGTTGAAGACGAAGACCAGGTCGAAGGCGCGCAGCGCCTCGATGATCGTCACGACGAGGACGACCGTGTTGGTCGGGCGCAGGGTGGGGAAGACGACGCTCTTGAACGTCTGCCACTCGTTCGCGCCGTCCAGCGAGGACGCCTCCCGCAGCGAGGGGTCGACGCCCTTGAGGCCCGCCAGGTAGAGGATCATCATGTAGCCGGCGTGGCGCCAGGACGCCGCGATGAGGACGGCCCACAGGTTGAGGTCCGGGTCGCCGATCCAGTCGATGTAGTGGCCGGGCTCGTTCGCGCCGATGAGGCTGTTGATCAGGCCGGTGTCGGGGTTGTAGACCAGCTGCCAGACGAACCCGGTGACCGCCAGCGAGACGACGACCGGCAGGAAGAACGCGGTCTGGTAGACCCGGCTGAAGCGGATCTTCTTGTCCAGCTGGACGGCCAGGAACAGGCCGAACGGGGTGGGGATCAGGATGAGCACGACGAACCAGACGACGTTGTGCTCGACGGCCGGCCAGAACTGCGGGTTGTCGGTGAACAACTGCTTGAAGTTGTCCAGGCCGACCCACTTGATGGAGTCGAAGCCGATGCCGTCCCAGGTGGTGAAGGCGAGGGCGATCGAGGCGAGGGCGGTGACCCAGACCAGGGCCACGTGCAGGATCGTCGGCACACCGGCCATCAGGCCGAGGGTGAGCCGGTCGCGGCGGGTCAGCAGGCGTCGATGGCCCTGTACGGCCCGCTTCTCGGGGAATGGGGTGCCCGTGGGCGGCACGGCGGCCGCCTCCGGGGTCTTCGAAGTTTTCGCGGTTGTTCGGGAGCTCATGGTGTCGGTGTTCATCCGCTTCACAAGGAGGGTCGGTCTCAGCCGGAGGCGAAGATCGTCTTCTTCTGGCGTTCGATCGACGCCAGAAGGCTGTCGATGCCCTTGGGGTCGCGGACGAACTTCTGCAGCGCGGGCTGCATCACCGTCGAGGTGAAGTCCGGCCGGCTGTCGCGGTCCATGAACTGCGTCAGGTGCTTGGCGTCGCTGATCATCGCGTACGCCTTCTTCTGCAGCGCGCTGTACGACGAGGTGTCGGCCTTGGAGGAGGCGGCGACCAGACTCGGGTCGGACTTGAGGTAGATCTGTTCGGCTTCCGGGCTGCCCAGGTACTCCAGGAGCTTGAGCGCACCGGCCTTGTTCTTCGGACCCTTGGAGAGCATGAAGCCGTCGGTGGGAGCCTCGACGGTGTCCTGGCCGTACGCGGAGTCGATCTCCGGGAACGCGAAGAAGTCGAGGTCGTCCAGATCGGCCTTGTTCGTGAACTGCTGTGCCACGAAGCTGCCGAACAGGTACATGCCCGCCTTCTTGGAGATGAGGGTCTGGGCGGCGTCCTGCCAGGTGCGGCCGACGGCGCCGTCCTGGTGGTAGGGCAGGAGCTCCGCCCAGTGGTCGAAGGCGGTGCGGACCTTGGCGTCGGTCCAGGACGCCTTGCCCGCCATCAGCTCGACGTGGAAGTCGTAGCCGTTGGTGCGGAAGTTGATCTGGTCGAAGGTGCCCATCGCCGGCCAGGCGTCCTTGTCGCCGAAGGCGAACGGGACCAGGCCGTCCTTCTTCATCTGCTTGCACAGGGCGATCAGTTGGTCCCACGTGGTGGGGACGGTGTAGCCGTGCTGCCGGAACACGCTCTTGCGGTAGAAGACCCCCCAGATGGACGTGGAGATCGGCACGAAGTAGTACTTGCCGTCCTCGCCCTTGCTGAGCGCCTTCATCGCGTCGGGGAAGTTGCCCCCGATCTTCTCCCACACGTCGTCGATCGGCGAGGCGAGCTTCTTGGACGAGAAGAACTGCATCCGGTAGCCGGCGAACCAGCTGAACACGTCGTCCGGGGTGCCCTGGAGGTAGGAGTTGATCTGCTCCTGGAACGTGTTGTGGTCCTTGGTGTTCACGTCGACCGCGATCCCGGACTGCTTCGTGAACGCCGCGTAGATCTCGGCGAAGGCCTTCTTCGGCACCGCGTCGGAGGCGTTGGAGCCGAGGGTGACCGTCTTCGGGTCGGCAGCCGCGCCGCTGCCGCCGCAGGCGCTGAGCAGAGGTATGCCGGCGCCCAGGACCGCAGCACCGGCGACGCCGCGCAGAACGGTGCGGCGGCCGGGAGAAGACAGCGGGCGACCGATGGACGAAGAGTGCATTTCGGCTCCTGACAGGGTGACCGAACCCGAGACGGCGGGTCGACCCGAGAGGGTGTGACGGGGAAGTGGTCGTCGATGCGACCCAGACTCAACACGATCGAACAAATACGACCGGCGGCTGCGAGGAAGACTGAACGCTTCCGGGAGCCGCTGTCAAGACCCTTCGTCCCGGACACGGAGCCGGCCGCACACGTCCGGAAGTCCGGCGCACTCCCGTTGGACGGCCCTGGCGGCCCCGTGGCGCCGGTGCCGCAGCAAGTGATCACATACGGCTTGACCTGCTCGTACGCATCCTCCTGACGGCACCGCAGCGGCCGTTGCGCCCCTCGCGCCGGGCGATGCACTCCCCGCGATTCCGCGCCCTCCCTCGCAATCGATGCCGCACGGACCCTTGACGTACAGCTCTCGGCTACGTAGACATGACCACGCGGTCAGACCGCGTGGTCATACGGTTGACCTCGTTCGATGCAGATGTGTGACCTCCGGGAGACTTCATGGCACCAGCGATGGGCGAGAACGAGAGCTCCTCCGCGCCGCGCAGCGCGGACGTGGCCCGCCTGGCAGGGGTGTCGCGCAAGACGGTCTCGCGTGTGCTCAACAACGAGCCCTATGTCTCCGACGCAGCCCGCCGGAAGGTGCTCGCAGCCGCCGAGGAACTCGGCTACCGCCTCAACCAGGCGGCCCGCACGCTGGTCTCCGGGCGCACCGGCTCGATCGGCGTGGTGGCCCTGGGAACCGTCGGGTTCGGGACCGCTTCCCTCCTCGTGCACATCGAGCGGGCCGTGCGCGATGCCGGGTACGCGCTCCGTGTGGTCAACACGCCGGACGGCGACCCTGTGGGCATCGCCGGCGCCGTCGAGTCGCTGCTGGAGCAAGGGGTGGACGGCGTCGTCGTCTCCGAGCCCATCGTGGAAGGGGACGTCGGCGTACGCGTCGACGTGCCGGTTCTCTTCCTGGGTGCGCCGCCGGCGTTCTCGGCCGTCCGGACGGTGACCATGGGCGTCGGCGCACACGCGTTGGCGCGGGCGGCGACCGAGCATCTGCTGGATCTGGGGCATGCGACCGTTCACCACCTCGCCGGTCCACGCCGGTGGTACGCCACCAAGGACCGTATAGAGGGATGGCGGGCGGCGCTGGCGGCGCGGGGCGCGCACGAGCCGCCGCTGCTCAATGGTGACTGGTCGCCCGCCTCCGGATATGCGGCGGGTTACGCACTGGCCTCGGACACCTCGGTGACCGCGGTCTTCGCCGCGGGCGACGAGATGGCCATCGGCCTCATCCACGCCTTGCGGGACGCGGGGCGGCGCGTGCCCGAGGACATCAGCGTCGTCGGTTTCGACGGCAATCCGGTCTTCGCCTATGTCTCCCCTCCCCTGACCACCGTGCGTCAGCCCTTCGAGGCCGCGGCCCGGGAAGGCATCCGCCTGCTCGTGCACGCGATCGAGGAGCCCGACACCGATCTGCCGCCGGCGAGCGACCCACCGGTCCAGCTCGTCGTCCGCGGCTCGACCGCGCCGCCGCCGTCCCACCAGGACAAGACGGTGCGGCGCAACGCCTGAGAACACCCCGGCAGGGAGAACACCCGCACGCCCGGGCACCGCTATGCCGCTCGCCGGCTGTCTCCCCATGACGCCGGCCGATCCCCGTCACCGCGACGCCGACGTCTTCCCGCGCGGCGGCCGCGGCCTGCGGGCCCGCCGCCTCCGTCAGGATCCCTCCGGGGCGGCGGGCGCCGAACCTCACCATCCCTTCCCTGCTCTGGGAGCCGCACCATGTCCCCTGCTCTGTCGGTCGCCAGACCCGGCGCCGCCCGGCGTTCCCGCCCCGCCACCGTCCTGTTCCTGATCCTGGCGCTGGTCGTCGCCGCGGCGACGGTGTTGCTGCCCGCCGCGAACCGGGCGCAGGCCCTCGCCCGTCCCTCGCAGACGATGTACACCCCGCCCGCGGGTGCGCCCTCGCCCGGTTCGCTCTACCCGCGAGCCATACGCCTGCAGCACAACGGATCCGCAGACGGCACCCTGCTCGCCACGTTCGAGCAGTACACCTCCGGCACGCCCGTCTTCCCGATCTACCGCAGCACCGACAACGGCAACTCCTGGAGCAAGCTCTCCGACGTCGCCGACACCCAGAACGGCTGGGGCATGCGCTGGGAGCCCGAGCTGTTCGAACTGCCCGCGGCGGTGGGCGGATTCCCGGCGGGCACGATCCTGGCCGCCGGCGCGTCCGTCCCCTCCGACCGCTCGGCCATCAAGATCGATGTCTACGCCAGCACCGACCGCGGACAGACGTGGACGTTCGTCAGCAACATCGCCACCGGTGGCGCCGCCTTCGACACCAACGGGAACACCCCCGTCTGGGAGCCGTTCTTCCTCTACGCCAACGGCAAGCTGATCGTCTACTACTCCGACCAGCGCGACCCCGCCCACGGCCAGAAGGTCGTGCACCAGGTCTCCACGGACGCCCTCACCTGGGGGCCCGTCGTCGACGACGTGGCGATGCCTACCTACAGCAACCGTCCCGGCATGCCGACCGTCGCGAAGCTGCCGAACGGCAACTACGTCCTGACGTACGAGTACGGCGGCGCCCCCGAAGGCAACTTCTCCGTCTACTACAAGATGTCCTCCGACCCCGAGGCCTTCGGCTCCGTCACCGGCATCCCCCTGCGGACGACGGACGGCGTCGTACCCCAGAGCGCTCCCTACGTCACCTGGCTGCCCACCGGAGGCCCGGCCGGCACCCTCGCCGTCAGCGCCAACAGCGCCGACGACCTGTTCGTCAACACCCAGAACGGCGCCGCGAACACCTGGACGCGCATCAGCGCCAACGTGGCCGGCGGCTACAGCCGCGGCATGACCCCCCTCTCCGACGGACACAGCCTGCTGATCCTCAGCGGCGGCCGCGGCGGCAGCAACCTCGCCAACCCCGTCACCTACAGCACGATCGACCTCGGCGGCGGCGTCTCCGACGGCGCCACGTACACCGCCTCCAACGCGGGCAGCGGCCTGATGCTGACCATCGCGGGCGGCTCCACCGCCAACGGCGCCTACGCCACGCAGCAGAACACCGACAACTCCGGCGACCAGAAGTGGAGGTTCGCCCAGCAGCCCTCCGGCTACTTCAAGATCTTCAACGTGGCGAGCGGCAAGGTCCTGGGCGTGCAGAACCAGTCCACCGCCAACGGCGCCAAGATCGTCCAGTGGGACGACAACGGCACCGTCGACCACGAGTGGGCGGTCTCCCCGAACCCCGCGGGCGGCTTCTCCCTCATCAATCGGCTGACCGGCAAGTACCTGGAGATCCCCGACGCCTCCACCACCGCAGGCACCGCCGCCGGGCAGTGGGACAGCACCGCCTGCGCCTGCCAGCGCTGGAACCTCGCCCAGACCGACCTGCCGCCTCTCGGCACCGGCCAGTACATCTTCGTCAACAAGAACAGCGGCAAGTACCTCGACGTCCCCAACGCCTCCACCGCCGCCAACACGGCCGTCGACCAGTGGCAGAACACCGCCTGCGCCTGTCAGTTGTTCACCTTCCAGTCCGCGGGCAGCGGAGCCTGGACCGTCAGAGGCGTCAACAGCAGCCTGAATCTGGACATCCGTAACAGCTCCACCGCCGCGGGAGCCGTCGTCGTCCAGAACACCCCCTCCGCCGCCGACTCCCAGAAGTGGACCCTCACCGACGCGGGCAACGGCTACTACAAACTCCGCAACGTGAACAGCGCCCTCGTCGCCGGCGTCGCGCAGTCCTCCACCGCCAACGGCGCGGCCGTCGTGCAGTGGAACAGCGTCAGCGTCGACGACCAGCTCTGGAAGATCGTCCGTATCAACTGACGCCTCCCACCCGGCTCGGACCGGACGCGGGGACCGCCGGCAAGGCGGTCCCCGCCTTTGACGTCACTACAAGGAAGTCACGCCCGTGACCGTCCCCCCGGGGCCCTGCGGCGGTCAGGGTCCAGTGGCTCCCTCCGCCAGATCCTTGATCGCGTCGAGGCGGTGTTCCCACTGGGCGGCGAGTGCGTCCATCCACCGGGTCGCCCGCCTCAGTGGTCGCAGGTCGGCTTCGTAGCGGACCTCGCGTCCGGTCCGGTGGGCGCGCACCAGTCCGGCGCGGTCGAGGACGGCCAGGTGTTTGGCCACCGCCTGGCGGGTGACGGGGAGGCCTGCCGCCAGGGACGTCGAGGTGGCGGCGCCGTCACGGGCAAGGACGGCCAGGACCTCTCGGCGGATCGGGTCGGCCAGGGCCACCAGAACGCCCTCGGGGGCCTGTTCGCCCTCTGTGGTGCGGGTCATGCCGTGGTCTGTTCGCAGTCCGCGCACAGGTGGTCCAGCTTGCCGGGCCAGTTCCGGCTGTTGGCCCGGTGCCGGTCGGCGGCCTCCTCGGTGGACAGCCCGAGGTGCGCGAAGCCGCTCTCGACCATGGTGAGCCGGGTGCCGCCAGTGGATTCGTCCTCGGTCAGGGTGAACTCGACCAGAGTGGCGTTGGAGTCGTCCGGCTCCTCGCCTGCGGCGCCTTGGGACCACCGCCAGGACAGGGCGCGCGGCGGTTCGACCGACTGGATACGGGCGGGAATGACGCCGTGGATGCCGTGGTCGAAGACCAGAAGACCGCCGGGGCGCAGGTCGATCTTGACCGGCTCTCCGTTGCCGAACCAGCGGCCGAGGAAAGCGGACTCGGTCAGCACGGACCAGACCCGTTCCCGGGAGGCGTTGATCACGATGGCGCGTTCGATCGTGTCGGGGGTCATTGCAACCTCATCTCATCCGGATGCGCTACCCAAAGGTTGCACATCCGGAAGGGCATGCGCAACCGATCGGTTGCGCATGAGGTGAGTGGCCGCTTGGGTCACGCCAAGCTTCGAGTGCTCCCGCCGCTCAGCGGCCAGAGACCCACGAGGGCGACTTCACCCGCACGCCGCCCGGGCGACCGTACGTCGCGATCCCCCCGAGGGCCGTGGACGACAAGAACGACTGACGCCCTTCGGGACGTCGGCCGCCTCCGCGAGATCGCCGACGCCTGTGTCGCCGGCCGACACCGTCGCCCTCAGATACGGACGGACGGGCGGGCCGTAGGCACGGGACGCGGGCGGCCTTCCGTGACGGTTGCTCTCCGGAGCCCCGGCTCGCACAAGGCCCACCGACCGTCAGTCGGACGCGGATGCGGGTTTCGCCCCCGGGCCGGGGGCCGCCACGACCTCACCGGGCGCGGCGATGTCGTGTCCGGAGGCGCAGGTCACCACCGTCCGGACCGGGCTGCCGCACTCATGGTGGAGCAGGGAGATCGTGCCGGCGCCTTCGGGGACGATCCACTGCTCGGCCCAGTCGTTGAGGGCGATCAGGATGGGCAGGAGACTGCGGCCCTTGCCGGTGAGGCGGTACTCGTCCCGCGCGCGAGCACCGGGAGCCCGGTAGCGGGTCTTCTCCAGGATCCCGTCGGCCACGAGGTCCCGCAGACGGGCGGACAGCACGCTCGGACTGATGCCGCAGTGGCGTTCGAAGTCGTCGAAGCGGCGGGTGCCGTAGAAGGCCTCCCTGATGATCACACCCGTGGTCCGCGGGCTGAGGGACCGCAGGGCGAGGTTGATCGAGTCGGGCTCGATGTCCCAGGCGTCCCGCTCCCACCGCTGCGGATGGCCCCCGGTCGCTGCTTCGGCTGCTTCGCTCACGTCTCCCCCTCCAGGTGTGTTGCCGCGAGTCTATCCGTCCCCCTATTCTGACTACGGTTTTACGAAGTCAGCCGAAAGGGGCACCACATGAACATCGGTGAGAGCTACCACCGCAGTACGGCCGGCCAGGCATGGGACGCGATCGTCGTCGGATCGGGGATAGGCGGCCTGACCACGGCCGCGTTCCTGGCCCGCACCGGACAGCGGGTCCTCGTGCTGGAGAAGCACTTCACGGCGGGCGGCGCCACCCAGACCTTCCGGCGCTCCGGATACGAATGGGACGCCGGGCTCCACTACATGGGCGACGTCCACCGGCCCACCAGCGGCCTGCGCCAGATCTTCGACCACATCAGCGGCGGCAAGCTGGAGTGGGCTCCCATGCCGGACGTGTACAACCGGGTCTTCATCGGGGACCGGGAGTACGAGTACCGCTCCGGTGCGCAGCGGTTCAAGGACCGCATGAAGGAGTACTTCCCCCACGAGTCCGAGGCCGTCGACAGGTACGTCGACCTGGTCCACGCGGCGAACCGCGCGGCCCGCCCCTACCTCGCCCACCGCAGCCTCCCGCACGCGGCCGCGGACGCCCTGTACGACGACCTGGCCGCGCCCTTCCGCTCGCATGCGGACCGCACGGTCACGGAAGTGCTCAGCGACCTCACCGACGACGCGGAACTGCGCGCGGTGCTCAGCGGCCACTACGGCGACTACTCGCTCGCCCCCGGCCGCGCCTCGTTCGGCATGCACGCCATGCTCATCCGCCACTACATCGACGGCGCCAACTTCCCCGTAGGAGGCTCCGGCCGCCTCGCGGAGACGGCGGCCGACGTCATCACCGCGGCCGGAGGCGCCGTCCTGGTCTCCGCGGAGGTCGAGCAGGTCCTGCTGGACGACAAGGGCGCGGCCTGCGGCGTCCTCATGACGGACGGCAAGAGCTTCCGCGCTCCGCTGGTCGTCAGCGACGCCGGCGCCCTCGACACCCTGACCCGGCTGGCGCCGGACCGGACTCCCGAAGCCGACCGGCTCGTCGAGTCCCTGCGTGCCGTCGGCCCTTCGCAGACGTACGTCATGCTCAACATCGGGATCCGGGAATCCGGGGACCGGCTCGACCTGGACCCGGCCAACATCTGGGCCCACGCCGGACCCGACATCGACGGCGACATCGCGGCGTTCGAGGCCGACCCCCAGCACCGCGCCATGCCGACGTACTTCATCACCTTCCCGTCCGTGAAGGACCCGACATGGGAGAGCCGCTACCCGGGACGCACCACCATCGACATCGCCGGGCTGACCGCCTGGTCGCTGTTCGAGCCGTACGCGGGAAGCGCGTGGATGCGCCGGGGCGCCGAATACGAGCGGCTCAAGGACAGGCTGACCGAGGAACTCCTGGGCCAGGTCTTCCGTTTCTGTCCCCAGTTGCAGGGCCGCATCGACCACGTCGAGCTGGCGACGCCGCTCAGCTACAACCACTTCCTCGGCAGGGAGAGGGGTGACTTCATGTCCCTCGCCCACACCCCGCAGCGGTTCGCCGTGCGTGGCCTCGGCGCCCACACCCACATCCCCGGCCTCCTGCTCACCGGCCAGGACGTGGCGTCGGCCGGCGTCAGCGGCGCCGTCATGGGCGGGGTCGTCGCCGCCTCAGCGGCCCTGGAGCGCGACGCCCTGGAAGACCTCTCGGCCGGATGAAGGGCGGCTCCGCTGTGACGGCAGGCACCACCACGACCCTGAGCGGCAGCGACTTCGCCACCCCGGTCGAGGACCGGTACTTCGAGGACTACGTGCCAGGGTCCGTGTACGTCTACGGCAGCGTCACCATGACGCGGGAGGACATTCTCCGGTTCGCGAACGAGTTCGACCCGCAAAGCATCCACAACGATCCGCAGGCGGCCCGGCAGGGACCGTTCAGCGGTCTCATCGCCAGCGGCTGGCACACCTGTTCCGTCACGATGCGGATGTATGTCGACCACTACGTCAGCAAGGTGGCGAGCCTGGCCTCCCCCGGCATCGACGAACTGCGCTGGGTCCGGCCGGTCAGACCCGGCGACCGTCTGTCCCTGCGGGCTACGGTCCGGGACGCCCGCGTCTCGCGCTCGAAGCCGGATCGCGGTCTCGTCACCACCGGCATCGAGGTGCTCGACCAGCACGGACGGACCGTGCTGACCATGAGCGCCATGAATCTCTTCCTGCGCCGCCAGGTCATCGGCGGGGCAGGATGACGGCTCGCTGCCGCCGCCCTCGGAGTGCGGGGGTGCAGCGCGCCCGGAACTGCCCCGGACGCTTTCACCGGTGCGCGGAGTTCCCGCCGGGTGGAGCGAGATCTTCTCCGGCCCGCGCGCGCTTTCGCCTGCCGCGCTGCGCCGGCGCCGTCGGGTATCGGCCACGGCTGACGGCGGGCCACTGCGACCGGGACCGGGCCCGCAAAGAAGCCACGGAACGCTCCCCCGCCCTGCAATCCGTCGAATCCCCGTCGAAGGCAACAGAGTTGGGCGCCAATGATTGACAGATCGGCACCCGATCGGGAATCTGACTGTTGCAAGAAATATGGGAACGCTCCCAGAAGCGTTGGCGCCCCATGAAGAAAGGAACGGCACTTCTGCGACGCTTCCGCGGAATTCCCGCCGCCCGGCCACAGAGGCAGGCGGGTGGGCGCGAAGGGCTTCTCCCCTGATCGAGTCACCGATCGGCCGGTGCCGAACAACTCACCGTGCCTCTGCTCGCCATGCCTCTGCTCGCCATGCCGCACCGCATCGCATCGCATCGCTCAGCATCACGGTCGCCGCCACGTGCGTGACCGGACCGACCTGCACCGGCGCGAAACGCCGGCCTGACCACCCCGCGTCCCCTCCCCCCACCGCCTCGGTCAGCGCCACCGCCGCGGCGTCGCCGACGCCTCTTCCGGCGCCTGGCCGAGCAGAGCTCCGCACCCCCCACACCAGGAGTCTCCATGACCATGCACCGGCGCAGCTTCCTGACCCTGAGCGCGGCCGGCGCCGCAGGCGTAGGCCTGTCCCTGCTCGGCACGGGGCAGGCAGGCGCCACCGCGCGGCCCGGAGCCCCGACCCGGCGGTTCGCGGTCGGCGTGCGCCCGTACACCTGGAGCCGCGGCAGCCGACGCTGGACCACCTACGTCTACTACCCCGCCACCGGCGCCCCCGGCGGCTCCCCGGTCACCGGCGCCCCCGTCGCCCAAGGCGTCTTTCCCGTCTGCGAGTTCATGCACGGCTTCAGCAGCAGCCCGCAGAAGTCCCTGGCGATCATCCGCCCGCTGGCCGAGGCCGGGTTCGTCGTCCCGGCCCCCTACTTCGCCAACCTGAGCGGCCAGGACGTCTACAACGGCAACCAGTCCAAGGACGCCTCCGAGGTCATCACCCGCACCCTCGCCCTGAACACGGCCGGCGACCCGCTCGCCGGCCACCTCGACACGGCGGTCGGCGTCGGCGTCTCCGGTCACTCGATGGGCGGCATGACCACCCACGGCCTGCTGACCGCGTGGCCGGACGCGCGGATCACCGCCGCGATCCCCATGTCCTGCGTGGACATGGGCAGCCCGAGTCCGTCGGTGCGCGCCAAGGTCCTGTTCACACACGGCGACCGGGACACCACCTGCCCCATCTCCTCCGCCCGCCAGGCATACCGGGAACTGTCCGCCGCCAAGGCGTTCCTCACCTTCCGCGGCGCCGGCCACAGCAACTACTTCGGCGACTCCCGCACCGTCAAGACCTTCGTGGACTGGATGCGCTTCGGTCTGTACGGCGACACCGCGGCCCGCGACCGCCTCCGCGCCGACGCCACCTCCTCCACCACCACCTGGGAGTCCGCCCTCAGCTGAGGCAAGCCTCGCTGTGCACGCTCCCGGCTCGAAGGGGCATCCAGCCCCCGCCCTCGCCCCCGAACACTCTGCGGCTTCGGCCGCCCGCGCTCGGGCGCACAGCTCCACTTGGGGGTCCTCACCCTCAAGACGGGAAGAGAGGAATGCTCATGGTGTCACTTACAGGGAAGATCAGAGCCGTTTTCCTTGCCGTCCTGTTGGCGGTCGCCGCATCGGCGTACGGCGCGAGCCACCCGGCCTCGGCGGATTCCTCGGCGCAGTCGAGCGCCTCGCAGATCGTGGCCGACATGGGCGCGGGTTGGAATCTGGGGAACCAACTCGAAGCCACCGCCAACGGATACCCCAACGAAACGGCATGGGGCCAGCCGATGGTGACCCAAGCACTCATCGACAAGGTGAGGGCGGCGGGGTTCAAGACGATCAGGATCCCGGTCTCGTATCTGGGTTCCATTGGGTCCGGACCGAATTACACGATCAATGCCTCGTGGCTGAACAGGGTCCAGCAAGTCGTCGACTACGCCTACAACAGGGGAATGCATGTACTGATCAACATGCATGGTGACGGCTACAAGAGCGTCAACGGCTCATGGCTGATCTGTGATTCCGCCTCCCAGGGGACGATCAAGGCCAAGTACGAAAAGGCTTGGCAGCAGATCGCGAACAGGTTCAGGAACTACGACCAGCGCCTCATCCTGGAGTCGATGAACGAGGAGTTCGACGGACAGTACGGCAACCCGACCCAGCCGTGCTATTCCAACATCAACGGCTACAACCAGATCTTCGTGGACACCGTGCGGAAGACCGGCGGCGACAACGCTTCGAGGTGGCTGCTCATCGCCGGCTGGAACACGAACATCGATTACACCGCCGGGAGTTACGGCTTTCGGCTTCCGTCGGACCAGTACCGCTCCCCCTCCGTCCCGGCCGGCGAGCGGCGGCTCATGATCTCCGTCCATCACTACAGCCCGTGGGACTTCGCCGGGGAACAGAGCGGCACCATCACACAGTGGGGCCGAGGGGCGGCCAATCCGTCGAAGAGGTCGACCTGGGGGCAGGAAGACTATCTGGACGCGCAGCTGAAAAAGATGTACGACACGTTCGTCACCAAGGGATATCCGGTCGTGCTCGGCGAGTACGGCGCGATCGACAAGTCGTCGTTCGATTCGTCGAACAACAGGTATCGTGCGGACTTCGCACGGGCCGTCACGGCCACGGCCAAAAAGTACGGGGCGGCCCCGGTCTACTGGGACAACGGCGCCGTAGACCGTTACGGATTCGGGTTGTTCAACCGCCGCACTCTCGCGGTGACCCAGCAGGGCATCATCAACGCCATCATGAGCGGCGTCGGTGGCGGTGTCGCCGCCCAGGGCCCTCCGTCCGGCGCATAGCAGAACCCAAGGCTCGGTGACGGGTCGGTAGTTCGGTGGGCGCGCAGTCCGGCCGGGTGGAGAGGATGCCACGCGGTTGTGCGATCTTGTCCGGCTGCGCGCCGGCCGGCCCGAGAAGCCACGCTCCGCATCGCCGGGCCTGGGTGCGGTCGGCGCCGTACTCCCTGTGCATCCGCAGGACGAACTCACCGGCGGCGCTGCTGAAGGCGGCGACTCATGGGATGCGCGAGGCGCCGGGAGACGTCGGCCGATCACCAGAAGTCTGTCACCGACGCCCAGAGTCAGCAGCTGAAATCGGCAGCATGGAGGTCAGCCGGGTTTCAGAGCTCCCACCAGAGGTCGATGTTCGGGTCGACTCGCTCGCGCAGACAGCTTGAGTGCGAGTAGGCCTTCTGCCGCACATGACCGCCTTGTTCCGGGTCAACGGCACCAAGCGTGAGCGCGGTCGCTGCCCTGTCCTGAGCCAGATCGATGATCTGAAGGCAGAAGCAGCAGGTGGGGTTCGGGTCCAACGATGTCCTCCTGTACGGCCAAGGCCACGGCGCCACTTTTGCCGCCCGCAGACCCTACGTCGAACAGGCCGCAGCTACAGCGGCACAACCCTTGGGCGCAGTTGGCGAAGGACTTTCGGCGCGAGGTGCACGACGCTGACCGCCCGTCAGTCACCACGACGGATTCGCGCTGTGGCCGCTCGATCACCCCGACGCCTGGAGCTCCGGCCAGGCCCCACGAACCGTGACTTCGTCCCCGGCCATGTGTCGGCGGTACGGAACGCCGAGCTGAAGGTGGGGGCTCGACTACCCGCCCATCGACTGGCGCTCCCCCAGCTACTTCGACGTCACCGGCGCCGACTGCGCGACCAGTCCCTGCGTCCAGAACCTCGCCGTCGGCGGCGGCCAGGATCCGCGCGCGGGTGCGGGTGCGGGCGCGGGTGGGAGG
>NZ_JAHHIU010000140.1 GCF_024539815.1 Streptomyces hayashii
GGGGGCGGCCGGGTGTCCCGTTCGGACGATCCCGAGGTCCGGCGGCAGGCCTTGGCCCTGGTCACTCTCGCCGGGCAGCTCTCGGCGCGCGTGGTGACCGAGAGCGAGGCCGTGCGCCGGGTACGGGACCCGTCCTTCGCGCTCTCGGAGGCCGCCGTGGTGTCCGTGGTGCTGGGGGCCATGCGTCTCGTGGGGACCGGCGAGCCGCGTGAAGCGGTCCCGGCGCTGACCCTCGCGCTGGAGGCCGCGCGCCCCCGCTGGACCGCCGGACAGGGAACGCCCTGGTGGTGGGCGGCCGATGCCTACGTCGAAGCGGGACGGCTCGCCCTGGTCGACGAGGCCGACGGGCTGCTCTTCCGCCGCGTCTGCGCCGTCGCGGACGAACAGATCGCCGTGCTGCGGGGCAGCGGTCGCGCCGAGGACGTCGCCGAACTCGCGGAGACGCTGTTCGCCGCGGGGCTGCTGCGCGTGACCCCGTACATGGGGCACATGTCGGGGCTGACCTTCGAGTCGGCCCACGATCTGTGGCGCGAACGCCAGGCCCGGCGCCGCTCGATCCACCCCGACGACTCCGTCCCCCCGGAAACCGCGGACATGCCCGCACCGCAGGCCGCCGCCGAGGAAGCGGTCCGCTACCTCCGGGAGGCCGCCGCCCTGTCGCACGGGCATCAGCGGGGGCGCGCCCTGAAAGCGCTGGTCGAAGCCCTGTCCATGGTGGCCGGTCTCCGATGGGAGTCGCACGACGAGGAGATGCGCGCCGCCGCCCGCGAGGCGCTCGACGTGCTCGATCCGGTCGAGGACCCCCTCACCCATCTGTACCTGCTGAGAGTCCTGGGCCTCCTGGGCGAACTCTCCCTGCCCGGCGACGTCCGGGACGTGCTGCCCGTGCCCCTGGCCGCGATCCGTGAACAGCGGGGCGCACGGGAGGCCGCGAGCGTCTTCGCCGAGGCGCTCACTCTCGCGGAGGAGGCCCGCCGGCCGGACCTGGAGTTCCAGCTGATCGAGGCCGCAGACCGCGAACTGCCGGAACTGCCGGGTGACTCCTACCGCCGGCGCCGCTGGGCCAGCGAAGTGCACTGTCTGGCCGGCAACCTTCTGCGCTGCTCCCCGGGGCCGATCCGGGTGGAGGAGGCCGCGGGACGGCTCCGTACCGTCGCGGACCGGGACGGCTGGCCTCCCGAGCAGCGCGCGGCGACCTTGGTCCACCTCGCGGCGCACGCCCGGGAAAGCGGCGAGGGGCACATCGGCCGGGCCCTCACGGCGGAGGCGCGGGCGCTGGCTCCGGAACTGTGCGACCGGCGGCGCGCGGCACTCGACCACCTCGACGGCACGCTCTCGTACGACATGGGGCTGCGCACCTCGGCGACGGGCCAGGAGGCCGTCTGCGCAGGTCACTTCGCCGACGCGCTCGCCGCCTACGCCGCCTGCGGCCAGACCGACCTGGCGCTGAACAGCCTCGACGCCGCGCTGCGCGCTGCGCTGGCGGCCGACGACAGCAGCGCCGACGCGGCCGTGGCCGCGCTGATCCCCGCCGCCGTGTGGCTGCGCGGCGGCGTCGACGAGATCGTCGGCTGGAAGCTCCGGGACCTGTACCAGCGGCTGATCGTCAAACTGAGCGGCCCCACCGTCTCGTACGGGCTGATGTGGGCGATTCACCAGGCCGCCAAGGGCATCGACTTCACGGTCGTCACCGGGCGACCCGGCCCGTTCGCACCCTCCCCCCGTCTCACGCGGCTGCTGTCCCGCATCAAGGCGGACGGGGCGCGGCTGTCCGGACCGCTGAGCGAGCCCGAACTCCCCGGCCCCGAGGAGGCGATGCTCTTCTACGTGGGCACCGGCGAGTCCGAGCCCGGCGGCGACGCCGAGACGGAACACCGCAACATGCAGCGTGCCGCGGACCGTTGGATCAGCCAGGAGCTCCTCGCCTCCGGCCGCATGGACCGCATGCCGATGATGTCCCCCGACGAGTTGCAGCAGCTCCTGCCGGAGGACACGGTGCTGCTCTCGCTGTATCTCGGCCACGCGCACCGGGACGGCGCCGAGGCCCCGGTGACCTCGCTGTCCGGCATGGCGGTGACCCGTGAGGGCATGGAGCACCACACCGCGCTCCTGGCGAACTTCGAAGCCGGGCTCGTGCGCTTCACACGCGAGGGACACACGCTCTCCGTCCACCCGGTGGCCTTTCACGTCGCCGACCTGCGACATGCCGTCGTCGCGGATCCGCTGCACCGGACGGTCAGCCGTGACGCCCAGGCGCAGCTCAGGGACGGCAGCGTCCCCTATCTGGCGGCGTTCACCGCCTCGCTGGACGGCTGGCGGGCCCAGGGGAAGCGGCACCTGTGCATCTGGCCCAACGGCCCGCTGCACTACCTTCCGTACCACCTCCTGGAGGTCGACGGCCGCCCCCTCGCGGAGGACTGGACCGTCACCCAGGTGCCCAGCCTCGGCTTCCTCCGCGCGCAGGCGCCCGGCCCGCACCGTCCGTCCGCGCGGGGCCTCGTGGCCTTCGCGTCCGCCGCCGGGGGCGCCCGGCACGGGCTCCTCGCGCAGGACGCCCTGGAGACGCACGCCGTCCAGGTCGCCGCGGCGATGGGCGGTCACGCGGTGGTGGGAGCCGCGGCGACACCGCGGCGGCTGCTCGGCGAGCTCGCCGACGCCCGGTACGTCCACGTGGCCGCGCACGGGGCGCACAACGAGTGGGCGTCGTGGTACCAGTGCCTGTTCCTGTCGCCTGACGCGGACGACGACGGCCGTGTCTTCGCCCACGACATCCTCCGGACCGACCTGCGGGGCGTCGAACTCGTGACGATGAGTTCCTGCGAATCCGCGCTGGGCCGGTTCGACGTCAACGACAACCTGCGCGGTCTGCCCGCCGCGTTCCTGTCGGCCGGGGCCTCGGCCGTCATCGGATGCCTGTGGCCGGTCCACCCACAGGTGGCCACGGAGTTCTTCGGGAGGCTCTACGAGTGCCTCGCGCGGACACCGGACCGGCGGGCCGCTTTCCGCGCCGCGCAGTCGGCCGTCCGGTCCCGGCATCCGGCGTTCCGGGACTGGGGCTCGTTCTGCTTCATCGGCGACTGGCGCCGATCGGACCCGAACCACGGAGCTGCCTCGTGACCCGCCTGGAACTGCCCCTGACCCCGCTCCACGAGATCGACCTGGTGGAGGTGGACCGGCTTCAGTCGCCCGCCCCGCAGCGACGCGTCGAGGGGCGGGTGTCGCTCAGCACCGCCGTCGTCCACCCCCTGACGGCCGAGGAGGCGGCGGCGGGCGAGGCGGAGTGGCTCGGCTTCCTGACCGCGGAGGCGTCGCACAGCGACTACCTCCTCCTCAGCCTCACCTGCGCCTTCCGGCCGCCGGCCAACGGCGACCCGTTCGCGGACGCCGCCGTCGGCGTGCTCCTGGAGTCGCCCGGCGAGCCTGCGGACCGGCAGCCGATCGCCTGGTCGGTCTCGCCCAAGAAACGCTCTCACCCGGTCGAGCGGGCCACCACCGTCGGGCTGACCGCGAAACTCGCGATCGTCGAGTCGACGCTCGAAGTCACCCCCGGCCAGGGCCGGGAGGAGGTCTTCGTCATCGGAATGGGCGAACGGGACAGCGACCCGGAATGGCGCGTCAAAGCGACCGGCCGGCACCCGCTGATCGGCGACGAGACGTTCACCCTGATCGTCAAGGCCGCCGCCGGCGCTCCCGTCCGGGCCCACCTGACGGTGGCGGCGACCGTCAAGCACCGCCGGTTCGGCCTGATCCCCTATCGGGCCGACCTCCCTCCCGCGCTGCGCACCATCGACCTGCGCCGCCGGCCCGACCCCCGCCCCGGAGACCCGGCGCCCGCCTCACCGACGGGCGACGTCTGACGAGGGCCGGGATCGGCGCTTCGACGCGAACCGGTCGGCGAACACCGCGCGGCGTTCTGCGGGGGAGCCGGGAACGCGGACCGGGGACGCCGGCTCCAGCAGGGCGGCCGCGGCCGCCCCGGGGGCCGCGGGCCGTGCTGCCTGCGGCCCCGCTCCGACGTCGGGTCAGGGCAGGTCGGGTCAGGTCGGGTCAGTCAGGGCGGGTCAGGACAGGTCAGGACGGGTCGCCGTACTGGAGACCGCGCCCGTTCGTGCCGACATAGACGCGTCCGAAGGTGTCGGGGTCGCCGGTGACGATGCCGAGGCCGCCGATGCCGCCCCACTGGTGGGCGTCGTCGTTGACGCGCAGCCAGGTGGCGCCCTCGTCGGTGGAGCGGAAGACTCCGGTGACGTCCTTGACGGTGCCGATCAGGTACAGGGCCTGGTAGGAGGCGCCCGGCGCGGCCTTGCCGAAGCCGAGGGCGGAGGCGGACTGCACCGTCCCGAGCGTGCTGAAGGTGCGGCCGCCGTCAGTGGAGTGCAGCAGCCCCCCGGAGCCGCCGGCGATCCACAGGTCCCCGGCGACGCCGGGGACGGCCGCGAGCCGGCCGGCGGGCAGGCCGGTGGCGCGGGCGGTGAAGGCGGCGCCGCCGTCGGCGCCGGCGTAGAGGGTGCCGCCGGACAGCGAGTAGAAGGTCCTGGCCGAGGAGCGGTCGGCGACGACCACGGCGTCGGCGCCCAGACCGCGGACCTTCGACCAGCTCGCCCCCTTGTCCGTCGAGCGGTACGGGGCCTGGCCGTCCTCGGTCCAGACGATGGTGGAGCCGTCCGCCGCGAGCGCGACATGGCCGCTCTCGGCGCTGCCCACGGGCTCCGACCCGAAACCGTGCCAGGTGCTGCCGCCGTCGGTGGAGTAGGCGCCGTCCTGCGAGCCGCCACGGCCGACGCGGACCATCATCCCGGGGTCGGACTGGGCGAAATCGATGTCGGTGCTGCTGCTCATCAGCGGGTCCTTCAGCCGCCCGGCGGGCACCTCGGTCAGCGAGTCGTACCGGAAGCCGCCCTGGTCGCCCATGGAGGTGACGAGGGTGGCCCCGCCGGGCGGCGCGATCGCGTCCGCGAGCGCGGTCTCCTCCAGCCCGCGGGCCCCAGGGGTCCAGTGGCTGACGCCTCCGCCGTCGGTGGCGGTGGCGTCCTCGCTGCGCCAGATGCCGTTGCCGGTGCCGTAGAGGACATGCCCGGAGTCGAAGGGATCGATGGCCAGGGCGGTCATCCAGTGCCCGATGCCGGTGCCGACGTAGGGCGCGGCGGAGGCGTCCCGCACCGACTTCGAGGCCAGTGCCTTCCAGGTCGCGCCGCCGTCGGTGGTCCGGTAGACCTCGTCCTCGGGCCACCAGCGGTCGAGGGTGGCGACCATCACCGTGGACGGCTCGCGCGGGTCGACGGCCAGACCGGAGAACCCGTAACTGCCCTTGGACGGGGAGACGTTCCTCCACGTCCCGCCGCCCGGCGTGTACTTCCACACCGAGCCCGCCGTCACGCCGTTGGGCCCGAGGTCGTCGGTGTACGTCAGGTACAGCGAACCGTCGCCCGAGACCACCCCGTGCTGCGGCAGCAGACCGCTGGGCTGCCCGGGGACGGCCTGCCAGGTGCTGCCGCCGTCGGTGGACCGGTACAGGGGAACGGACTTGTCGGCGACGCCCGCATAGATCGTCCTGCTTCCGGCGGGGCCGTACGTCACGAAGGAGATGCCCGCGCCGCTGCCCGCCCCGTCCTTGACGGGGAACGACGACACCTGCCTCCATGTCACGCCGTAGTCGGTGCTGCGCCACAGGCCGTTCTTACGGGTGCCCAGCAGCAGGGTGCCGTGGGCCGCCGGGTCGATCACCAGCCGTTCGCCCGCCCCGCGACCGGGCTCGTTCCCGCCCAGCTTGAAGGGCAGACCGGTGCGCTGGAAGGTGCGGCCCCGGTCCGTGGAACGCAGCAGCGCGCCGTTGCCGGCCCACTCGTTGGTGTAGGTGCCCGCCGCGAGGTAGAGCCGGTCGGGATCGGCGGGGTCGGTGGCCAGCGAGTCGATGCCCAGCAGGTTCCAGTCCTTCTCGCCGACCCAGTCGGTCAGCGGGATCCACTGCTCGGCCCCGGTGTCCCAGCGGTAGGTGCCGCCCATGTCGGTACGCGCGTACAGCAGACCCTTCTCGCGCGCGTTGAACACCAGCCCGGTGACGTAACCGCCGCCCACCACCTGCGCGTTCTTCCACGCGTACGGCCCGGCCGCGGCAGTGGTCCGCGCCCCGGCGCCCCCGGTCGCGGGGGCTGTCGTACCGGCCGACTTGACCAGCTTCCACTGCTGGTTGGTGCTCCCCCTGCCGGGATACTGGGTGACCGCCGCGCCGTTCGCCGTGGAGCCTCCCCTGACGTCCAGGACCTGGCCGCTCCTGCGGGAGGTGAAGGTGACGGCGTCGGACCCGCTCACCTCGTCGATCCGCCACTCCTGGGAGGCGGAGGAGCTGTCGGTCTGCTGCTCGGCGGCGGCCGCCCGCGCGGTCGAACCGCCCGCTATGCCGAGGACTTTGCCGCTGTTGCGGTTCACCAGCTCGTAGTAGCCGTTCCCGGCGGGCCGCAGCTTCCACTGCTGGTTGGCGGTGTTCTGGTCGGTCCACTGCTGGACACGGGTGCCGTCGGCGGTGGAGAAGCCGTCGACGTCCAGCACCTTGCCGCTGCGCACGGAGACCAGCCGGTAGTAGGCGCTGCCGTCGACCGTCGCGGCCTGCGAGTCCTCCTGCGCGGACAGGAGATACGGCACCACGGCGAGAGGAACGCCGAGCAGCACGGCGGTGGCGGTCCAGCGACGACGGTGACGCCCGCGGCGCCCGCCGTTCGTGGGGTTGTTCATGGGGAGGAGTTCTCCTTGCGAGCTGTTCACGAGCGAAGGCGGATCCGGCCACCGGAACTGGCCGGATCCGCTGCCTAGTCGTCACAGGCCTCGCAAAGGGTTGCCGGAGACCGAGAACTCCCGCACCCCGGCCCGCCCGCCCGCCTGTGGGAGTTCCTCGGCATGGCGCTGGCGGCGAGCGGCCTCTGCCTGGCCGTCCTACACCCTGAATTCCGCGACGACGTCGTCCACACGCTCGCCACGAGGGCGGTCGAACCGGCCCGTTGAGCCGGGCCCCGAGGAGTTGTGTCGGCCCTGTCCGCGACGGCGCCGTGGGCGCGGTCGACAGGGCGGCCCACGTGAAGGCCGCCCGGCCTTTCCCCGCCCGGCCTTACCCCACCCGGCCTTTCCCCGCGTCGCCCGGCGTGCGTCGGGAGTCTCCCGCGCCGCGCCGCCGCCATGCTCACGTGTGTCCCGCGCTGGGCAGGCCGTCCGGGCCGGGATGGGGCATGGAGGCCGCGCCACCCCGGCCGGACCTCACCGGATGTACTTGGCGGGCTTGGTGGCCACGTGGAGGAGATGTTCCAGAGGGCCGCGGCGGAAGAAGCGGGACCAGACCGCGGCGAACACGATCGCCCCGAGGACGTACATGAGCAGCGGCGCCCATGACTGCTGGGTGCCCGTCCCGGCGGGCGTGGACAGCACGGACTGCGCGACGAAGTGGCCGACGTAGGCGGTCAGGGACATGGTGCCCACGGCGATGACCGGCTTCGCCAGGCGGCGCAGCCGCGGCAGGCGGTCCATCAGCACCGTCGCGCCCACGATCACGAGGATCGCGACGCCCACGCTGCCGATGATGTCGAACGTGGTGCCGCTGTGCGGCCCGGCGGCCAGCAGCTCCGAGAACGACCGCTGCGGCTCCATGGACCCGCTGCCCATGGACGCCGCCCCGGATCCACCGGACGACGACATGTCCTCCGCGGTGCTCCTCAACGCGTTCTTGCCCGCCAGCAGCAGGGACAGGCCGTAAGCCCCCACGACGAGGCCGGCGCCGATCGCCGCCAGCCGCCGCTGGACGGCAGCCGCCGACAGGTCCGTGCGACCCAGCGCCATACCGGCGATCACGAACGGCATCCACGTGAGCGCCGGGTAGAAGCCGGTGAGCAGCAGATCGAGTACTCCGACCTCGCTGAGGTGGCGGAGCGGGTCGGAGGCGTTGATGCTCTGCTGGACGGAGTCGCTCAGCCGCGTGGTCAGGACGAACGCCAGCTGCGGCGTGACGAGCGCCAGCCCCGCCGCGACGATCGCGAGGGTTCCCGCGCTCAGCCGCACCAGGGGCAGCGCAAACAGGAAGTAGACGCCGTAGAAGCCCAGGATGATCACGCCCCCGTACTCCATCGCCATGACGGTGCCCAGCGCCAGCAGGACCACGGCCCGGATCGCGATCCGGGCCTTCGCCTGCCGGCCGGCCAGTCCGGTCCTCGGCTCGAAGCGGCCCGCGATCAGCATCAGCGAGAACCCGGCGAGGGTGGCGAACAGGACCGACGAGTGGCCGTCGGCCATGTACCGGACCCAGCCGGCGACGCCGTGCGTGGCGGAGAGCGGCGGGCCGATGTGCACGACGTACATGCCGAACACCGCCAGCGCACGGGCGAGGTCCACCCCCACCAGGCGTGCCGTCGAGGGGCCGCGGGGGGTCTGCCCGGCGGACTCGGGCGAGGCTCGGGGCCGCGGAGGCGAGTTCTCCTGCGGGGCGGGTGTCTCCTGCGGGGCGGGTGTCTCGTGCGGAGCCGGTGTCTCCTGCGGGACAGGAGTCTTCTGCGGCGGCTGCGTCTGTGTCATACGGAAAATCTCTCGGTGCCCTCAGGAGACGGTCCATCCGGCAGCCTTCGGCAACACCCCCGCCGACCGGCCGGGACCGCCCCGCCGACCGGTGGATCAGCGCAGGGCCGACCGGCCGAGGCCCCGGCCGGCCAACTGCCTTTTCGGATAACGGCGTTGCCCGACCCCAGGCGCACCGCGGCGCGCACCCCGCGATGGGCTTCCTCGCCGCCGGGTCTCGCCCGCCCGCCCGCCGGGGGGCCGGAGCGCTCCCCCCGAACGGCTGGAACCGGCCTGCCGGGTGGCGGGTGTCCGCACCGGCCGCGCCGTCACGCGCGGTGCGGGACGTACTGTCGACAGCGGGTGATCACCGTACGAGCACGTGGACGCCCCGGCGCAGGGTGTACGAGGGCGGCCGCGAAGCCGGACAGAGCAGACGAGTGTGAGGTGGAACGCCGGTGATCCGGGTAGTGGTGGTGGACGACGAGGCGCTGGTGCGGTCCGGGTTCGAGCTGATCCTGAACGCCTCCGACGGCATCCAGGTCGTGGCGACCGCACAGGGAGCGCAGGCCGTCGACGTGATCCGGCGCGAACACCCGGACGTCGTGCTCCTCGACATCCGCATGCCGGACGTGGACGGCCTGACGGTCCTGAGGGAGATCCGGACGCTGCCCGAGCCGCCGACGGTGGCCATGCTGACCACCTTCGACACCGACGAGTACATCCTGACCGCGCTGCGTTCGGGAGCCGCCGGCTTCCTCCTCAAGGACACCGAGCCCGAACAACTCGTGCAACTCGTACGCACCCTGGCCGCCGGCGGGGTGGTGATGTCCCCGAAGGCCTCGCGGGCCCTGTTGCGCAGCCATCCGGGCGCGGGAGCGGCCCAGGACGCGGACGGCGCGCGCGTGGAGCTGCTCAGCGACCGCGAACGTGACGTCCTCGTCCTGATCGCGGAAGGACTGTCCAACGCCGACATCGGCGGCCGCATCCATCTGAGCGCGGGCACCGTCAAGGACCACGTCAGCTCGATCCTGGCCAAGCTCCGGGTCTCCAGCCGCGTCCAGGCGGCGCTCCTCGCGGAGCGGGCCGGACTGCTCGGCGACGTCGGCTCCGACACCGCGCGGGGCGAGGGCGACGGGTGATGAGCACGGGCCAGGCCCTGTGGCGGCGGGTGCCGCGCCGGGTCGCCGACGCGGGCCTCGTGGTGCTCGCCGCGCTCGACACATGGATCAACTTCTACGGCGAGGCGACACCGGCCATGTGGGCCTGTGCCACCCTCGGCTGCGCCGGACTGTTCCTGCGCAGACGCTTTCCCCTGGCCGTCTTCGTGCTGACCCTGCCCATGACCCTGTTCCTGGACGTGGCGGTCGCGCCGATCGCGGCCCTGTACACACTGGCCACGCGCACCCGCAACCGTCCCCTCCTGGCGGGCTGCGCCCTGCTGAACGCGACGGTGAGCACCCTCGCCTGGCCCCTGTCGCACACGCCTCCCGACGACCGGACCTGGACCCTCGTCCAGTTCGTCTACACGCTGGCCACGGCGTTCGCCCCCATCCTGTTCGGCCAGCTCGTGCAGGCCGGACACGACGTGGCCCGCCAGCTCGTCGAGGTCGAAGTGGCCCGCGAACACGAACGCGCCCTGTACGCCCAGACCGTCCTCGCCCGCGAACGCGCCCAGCTGGCCCGCGAGATGCACGACGTCGTCTCCCACCAGGTGAGCCTGATCGCCGTACAGGCCGGAGCCATGCAGGTCGCCGCCAAGGACCCCGACGCCCGCGACGGCGCCCGCATCATCCGCACCCTGAGCGTGAACACCCTCGACGAACTCCGCCACATGGTCACCCTGCTGCGCGCCTCCGGCGGCAAGGAAACCGAACTCACCCCCCAGCCCACCCTCGCCGACCTCCAGCAGCTGATCGCCAACAGCGGCATCAGGACCACCCTGACCGGCGGTCTCCCGGCCGGCATCAGCACGACCGCCCAACGCACCGTCTACCGCACGGTCCAGGAAGCCCTCACGAACGTGCGCAAGCACGCCCCCGGCGCCCGCGCCGAGGTCCGCCTGTGGCACGACGCGCAGCACTTCGGCGTCACCGTCATCAACACCGCCCCCACCCGCCCGTCCGTCGCGCTGCCGAGCGCGCGGCACGGCCTGATCGGTCTGAGGGAACGCGCCGAACTGCTCGACGGCACCCTCACCGCCGAACCCACCCCGCAGGGCGGATACAGGATCGAACTACAGGCCCCTTCCCGGCCCGCCTGAACACGACCCGCCCGACAGGAACGGCGCCGCTCCCCTCCATGAGTACCCGAACCCGGGGCAAGGACCTTCCCGGGTCGTCCCTGTCAGCTCTTGACCGCCAGGTACTTTGCGTTGCAAAGTCAATCCGTCAGGACGGAGCGATCTGGCGGTCCGCTCACGAGCGCTGCCGACGCGCCGGAACAAGCGGGACAGGTGAACACGGGGGACGGATGAAGACACACGCGTCGAGCGGTGCGGAACGGGAGCCGGGGGCGGCCGCAGCCGCCCTGCTGGCCGCCACGGAAGGCCTCCGGGCGAGGACCCGCACGCATACCAACGGAGCACGGACCACCCTTCTCGGCTTCGGACTCCTTGCGCTGGCGGCCGTCCCGCTCGCCCGGTACGCCTTCAACTTCGGAGCCCACGGGCGCGACATCCGCTCCTACCCAACCTTCGCCTACGCCGAGCTGACGGGTCTGTGCGTCGTCCACGAACCGGGAACCCCCTGCCTGAAGGGCGAGTTCGACGGAGCCGCCCTGCGCTTCGCGGCCTGGGGCGTGTGGTTCGCGCTCCTCCCCCTCGCATGGTTCGTCCTCGCCCGCTGGTACCGCCTGCGGGGCGAGGCCCGGGGCGTCGTCCCCCGGCGCGGCACATGGGTCCGCGTGACCTGCGCGGCCGCCACGGTGATCGCGACAGCCCTGGCGGCGCTGCTGTTCGGCAAGGATCAGCCGTGGGAGGCCGTGCTGCTGGAGAACAGCTACGCCTCCCCGTGGTACCTGATCGGCACCGGACTTCTCGCCCTCGGCATCGCGGAACGCAGTTGGATCACCGCAGCGGCCGGCACGGCTCACGCCCTGCTGCTCACGGGGTACCTGGGAGCCTCCTGGGGAAGCGGATGGCTTCCCCGGCAGCACCCCGCCCACCCCGGCTGGACCGACGGACCGCAGGTCAAGGCCCTTCTGCTCGCCGCGATCCTGCTCCTCGCCGGCCTGTGCGAGTGGGCGGCGGTCCGCCGCCGGGGCGCGCCGGACGTCGCCCGCGCCGGTACGGTCGTCTCATGAGCGTCGAAGGCTCGACCGCTACGCAGGACGACCAGGAAGAACTGCACCCCACCCACGCGCTGGACGACACCGTCCACCAGCGCGTGCGGCTCGGCATCCTCACCGTCGCCCGTGAAGCAGACCGGGTCGAATTCGGCTTCCTGAAGAAGCAACTGGCCGTCACCGACGGAAATCTCTCCCGGCATCTGAAGGTGCTGGAAGAGTCCGGGATGATCACCCTGGAAAAGGGCTACGCCGGTCGTCGCCCCCGGACATGGGTGACCCTCACCCGCGAAGGCGCGCAGGCCCTGGACGCCGAACTCCGGGCCCTGCGTGCACTCGTGCTGCGCCTTGACACTCCCCGCCGCGTGCCCGGCACACCCACCGCGTGACCGGTCCGCCCGACCGTCCGTCGAGTTCGGTCCGGGGATCGTCAAGGCACACCTCGTGAAGATGGCCCCACCACCGGCGGCCCCGGTGCTCCGGTGGCTGCCGGTGCAGAGTCGTGATGTGGTGCACAGGGGACGGCGGTCGCCATGGAGGGCGACTGTCCGGCTACGACGCCGTCGAGACCGGAGTCGTCTTCACCGCCGCCGCCCTCGGCCTGCTCGTCTCGTCCCTGGTCGCCGGCATACATGACCCATGGGCCTTCGGCCCCGGTCTGCTGCTGATCGGCCTGGGACTCGGCGTCATGCTCACCCTGTCCGTGAACGCGGTCCAGTCCGCTTTCCCCGAGGAGCGGCAGGGCGAGATCTCCGGCCTCCCGAAGCATGTCCGATCTCGGCTCCACCTTCGGTACGCCGATCGCCGGCACCATCCTGCTCGCCGATCTCACCAAGAGCGCCTATGCCGCAGCCGTGGCGGTTCTAGCCCCGGCCGCCCTCGCCGGCCTCCGTGTCGCCGCCTCCCCCCATCCCACTGAGACAGCCTCCCTGGCGACCGGACGGCCTGAACCACGGGCCGCTCCACAGGCATGTGGTCGTCGGTGGACGGGAGTGGCGCGCGCCGTCGTCGTCCAGCACTCGCTGGCGCCTACCGCTTCTGCGCCCGGTAGCGCTTCATCAGGGCGGTGATCCGAACCGGGTCCGCCTGACCATTGAGCTCGACCAGGAGGTCGTCGGGGCACAACTCGTAAAGATCGCCCCACCACCGGCGGCCCCGGTTGTCCCAGACGCGGTAGCCGCCCGCCACCCCTCTGGCCACATAGCGCCTCCTGCTCACCGTCCCCCAACTCCCCGCACAACTAGCGCCGTCGGCCGTCCACGGCCCCGGCCCAGACCGCAAACTTGGTTTCTCTAGCCGTAGTTGCTGCACTGGCCTGCGGCGAAGGCTCTGTGAGACGTGACGGGGTGCCTCGCTGTTCCCCGCCGTTCCCGGTAGACCCCGTACGACCTGGCACGGATCTGGCACGACATCTTCGTCGCCAACTCTCCGCGGGAAGGCCATCGATGGTTCTCGGGCTGGTCAATCCGCCGTGGACGGCTTCGAGGTGCGGCCTCGGTCGCTGAGGTTGCTGTACTTCACTGCCGTACCGCAACCGGACTTGCTGTCCGAGCTCCGCTCAGGAGTTCGTGGTTCCCGCGGCAGCGTCGATCTCGGCGATCAGGGCCTCGATGCGGACCTTGATCTCGTCTCGGATCGGTCGGACCGACTCGACGCCCTTGCCCGCCGGATCTTCCAGGGCCCAGTCCAGGTACTTCTTGCCCGGGAAGATCGGGCACGCGTCGCCGCAGCCCATGGTGATGACGAAGTCGGACGCCTGGACAGCCTCGGTGGTGAGGACCTTCGGCTTCGCCCCCGAGATGTCGACGCCGACTTCGTTCATTGCCTCGACCGCGGCCGGGTTGACCTGGTCGCCCGGAATCGAGCCGGCGGAGCGGACCTCGACTCGATCACCCGCGAGGTGGGAGAGGAATCCGGCGGCCATCTGCGAACGGCCGGCGTTGTGAACGCAGACGAACAGCACGGAGGCGAGCGGGCTGGAGGACATCGGTTCTTCCTTCGCGAGCGGACCGAGCGGGCCCTCCGGCGGTCGCCGACGAGACGTCGGGAGACTGCCTCTTGAGATCAGCCCAGACTGGTATCAGTTCAGACTGATGTGACAGTATCAGCCCATGCTGACGCCAGTCGACACTGATCTGATCCGGGTACTGGCCGACCCGCTGCGGCTCCAGATAGTCACTTTGCTCGCCGAGGAGACGCTCTGCACCACGCACCTGATCGAGGAGACGGGGGCCAGGCAAACCAACCTCTCCAACCATCTGAAGGTGCTGCGGGAGGCCGGGGTCGTGGAGACGGAGCCATGCGGCCGGTTCACGTACTACCGGCTCAAGCCGGAGGTGATCGCCTCACTGGCCGGTCAGTTCACTGCCCTTGCGGAGACCGTGCGCATCACCGCAGAGAACAACACCAAGCGCTCCTGCCCCTGAGTCCGGCGCCCTTCGCCATCTGCATACGTCGAGGAGACTTGTTGAGCACCACCGAGGCCGCTGGGCACGACAGAGCCGAGCCCCCCGCACCCCCGGTCACCGGGCCGCAGCCCGGTCCGGGCGCCACCCCGCCCCAGACTCCTCCGCTGATCGCCAAGGCGCTGGCCGAACTCGTCGGCACGGCGGCACTCGTGGCGATTGTGGTCGGCTCCGGCATCCAGGCCACCGAACTGACCAAGGACGTCGGTCTCCAGTTGCTCGCCAACTCCACCGCCACCGTCTTCGGCCTCGGCGTCCTGATCACTCTGTTCGGCCCGGTGTCCGGCGCGCACTTCAACCCGGCGGTCACCCTGGCCGAGTGGTGGACAGCCAGACGGGGCAGCGCGGGTGTGAGCGTGCGGGAGCCGGCCGTCTACGTTCCCGCGCAGATCGCCGGTGCGATCGCGGGCTCCTTCCTGGCCGATGCGATGTTCGGCGCACCGCTGGTGCAGTGGTCCACCCACAACCGCTCCAGTGGGAACCTGCTGCTCGGTGAGGTGGTCGCGACGGCTGGACTGACCCTGCTCATCTTCGGCCTGGCCCGCACCGGCGGTCTTCGCTTCGCGCCCGTAGCGGTCGCTTCCTACATCGGTACCGCGTACTGGTTCACGTCGTCCACATCGTTCGCCAACCCGGCGGTGACGATCGGCCGCGCCTTCACCGACACCTTCGCGGGCATCGCCCCCGGCTCGGTGCCAGGCTTCATCGCCATGCAGTTGACCGGCACTGCGGTGGGGCTCGCGCTCGTGGCCGTCATCTTCCAGCCCGGCCGGAAAGCCACCGCCCGACACCGCTGACTTGGGTGGTGATGATCGGCGGCGGCAGGGTAATACCCGGCCGCCGCATCGCGTTGAGGCGTCAGACCGTACCCGGCCCGAATGTCAGCAGCTTGCCCATCGCCGCCAGCACCGAGGGCTCAACCCGGTAGTACACCCACGTGCCGCGGCGCTCGGAGGTGAGCAACCCGGCCTCTCTGAGCTTCTTGAGATGGTGGGAGACGGTCGGCTGGGAGACCCCGACGTCGGAGATGTCGCACACGCACGCCTCGCCGCCCTCATGGGAGGCCACGGCCGAGAACAGGCGTAGTCGTACCGGGTCACCCAGCGCCTTGAACATCCGCGCGGCCGCCTCGGCCTCCTCGGCGCTCAACGGGCGCTCCGTGAGCGGCGGGCAGCATGGCGCCACGGCGTCGGCAGGCTCCGGCTCGATCAGTGGCAGCACGTTCGTGTTCGACATGCGTCTATGTTGACATACATCGAACCAAGGCCGCAGGGCTGACTGCTCCCGCGTGGTGAGGGTCCGCCACGCGTACGTCGAGCCATCCGCCGGCCGTCACCTCGCCCCCTGCTCCGCGCCGCCCATCCGGCTATTTTGATGTGTGTCTATGTTGACGTTAATCGAATCAAGTGCCATGCTGGCCACGCAGGCCATCGACAAACGTCGAAACAAGCAAGGAGTCGCTGTGAACGCGCCCGTCCCCGCTGAGCTCCCCGTCGTTGTGATCGGAGCCGGACCCGCCGGTCTGGCCGCCGCCGCCCACCTGGTCGACCGAGGCATCGAGCCGCTGGTCCTGGAAGCCGGTCCGACGGCCGGGGCAGCGGTGCGGGAGTGGTCGCACGTGCGCCTGTTCTCCACTTGGGGCGAGGTCACCGATCCGGCAGCGGAGAAGCTGCTCGCGCCGACCGGGTGGACCACGCCGGACCCGGGTTCCTACCCGACGGGTGGGGACTGGGTCGGGCAGTACCTCCAGCCGCTCGCCGATGTCCTCGGGGACCGGGTCCGCACGGGGGCACGGGTGACCGGGGTGTCCCGTACCGGCCGCGACAGGATCGTCGACGCCGACCGCCAGGCACAGCCCTTCGTCGTCCACGTCGAGCACGCGGATGGCAGCGAGGAGCGGCTGTTCGCCCGTGCGGTCATCGACGCGTCCGGCACATGGGCCACGCCCAGCCCTGCCGGCGGGAGTGGTCTGCCCGCACTTGGTGAGCGCGCTGCAGCCGACAGGATCACCTATCGCGTCCCTGACCTGAAGGACCCGGCCGTACGGGCCCGGTACGCCGGGAAGCGCACCGCTGTGATCGGTTCCGGGGCATCCGCCTTCACCGCGCTGGCCTACCTCGCCGACCTGGCCAAGGCCGACGACGGCACGGGCACCAAGGCCGTGTGGATTCTGCGCCGCGGCATCTCCGGCTCGACCTTCGGCGGCGGCACCGGCGACCAGCTCCCGGCCCGCGGCGCACTTGGCCAGGCGGCCAGAGCCGCGGTGGACGACGGATACGCGGACGCGGTCACGGGGTTCCGGACCGAGGGGATCGAGCGGGACGACGCCGGCCGCCTGGTCCTCGTCGCCGAGGACGGCACCCGCCTGGAACCGGTGAACGAGGTCATCGTTCTGGCCGGCTTCCGCCCGGACCTGTCGTTCCTGACCGAGATCCGTCTCGGCCTCGACGAACGCCTTCAGGCGCCAACGCGACTCGCGCCGCTGATCGACCCGAACCAGCACTCCTGCGGCACCGTCTACCCGCACGGCCATCGCGAACTCGCTCACCCCGAACAGGGCATCTACCTCGTCGGCATGAAGTCCTACGGCCGGGCCCCGACCTTCCTCGCCATGACCGGCTATGAACAGGTCCGCTCCGTCGTCGCGGCCGTCGCCGGGGACATCGACTCCGCCGACCGCGTCGAACTCACCCTCCCCGAAACCGGAGTCTGTGGCGGAGCAGGACTCTTCGACGCCCCCGAGGCGGACCAGGCTGATGGCGGCTGCTGCACCACGGCATCGCAACTCATCCAGCTCGGCGCGAACACCACCGCCGAAGAAGCCCCGGCGGGCGGCTGCTGCGGCTCGTAACCCTTCGCAGCACTCCTGGACGCGGGGCCGCGACCGGATCGGCGGCGGGTCGCGGCCCCGGCCGGCTCTGCCTGTTCAACAGTCTGCGCGATCAGCACATTTGATCATCGTGCAAGATCTCGGACGCCCACGACCGGCAGTCGTTCGGTGATCGAGTTCATGCCGCTCATGATGTCGTCCGGCACCTTGACGTAGGTGTCGGATCCGTTGAACGTCAGCCCCTGTCCGTTGCCCGACCAGCCCGCGGTGCCGTTGACGGTGCCGTTCCTGCCGTTGCCCGAGGAGTCCACCGCCACGGTCCCCGAGGCGGCGTCGAGTTTGTACCGGAGAGCCAGGCCGTCGGTGATCTCCGCCGCCTGGGCGGGGGCCGCCGGGTCGGCAAGGCCCATGAGGAGTGAGGCGACGGCCACGGCGGCTCCCGCCCGGGCCGGAGCGCCCGGCCGGAATCTCCGAAGACCCTGAGGTCTCACGCTGTGCATGGTTCACATCCCCTGAAGAGGACATGCCTGAGGAGCGGGACGCGGCGCCTCGGCCGAGGCGCCGCGTCCCGCCGGGATACATGTGGTCTCGCGTTGCGCTTGCGGGTGGGATGTCGGCCGTTCCAGCTCACGGGCGGGCGGGCGGCAGGGGGGCAGCGCCCGAGGCGCCGGCATCCCGGTCGGGTCAGCTCGTCAGCCGGAAGGTGGCGTCGCCGCGTCCCGTCGCGGTGGTGATCGTTTCGAGCTTCAGCTGGAACGCGTAGTGGCGGATGTACCGGTCGGGGTGGTTGTACGACTGGAACGACGACCAGGTCGAGTCGGCGAGTCCGGCGACCTGGCGGAAGGTGGCGTCCTCGGCGAACTGGGTTGTGCCGTCGTTGTGGACCAGTTGGAAGTCGGAGCCGTCGCTGCGCAGGTAGTAGCCGGGGAAGTTGACCGACTCGAAGGAGACGGTGCCGGAGCCGGCCAGGCCGGGGCGCGGCCGGAACCTGGCGTCGTCGTTGGTGACGTTCTGGTCGATGCGGACGTCGAAGTTGGTGTGCCGCACGTACCGGTCCTGGAAGTTGAACGACTGCAGCCGCTTGGCCGGGGTGTTCGCCCAGCGGGCCTGGATCCGGGCGTCCTCGGCGGCCGTCAGGTTCAGGATCGAGCCGTGGCGCTTCTTGGTGCCGCCCAGGGAGTAGGTTCCCGAGGTGGGGAGCTGGTAGGTGCTGGTGACGGACGGGTTGTTCGTCGCGACCGGCATGTACCCCTTTCCGGCCGCGTACTGGTCGAGGTAGAGGGTCCACTCGTTGCGGTCCCTGAACTTCATCCACATCGGGCCCTCGACCTGGGATCCGGTCAGACCGATGCCGGAGAGGTTACCGAGGCTGGTCCAGGCGCCGAGGACCGAGTTGCTGCCTTCAAGGGTGATCTGGCCGTCACCGGAGGCCCGCACGTAGCGGAAGTCGCCGACACCGGAGGGGACCTCGACGATCTGGGTGTCGATGACGCCCTGGGTGCCGGGGCGGTCGATGTAGACCTGCGGTGTGGTGATCGTGTGGAAGTCGGAAGTGCGGGCGTAGTAGATGCGGTGCTTCAGCACGCCGTCGAGGGTGGCGTTGGTCGCCCAGTACATGACGTAGTCGCCTGTGGTCGGGTCCCAGATCGCCTCCGGGGCCCATGCGTTGCGCCCGTCGGGGATGGCGCCGGCGACGTTGAGCAGCCACGGCTGAGACCAGGTGACCAGGTCCGTCGACTCCCACACCACGAGGTTGCGGCTGCCGTTGGACGTGGAGTCCGACCACGACTGTCCGCAGCCGATGCACAGGTCGGTGGCGATGATCCAGTACTTGTCACCGCCCGGCGAGCGCACCAGGGCGGGGTCGCGCACCCCGCGGGTGCCCACCGTGGAACGCAGGGTCATCCCGCCGCCGTTGAGGTCGGACCAGTTCAGTCCGTCCGCGCTGTACGAGAAGTACATCTGCTGACCGGTCGAGCCCTCCCCGATGAAGTGCGTCATCAGGTACCCCGGCTCGGCGGCGGCGGCCCGCTGGGGTGCGGTCACGACCTGGGCGGTGAAGAGCAGGCAGGCGGCGACGAATATCGCTGCCAGCCGGGAGAGAACCGCAGGCATATGCGTTCCTGTTCTTGGTCTGGTGCCGTGATCAGTGCAGGTGAGGTGGCGGGTGAGGCCCGACCGGGCCGGATGCCCGGGTCAGGGTGCGGCGGCCGCGGCGTCCGTGCCGTTGCGGAGGTACCGGCTCCGTGGGGTGCAATATCGCGTGCTGTGCGGTCAGCGGCCGAGGCGTCGCGGTCTTCGCGTGGGAGCGGCAGGGGCCGGGCCCCGCGATGGCGGGCCGGGTGACGAGACAGCTCACCGGGACCCCGCGATGGCGGGCCGGTTGACGAGTCAGCTCAGAGGGCCGACAGCGCTGTCACAGGAGTACGACGGCGACGGGCGCGCAAGACGGGCTGCCCCTTCCGGCAGCCATGGTTCGAGGAATCGAACGCCGTTCGCAAGTTCGTGCAGAAGATAGGTGCCGGCCGAGAGTACGTCAATGGAACCGGCCGGTACGGTCTCGACCTCCCGCACCTGACCGCTCACCGCGCGGGAACCCTCCGCGCTCCACCCCCTTGAACTGCGCAGACCTCCCGACACCACTCGGGCCGCTTCCGCAAGTTCCGGTTGCGCGGCCATTGACACGATGCCTGCGCCGGGGTCAGGATCACGCCTGCAAACACACGATTGAAACGATTCAAAATCCCGGAAGCAAAAATTCCGCCCCGTCTCGCCCCAGGGCTGCCGACGCGTCTGCCGCCCTCTCCGCTCTCCGTACATCTCCTAGGAGCCCGCGATGCACGATGTGACGCGCCGCAACATTCTCCGCTCGGCCATAGGCGTGGCCCTGGCCCCCACCCTGGGTTCCTTGATGCTGCCCGGGGTGGCGCCGACGGCGTCCGCGGCGGTCTCGTGGACCGCGAAGTGGATCTGGGCTCCGGCCAGTACGACGAACCAGTGGGTGGCGTTCCGCAGAACGTTCACCCTGGGCGCCGCTCCCTCGAAGGCGGTGACCCAGATCGCGGCGGACTCCAAGTACTGGCTGTGGGTGAACGGCACCCTGGTGGTCTTCGACGGCGGACTCAAGCGCGGCCCGAACCGTACGGACACCTACTACGACGAGATCGACCTGGCCCCGTACCTGACCAGCGGCAGCAACACGGTGGCGCTGCTGGTGTGGTACTTCGGCAAGGAGGGCTTCTCGCACAGCAGCAGCGGCAAGGGCGGTCTGCTGTTCCAGTCCGACATCACGACCTCCTCCACCACCACCCGCGTGGTCAGCGACACCGGCTGGAAGCACACTGTCCACCCGGGCTACTCGAACAACACCAGCGGCACCCAGGTCAACTTCCGGCTGCCGGAATCGAACGTCTACTACGACGCCCGCAACGCCACCGCCATGGCCGACTGGCAGTCCTCCGGCTTCGACGACAGCGCCTGGAGCGCCCCCACCGACTTCGGCGCCGCGGGCGCCGCGCCCTGGAACGGCCTCGTCGAACGGCCGGTCCCGCAGTTCCGGTACTCCGGCCTGAAGTCCTACACCAACGATGCCTCGCTGCCGGCCACCGGCCAGGGCTCCACAGCGATCTCGGCCTCCCTGCCGTCCAACATCCAGGTCACGCCGTACCTGAAGGTGAACGCCCCGGCCGGCGCCGTGATCGGCATCCAGACCGACCACTACGACGACGGCAAAGGCCTGGTCGGCATCGACCAGAAGACCATTTTCAACGTCCGCGCCACCTACGTCTGCGCCGGCGGGGTCCAGGAGTTCGAGCCGCTGGCCTGGATGAGCGGTACGGCGGTGAAGTACACCATCCCCACGGGTGTGACGATCGTGGACCTCAAGTACCGGGAGTCCGGCTACGACACGGACTTCGCCGGGTCGTTCACCAGCGATGACGCCTTCTTCGACACCGTGTGGACCAAGGCCTCCCGCACCATGTACGTCAACATGCGGGACAACTACATGGACTGCCCGACGCGTGAGCGCGGCCAGTGGTGGGGCGATGTGGTCAACCAGCTGAAGGAGGGCTTCTACACCTTCGACACCAGGTCCCACGAGCTGGGCAAGAAGGCCATCGCGCAGCTGACCTCCTGGCAGAAGGACACCGGGGCGCTCTACTCCCCGATGCCCTCGACCATCTGGACCGCCGAACTGCCCAACCAGATGCTCGCCTCGGTGTGGTCGTTCTGGACGTTCCACCTCTACACCGGCGACACGAGCACGGTCACCGCCGCCTACCCGGCGGTGAAGAAGTACCTGGACCTGTGGAGCCTGGGCAGCGACGGCCTGGTGGCCCACCGCGCCGGTGACTGGGACTGGCAGGACTGGGGCAGCAACATCGACACCCGGATCCTGAACAACTGCTGGTACTACCTGGCCCTGGACACCGCCGCCAAGCTCGCCGACCTCAGCGGCAACACCGGCGACGTGGCCGGCTGGCAGGCCCAGCGCACCAGCATCAAGGCCAACTTCGACACCCTGCTCTGGAACTCCACCAAGAACGAGTACCGCTCCCCGGGCTACACGGGCGACACCGACGACCGGGCCAACGCCCTCGCCGTCGTCGCGGGCCTGGCCACCCCCAGTCACTACCCCGCGATCACGAACGTGCTGCGCACCCACCTCAACGCCAGCCCCTACACGGAGTTCTACGTCCTGGAGGCGCTGTACCTGATGGGCGCGGCCACCGTCGCCGAGGAGCGGATGCGCAACCGCTTCGCCGCCCAGGTCGCCGACCCCGCCTGCCACACCCTGTGGGAGGTGTGGGTCAAGTCGCAGGGCACCGACAACCACGCCTGGAACGGCGGCCCGCTGTACGCGCTGTCCGCCTACTCCGCCGGCGTCCGCCCCACCACGGCGGGCTGGGAGACGTACGAGGTGATCCCGCAGACCGGCACCCTCACGAAGATCAACACCGTGACGCCCACCATCGCGGGCGACATCCGCTTCGGCATCACCCGCGACGGAACCCAGGCGACCCTCACGCTCACCTCGCCGAGCGGCACGACCGCCCGGGTGGGCGTGCCCACCTACGGCGGCTCCCAGCCCGTCATCAAGGCGAACGGCACCACCGTCTTCACCGGTGGCTCCTCCACCGGCAGCGTCAGCGGCCTGAGCTATGACGGCAAGGACTCCTCGTACGTCTACTTCAAGGTCCAGCCGGGCACGTGGACGTTCACCGCGACAGGCACCGGCCGCCTCGACAACCTGGCCGTGGGCCGGCCGGTCACCAGCAACAACAGCCTGGAGAACAGCAGCTGGGGCAAGAACCGGCTCACTGACGGAACGCTCACCAGCGTCAACGGCGCCAAGGGCTACACCAGTAACGAGTTCTCCTCCGCCGATGTGAGCACGAACCCCGTCTGGGTCGAGATCGACCTCGGGGCCGACACCGACCTCGACGCCGTACGCCTCTTCCCCCGCACCGACACACCGGCCGCCGGGGGTGGCACCGCCGGCTTCCCCGTGGACTTCACGATCCAGACGCGCCCGGACGGTTCCAGCACCTACACCACGGCCCGCACGGTCACCGGCCAGCCGAACCCCAACGGAGCGGTGCAGACGTACGGCTTCAAGACCACCACGGCACGCTACGTCCGGCTGCAGGCCACCAAGCTCGGCAGCCCCGCGTCCGACGAATCCACCAAGTTCCGTCTCCAGCTCGCCGAACTCACCGTCCCGACCGCCGCGACGACCGTGAAGGCCAACTACACGCTGGAGAACGGCGACTGGGGCAAAACGCGGCTGCTGGACGGCATCACCACCAGCACGACCGGAGCCAAGGGCTTTACCAGCATCGACTTCCCCGCCGCCGACGTCAGCGACACGGCCGTGTGGATCGAGGTCGACCTCGGCGCCGACCGGCCCATCGGCTCCGTCACCCTCCACCCGCGCACCGACACCGGCGGCGCCGGCGGCGGCTCGCCGAACTTCCCCGTCGACTTCACCCTCCAGACCCGCCCCGACGGCTCCACCACCTACACCACCGCCCGCACCGTGACCGGCCAGGCCAACCCGAGCGGAGCCGCCCAGACCTACACCCTCACCTCCACCACCGGCCGCTACCTGCGCCTGACGGCGACCAGACTCGGCACCCCGGCTTCCGACGAGACCACCAAGTTCCGCCTGCAACTGGCCGAGATCGGCATCAAGTAACCCGCCACAGCCACAGTGGCCCGCCCGTCCCGACGCACACCCACTTGCCGGGGCGGGCAGCCCTTGCGAACAGCAGACCTCCATACGGAGCACCCCTCGGCCGGCGCCCGCAGCCCGCCCGAGCCCTGACCCGGGGCATCCGCCACCTCGGCGGGCGCCATGCCTCGGGCCCGCGAGGGCGGGCAGCCGACGCACGCCATACCGCAGAGCGCCCCGCCGCCATGCCTCCACAAGATCCTCAGGCTCGGCGGCGCTGATCACGACCGCCCCCGACCACCACTGCCCGACCTGGGCGCCAAAGGATGGTGCCCGTGTGCGGTCGCCGGGGGCGTATCGGCTCCGCGTTCCTCGCTGGGACTACGACTGGACGCTCTTCAACGCCTCGACCAGCAGCGTGACCAACTCGTTGATGACCGGCGGGCGGATGCCGGGTCTGCTCACGGCAAGGACCTCGCGGTGGAGCGGTGCGACCTCGGGCGGAAGAACAACCCGTTCGACTCCGGACCGGTCGCTCTCTCCGCTGATGAGAGTGGCCGGGATCAGCCCCACCGCCAACCCTGCTCTGATCATGGCCAGCATGCTGTGCAGGTCCTCGGTCTCCAACGTTACGTCGGGCGAAACCCCCAGTTCCCCGGCCCAGCGATGCAGCAAACGCCGATCGGGACTGTGTGCATGGCCTGAGGTCCATTCCATCTCAAGGCATTCAGCCAGTTCCAACGGGCGACGGCCCGACCGTGTGCCCGTGACGAGAACCAGCGGCTCGTGCCCCAGGGAGGTGATGGTCCACTCACCGGAAGTGGTCGGTGGGTCCTCGGGCAGGTACCGGTAGGCGATGAGCAGATCCAGATCCCCCGATTTGACCTTGGGCAACCCCTCGTGTGTCTCCACGATGACGAGGCGGATGCGGGCGCCGCGGCCACGGGGCATGAGAGCGGACAGAACCCCGGGGAACAGGTGGCTCATCGCGCTGGGGTAGGCGCCGACGCGCAATTCGGCGATTTCACGGTTCGAGATGCCGCTGGCGGCGTCCCGGAATCGGGCGGTCGCCTCGAAGAGCGTCTCGGTCGCCTGCGCGAGGGAGCGGCCGGCCGCAGTCAGGATCAGTCGACTGCCAGGGCGGCGGACGAGCAGCTCGATGCCCATGTCGCGCTCCAGCACGGCGATGTGCTGGGACACCGCGGAAGGCACGTAACCGAGGGCTGCCGCGGCTTCGGCCATGGAGCCACAGTTCACCACGGCCACGAAGGTGGACAAGAGCTTCAGATCGGGCTGGGCCTTCATGGATTGTGAACTCTCCCTTCTCAATCCATCGCTTTACGTGTTCCGCTGTCGAGTGCCAGAGTCTAGGCAACCTGCCGGAAGAACGCGCCTCACCTGCACTGTCGCCCACCGACCCCCAGCCGTCCGCACGACCGCCGCACTTCTGCCGAAAGCCGAGGCCATGGCCATCGACCTGACCGCCCTCCGGGCCGACTTCCCCTCCCTCGACCACGGCCTCGCCTTCTTCGACGGCCCGGGTGGGACCCAGACCCCCCGCGCCGTCGCCGACGCCATCGCCACGACGCTGACCGGCCCCCTCTCCAACCGGGGGGTTGTCAGCCGGTCCGAGCGCAACGCCGAGTGCGCCGTCACGGAGTTCCGCGCCGCTTATGCCGACCTGCTCAATGTGCCCGTCGGCGGTGTCATCCACGGTCGCAGCGCCACCCAGCTCACGTACGACTTCTCCCGTCACGTGGCCAAGGGCTGGAAGGACGGCGACGAGATCGTCCTCAGCCGCCTGGATCACGACTGCAACGTCCGCCCCTGGATCCAGGCGGCCGAGCGCACTGGAGTGACGGTCCGCTGGATCGAGATCGACAGCGAGACCGCGGAGCTCGACCTCGATTCGTTCGAGCGGGCGCTGTCACCTCGGACGCGGCTGGTCGCGGTCACGGCGGCCTCGAACGTGCTGGGCACCAAGCCGCCCGTACGCCGGATCGCCGACCTGGCGCACGAGGTCGGTGCCCTGGTGTACGTGGATGGGGTGCACTACGCCGCCCACCATCTGGTGGACGTGCCCGCGCTGGGCGCGGACCTGTTCGTCTGTTCCCCCTACAAGTTCCTCGGACCGCACTGCGGTGTGCTCGCTGGGGCGCCCGGACTCCTCGAAACCCTCCACCCGGACAAGCTCCTGCCTTCCCCCGACACCGTGCCCGAGCGCTTCGAGTTCGGCACACTGCCCTACGAGATCCTGGCGGGCGCCACCGCCGCCGTGGACTTCCTCGCCGCGATGGACCCGGGCACGCGGGCCACGCGCAGGGAGCAGCTCGCGCATTCGCTGGGCTCCCTGCGCGAACACGAGCAGACGTTGCGCACCAGGCTGGAAGAAGGTCTGCGCGCTCTGGGCGACGCCGTCACCCTGCACTCGAAGGCGGCCGACCGCACCCCGACCCTCCTGATGACCCTCGAAGGCCGCGACGCCCGCGAGGCCCAGGCACATCTGGCCGCACGCGACGTCCTGGCCCCCGCCGGGTCGTTCTACGCGTACGAGCCCTTCGCCACCCTGAAGCTGGAGGACCCCGCCCTGCGGGTTGGCCTGGCGCCGTACAACACCGCCGACGACGTGGACAGGCTCCTCGACGGTCTTTCCTCGTTTCTCTGAAGCCTGTCCCGTATGTGGCCAGCGAGCCTCGCAGTAGTGGCGATTCCTGGAATCCAGATATCGTCATCAGCAGGCGGTGGTCGATTCACCGGAGGCGGTCAACGAGTGGGCCGCGGCCCTGAGACCGTTCTCCCATCCCGGGAGTTCGTCCGCGTCCATCCATTCGCTGTAGCCCGCTGCGATGGAGAGGAACTGTGTCTCCTCCGGGGTGCGGGCTGCGACTGTCATCGACAGCCGGTCGACCACGTCCTTGGGGCTCAGCTCGGCATTCGCGAGACCGACCGCGAGGCTCACGAGGAGCTGGCGGCCGGCTGTCCCTTCATCGGGAAGGGGTACGCCGAGTTCGTGCAGGGTTTGGACGTACAGTTCACGGATCCCGGTCTCGTCGCTCCTGCGTGGCAGGCCGGCCAGTGAACGCAGGGCGGGGGAATCACGCCCGTCGACGAGTGCATGAGCAGCAAGCATCGGGAGCTCCTCGGGTAGGAGTATCTCCGCCACATACCGCCAAGCGCTGTGCTGCAACCGGTCCATGCACTCATCGTGAGAGCAACGAGACTTCCTGGCCGGCTGATTGCCGTCTTGGCCTCGGCTTCCTTGCGGAGCGACCTCTTTGTCCCGAAGCAACTTGGGCGGGGGCTTTGCCTTGGGCTGGTGTGCCTCCAGCCTGCGTTGATTGTCCGCAGGTGGTCGCGCTCGTCCGCTGATATCCGCTGGCGTTGTCACGCAGTCAGACACTCACCGATGCTGTGGTCTGGTGAAGCTTGCAGGAACAGCATCTGATCCGTAGCTCCAGCAGGATCGGTCGGCGGGGGTCATACCGGCCGCTGGACGGGCCCGGAGAAACGCTACCGTGCGGGGACGGCTGCCAAGGTTGCGGTACCTGGCTGCTGTACCGCACGATCCAAATGGGGTGACCATGGAACGGCATGTGCTGGAATCGCTGTTGACCGGTGATGACGAGGCGTCCGTGATAGCTCTGGCCGCCCTCCGCAGCGGCGCCCCCTACTCGGTGGAGGAGCGGGTACAGCCCAAGGGTGCGCACGCCGGAGTCTTCAGTCGCCGACTTCAGCGCATGCGGATGCACGGATTCGAACCCCTTGGCCTGGAGCGAGCAGTGCGGCTCATCAGGGAATACGACCGGCCGGTGCGCTCAGCGCTGATCGATCCTGGCAATCAGACACGGTTCACCCTGCTCTTCCTCACCGAGGACGGCAGCGCACTCGTTGCCTGCGCTAGCTGGCCGCTGCCGCTGGTTGCCAGGAAGCCACCGCTTTAGGAGTTCGATCCCGGGGGCGCATACACAGCCCGACATGGCTTATGGACGGTTGATGAGGGCTGTCCGGAGCTGCCGCTATTTGCGGTCGTTGATGTCAGTGGCAGACGTCAATCCGTGTGCTCTGCCACGCCGTTGCGTCTTGCCTGCGCCGCAACCACAACCGTGAGGCGGCCGGGGCGTTCTCCAGGGTCGGTTTGCACCTCAGCTGACGAAAGTGACGAGCCGGGCCGTCGACGCCTACATCGCCGCGTACGCCACCAAGGGAGCGGAGAGCGCGACCGGCACCATCGACCGCCCGATCCGCAACCCCATCACCGACCTGATCGGCACCGACGTCACCGACCACGCCAGGCAGATGATCCTCACCTGCTGGCACCTCGGAGGCCTGCCCGAACTCGAAGAACTCCGGCTCCGCAAGTGGGCCCACATACTCGGCTTCCGCGGCCACTTCTCCACCAAGTCCCGCGCGTACTCCGTCACCCTCGGCGCCCTCCGCCAGGAACGCGCCGACCACAACGAAGCCCTAGCCCGCGAGCGCGCGGCTCTGGCCGGCCATCCCCGGCCGGACCCGGACACCGTCCTCGTCCTCTCCCACTGGCGCTTCGCCGGCACCGGCCTGACCGCTGCCGAATCCTGGCTCGCCGCCTCGCGGCGACCCGACACATCCGACTTGGAAGGGGAACCCACCGAATGACCGACCGCTACCTGTCCGTCGACCAGGTCGCCGAGCTGCTCGGGACGACTGCCCGCTTCCCCCGGCGGCTGATCGAGGAACGGCGCATCCGGTACGTGAAGGTCGGCCGGCACGTCCGCATCCCCGAGAGCGCGGTCGAGGAGTTCGTTCAGTCGCGCACCGTCGAGCCGATCCGGCTTCGGCGCACTGTCCTTCGGAGGGCTGCCTGATGGCCGACCGCGCCGGCCAATCCAGCACCGAGCCGTCCACGCCTACGGCACAGCCGGCGGCCGGGTTGTCCGAGAAGGCGGTGTTCACCGCTTCGCAGACGGTGGCCTCGTCATTGGCGAGCAGGGCTTGCCACCAGTGTTCGGCCTCGTTCGTCAACTGATGGCGGATCTCCAGCAGTCGCGCTGTCTCGGCGGCCAGGTAGGCGGGCGCGTCCTGTTCCGCCCGTTGCCTGGCCGCAGCCCTCTCCGCGAGTGCCAGCCGCCCCACGCCCTGAAGATGGAACGTCCGGGCTTCGGCGAGCGCCCAGGACAGGCTCAGTTGGGGGGCGTCCGGGATGACGGGCGGATGCGCCGCGGGGAAGGACTCCAGATGAACGCTGGTCATCTGGCGCCTCAGATCCCGCAACTGAGCGATGGCGGCATCGCGCTCTGCCTCCTGCTGAGCCCGCTCCGCCTGACGGCGCGCCCGATCCAGTTGCGCGGCTGACGGGGCGACCGTACGAGATCGTGTCGTACGCCGCGTACTGGTGCCCCGTCGATTGCCGCCGAGGGAACTCGACGCGTAGAAGGGGCCGAGTCCGGTCGACATCCTGGCGCCGCCGCTGCCCACGCTGAGCCTCGCCGCACGTGGCCCGATCGAGGTGCGCACTCCACGAGTGGACACCCGCACACTCATCCCGGGCACACCGACACGGAAGCCGAACCCCATGACATACCCCTCTCCCCAGGAACAGTCTGGCACCCGAAAGGGGCGTGTGAGGCCAGTTCGGCTGGTCCTCAGCAACACGACATGGAGAGGTGTGCCGCATACATCAAACCGGTACATGGACTACTATTGGTACATGTCCATGAAGCGCACTAACGTCTACGCGGATCCCGAGGACCTGGCGATCATCAAGGAGGCCGCCAAGCGCCGGGGTATTAGCGAGGCCGAGATCATCCGCCAGGGCATCCACCTCGCGGCCATGGCGAACCGGGTCTGGGACGAGCCGCTGTTCTCACGCACCTTCGAGGGGCGGGGGCGGACGCTGCCCAAGTCGGAGGTCCGCGACACGGTCGCCGATGCCGTCCGGCGTGAGAGCGGCTCGGGTTCCGGATCAACCGCGTGATCATTGTCATCGCCGATACGTCCGGCCTTCTGGCAGCCCTGGACTCGGCTCATCCGGAGTGCGCGGCGGCGAACGAGGCGATCATGGCGGCGGGCCTGCTGGTCATGTCTCCGCTCCTGCTGGCCGAACTGGATCACGTGGCGACGCGTGAGCTGGGCAGGGAGGCTGCCCTCAGCGCGGTCGACGACCTGCGGCGCTGGATGAGCCGCGGGCGTGTCGTGCTGCCGGAGATCACGGAAGACCACCTGGGCGCAGCTCAGTCCGTCCGTGTCCGTTACCGCGCACTGGACCTCGACCTCGCCGACGCGGTGAACGTGGCGCTAGCCGCCGACTACGACACGGACGCGATCCTCACCCTGGACCGACGGGACTTCCGGGCGGTGCGCCCGCTGGGCCGCCACAAGGCGTTCCGGGTACTCCCCGACGACCTCCCGCTCTGACGCAGGACCCTCGGCGGTCAAGTGCCCACTCCCACAAGGGGCCTGTGCCCCGCCCACGCCCAATCTCGGGTGCAGGAGTAACCGTAAAACGCGGCAACGGCTCCCCCAAAAAAACAAGCCCCAGGCCGCTGACCTGGGGCTTCAAGAAGAGCGGGTGACGAGAATCGAACTCGCGCTCTCAGCTTGGGAAGCTGATGTTCTACCATTAAACTACACCCGCGTAAGACGCCGGTCTGGACCGGTGCCGGAACGCTCCGTCACTCTACCTCATGCCAGGCCTCGGGCGTTGAAGCCCCGGGGCCTGGGTGCGTTTCGAGGGGAGGGATCCGGCTACACGGGGCTGGAGTTGGGGCGTACGGTGGTGCGGTGGAAGTGGGGTCGGGCGGGTCGGAGTGCCGCCTGTGAGGTCGTCCCGTTCGTCCCGTAATGTGGCTTTCAGTGTCCGGCGAGCAGCAGCCGGACGCGGCTCTTGGGGAAGGGACTACAGGACTTGATGGAGCGCACCGTCGTCCGTTGTGCCGATGGGCACGTGTTCAGCACCGCTTCGTTCCCGATGCAGCAGGCCTTGCGGCTCGGTCCCGGGCGGCTCGTCCGGTGTCCTCGTTGCGCCCGGTTGCGCAACGCCGTGCCGGTGACCCTCGACCTGCATCACCGTGAGGAAGCGGTGGCCGCGGGGGAGCGGTAGTCGGGTGCGAGGAGGGACGCGAGACCGACTTGAGAGGGACATGGCAGGGCTAGTGGCCGTCAGGCGTCGGTCGCCGTAGCAGGGGGCCGGCGCACTTGCGGTTCGGCGCGTGGAGTCGTCCGATGGTGGCGGCTCCACGCGCCTTGCGTATCCTCGGGACGTGCTTCTCTCAGACAAGGACATCCGGGCCGAGATCGACTCCGGACGAGTACGGATCGATCCCTACGACGAATCCATGGTGCAGCCGTCGAGCATCGATGTCCGGCTCGACCGGTACTTCCGGGTGTTCGAGAACCACCGGTACCCGCACATCGACCCCTCCGTCGAGCAGATCGACCTGACCCGGCTGGTGGAGCCCGAGGGTGACGAGCCCTTCATCCTCCACCCCGGAGAGTTCGTGCTCGCCTCCACGTACGAGGTCATCTCGCTGCCCGACGACCTCGCGTCCCGACTGGAGGGGAAGAGCTCGCTGGGGCGGCTCGGACTGGTCACCCACTCGACCGCCGGGTTCATCGACCCCGGGTTCTCCGGGCACGTGACGCTCGAACTGTCCAACCTCGCCACTCTGCCGATCAAGCTCTGGCCCGGGATGAAGATCGGCCAGCTGTGCATGTTCCGGTTGACCTCGCCCGCCGAGTCGCCGTACGGCAGTGAGCGGTACGGATCCCGGTACCAGGGGCAGCGCGGCCCCACGGCCTCCCGGTCCTTCATGAACTTCCACCGGACGCAGGTGTGACCAGCGGCGTGCGCGACAGCGGCGTGCGCGACAGCGGCATGGCGACAGCGGCATGGCGACGGCGGCATGGGCGACGGCCGCCCGGAGCCTGCGCGGGAATCTCATCTGCCTCGGTAAATGAGCAGACGGAGCGACGCTTGAGCCTGAAGTGATCTTGCTGGTCGTTTGCGGTGGTCGTCACCGATCGAGGACCGGGTGTTGAGCGGGTGCTGAGCGGGTGCTGACCGGGTGTTGGGCCCTTAAGCCGCCTCGGTGACTGCACCCGCTCGTACTCCAGCCGTAGATCGTGATCTTCATGTCCGGGACGCGTCCAGGAACCGGGCGGCAACCGTGCACCAACCGCCGCGCCCGCAGCCCGTGTTCGTACCGGGCGAACCTGCCTGCGTTCTGACCCGGACCCATGGCGACCTCGATGGCTTTCTGCCATGGAGCCCGTATCCGTACCCGTACCCGTATCCGTACCCGTACCCGTATCCGTACCCGTCCTCGCACCGGCCCTGACCAGCGGGATCGCCGTCCGCAGGGCAGTGTCACTGAGGCTGCGAGGACTCCTTTTCCGGACAGCGTCAACGGCCGGAAAGCGCTTGCCCCGTTGAATGTGATCACGGCACACTGTCGCCCGTTTACCAGCGTGTCGCCGATCTCGGCCAGAGGGGGAATCGTGCAGCGTTCCATGCAGGGTCCTGCCAAAGATCCCGACGCCGGCGCGACCCGTCCGAAGTCGGTCCTGGCCCGCAACCCCGCGTTCCTGTTCCTGTGGTCCGGGGAGTCGATCAGTCTCCTGGGCAGTGAGATCAGCGTCGTGGCGCTTCCTTCGCTGGCGGTCCTCGTTCTGGGTACCGGCGCCGTCGGGGTCGGCACGCTCGTGGCACTGCAGTGGCTGCCGTTCGTACTGCTCGCGCCGATCATGGGCGTCTTCACCGACCGGATGCGCCGCCGGCCGATGATGCAACTCGCCAACGTCGCCCGCTGCGTCATCCTCGGCTCGCTGCCGCTGGCCGCCGTTCTCGGCCGGCTCACCCTGCCGCACCTGTACGTCGCCGCGTTGCTCAAAGGCGTCTTCGACGTGGTCTTCCAGCTGGCGTACCAGGCGTACATACCGCAGGTGCTCGACCGTGCCGACCTTGTCGAGGGCAACGTCAAGACCCAGCTCAGCAAGTCGATCGCGACGACGGTGGGCAGGTCGGCCGGTGGTGCCCTGGTGAGCCTGACGGGCGCTGCCCGGGCCGTCGCGGCCGACGCGGCGTCCTACCTCGTCCCCGCCGTGTTGCTGCTGTTCATCCGTGAGAAGGAGCCCCGCCCGGCACCCGCCGAGCGAGGGCTCGCCGCCACGCTCCGGGACGTTCGGGGCAGTATCGGGCTGACCGTCGGCAACCGGGTGCTGCGGTCCCTCATCCTGACGCTGACCTTCGGCAACATGGCGGTCTCGTCGACGTTCGCGATGATCATCGTGTACGCCTACCAGGATCTGCACTTCTCCGCCGGGCAGCTCGGTCTGGCGTTGAGCCTGGGCAGCGTCCCGGTCCTCATCGGCGCGGCACTGTCCCGGCCGATCAACGAGCGGTTGGGGATGGGGCGCACTCTCGTGCTGACGCACGCGCTGCTCGGCCTGGCGTTCGCGTTGCTGCCGGCCGCTGCCCTGGGCGGCAAGCTGTTCGCCGTCGCGGTCGTCGTGGTGTCGCAGGGCATCTCCAGCTTCACCGGACCGCTGACGAACGTGGCCGTCGTCACGCTCATCCAGAAGGCGACGCCCGTGCAGGCGTTGGGGCGCGTCAACGGTGTCGCGCTGCCGTTCGTCTGGGGAGCCAACGCGCTCGGCCCTGTCATCGGCAGCGCCGTCGCCGCCATGACGGGCAACGCGGTCGCATTCGTCCTCGCGGCCGTACTTGCTTGGGCGGCCATCGGGTGGATCTTCAGAGGGGCTGTTCAGCAGCTCACCGACGACGTGCCGGAGGATCTCCGGGTGTCCGTGTGACCGAGACGGCGCGCGGGACGTCGTCCTCGCGCGGGACGTCGTCCCGCCCACGCGGCTGAACGGGCTCGGCCCCCTTCAGCGATGCCGGACGGGCAGACAGGCATGCGAAGCCTCCGGTAGACGGTTCTCCTGGTCTGCAACCCGGCTACCAGGGGCTTCACTCCTGTGTCAGGTCAACTGGCAGATCGTCTGGGCGGGTTGAGACCTTCATCGACCACCGGTCCGACGCATGCGAACTCTCGACGCCGTTCGGTCAGCCGGTCGCCCTGACAGGTGCGCTGCTGCGTCCGTGGGCGTGACCGCTGAGCTCGGCATCCAACGTCTCCTGAGCCACGCGCATGGCCTCGGCGTACACGGGGTCTCGCAGCCTCTTCCACATTTCGGCCTCAGCGACGTCCTCGACGTGGCTGACCACCCACCAGATGTTGCCGAAGGGGTCCTTGATGCGCCCTCCGCGCTGTCCGAAGGCGTCATTCGCCAGAGCGGTGACGATCTGGCCACCGGCCTTCACGGCTTGCGAGAACGCCCTGTCCGCGTCGGCGACGAAGACGCGCAGAAGGCTCGGCATGGCCGGCCAGTCGGCGTGCCGGTCGAAGGCCAGCACCACGGTGTCGCCGACCCGGATCTCACCGTGACCGATCAAGCCGTCCTCGGTCGGCACCCGCCCGAGCTCCTCACCCCCGAACGCCTGGGTGACGAAGTCGAAGAATGCTCCTGTGTCGTCGGTGACGACCCAGGGAGCGACGGTGGTGTACCCCTCGGGCGGGACGCCGGCCTGCTCGGACATCACGGTCCTTTCGCTGGTGGTGGTTGCCGGCGACGACGTTAGGCGGCAAATAGGCCGGCTTCTGTCCTAGACGTCGCCCGGGAGCGGGTCGCCAGCGGGCGTCCCGCCTCACGTCGCCGGACCTGGGGGCCACCGTCGTCGACAGGGCCGGCGCTGCACGGTCCGACGCCGCCCGGTCCGGCGCTACACGCCTGTAGCGCCGTCGATGCGTTCCCGGACCAGGTCGGCGTGGCCGTTGTGGCGGGCGTACTCCTCGATCATGTGGACGTAGATCCAGCGAAGGCTGACGTCCTGCTCCATGAAGCGACCGGTATCGGTCAGAGCGCGCCCGGCGCAGTTCTCACGGGCGCGGGCGATCTCCGCATGCCAGGTGGCGAGGGCATCGCTCAGGGTGGCGCCCTCGGCCACCTCGAAACCACCGTCGGGAGCCTGCGGGTCGGCCTGCGGGTCGTGGATGCGCGGAGCCTGTTCTCCGGCGAACACGCGGCGGAACCAGTTCCGCTCCACCTCCGCCATGTGCTGGACCAGGCCGGTCAGCGTGAAGCCGGACGGCGGCACGGACGCTTCGGCGGCCTGCTTGTCGTCCAGCCCCTCGCACTTCATGGCCAGTGTGGTGCGGTGGAAGTCGAGCCAGCTCTCCAGCGTCGTGCGTTCGTCGGCGTTCAGGGGCGGGATCGGGCGATCGATGGCGGTCATCGGTTGATTATCGCCAGTGCCCGAAGCCGTCGACGGGCAGGGCCGCACGACAGGCCGGGCCTCACTACAGGGTGAACTGCCCCGTGCAGCACGGGCGTTGTCGCTCTTGGAACGGGTGTCACGGCGCTTGCGTCGGTCCGCGCATCGAGCGGTACGGCGAGGGGTGAAGCTCCTGGATCAAGTGGCCGTCAGCGGCACTCGACCTGTGACCAAGTCATCCTGGTGGTGGAAGGGCGGGAGCGACGGGCTGTCACGTGCCTGTGACATGGGGCCGACGGTTCCGGAACGCATGACCCAATAGCGTTGTTCTCGCTGGTCACAGTGGCTGGCACGTCAGAAGCCGAATCGCCTGGAGCCGTCATGCGCACCGCACTCCGCACTGCCCTCGCCCTCGTCGCCCTCGCGGGCACGGCCACGGCTTCCGTGGTGACAGCCACTGCCGCCGGCGCCGCCACCACGGCCGCGTCCTCCACGAGCAGCGCCTGCGTTGCCACCAGGACCGTCCCCTCCGTCTTCGGTGGCTGGAAGGTCAAGCTGGTCAACAGCGCCGACAGCGGAGCGTCCGCGAAGCTCCTCGACGAGAGAGGCCGCGTCGTCTCGGCCTTGGACCAGAGCAGGACCCTCGACTCGGCCAACGGTCTGCGGATCACCGGAGTGCTCAGCGCCAAGCCCGTCTTCGGGCAGCGCAGTGAGGGCGGGCCCACCCCCTGGAAGTCCACCGCCTTTCCGGCGCTGTCCGCCGACTGCACGCAGAGCGGCAAGCTCGTGCGCACCCTGCGTCTCGACTCCCGTACCAGCGCGCAGATTTTCAAGGTCTCCGCCGGCCACTACCAGGCCCGCGTTCACCAGAGCGGCAAGCTGGTGCGGTTCGTCGACGCGCACGGTCGCGCCGGCGCCGCGGTGTTCGGCAGCCGCACGCTCGTGCTGAACCCCGACGGCTCGACCGTCTCCTGGACCGGGGCGAAGACCGCCGCGAACCCGCGTCTCGGCCGCTACAAGCTGGCCAACGGCGCCGTGGTGAAGCTGGTCAAGCGCGCGGGTGTCTACGGGGCGCAGCTGACCACCGGGCACGGCACGTTCCCCGTCGGATACGCCAACGGCCGCCCGTCCGTCCAGCAGGACGACGTCACCCTGGTCGTCCTGGGCGCCGACGGCGCCCTCAGCGGCTATGTCCACGGCCGGGCCCAGAAGACCCCGGTCTACCTGGGCGCCTGAGCCGTCGGCGGCCCCTGACCTGCCTTTCCGGGCGGGTCGGGGGCCGTTTGCGTGGGCGGGTTCCCCGGCGGAGCCGTCAGGGGTCCTCCCGCGGGATCCGGCACGTGTGCGGCACATGCCCTTCGCCTCGAAGGGCATGCGAGAAGCCCCCGGAAGCGGTCGTCCTCCGGGGGCCCTTTGCGTGCGCCTGTCCGCCGGTCTGCCGGCTCTCCCCGCCTGCTAGAACGTGCCCAGCTTCACGATCGACAGCAGGGCGATCAGCTGGATCGACGACGCGCCCAGCGCCTTCGGCCACGGCAGGTCGTGGGAGCGGCCGACCATCAGGGTCAGGAGGGCGCCGGCCGCCACCCATGTCGCCCAGCCCAGCAGCTGGACGAACGAGGCGTCGCCGCCGAAGAACATCGCGAAGACGAGGCGCGGCGCGTCCGTGAGGGACATGATCAGCATGGAGAGGCCGACCGTGGGCTGCCAGGCGCCGTCTCCTCCGAGCTGCCGGGCCAGGGTGTGGGTGACCACGCCCAGGATGAAGGAGCTCAGCACCATGGCGACGGCCGTCGTCAGGACGATCGGGATGGCGTTGGAGAGGGTCGCGTTGATCGCGTCCGCGCGTGCGCCGTCGAAGCCGAACACGGCGAGCAGTCCGTAGAGGAACGTGACGACGAGGGCGGGGCCCCACATCGTGTAGTCCCGCATCCGCAGGAAGGTCTGCTTGGGGGCGAGGACGATGCCCTTGATCAGTTCCTTCCAGTGCAGGCGCGGGCCGACGGGCCCGGCCGGGGCCGAGCCCGCGTGGTACGTACCGCCCTGGTTGTACTGGTCGTACTGGTTGTGCTCGTCGATCGAGAAGGCCTGCGTGTGGCCCGGGTTGTTCGCCGCGTACGGGTCGTGCGGGACGCCGCCCTGAGCGCCCGCGCCGGGGCCGCCGGGCGCCCCGTAGGGGGCGTCGCCGCCGAAGTACTCCGGCTCGTCGCCGTTGCGGCCGCCGTAGCCGCCGCCGTTCGCCTGCGGCCACTGGCCGCCGCCCGCGCCGGGGCCGCCGTACTGCGGCCGCTGCGGCGGGTACGGCTGCTGGGCAGACGGGTAGCCGTACGACGGCCCCGAGGGACCCGACGGTCCTGAGGGGCCCGACGGGCCCGAGGGCCGCGACGGTCCCTGGGGCGCCTGCTGCCCGTACGGAGGGTGTTGCGGTCGCGTTTGCGGGGCACGGTTGTCCCGGCCGCCGCGTCCGATCCTGAATCCAGCCACGCCTTCGAACGTACCTGGTCCCGCCGAGTGGCGTGCCGGGGCCGCCGTTCGCGCACGGCTTTGCTGCCGAGCTGTGACATCCCCTAAGGGGAGCAACGGTGCTGGAATCAGTGGTTGTTCAGGGGCGTTCTCCGGGAGTGATTCCCGGGGCGTTCCGAGGGGTGTGTCCCAGGGGTGACGCGGGGGAGGGGTGGGGCGGCCGGGAACGGCGT
>NZ_JAHHIU010000141.1:0-23679 GCF_024539815.1 Streptomyces hayashii
GCACGTAGCAGAGCATGGCCGTGCCCCACCAGGCGATCATCGCGGCGCCGATTCCGGAGGTGATGTGGTCGTACGCCGGCGCGACGTCCGTCGTCAGCGGGCCGAGCGTATAGAACGGAGCTTCATCACAGATCTCCTGCTGAAGGTCGATGTTCTCCTTGATCTTGTGCATCGGGACGTGCCCCGGGCCTTCGATCATGGTCTGTACATTGAAACGCTTGGCGATCGTGTTGAGTTCCCCGAGCGTCCTCAACTCCGCGAACTGCGCCGCGTCGTTGGCGTCTGCGATCGAGCCCGGCCGCAGACCGTCGCCGAGCGAGTAGGTGACGTCGTAGGCGGCGAGGATCTCGCAGAGTTCCTCGAAGTTCTCGTACAGGAAGGACTCTTTGTGGTGTGCCAGGCACCAGGCCGCCATGATCGAGCCGCCACGCGACACGATGCCGGTCTTACGGTTCGCGGTGAGCGGGACGTACGAAAGACGGACGCCGGCGTGGACCGTCATGTAGTCGACGCCCTGTTCGGCCTGCTCGACGACGGTGTCCTTGTAGATCTCCCAGGTCAGCTCCTCGGCCCGGCCGTCGACCTTCTCCAAGGCCTGGTACAGCGGCACGGTGCCGATGGGGACGGGGGAGTTGCGCAGCACCCACTCACGGGTGGTGTGGATGTTGCGTCCGGTGGACAGGTCCATGACCGTGTCGGCGCCCCACCGGGTCGCCCAGGTCATCTTCTCGACCTCCTCCTCGATGGAGGACGTCACAGCCGAGTTGCCGATGTTGGCGTTGACCTTCACCAGGAACCGCTTGCCGATGATCATCGGCTCGATCTCGGGGTGGTTGACGTTGGCCGGCAGCACGGCACGACCGGCTGCGATCTCCTCGCGGACCACCTCCGGAGAAACGTTCTCCCTGATGGCCACGAACTCCATCTCGGGCGTGATCTCGCCCTGCCGCGCATACGCGAGTTGGGTGACTGCCCTGCCGTCCCGGCTGCGGCGCGGCAACCGGGGCCGCCCGGGGAAGACAGCGTCGAGGTTGCGCAGACCACCACGCGGCGAGGTGTGCTTGACGCCGTCGTCCTCGGGGCGGACCGGACGGCCCGCGTACTCCTCGGTGTCTCCGCGGGCGATGATCCAGCTCTCACGCAGCGGCGACAGACCCCTGCGAACGTCTGTCTCGACGAGCGGATCGGTGTACGGACCGGAAGTGTCGTACAGCGCGACGGACTGCCCGTTGGTGAGGTGCACCTGGCGGACCGGCACCCGAAGATCGGCGCGAGCGCCTTCGACGTACCCCTTGTGCCAGCCGATGGACTTCCTGGCCCCCGCGTCGTTTCCGTCGACCGCGTTCCCGTCGACCGCGTTCCCGTCGACCGCGTTCTCGCTGGTCGCCCTCTCGCTGGTCGCGTTCTGCATGGAGGCAGGCGTGCGTGCGTCCTTGTTGGTCATGAGACCTACTCCCTACGCCGGCATTACCCGGTAACAGGTTCGGCGGTCGACGCAGCGGCTACCGCCTGCCGAGGTTTCCTGTGGAACATCACTCGACGTGAGAGACGTTCCACGTGAAACATCGCGAAGACGGAGGTCAGCGCCCTCTCAGCCCGGTGCTCCGAGCTCCCGCGTGTGCAAAAGTGCCTCCACGCTAGCGTCAATTCGGGCGCGGTGAACAGAGGGCCCCTGTCGTTCTTGCGATGATCGGTCGGTGACCACGACACCGCAGCCCCCACTCCCACCCGAGCCGCCCCGTCGGCCGGGCGCCGGAAACGGCGCCGCCAGCAGCGCTGGCGGCGTCCCCGGAAGTGGTCCGGGGGACGCTCGCGACTTCGGCGGCACTGGTCGTGAACACGGACGTCCTCAGAATCCCGGGCAGGCCCAGGGGCCGGGTCCCGGACAGGAGCCGGGGTATGCGGGAGGGCTGGGCGGCCTGGCCCGCCGTCGCCAGCCCAGCGATCAGGGAGCCGGTCCAGGCGGGGGCCCCAACCCCGGCCCCGGCCCCGGCCCCGATCCCAGAGAGGGACGTGGGCAGGGACTCGGAGACGGCTATGGGTACGGGTACGGCAGCAACGAGGGGAGCGGCGGCCTCCAGGAGAGCCGGCACGGGCATGCGTATGGTCCTGGCCCCGGGACGGGCCCCCTCCCCGGCTCGGGTCCTATCCACGGACCCGGCACCGGGCCCGGCCCTCAGGGCGGCCACAGGATGGGTCCCGGCGGTCACGGGCCGGGCTCAGGAGACGGGCGTGGGGCCGGATCCGGTGGTGACCATGAGCCCGGCCACGTCGGGGGACACCAACCCCGCCACGGCGAGGGACACAGTCACGGCGACGGGCACCGTCACAGCGACGGGCACGGGGTCGACCGGGGCGAGGAGCGCAGGCCCGGCCATGGCGAGGGACACGGGCACTCTCACGGTCACAGCCACAGTCACGGTCCGGCCGCCCCCGTCTCGCGGCACCTGCGCAAGGTCATCGCGGCCATCCTCATCCCGTTCGGCGTCGCAGTCCTGGTGGGGCTTGTGGTGCTGTGGCCGGGCGGGGCCCCGGCGCACGAACGCACCGGGGTCGGCTTCGACCGGCAGACCCAGCAGGCCACGGTCACCAAGGTCGTGAGCGTGGGCTGTGCCTCGGTGAACGCCTCGGGCGACACTCCGACCGGCGATACCTCCACAGCCGAGGGCTCCTCGGCTCAGCAACAGGCGAAGGGCACCTGCAAGAAGGCCACGATCCGGGTGGACACCGGCGACGACAAGGGCCGTACGTTCACCGAGATCATCCAGCCGGACCAGACACGGCAGTTGGACCAGGGCGAGAAAGTCGTGGTCGCCTACGAGCCCTCCGCACCGAAGGATCTGCAGTACTCGGTCACCGATGTGAACCGCCGCATCCCGATGTCCGTGCTGGCCGGCATCTTCGCGGTCGCCGTGGTGGTCGTCGGGCGGCTTCGGGGCGTGATGGCGCTGGTCGCGCTGGCCATCAGTTTCCTGGTGCTGAACTTCTTCGTACTGCCCGCGATCCTGCAGGGCTCGAACCCGTTGGTCGTGGCAGTGGTGGGGTCCAGTGCGATCATGCTGATCGCGCTCTATCTGTGTCACGGTCTGTCGGCCCGTACCTCGGTCGCGGTACTCGGCACGCTCGTCTCACTGCTGCTCATCGGCATCCTCGGGTCGGTCTTCATCGACTGGGCGGCGTTGACCGGCAACACGGACGACAACACCGGTCTGATCCACGGCCTGTACCCGTCGATCGACATGAGCGGCCTGCTGCTCGCCGGCATCATCATCGGCTCGCTCGGCGTTCTCGACGACGTGACGGTCACCCAGACGTCAGCGGTCTGGGAACTGCACGAGGCCAATCCGTCGATGGGCCGGCGAGGGCTCTACCGGGCGGGAATCCGTATCGGCCGTGACCACATCGCCTCGGTGGTCAACACGCTCGTTCTTGCCTACGCCGGCGCCGCCCTGCCGCTGTTGCTGCTCTTCTCGATCGCGCAGAGCAGCGTGGGCGCCGTCGCCAACAGTGAGTTGGTGGCGGAGGAGATCGTGCGCACGCTGGTGGGCTCGATCGGTCTGGTGGCCTCCGTTCCGGTCACCACCCTCCTGGCCGCTCTGGTGGTGTCCGCCGACCGTCCGGGAACCGGAACGGCGGCTGTGCCGGTTCCGGGGGCGGTTCTGGCGGCTTCGACGGGCACGGCAGTTCCGGTGGCGGTGACGGCGGATCCCGCTCCGGCCCGGGGTGGCCGGGGCAGGCGCCGCAAGCGCTGAGCCGCCTCCACGACGCCCGGCTCCCCCTGAGGAGCCGGGCGCCCGGCCAGCCGTTCGGTCCCGTCGCGCCGTCCAGCGGACCGATGGACGGATGGGCAGATGAACCGATGAAGAAGCGTTCCTGCGCACTCGCACCCCGTGACGAAGCGTTACGCCACCGCTCGCTGCCACCCCGTCAGCCTGCGCTCTGCTCCTCCGCGAGGATGCGGTCGAGTGCCTCGTCCAGATGCGCGTCGAAGTCGGCGAGCGCACCCTCCTGACCGAGAGGCACCAATTTGTCGGTTCGATCGAGGAATGCCACCAAAGGAGCCGCCGAGGAGCGGAACACAGCCTGGTCCCCGCAGACCTGAAGCCGGATCAGGACCTCTCCGAGCACGTCCGGTTCGACGGGCGAGACGCGGACGTCACCCTCACCGCACGGCCTGCCCACTCCATCGATGAGCAACTCTCGGCCGAAGGCCCAGGTCACCGGGGCGTCACCGGGCAAGTGGAAGGTGAGCCGCACCGCATAGGGATCGCACGACTCGTAACCCAGTTCCACCGGGATGCGGAACGAGAGCTCCTCGGAGACGAGGAAGCTCATCATGACCTCTGCCTGTACTGCCTGCACGGACTCGCGCATCGCCTAACCCCGTCATTTGCCGTCGATTGGCCGGGAATGAACCTTCTGACACTGCAGGCATCTTGCTGAACGTACACAACAGATCACAAGGAGTGAGTTTTCAGATACTGATAGAGATCGCGAGGGACCCCAGCAGCCGTCCGACCTCGTTCTGGAGTTGCCGGGCCGCGGCGTGCAGCCGGTCGGCGTGGTGCGCGGGCAGCGACATCGCCATCGTCGCCGCCGTGGTGCCCACGGTGATCGGAATGGCGGCGCATACGGTGCCCAGTGCGTACTCCTGTCGTTCTACGACCGGTTCCATGCGCGGCATCCGCTCAAGGCGCCGGAGCAGAGAGTGGTTGTCACGCACGGTGTAGGGGGTGATCGACTGCGCCGGGTAGCGGCTCAGATGGTCCCGCCGGGCATCCTCGTCCAGTTGGGAGAGCAGGCACTGTCCGATGGCGTGCGCGTGTCCCGTCTCGCGGAAGTCGGCCCATTCCTCCACGGCCGGGTTGCCCGGGGTGTCGGAGACGCACATGATCTCGATCTCGCCGTCCCGGTACCGCGCGTAGTACACGGGGACACCGATCGAATCGCGCCACTGGGCGAGAGTGTCGGCGACCGTGCTGCGACGTTTCTGCGCCGCTCCGCTGCTGCCGAGCCGCTCGGCGGCCTCACCGAGGAAGAAGAGCCCCTTGTCCCGGCGCAGATAGCCCTCGTGCACGAGGGTGCGCAACAGGTGATAGGCCGTGGGCAGGGCCAGGCCGGTCTCGCGGGCCAGTTGCTTCGCCGGGGCTCCGAACTCGTGCTCGGCGACGGTTTCCAGCAGCCGCATGGCGCGCTGCACGGAGCCGATCAGAGTGGCCGCCGGGTGCGGTTGCTCGGGAACGGCCGGGTTCGGCGGCCGCTGGAGCGGAGGTGTGAGGGAGCGTGGCGGTGTGGGGGGTGCGTACGGTTCTGCGGTTGCGGTGTCGACCGTGGGCAAGGGGGCACTCCCGAAGCGCGAGGGGGCGGTCCGTGCGGGGAACACGGGAGAGGGCGTACGCCGCTCGCGGGGTGTCGTCCCCGCGTCGAATTCCGGACTTTAACCGTCTGCCACCGCTTGCAGACGGGCTGCGGGAAAACTTCCCCCGGCCGAGGGAACCGGTGATTCCTGTTACCGATCACCGGTCTTCGGCGCCGCCCACCGGGCGCCGCGCGTCACCACTCGCTGCGCGACGACGAACTCGACGTGAACTTCCGTACGACGTAGATCAGTCCACCGACCAGCGCCACGAAGACCAGCAGCTTGAAGAGCACGCCGATCACGAAGCCGACGACGCTGGCTATCAGCCCGCCGAACACCACCAGCGCGATGACCGGTACCGCGACCCACTTCACCCACCACGGCAGTCCCGCGAAGATCTCCTGCATCGTCCTCGTCCTCATCATCTTCGATCGACGTCCGGCGCTCCTGTCGCGCCGGACCATTTCGATGTCCTGCGTCGATGCTAGGTCCGAAGAGGGGCCTGCCGGGGGCCTCGCATCCCTTGTCCTCCCCTGATCGAACCCTTAGGGAACCCCGAGGCCGCAGGTCGGCGGCAAGGCGGAGAGGCTCAGCTCTCGGGCGGCGAGAACACCACCATGACCCGCAGGTCCTCGGTGATGTGGTGGAACTTGTGGGCGACGCCGGCGGGGACGTACACCACGCTCCCTCGGGCCACCTGTGTGGTCTCCAGGCCGACGGTGATCGAGGCCCGCCCGCTCACCACGAAGTACACCTCGTCCTGATTGTGCGGGTTCTGTGGATCATGGGTGCCGGCGTCGAGCGCGTACAGGCCGACCGACATGTTCCGCTCACGCAGAAACTGCAGGTAAGCACCGTCATTGGCGGCTCGTTCCGCCTCCAGTTCATCCAACCGGAATGCCTTCATCGACCTTGTCCACTCTCGTCCGGTGCTCGTTGGCGATCTCTCTGCCACGATCAGACACATGAAGAATTTTGTAGTCAAGACGATCGCCAACGCGGGCGCCCTGGCGGTCGCCGTCTGGCTGCTCGACAAGATCACCCTGACCGGTGACAGCACGGGCAAGAAGATCGGCACCCTCCTCGTCGTCGCACTGCTCTTCGGCCTGGTCAACTTCCTGGTCAAGCCGCTCGTCAAGGTGCTGACCTTCCCCTTGTTCATCCTTACGCTCGGCCTGATCACGCTGGTGGTCAACGCCCTGATGCTGCTGCTCACTTCGTGGTTGGCCGACAAGCTCGACGTGAGTTTCCATGTGGAGGGCTTCTGGACCGCCGTACTCGGCGGCCTGATCATCTCCGTCGTCTCCTGGGCGCTCAACATCGTGCTGCCCGACGAAGACTGAGTCCCTGATGACCTACCGTGTCTGCTTCGTCTGCACCGGCAACATCTGCCGCTCGCCGATGGCCGAATCGGTCTTCCGCGCGCGGGTGGAGGACGCCGGGCTCGACAGGCTGGTCGAGGTCGACAGCGCCGGCACGGGCGACTGGCACGAGGGAGAGAAGGCCGACCCTCGTGCTCAGTCCGTCCTGGAGGAGCACGGCTACACACTCGACCACACGGCCCGGCGCTTCGAGTCGTCCTGGTTCGCCCGCCTCGACCTGGTCATCGCCCTGGACACCGGCCACCTCAAGGCGCTGCGCCGCCTCGCACCCACCGTGCAGGACGCGGCGAAGGTACGTCTGCTGCGTTCCTACGACTCCACGGCGGACGACGACCTCGACGTCCCCGACCCTTATTACGGGGGCCGCGACGGCTTCGAGGAGTGCCTTGAGAAGGTGGAGGAGGCGAGCACCGGTCTGCTCGCCGCCGTGCGTGAGGACGTGGAAGGACGAATGGCATGAGCGGTTCCGCTACGAACGAGGGGACCTCCCCGGCTTCCGGTGACGGCACGCGCGCGGTGCGTGCCGGACTGCCCGAGCCCGTGAAGTACGAGCCCACCCTTCCCGGACCGGTGTTCGCGGCGCACTTCCACCTGCCGGGAGAGCCCACCGGCCCCTACACCTACGGCCGTGACGAGAACCCGACCTGGACGCACCTGGAGCGTGCCATCGGCGAGCTGGAGGCGCCGGGGCAGGACGGCGTCGAGACACTCGTCTTCGCCTCCGGCATGGCCGCCATCTCGTCGGTGCTCTTCTCACAGCTGCGCGCCGGGGACGCGGTCGTGCTGCCCGGCGACGGCTACCAGGCGCTGCCTCTGGCCCGCGCCCAGTTGGAGGCGTACGGCATCGAGGTGCGCACCGCGCCGACCGGTTCGGATGCCCAGATCGGGGTGCTCGACGGCGCGAAACTGTTGTTGATCGAGTCCCCCTCGAACCCGGGGCTCGACGTGTGCGACATTCGCAGGCTCGCCGAGGCGGCACACGCGCGTGGCGCGCTGGTGGCCGTGGACAACACGCTCGCCACCCCGCTCGGGCAGCGCCCGCTGGCACTCGGCGCCGACTTCTCGGTGGCCAGCGGCACCAAGCAGCTCACCGGTCACGGCGACATCCTCCTCGGCTACGTCACCGGGCGGGCCGGCGAGCCCATGACGTCCGTACGACGTTGGCGCAAGATCGTCGGGGCGATCCCCGGGCCCATGGAAGCCTGGCTCGCGCACCGCTCGATCGCCACCCTGCAGATGCGTGTCGACCGGCAGAACGCGACCGCCCTGGCCGTCGCCCAGGCGCTGCGGGGGAGGCCCGAGGTGAGCGGGCTGCGGTATCCAGGGCTGCCCGACGATCCCTCCCACCGGGTCGCCTCGCAGCAGATGCGGCGCTACGGGTGCGTGGTCTCCTTCACGCTCGCCACACGCGCGCGGGCCGAGCGATTCCTGGATGCTCTGCGGCTCGTGGACGAGGCGACGAGCTTCGGAGGAGTGCGCTCAACCGCGGAACGGCGCGGGCGCTGGGGCGGGGACGCCGTGCCGGAGGGGTTCGTACGGCTGTCCGTCGGCGCCGAGGATCCCGAGGACCTCGTCGCGGATGTGCTGCGGGCGCTGGAGGAATCGGCGGAATGACCGGCTTACGGACCCCCCGTCCTGATCACGCCGCTCACAACGGACGGTCCGAGCCTCCCCCCTCGTGGCTCGGACCGTCCTCGGTTCTGCGCACGAAGAACCGCGCCCACAAGGCTAGTTGACTCTGTGTCAGTGTCCAATCACATCAGCGACAGGGACCTATCGACTTATTTATAGTTGGACCCTGTCCGAAAGCCCCGGCGGAAGGCGGGAGGAGGACGCTCCATGGATCTCGCCCTGCTGCGCACCTTTGTGACCGTGCACCGGGCCGGCTCCTTCACCCGCGCCGCCGCGTTGCTGGGTCTGTCCCAGCCGGCCGTCACCTCCCAGATACGCACGCTGGAGCGTCAGCTGGGCCGCCCTCTGTTCCTGCGGCAGGCCCGCGGTGTGACACCGACGAGCATCGGGAACGAGCTCGCCCACAAGGCCGCTCCCCATCTCGACGCCCTCGTGGAGATCGCCGAGACCGGCCTCGACGACGAGTCCGCGGCGCGGACGTTGCATCTCGCCGGTCCCCCCGAGTTCACCGCCGAGCGGGCTCTTCCCGCGCTCACCGAGCTGTCCGGCGGGGGCGGTCAAAGGTTCGCCCTGCGCGCCTCTTTCGGTAACGCCGAAGAGGTTCTGGAGGGCCTGGCCTCCGGCCATCACGACCTGGCCATCAGCACGGTCAGACCCCGCGGATCGCTCCTCACGGCCACCCCGCTGTGCGACGAGGAGCACGTGCTGGTCGCCGGTGCTCAATGGGCCGAGCAGATCGACACCAGGGGGCTGCACCGCAAAGACGCATCCGCGCTGGAACATCTCCCCGTCGTCGAAGTGCACGAGTCGCTGCCCCTGGTCTCCCGCTACTGGGCATCCGTCTTCGACGCCCGCCCCACCGCCTCGGGCACCGTCATCGTTCCCGATCTCCGAGCGGTCCTCGCCTGCACCGCCGCGGGAGCGGGGCTGGCGGTCCTGCCGCGCTACCTGTGCACGCCCGCCCTCGCCCGCGGCGACGTCGTCGCTGTGTACGAGCCCGCGGTGCCGCCGCTGCGGACGTATGTCCTGGCGGTACGCACCGGGACGCTGGCGATGCCGCATGTCGCGCGAGCACACGACTGGCTGCTGGGCACGGCCGCCGCGTGGTGCTGACCCGCGCAGACGCCGAAGTCGCGGGGTGAGGTCGACCAGTGACCTTTCGCGATGTTTCACGTGGAACCAGCGGGGCCACATTTCTCCCATGACCGTCCGACCCGTGGTCAAGCGCACCGCACGAGCCGTTCTCCTGGACGGCGACAACCTGATCCTGATCAAGCGCACCAAGCCTGGTGTCGATCCCTACTGGGTGACGCCCGGTGGCGGGGTCGAGCCGGACGACGCGACGGTCGTGGACGCACTGCACCGGGAGGTGTACGAAGAGCTCGGCGCCAAGATCACGGATGTGGTTCCCTGCTTCGTCGACACCGTCGAGCACATCGGCGCGGACGGGGGTGCGACCGGTGTGAAGGTGCAGCACTTCTTCGTCTGCCGGCTGGAGTCCATGGACCCGGCGCTGCGGCACGGACCCGAGGTCGAGGAACCCGCCGGCGAGTACGAGATCGTCCGTGTGCCGTTCACCCGGGTCGGCATCGCCTCCGTCCACCTCGTACCGCTGTCCCTGCGCCACTATCTGGACGGCAACATCGAGGGCGTCCGAGCCATGCACGCCCCCGACCTCGGCTGAGGTCGGGGCTGCCCCCGGCACGTCCGGGCCACCTGAAGTCGCTCCGGGTTGGGCGGGCCTTCGGCGCTGTTTCACGTGAAACGTGACCGCCTCCGATCCTCAGTTTCGCGTGAAACGCTGCCTTCCTGTCGAGACACGGCGCATGAGGCCATGGCCAAAAGCACGCTCGTCACGAGGAATCAGGTGGACGCCGACCGCCCGATTCGGACAGCCTGACTTGCGTGCCGACTCCTTCCCTCACCGCTCTGTCCATCCGCCGTCTGACGCTCCGCGATCTCACCGCCTGCGCCGACTTGTCCGAAGATCGGGGGTGGCCTCGCGAGGAGCACAAATGGGGCTTCCTCCTTTCCGCAGGCAAGGGCTACGGCATCGACGATCCGGCCGGAGGCCTCGTCGCCGCATGCGTCGTCACCGAGTACGGCCCGCACGGCGACCCCCGTCTCGGGGCCATCGGCATGGTGCTGGTCGCCGAGCGGCACGCCCGGCAAGGCGTCGGTCGGCGGTTGATGCGGCATGTCGTGTCTCTGATGGACGCCACACCCCTCACCCTGCACGCCACCCCCAACGGCCGTCCGCTCTACGAGGAGCTCGGCTTCACGTGCACAGGTCGGGCAGAAATGATGCGTGGGCACCTCACGGCGCCGGAACCGGCCTCAGACGTCGTTACCCGTGCGGCCACGGCCGAGGACCTCACCTCGCTCCTGCGACTCGACGAAGAGGTGTTCGGCGCCGATCGCACACATGTGATCACCCGTCTGCCCGCATTCGTCGATCAATTGCGGGTCGCTGAGGACGACGGTCGGATCATCGGCTACGCAGCCGCATGGCCCAACATGGAGACCCACGTCGTCGGCCCGCTGATCGCCCGCGACACGGAGACCGCGAAGGTCCTTCTCGCCTCACTCGCCGCCCGCACGGACCGACCGCTGCGCACGGACATCGACGTACGGCACGTGGAGCTGCTGGACTGGGTGAAGGCCCACGGCCTGGAATCCGTGGCGTTCAACTCCGTGATGACCTACGGAATCGCGGAACTGCCGGGCGACTGGCGTCGCCGCTTCGCTCCGCTGACCGTGGCGGCCGGCTGACGGCACACGGACACACGTAGTGCGCCGGTGCCCCTGGTGTGGAAAGCCGGCGCTCCTCGGGCGGCCAGCGGCATCAGGCGGGTGCCTCACCGCCGCCTCGGCGAAGCCGTGGTTGCTCAGGGGCGCCGCCACCTCGATCGTCCCGATCGGGCGGCCATCGGGGTGGACCGGCACACCGGCGGAGATGAACAGCGACGGCCGGTCGAGCGTGGTGGACAGTGTGTGGACGAGGCTGCCCCGGCCCGGCGAAGCAGACGGACTCAGTGCTGGACGGCCGTATGCCGCTCGGCTGCCGTACTGCCGGTGACCGCGTCCACGGATTCACCACGGGCGCTGTCACGGCGCTCCAGCGCCGCCGAGACGAGGGCGAGCACCAGGGCGCCGGCAGCGAGGGCGGCGCCGACCCAGTTCGGCGCCGTGTACCCCAGTCCGGCGGCGATGACGAGGCCGCCGAGCCACGCGGACAGCGCATTGCCGAGATTGAAGGCGCCGATGTTCACCGCGGACGCCAGCGTCGGGGCTCCGTGCGCCTGGTCCAGGACGCGCTTCTGCAACGGCGGTACGGTCGCAAAGCCCAGGGCGCCGATGAGCACGATCGTGACGGCCGCCAGGACCTTGTCGTGGGCAGTGAGGGTGAAGAGCGCCAGGACGACGGCCAGGGCCCCCAGGGAGACGTACAGCATGGGCATCAGCGCCCGGTCGGCGTACCTGCCGCCGATGAGGTTGCCACCGACCATGCCAAGGCCGAAGAGGACCAGCAGCCAGGTGACGGAACCGTCGGTGAAGCCGGCGACGCGGGTCATCATGGGCGCGATGTAGGTGATGGCCGCGAAGACCCCGCCGAAACCGAGAACGGTCATCGCCATGGCGAGGAGAACCTGAGTGTTCTTGAAAGCGGCCAGCTCGTTCCGCAGGCGCACGCCCTCCGCCCGCGGCATCTCGGGCACCAGCCTGGCTATGCCGACCAGCCCGACGACACCGAGCGCGGCGACGACGGCGAAGGTGACCCGCCATCCGACGTTCTGCCCCACGAGAGTGCCCAGGGGGACGCCGACCACGTTCGCGACGGTGAGCCCGGTGAACATCATCGCGATGGCCCCCGCCTTCTTGTCGGGGGCGACCAAGTCGGCCGCGACGACCGAACCGATGCCGAAGAACGCGCCGTGGGCGAGAGAGGCGACCACACGGCCGATCAGCATCATGGCGAAGACCGGGGCGACCGCGGAGAGCAGGTTGCCCGCGATGAACAGGCCCATCAACAGCATCAGCATCCGCTTGCGAGGGACCCTGGTGCCGAGGGCGGTCATGAGCGGGGCACCGAACAGGACCCCGAGCGCGTAGCCGGTCACGAGGAAGCCTGCCGTGGGGATGGAGACGCCGAAGTCGTCTGCGATCTCGGGCAACAAACCCATGATCACGAACTCCGTCGTCCCGATTCCGAAGGCCCCGATCGCGAGGGCCAGAAGCGCGAGCGGCATAGGAGTGACACCTTCCCAGATGATTGCAGGAGCACTTTGCGTGCGCCCACAATAGTTGCACACGCGGGTTAACGGCAAACGCTGTCAATTGCAGGAGTGCTCTATCCTGAATGGCAGCCGGTCCGGGACGGAGGAGAAACGCCATGACTGCGACGGACCCCGCACTCACCGCCCTGGCTCAGGGCTGGTGCGCCCTCTCCCTGCTGCACGGCAGGATCGAGGCCCACATCGAACGCGCACTTCAGGCACGCCACGACCTGAGCGTGCGCGAATACTCCCTGCTCGATGTCCTCAGCCGACAGCACGAGGGCACCGGCGGACATCTGCAGATGAAGCAGGTGGCCGATGCGGTCGTCCTCAGCCAGAGCGCCACCACGCGACTGGTGACCCGGATGGAGGACCGCGGACTGCTTGAGCGCTACTTGTGCCCCACCGACCGCCGCGGCATCTACACCAACGTCACCGATGCCGGACTGAAGCTGCTTGGCGAGGCCCGTCCGACCAACGACGCCGCCCTGCGCGAAGCCCTAGACGAGGCCGCCAGGAACCCAGAACTGGCCCCGCTCGTAAGGGTCGTGGAATCGCTCAAGGCGCCTGTGACCCTGCCTGCCTAGAGTGGCTGCCATGGGAGATCTTGAAATACGGGCCGCCGTCGCCGAGGACATCCCCGCGATCGTCGCCATGCTCGCGGACGACGCTCTGGGCGCACAGCGCGAGTCACCGGACGACCTCGGCCCCTATCTGGCCGCGTTGGAACGGCTCACCGCCGACCCGAACCAGCGCCTGGTCGTCGCCGTCCGTGAGGGGCGCGTGGTCGGCACCCTCCAGCTGACGATCGTTCCGGGCCTGTCCCGACGGGGCTCGACCCGGTCCATCATCGAAGGCGTCCGCGTGCACGCCGACGAGCGCGGCAGCGGGCTGGGCACACGGTTCATCAAGTGGGCGATCGAGGAATCCCGGCGGGAGAACTGCCAGTTGGTACAACTGACCTCCGACAACACACGCACGGACGCCCATCGCTTCTACGAACGGCTCGGGTTCGTCGCCTCACACGTCGGCTTCAAGCTGCAGCTCTGAGGTCTCCGCTGGAGGACAGGCACATGGCACAGCCGGGGAGCGGTGTTTCACGTGAAACACCGCTCCCCGGCTGTGTGCTTCTAGCCGATCCCCCGCCACCCCGCCGGGTCGACACCGCCGGGTACTGCAGCGCCCTCCTCGTACGGCTGACGCGTGAACACGAACGACCCCAGGTCGAGGTGATCCACTTTCCCGTCCGCCCGCCGTACCGCCTGCAAGAGCTCTCCGGCGTAGTAGCCCTCAAGTCCGGTCCAGGTGCCGTCCCCGTTCGCCCGGAACCGGGAACGCCGACCGGCACCGGACAAGGGCCCCAGGGAGAGAAGCCCGTCGGAGGTCACCCGCAGCGCGACAGGACTGGTCCCCCAGTACCACTGTCCTGCCAGCTCCAGGACGGAATTGTCGACCTCCGGCAACGGGCGCCACGGCTCGGGGATCCGTGGCTCGGCCTCGGCGACGATCCGCACGAGATCGGCCGCCACCTGTGACGTCAGCAGGCCCGATGTGCAGTTCGCCAGCACGACTGCGGCCACGTCGTCCGCGACACCGACGGTGAGCGTGGCGAGGAAGCCTGGGACCGAGCCGGAATGGCCCACGAGCAGCCGTCCGTCCCTGTGCTGCATCTGCAGCCCCAGTCCGTACGACGCACCGTCCGCCAGGTCCGCCGGTCCGGCCGGCGCTGCGGGCGTCCCCATCTCGCGCAGCGTCTCGGCACTCAGCACCCGGTCGTCGCCCCGCGCCAGAAAGGCGGCGAACCGTGCGAGGTCGCCGGTGGTGGACCAGAGCTGCCCCGCCGGCGCCATCCGCCCGAAGTCCTCGGCGGGCTCGGGCAGCATGACGTCGGCCCACGGATGCACCGCCCAGCCGCCCGCAGCCGGAGCCTGAGGGTGCGCACTCGTGCGACGAAGCCTCAGAGGTTCGAGGATTTCGCGCCTCAGCACCTCTTCCCAGGACGCACCGCGAAGCCGTTCCACGAGAGCTCCCAGAACGGTGTAGCCAGGGTTCGAGTAGTGGAACCGGCGGCCGGCCGGATGCGGGGCGGCGTGGTCGCCGAGGACGTCGGCGAGTTCGGGCCGCAGTGAGCCCGGGGTCCGTTCCCACCAAGGGCCGGGTGTCTCGGCCGCCAGCCCGCCGGTGTGGGCGAGCAGTTCGGCGATCGTGACCTCGCCGGCGCCCGTGCCGGGTAGGTGCTTCTCCAGCGGGTCGTCGAGGTCGAGCACTCCCTCGTCCCGCAGTCGCAGCACGAGGACAGCGGTGAAGGTCTTGGTGATCGAGCCGATCCGGTACTGCACGTTCTCGTCCGGGCCATGCCCTTCGACCGAGGTCCGCGCCCCGTGCCACACGGCTCGCCCGTCCCTCACGACGGCGGCGACGAGCGACGGAGCCCGCCCTTCGGCCTGGGCCACGGCGATCCGGTGGAGCAGCGCACGCCGAGTGCCGGGCAGCAGCTCTTCCTGAGGTGTCGTCATGGGGCCAGTCCATCCGGCCGCACGACCGACGTCGAGTCCATTTCGCTGCACGTCCGGGATCGGTCCCCTACCCCACACCACCAGGTCGGCGAGGGGAAGATGCCTGTAGCGAAGATTCACCTCAGACAGAGCCGAGCGAGACCTGAGGACGCTAGTCGTCCCGCCGTCCGGTCGGCGCGCTCCTGACCGCACCGAGAGGTCCCGGTGCGAAGCCTTACAGGGTGGGAGATCAGGTCTGCGCCATGTCCACGAACCGCGAGTAGTGGCCCTGGAAGGCGACGGTGATCGTGGCCGTAGGGCCGTTACGGTGCTTGCCCACGATGATGTCCGCCTCGCCGGCGCGCGGGGACTCCTTCTCGTAGGCGTCCTCGCGGTGCAGCAGGATGACCATGTCGGCGTCCTGCTCGATCGAGCCGGACTCACGCAGATCGGACACCATCGGCTTCTTGTCCGTGCGCTGCTCGGGACCACGGTTGAGCTGCGAGAGCGCGATCACGGGCACCTCAAGCTCCTTGGCCAGCAGCTTGAGGTTACGGGACATGTCCGAGACCTCCTGCTGGCGGCTCTCGGAGCGCTTGGAGCCGCCGGCCTGCATCAGCTGGAGATAGTCGATGATCACGAGCTTGATGTCGTTGCGCTGCTTCAGCCGACGGCACTTCGCACGGATCTCCATCATCGACAGGTTCGGGGAGTCGTCGATGTAGAGCGGAGCGGAGGACACCTCGGGCATCCGGCGAGCCAGACGGGTCCAGTCATCGTCCGTCATCGTGCCGGACCGCATGTGATGCAGGGCGACCCGGGCCTCCGCGGACAGCAGACGCATCGCGATCTCGTTGCGGCCCATTTCCAGGGAGAAGATGACGCTCGGCAGGTTGTGTTTGATCGACGCCGCACGCGCGAAGTCCAGCGCCAGGGTGGACTTGCCCATAGCGGGACGGGCGGCGATGACGATCATCTGGCCCGGGTGCAACCCGTTGGTGAGCGAGTCGAGGTCGGTGAAACCGGTGGGCACGCCCGTCATCTCGCCGCTGCGCGAACCGATCGCCTCGATCTCGTCGAGGGCGCCCTCCATGATGTCGCCGAGCGGGAGATAGTCCTCGCTGGTGCGCTGCTCGGTGACCGCATAGATCTCCGCCTGTGCGCGGTTGACGATCTCGTCGACGTCGTCGTCGGCCGCGTATCCCATCTGAGTGATGCGGGTGCCGGCCTCCACCAGGCGGCGCAGGACCGCCCGCTCGTGGACGATCTCCGCGTAGTACTCGGCGTTGGCCGCGGTCGGCACCGTCTGAACGAGGGTGTGCAGATAGGACGCGCCGCCGACCTTGTTGATCTCGCCGCGCTTGGTGAGCTCGGCGGCGATCGTGATCGGGTCCGCCGGTTCGCCCTTGGCGTAGACGTCAAGAATCGCCTGGTAGATCGTCTCGTGTGCGGGCTTGTAGAAGTCGTGGCCCTTGAGCACCTCGACCACGTCGGCGATGGCGTCCTTGGACAGGAGCATGCCGCCGAGGACGGACTGTTCGGCGTCGAGGTCCTGAGGCGGCACCCGCTCGAAGGCGGTTCCCCCGCCCTCCCAGTCACCGGTGTCGCGCCCGCGGTCATGCTGATCGTCCCGGCCGCGTCCGCCGTCGCCGCGTCGGCGGGAAGCGGGGAGACGATCACTGGGGCCGCTGTCGGCCCACGGGTCGTCCAAGGGCTCGGAAATGCTCACCGAGCCACCTCCTCCCGTCCGCCGAGCGGACCTCGCCGTGCTTCTTTTCTACGGCACGACACTGACAATTGAGAGGCCCAACTCCGTTTGTGGCGCGTCGTTTTTGTGCGGGTTTCCTCGGCCTACGGACGGAGCGGGCGCCGGACCACGGTAGGCCCGCGGGCACCTTCAGCCAATCTGGTTATCCACAGGCCATGTGGACGACGGCCCCGATGCTGTGGACAACTCTGCAAAACCTGTGCACGACCCGGTGGACAGTGCTGTGAACAAGCCCTCTCATTTTCTTTTTGACAGCCTGTGACCTGCAGTTTTCTCATCCACTGGCTGTGCAGAAGAAAAAGTTGCCCTATCGGGCCAAGATCTCTTCGAACGAAGCGCGAGCGCGTGTGCCGCCCACGCATCAGTAAGGGTCTCAAGGCCATTGCATCTCTTACCTGTGGACGGTTAGATTGGTGCTCATGACACAGGCTCCCGCGCCCCCCAGGGCCGCCCGGCGACGGCACGACCGAGAGATCGTCGCACTGGCCGTCCCGGCCTTCGGCGCACTCGTCGCCGAGCCACTGTTCGTCATGGCCGACAGTGCGATCGTGGGGCACCTGGGCACCGCCCAACTGGCCGGCCTCGGCGTCGCCTCGGCCCTCCTCATGACAGCCGTCAGCGTCTTCGTCTTCCTCGCCTACGCCACCACCGCCGCAGTCGCACGCCGTGTGGGCGCCGGCGATCTACCGGCGGCCATCCGGCAGGGCATGGACGGCATCTGGCTGGCACTGCTGCTCGGCGCCGCCGTGATCGCGGCCGTCCTGACCACCGCCCCCGCCCTCGTGGAACTCTTCGGAGCCTCGGACACGGCAGCTCCCTACGCGACCACCTATCTGCGTATTTCGGCACTCGGCATCCCCGCCATGCTCGTCGTACTGGCAGCGACCGGTGTCCTGCGCGGCCTCCAGGACACGAGAACGCCGCTCTACGTCGCCGTCGCCGGGTTCGTCGCCAACGCGGGCCTGAACGTCGGCCTCGTCTACGGCGCCGGCCTGGGTATCGCCGGTTCCGCATGGGGCACCGTCATCGCCCAGTGGGGCATGGCTGTGGTCTACCTCCTGGTTGTCGTACGAGGAGCCCGCCGCCACGGCGCGTCCCTGCGACCCGACGCCGCGGGCATCAAGGCCTCCGCCCAGGCAGGGGCCCCGCTCCTGGTCCGCACGCTCTCTCTGCGAGCGATCCTGCTGATCGCCACCGCTGTGGCCGCCCGCCTCGGGGACGACGACATCGCGGCGCACCAGATCGCACTGAGCCTGTGGAACCTGCTTGCGTTCGCCCTGGACGCGATCGCCATCGCGGGACAGGCCATCATCGGGCGCTATCTTGGCGCCGACGACGCCCAGGGCGCCCGTGACGTCTGCCGCAGGATGGTCGAGTGGGGGATCGCCGTAGGGATCCTCCTCGGCTTGTTGGTGGTGCTCGCCCGGCCGCTGTTCCTGCCGTTGTTCACGAGCGATCCGGCGGTGAAGGATGTCGCGCTTCCGGCTCTACTCGTGGTGGCCCTCTCGCAGCCCGTGTGCGGCGTCGTCTTCGTGCTGGACGGTGTCCTGATGGGAGCGGGAGACGGGCCTTATCTGGCCTGGGCCATGGTGCTCACTCTGGCCGTCTTCGCTCCGGTGGCACTGCTGGTACCGGTCCTCGGCGGCGGCCTCACCGCACTGTGGGGGGCGATGACGCTGATGATGGTCATGCGAATGCTGACGCTCTGGCTGCGTACCCGCTCCGGCCGATGGCTCGTCACCGGCGCGACCCGCTGACCGTTCCACGTGAAACGGACGACCGCCTCAGGCCTCGCCCGGCGTTTCACGTGAAACAAGGCAAGCGGAAGGGGCCGCACCCTGTGGATGCGGCCCCTTCTCAGCTCTTACTTAGAGCCGAACGCAGCGATCAGGCCGCGACAACCTCGATGCTGACCTTGGCGGCAACCTCGGGGTGCAGACGCACGGACGTCTCGTGGGCGCCCAGCGTCTTGATCGGCGAACCGAGCTCGATGCGGCGCTTGTCGACCTCGGGGCCACCGGAAGCCTTGATCGCCGAAGCGACGTCGGCCGGGGTGACGGAACCGAAGAGACGACCGGCGTCGCCGGAGCGGACGGCCAGACGGACCTTGACGCCCTCAAGCTGGGCCTTCACAGCGTTGGCCTGCTCGATGGTCTGGATCTCGTGGATCTTGCGAGCACGACGGATCTGCTCGACGTCCTTCTCGCCACCCTTGGTCCAACGGATCGCGAAGTTCCGCGGGATCAGGTAGTTGCGAGCGTAGCCGTCCTTGACGTCGACGACGTCGCCGGCGGCACCGAGGCCAGAGACCTCGTGGGTGAGGATGATCTTCATTTGTCGGTCACCCTTCCCTTATCGCGCCTGGGCGGTGTAGGGCAGCAGCGCCATCTCACGGCTGTTCTTGACGGCCGTGGCGACGTCACGCTGGTGCTGCGTGCAGTTGCCGGTCACGCGACGGGCACGGATCTTGCCGCGGTCGGAAATGAACTTCCGCAGCATGTTCGTGTCCTTGTAGTCCACGTACGTGACCTTGTCCTTGCAGAATGCGCAGACCTTTTTCTTGGGCTTGCGCACAGGCGGCTTCGCCATGGTGTTTCTCCTGTGTGATCAAGAAGTTGGGATACGACCCGCCTTCGACCCGAACAGGCCCGGACGACCGGGCCCGCGGGCCTAGAAGGGGGGTTCGTCCGAGTAGCCGCCGCCGCTGCCGGAGCCGCCGCCGGAGTTTCCACCCCAGCCGCCGCCACCGCCGCCACCGCTGCCGCCCTGGTTGCCACCGGCGGGAGCGCTGGTCGCCCACGGGTCGTCGGCAGGAGCGCCGGCGCCCTGCTGGCCGCCACCGGAGTTTCCACCCCAGCCGCCGCCGGCCTGGCCGCCACCGCCGCCGCCGCCGTAACCACCCTGGCCGCCCTGGCCACCGCGGCCGGAGGCCTTGGTGACCTTGGCCGTGGCGCTGCGAAGGCTGGCGCCGACTTCCTCGACGTCCAGCTCGTAGACCGTGCGCTTGACGCCCTCACGGTCCTCGTAGGACCGCTGCTTCAGCCGGCCCTGCACGATGACGCGCATGCCTCGCTGAAGCGACTCCGCGACGTTCTCCGCCGCCTGACGCCAGACCGAGCAGGTCAGGAACAGGCTCTCGCCGTCCTTCCACTCGTTCGTCTGGCGGTCGAAGGTGCGGGGAGTGGACGCGACACGGAACTTCGCGACCGCCGCACCGGAGGGGGTGAAGCGCAGCTCGGGGTCGTCGACAAGATTGCCGACGACCGTGATGACGGTCTCGCCTGCCATGGGGGAACCTCTCGGCGGGTTTGCTGCTGGCTGCTAGTGCTGCTACTCAGAATCCCGAGATCAGCTGAGCTCGTGAGCTCAGTGGGTCTCGGGACGGAGGACCTTGGTCCGGAGGACCGACTCGTTCAGGTTCATCTGGCGGTCGAGCTCCTTGACGACCGCAGGCTCGGCCTGCAGGTCGATGACCGAGTAGATGCCCTCGGGCTTCTTCTTGATCTCGTACGAGAGACGACGACGGCCCCAGGTGTCGACCTTCTCCACCTTTCCGTTGCCCTCACGGACGACGGAGAGGAAGTTCTCGATCAGCGGAGAGACAGCGCGCTCTTCGAGATCGGGGTCGAGGATGACCATCACTTCGTAGTGACGCATGTGGAACCCACCTCCTTTGGACTCAGCGGCCACGGTCGATCCGTGGCAGGAGGGTTGTGATGCGTACGCAACGGTATCGGCCGCCACTGACAATCGGGGGTCGGCGAGCGACTTCCCCGGTCTGAGCTGGGTTGACCCCTGGCTCTGGCTGGGCAGACACCGGTGCAGAGGGTACAGACTACCTGCACACACGCTTCCGGTTGAAATCCGGCGTGGTTGCCCGTCAGTCTGTACACGTCGGGTGTGTATGGCGCTACGATGCGCCGCCTTCCGCAGGAGGTGCCCCATGGCACAGGCATTGCGACCGAACACCGCCGGTTCTCTCTTCGCCACCGACGGCAAACCCCATCCCCTCCAGGACACTCTGCTCGCGGTGACGCTGGTGCTGGGCCTGACGGCCTTCATCACGTCGTTCTTCCACAGCCTTCATCTGCTGAGTTCCTGGACCGGCCTGGTGGGAATCCTGACCGGCGCCTCCGGACAGTGGGTCTCCGAGACCACGCGTGAGCGCTTCGGCCTGATCCTCGGTCTCGGTGCCGCGGGCGTCGGTTTCTTCATCGGCATGGCGCACGGCGGCCTCTTCGGCGGAGTCTGGTGACCCCACCGGTGCCGACCCCGGCACCGGGACCACCGTCCTCACCGAAGGACACGTAGGACGCCTACGAACCCACACGGAACGCCCCGGCCGCACGCGGGCCGGGGCGCAGGTGGAGTACGCCCAGTGAGGCCGCTCGCACGGCGCAGTAGGCTTCGGCGCGAGAGCCGGAGCCCCTACCCATGGGGACACCCCAGCCCGAGGAGCGCCCCGAATGAGCCTGACCCTGAGGACGATCAGCCGCGAGCAGCATCTGGCATACATCCAGAGCCTGCCGTCGGCGAGCCACATGCAGGTTCCGGCCTGGGCCGACGTCAAGGCCGAGTGGCGTTCGGAGAACCTCGGCTGGTTCGACGAACGAACCGGTGAACTGGTCGGCGCGGGTCTGGTCCTCTACCGCCAACTGCCCAAGATCAAGCGCTACCTGGCCTATCTGCCCGAGGGCCCGGTCATCAACTGGTACGCGCCGAACCTGACCGACTGGCTGGAACCGATGCTCGCGCACCTCAAGCAGCAGGGCGCCTTCTCGGTGAAGATGGGGCCGCCGGTGATCATCCGTCGCTGGGAGGCCACGTCCATCAAGGCCGGCATCCAGAACCCGGACGTGAAGCGACTGCGCGACATCGAGGCCGACTTCATCGAACCGCGCGCCTTCGAGGTGGCCGACAAGCTGCGCCGCATGGGCTGGCAGCAGGGCGAGGACGGCGGCGCCGGCTTCGGGGACGTCCAGCCCCGCTATGTCTACCAGGTGCCGCTGGCGAACCGCTCCCTCGAAGAGGTCCACAAGAACTTCAACCAGTTGTGGCGACGCAACATCAAGAAGGCCGAGAAGGCCGGCGTCGAGGTCGTCCAGGGCGGCTACCACGACCTTGAGGAGTGGCAGCGGCTGTACGAGATCACGGCTGTCCGCGACCACTTCCGGCCGCGGCCCCTGTCGTACTTCCAGCGGATGTGGACGGCCCTCAACACCGAGGACCCCAACCGGATGCGGCTGTACTTCGCCCGCCACAACGGCGTGAACCTGTCGGCGGCCACGATGTTGATCGTCGGCGGCCACGTCTGGTACTCCTACGGGGCCTCCGACAACATCGGCCGGGAGTTCCGTCCCTCGAACGCGATGCAGTGGCGCATGCTGCGCGACGCCTACGCCCTGGGCGCCACCGTCTACGACCTGCGCGGCATCTCCGACTCGCTGGACGAGACCGACCACCTCTTCGGCCTGATCCAGTTCAAGGTCGGCACGGGCGGCCAGGCCGCGGAGTACCTCGGCGAGTGGGACTTCCCGCTGAACAAGCTGCTCCACAAGGCGCTCGACATCTACATGTCGCGCCGCTGACGTCACGTGCAGTGATTCCATACCTCTGACGCACCTCCCCCACACGGCAGCCACGAGAAAGGTCCCGGGTCCGGCCATGGCGCTCACGCTCTACGTCGACACCGCGCGCTGGCGGGCGCACCACAAGCACGTGCAGGAGCAGTTCCCGGGGCTCGTACCGGTCTGCAAGGGCAACGGCTACGGCTTCGGGCACGACCGGCTGGCCGAGGAGGCCACCCGGCTGGGCTCGGACGTCCTCGCCGTCGGCACGACGTACGAGGCCGCGCGCATCAAGGACTTCTTCGGTGGCGACCTGCTGGTGCTGACGCCCTACCGACGCGGCGAGGAGCCCGTGCCGCTGCCCGACCGGGTCGTGCGCTCGGTGTCGTCGGTGGACGGCGTGTACGGCCTCGTGGGCGCGCGGGTCGTCATCGAGGTGATGTCGTCCATGAAGCGGCACGGCATCAGCGAGCAGGACCTGCCGCAGTTGCACTCCGCCATCGAGAACGTGCGCCTGGAGGGCTTCGCCATCCACCTCCCGCTGGACCGCACCGACGGCTCCGACGCCGTCGAGGAGGTCATCGGCTGGATGGACCGGTTGCGCGCGGCCCGGTTGCCGCTGCACACGATGTTCGTCAGCCACCTCAAGGCCGACGAACTCGCCCGGTTGCAGCAGCAGTTCCCGCAGACCCGCTTCCGCGCACGCATCGGCACGCGGCTGTGGTTGGGGGACCACGACGCCACCGAGTACCGCGGCGCGGTCCTGGACGTCACCAAGGTCGCCAAGGGCGACCGGTTCGGTTACCGGCAGCAGAAGGCGGCCTCGGACGGGTTCCTGGTGGTCGTGGCGGGCGGTACGTCGCACGGGGTGGGCCTGGAGGCCCCCAAGGCCCTGCACGGCGTCATGCCGCGCGCAAAGGGCGTCGCCCGGGCCGGCCTCGCCACCGTGAACCGGAACCTGTCGCCGTTCGTGTGGGGCGGAAAGCAGCGCTGGTTCGCCGAGCCCCCGCACATGCAGGTCTCCATCCTGTTCGTGCCCTCGGACGCGCCGGAGCCGCACGTCGGCGACGAGCTGGTGGCCCATCTGCGGCACACCACCACGCAGTTCGACCGGATAGTGGATCGCTGAGCGTCCCCAGGACGCCCGGGCGGGGCCCTGAGGAGAGCGGAGAAGGCCGGGCGCGGATTGCGCGTCCGGC
>NZ_JAHHIU010000141.1:23689-36834 GCF_024539815.1 Streptomyces hayashii
CTTGTTGCAGGTCTCCGTCGCGGACGGCGACGGTGACGCGGATTGCGCGTCCGGCCTTCTCACTGTCCGGTGCCGGGCTGGTGCCGGACGGCAAACTGTTCGCTCACGGTGAACTGTCGACGACGTCCTGCTTGCCCCACTCCACCTGCGGCCCGTCGAAGTGGGAGGCGTGCCGTGGCGGATGCCCGGCGGCGCCGAGGACGAAGACGTCCTCCGCCCCGTCGAGCACGCCGCCCGAGGGATCGTCCTCGCCGGCTCGCCGCACCACGTCCCGCTCCGGCATGAGGATGTCCCGCACGACCACCACGCAGAGGTAGAGCGTCCCCACCAGGTGCACGCCGATGGCCCAGTGGTACCCGTCGGTCGGCAGTCCCTTGTGGGCCTCTCCACTCATCGTGTACGCGAGGTACATCCAGATGCCGAGGAAGTAGGCGACCTCGCACGCCTGCCAGATCAGGAAGTCCCGCCACTTCGGCCGGGCGAGCACTGCCAGCGGCACCAGCCACAGGACGTACTGCGGCGAGTAGACCTTGTTGGTCAGGATGAAGGCCGCGACGATCAGGAAGGCCAGTTGGGCGAAGCGGGGGCGGCGGGGGGCGGTCAGCGCCAGTGCCGCGATGCCCACGGCGCACAGCGCGACAAGGACCATGGCGAGGATGTTGACGCTGGGGGTGGTGAGCGGGTCTCTGGAGTTCTGGGCCAGGATCAGCCAGAAGGAGCCGAAGTCGACGCCCCGCTCCTGACTGAACCGGTAGAACTTCGACCAGCCCTCGAAGGCGAGATACATGACCGGCAGGTTCACCACCAGCCAGGAGATGGTCGCACCGCCCAGCGCCTTGCCGAAGTCCCGCCACTTGCCCGCGCGCCAGCACAGCACGAACAAAGGGCCGAGCAGGAGGACGGGATAGAGCTTGGCGGCCGTCGCAAGCCCCAGCAGGACCCCGAATGCCAGGGACCGGCCCCGGGACCACATGAGCATCGCCGCGGCCGTCAGGGCCACCGCCAGGAGGTCCCAGTTGATGGTCGCGGTCAGCGCGAAGGCAGGGGCCAGTGCGACCAGCAGACCGTCCCAGGGACGCCGGGCATGCGTCCGGGTCACGCAGACGGCGATCACGGCCGCGCACGCCATCAGCATCCCGGCGTTGACGACCCAGTACCACTGCTCCTGGTCCTGGATACTGCCTCCGCCCGGCGTCAGCCAGTTGGCCACCTCCATGAACACGCCGGTGAGTACCGGGTACTCCAGGTAGTCCATGTCGCCAGGGAGCTTGTCGAAGTACGGCACGAGTCCGTCGGCGAAACCACGCCCCTGATAGAGGTGCGGGATGTCTGAATAGCAGGCGTGCGTGTACTGGGTGGTGGCTCCGAAGAACCAGCCCCCGTTGTAGCAGGGCGCCTTCTGGATCAGTCCGAGGGCGAACATTCCGATGGCCACGAGCGCGACGATCCGCACGGGAGTCCACCAGGACGTCCCCAGCAGGGCCCGTCGGCCGAGAGGGCCGCCGATCAGCTCACTGCCGGCCGCGGCCACCGGGTCGTCGCTGGTCGGCTTTACCGGATCCGGCTCGTGCACGCGCGCCGGCGAGGATTCTGCACTGGGCATGGGCGCCATCCTGCCGTACAGAGCTAGGGAAACGCCGAGGACCGCCCCACCTGATCCGGTGGAGCGGCCCTCGTTTCACGTGAAACATCCGCATGTTTCACGTGAAACACGCAAGCTGGACGACAGGACGGTCACCCGCCCGGGCCTCCGAAGAAGCCGCCGCCGTTGTTGCCTCTGCTGTCGCCCTGAGTCTCGGAAGGGCTGGGTGACGGGCTCGTCTCGCCCGAGCCGCCATTGCCGTTCCCGTTGCTCGTCCCGCCGTCATTCGCGCAACCGAAGAACTTGTTGCAGGTCTCCGTCGCGGACGGCGACGGTTCGACCGCCGACTTGCTCGGCGACGGGGACGGCGACGGCTCCTCCTCCGCGGTCTCGGTGGCCGACGGAGTCGGGGTCGGCGATGGCTCTGCGTTGACGACCTCACCGATGGGCTGCGGCTCCGGGAAGCCCTTCGACGGGTCGCCCTTCAGCGCCTCAAGCATGTAGTCGTGCCAGATCTGCGCCGGGAACGAGGCGCCGTGGATCTTCTTCTGGCCACCCGTTCCGAACATCTTCAGGAACGTACGATCCTTCTTCGACTCATCGTCGTCGTACCGGAACATGGTGACCGCCGTCGACAGCTGCGGGGTGTAGCCCACGAACCAGGCCGACTTGTTGCCGTCGGTGGTACCGGTCTTGCCCGCCACCTCACGGCCCGGCAGCTGCGCGTTGGTACCGGTGCCCTTGTCGACCACGGTCTTCAGGACGTCCGTCACGTTGTCGGCGACCTTGGCCGTGAACGCCTGCTTCGTCTGCGTCTCGTGCGTGAAAATCTGACCCTTCTCACTCGTGACCTTTTCCACGGAGTACGGGTCGCGCTGCTTGCCGCTCGCGGCGAAGGTGGCGTACGCGCCGGCCATCCGGATCGCGCTCGGGTCGGAGATGCCGATCGAGAACGACGGGAAGCCGCTGTTGGTCAGGCTGGACTCCTTCAGGCCCGCGCTGACGGCGGAGTCCTTGACCTTGTCCAGACCCACGTCCATGCCGAGCTGCACGAAGGCGGAGTTCACGGATTCACGCATCGCTTCACGCAGGTCGATCTTGAAGTCGGGCGCGTCCCCCACGGAGACGTTGCCGTCATTGGTCTGGAGCCACTCCTCGCCCTTCTCGTTCTTCCAGATCGAATGGTCGTAGTTCCTGATCTTGAGCTTGTTCTGTCCGCTGAACAGACTCTTGGGCGAGACGATGGTGCGCTCGTCCTGCGCCTGCGAGGAGCCCAGATCGGGATCGCGCACGCCCCAGGTCATCGCGGCGGCCAGCACGAACGGCTTGAAGGTCGACCCGACCTGGGCACCGGTCTGGTCCGCGTTGTCGGTGAAGTGCTTGGTGGCGTCCTCACCGCCGTAGATGGCCCGGATGGCACCCGTGGCAGGCTCCACAGACGCTCCGCCGAACTGGACGTGCGTGTCCGTGTCCGGCCTTTGCTCCGGCTTGATGTTGGCGTCCTGGACCTTCTTGACCGATGCCTGCAGCTCGTTGACCTTGTTCTTGTCGAAGGTCGTATAGATCGAGAAGCCGCCCTGCTGCAGCGAGTCCGGGGTGACCCCGGTCTCCTTGCTGTGGGTCACGAGGTAACCGTTGGCGAGGTCCACGAGATAGCCGATCTGGCCCTTCAGATCGGTGTTCGACCGGGGGTTCTGCCACTTGGGGAGCGTGGTGTACTTCGCCCGCACCGAGGCGTCGAGGTGGCCGTACTCGACCATCTTGTCGAGGGTGTCCTGCATCTGTCGCAGGGCCCTCCTGCTGTTGGCCGCGGGCGTGGCGCCGACCGAGTCGACGGACGTCGCGCCGGCCGGGTCGTAGTACGTGGCGCCCTTCAGCATGGCGGCGAGGAACGCGCACTCACCCGGGTCCAGCTTGATCGCGTCCTTGTTGAAGTAGGCGCGCGCGGCGGCCTGGATCCCGTAGGCGTTGCGCCCGTAGTACGCGGAGTTCAGGTAGCCGGCCATGATCTGGTCCTTGTCGACCTCCGCGCCCACCTTTATGGACACGAAGATCTCCTTGAACTTCCGGGAGATCGTCTGCGACTGGTCGTTCAGCATGGCGTTCTTGACGTACTGCTGGGTGATCGTCGATCCGCCCTGCGTCTGTCCGCCCCGGGCCATGTTGAACACGGCGCGGGCGATGCCCTTGGGGTCGATGCCGCTGTCGTCGTAGAAGGTCTTGTTCTCCTGCGAGATCACCGCCCAGCGCATCTCCTCCGGGATCTGCGAGAGGTCGACGTTCTGCCGGTTCGTCTCACCACCGGTGGCAACCATCTGGCTGCCGTCCTTCCAGTAGTAGACGTTGTTCTGCGCCGTTGCCGTCTTGGCGATGTCCGGGATGCCCACCATGGCGTACCCGATGCCCGCCACGGCCACCAGACTGCCGACGAAGCCGACGAACAGGCCCGCGACGAGCTTCCACGAGGGCATCCAGCGCTGCCAGCCGTACTTGTCGGCGCGCGGGTAGTCGATCAGACGCTTCCGGTCGGGCGCCGAGCGCCCTCTGCCCCGCCCGGGACCGGTCTGACCGCCGCGGCGACCCGCTGCGGGGTCGGCTGCTCTGCGCCGACTGCCACCCGGGTTTCTCTGGGACGTGCGTCGGGCGTCGGCGCGGCTGCCGGTCGGCTGCTCCTCGCTACCGGACCCGTGCCCCAACCCGTAGTCGGCAGGAGATCCGGTGGCGCCTCGCGGTGCCGCGCGGCGGCCGGAGGACGCACCGGACTGGCCGCGTCGGGCCGCGGCACGTCCGCCTCCCTGCGGCTGCGGCGGTTTGCGACGGTGCTCGCTCATCGAACGATTACTCCTCGGGCAGGCGCATCCGTGCGCGCCTGGAAAAGGCGGCTGGTTTCCTGTCCCCCCGAAGTACGGATGGGGTCGCTTGCGCATTCACCCGTACTGCACCGAGGACCTCGACGCCCCCCGGCGTCTCATGGGTCCCGGTGGTGTGCATGGCGCACAGACTACGCACCGCCAAAACCCGCCTAGCCCCGAAGTTCACCCCAAATCAGGCAACTCGCCTGCAACGAATCAGTGATGTGATCCCGTTCACCATCCCCCCTCTTGTCGCATCCGGAAGGCCGTTCTATCGTCTAGATGTATCGAGTCGATACATCAGCGCGGCATAAGCCGAGAGGAGGCGACGATGAGCCGGCGTTCCGGGATCCTTGAGTTCGCCGTCCTCGGCCTGCTGCGCGAGTCCCCCATGCACGGCTATGAGCTGCGCAAACGACTCAATACGTCGTTGGGCGTGTTCCGTGCGTTCAGCTACGGCACGCTCTACCCCTGCCTCAAGACGCTGGTCGCCAACGGCTGGTTGATCGAGGAGCCGGGGAGCACCCCTGAGGACGCCCTCGCAGCTCCACTCGCAGGGCGACGCGCCAAGATCGTCTATCGGTTGACGGCGGAGGGGAAGGACCACTTCGAGGAGCTCCTGTCCCAGACGGGACCCGACGCGTACGAGGACGAGACCTTCGCCGCTCGTTTCGCCTTCTTCGGCCAGACGTCGCGCGATGTCCGCATGCGCGTCCTGGAGGGCCGTCGCAGCCGGCTGGAGGAGCGCCTGGAGAAGATGCGCGCCTCCCTGGCGCGCACCCGGGAACGCCTCGACGACTACACGCTTGAGCTCCAGCGCCACGGAATGGAGTCCGTGGAGCGCGAAGTGCGCTGGCTGAACGAGCTCATCGAGAGCGAGCGGGCCGGACGGGACCTCAAGGGTTCACCGTCGGAGGGGTCCGCTCAGCAGCACACCACATCTGGATCGACGGGCGGCCTGCCCCGCCCCGGAGACACCTCCGGGACGGATTCGCCCGACGAAACCGCCACGTGAGCGCCCATTCAGGGCCTCACTCGTACACACAGGGAGCAACCGGAATGGGTTCGGTTCGCGTAGCCATCGTCGGCGTGGGCAACTGCGCGGCGTCGCTGGTGCAGGGCGTCGAGTACTACAAGGACGCCGACCCGGCGACCAAGGTCCCGGGCCTGATGCACGTGCAGTTCGGGGACTACCACGTCGGTGACGTCGAGTTCGTCGCCGCCTTCGACGTCGACGCGAAGAAGGTCGGCCTCGACCTCTCGGACGCCATCGGTGCCAGCGAGAACAACACGATCAAGATCTGCGACGTCCCGAACAAGGGTGTCACGGTCCAGCGCGGCCACACCCTCGACGGTCTCGGCAAGTACTACCGCGAGACCATCGAAGAGTCCGCCGAGGCGCCGGTCGACGTGGTGCAGATCCTGAAGGACAAGCAGGTCGACGTCCTCGTCTGCTACCTGCCCGTCGGTTCCGAGGCCGCGGCGAAGTTCTACGCCCAGGCCGCCATCGACGCCAAGGTCGCCTTCGTCAACGCCCTCCCGGTCTTCATCGCCGGCACCAAGGAGTGGGCGGACAAGTTCACCGAGGCGGGCGTCCCGATCGTCGGCGACGACATCAAGTCCCAGGTCGGCGCCACCATCACGCACCGCGTGATGGCGAAGCTGTTCGAGGACCGCGGTGTCCGTCTTGAGCGCACCATGCAGCTCAACGTCGGCGGCAACATGGACTTCAAGAACATGCTGGAGCGCGACCGCCTCGAATCCAAGAAGATCTCGAAGACGCAGGCCGTCACCTCGCAGATCCCCGACCGCGACCTGGGCGAGAAGAACGTCCACATCGGTCCCTCGGACTACGTGGCCTGGCTGGACGACCGCAAGTGGGCGTACGTCCGCCTTGAGGGCCGCGCCTTCGGTGACGTCCCGCTGAACCTGGAGTACAAGCTTGAGGTCTGGGACTCCCCGAACTCCGCGGGTGTCATCATCGACGCCCTGCGCGCCGCGAAGATCGCCAAGGACCGCGGCATCGGCGGACCCATCCTGTCGGCGTCGAGCTACTTCATGAAGTCCCCGCCGGTGCAGTACTTCGACGACGAGGCGTACGACAACGTCGAGAAGTTCATCCGCGGCGAGGTCGAGCGCTAACCCGACCCCGTACGGAAAATTCGCTCCTGCCAGGGCTGAGAAGGGTCCCCGGGTCCACTGACCCGGGGACCCTCCCCGTATGTGAGGCTGTGCCCCATGGCCGCCCGTGATCTCCGCGTTCTGCTGCGCCTGAAGAACTTCCGGCGCCTGCTCGCCGTACGCCTGCTGTCGCAGTGCGCGGACGGCGTCTACCAGGTCGCGCTCGCCACCTATGTCGTGTTCTCGCCGGAGAAGGAGACCTCGGCCACCGCGATCGCTTCGGCCATGGCGGTCCTTCTGCTGCCCTACTCGCTGGTCGGGCCCTTCGCGGGCGTCCTGCTGGACCGCTGGCGCCGTCGGCAGGTGCTCCTGCACGGCAACCTGCTGCGGGCCCTGCTGGCGTCGGTGACCGCCGTCTTGATCATCAGTCAGGTGCCCGACCAGCTCTTCTATGCCTCGGCCCTCTGCGTCACCGCGGTCAATCGTTTCGTCCTCGCCGGGCTGTCGGCGGCTCTGCCGCGCGTGGTCGACGGCGAACAACTGGTGATGGCCAACTCCCTTTCCCCGACGGCCGGGACGCTGGCCGCGGTCGCCGGCGGCGGTCTCGCCTTCGTCGTCCGGCTGGTGGTCGCGGACACCGACGCGGCCGTGGTGCTGCTGGCGTGCGCGCTGTATCTGTGCGCTGCCCTGGTATCCCTGTCGATGGCCGTGGACCTGCTCGGCCCCGACGACGGCCTCGGCCGCCCCCGACTGGCAGATGCGCTCAGGGGCACCGCGCAGGGCCTTTCGGCCGGCGTACGTCACCTCGCCGAACCCCGGCGCAGAAAGGCCGCCTGGGCGCTCGGCTCGATCTCGCTGATGCGGTTCTGCTACGGCGCCCTGACCGTCATGGTGCTGATGCTGTGCCGGTACGCCTGGTCGTCCGACCCGGACGACGGACTCGCCCTCCTGGGACTGGCGGTGGTGCTCTCCGGCGCCGGCTTCTTCGTCGCCGCGGTGGTGACACCCTGGGCTGCGAGCCGGCTCGGCCCGATCCGCTGGATCGCCGTCTGCGCCGCGGTAGCCGCGGTTCTGGAGCTCGTCCTGATGCTTCCGTTCGCCCAGCTCACCACGTTCGTCGCCGCGTTCGTGCTGGGGTTGGTCACCCAGGGCGCGAAGATCTCCACCGATACCGTCGTCCAGTTCTGCGTGGAGGACCGCTTCCGCGGCCGGATCTTCTCGCTCTACGACGTCCTGTTCAACGTCGCCTTCGTCGGGGCCGCGGCTGTCGCCGCCCTGATGCTGCCCACTGACGGTCGCTCACCGGAACTGGTGGTAACGGTCGCCGTTATCTACGGAGCAGTTGCTGGCGCTATGGCCCGCTTTGCACGCCGACGAGTGTCACATCAATGACACAGACCCCTTATCGGCTACAAGGTTGTCAGTGGGTCCCGGTAACTTACGTGCGTCTTACTTCGCGAGTGATTTCGCGCCACGTCCAAGTTTTCTAGGGGGACCCCCAGTGTCGACTCCGCCGCCCCACGGCCAGAACCCGTTCGCGCAGCCGGGCCAGCAGCCCTACGGCCAGCCCGAGGGGCAGGCCCCGTACCCGCCGCAGGGCGGCTACCCCCAGCAGCCCGGTCAGCCCGGCTACGCCCAGCAGCCCGGCTACCCCACCGCCCCGTTCGGCGCAGCCCCGCCGGAGCAGCCCCGCCGCAAGGTCAGCTTCAAGCTGATCAAGAACATCGTCATCGTGCTCGTCGTCGCCGGCGTGGCCATCGGCGGCTACATAGCGAGCCGAGACGACGCCGACACGGCGGCTGTCGGTGACTGCATGCACCGCGGCAACAGCGACGACAACAACCCTGACCTTGAGGTCGTCAAGTGCGACTCCTCGCAGGCGCAGTACATCGTGCTGGCAAAGGTCAAGGGCACGTACACGCAGCTCACGGCGGACAGCAAGTGCGAGGAACAGGCCAAGGACTTCCAGTACTCGTACACCGAGAGCGGTGACGGCAGTAACTTCCTGCTCTGCCTGAAGGACTACAAGAAGTAAGGCAGTTGCGGACAGGGGCGGTGTTTCACGTGAAACACCGCCCCTTCGCATATCCGTCCACCGCTTCGACAGGGTCATGTTTCACGTGAAACATGACCCTGCTTCACGACCTCAGCCCTGTTGGACCCACCACTCCTTGAGCGCCGTCACCGCAGCGTCGTACTCCATCGGGCCGTTCTCCAGGCGCAGTTCCAACAGGTGCTTGTACGCCTTGCCGATGGCGGGGCCGGGGCCCACGCCCAGGATCTCCATGATCTGGTTGCCGTCCAGGTCGGGGCGGATCGCGTCCAGCTCTTCCCGCTCCTGCAGCTCGGAGATGCGCTCCTCCAGCCCGTCGTACGCCCGGGAGAGCGCGGCCGCCTTGCGCTTGTTCCGCGTCGTGCAGTCCGAGCGCGTCAGCTTGTGCAGCCGTTCGAGCAGCGGCCCCGCATCCCGCACATAACGACGCACCGCGGAGTCCGTCCACTCGCCCATGCCGTACCCATGGAAGCGCAGGTGGAGTTCGACCAGACGGGAGACGTCCTTCACCAGCTCGTTGGAGTACTTCAGAGCCGTCATCCGCTTCTTCGTCATCTTCGCGCCCACCACCTCGTGGTGGTGGAACGAGACGCGGCCGTCCTTCTCGAAGCGCCGGGTGCGCGGCTTGCCGATGTCGTGCAGCAGCGCGGCGAGCCGCAGGACGAGGTCGGGCCCCTCCTCCTCCAGCGCGATGGCCTGCTCCAGAACGATCAGGGTGTGCTCGTAGACGTCCTTGTGCCGGTGGTGCTCGTCGCTCTCCAGCCGTAGCGAGGGCAACTCGGGCAGAACCCGCTCGGCGATCCCAGTGTCGACGAGCAGCGCGAGTCCCTTGCGCGGGTGCGCGGAGAGGATCAGCTTGTTCAGCTCGTCCCGCACCCGCTCGGCCGAGACGATGTCGATGCGGTCGGACATCTCCGTCATGGCCGTGACCACGTCGGGGGCGACCTCGAAGTCGAGCTGGGCGGCGAAGCGGGCGGCACGCATCATGCGCAGCGGGTCGTCCGAGAAGGACTCCTCCGGGGTGCCCGGGGTGCGCAGCACCCGTGCCGCGAGGTCGTCGAGGCCGCCGTGCGGGTCGATGAAGACCTTCTCCGGAAGTGCCACGGCCATGGCGTTCACCGTGAAGTCCCGTCGTACGAGGTCCTGCTCGATGGAGTCGCCGTACGACACCTCGGGCTTGCGCGAAGTGCGGTCGTACGCCTCCGAGCGGTAGGTGGTGACCTCGATCTGGAAGCATCGATCAACATCTCCGACGCGGGCGTCCTTCTGGACGCCGACGGTGCCGAAGGCGATCCCGACCTCCCACACGGAGTCCGCCCACGGCCGCACGATCTTCAGGACGTCCTCGGGCCGGGCGTCCGTGGTGAAATCCAGATCATTGCCGAGCCGGCCGAGCAGGGCATCCCGGACCGAGCCGCCGACCAGGGCAAGGGAGAACCCGGCCTCCTGAAAGCGGCGTGCGAGGTCGTCGGCTACAGGGGCGACCCGCAGCAGTTCACTCACCGCGCGGTGCTGCACCTGGCTCAGGACGCTGAGATTGTCTTCGTTGGCGTTCGGCACAACAGAAGAGGGTACGTGGCCGCGCGGGCCGGGGCCGCCCGGTTTAGGGACGGTAGGACAGGTCAGCCGATAGACAGGCAAGACGGTCTCTTGCTCGTCTTACCGCCGCTTCTCCTTATACCTACGCATAGAGGACGAGCCGACCGTCTTCCACGATCTTGTGGAGCAGTCCGCGGCACTTCCCCTCAGCGCGCATCGTTACGATGCGTGGACGCACATTCCGACGACCACTGACGACGACGAGGGACGGGCGAACGCGTGGCCGAGGCGGCAGACTTCCCGGGGATGACTCCCTCACCTGCCCGCCGGTGGCTGCGGCGCACCGGCGTACTGCTCGCCGGGGCGCCCCTGCTGGCCGGTCTTCTCCAGCTGCCCGCGGCCACCGCGCAGGCCGCCGGCCAGACCGGCGCCAAGGAGGACTCCGACGCGGGCACGGTGGCCGTCGCCGTCGATTCGCTCAGTCCCAGCGCCCCCGCCGACGGCGACACCCTGACCGTCTCGGGCACGGTCACCAACAACGGCAAGCAGGCGGTCACGGCCGCCCACGTGGACCTGCGGGTCGGTGACGCGCTCGCCACCCGCTCGGCAATCGACCGAGCCGCCAAGCAGGCGGACGCGCTCCCCGCCGACGACGGCGTCCCGGTCGGCAGCAAGTACGCCGCCAAGTTCGCCAAGCTCACACCCGGTGTGGCCCAGCATTTCAGCATCTCCGTACCCGTCGACAAGCTCGACCTCGGCAAGGACGGGGTCTACCCGCTGGGAGTCGCCCTGTCCGGCCGGACGTCCGCGCAGCAGTGGGACCAGGTCCTGGGCGTGCAGCGGACCTTCCTGCCGTGGCAGGCCGACGAGGCGGACACCCGGACACCCACGACCGTGCTGTGGCCGCTGATGTCCACCGTCCACATGACGGCGGAGACGGGTTCGAACGCGCAGCAGACGCCGGTCTTCCTCAACGAGGACCTGGCCAAGGAGATCGCCCCCGGCGGCCGCCTGGACCAGATGCTGACCCTGGGCAAGGAACTCGACGTCACCTGGGTGATCGACCCGGACCTCCTGGCGTCCGTCGACGCCATGACCGGCAGCTACCGCATCCGTGGCGACGGCGACACCACGACGGCCGGCACCCAGCAGGCGGTCGCCAAGCAGTGGCTCGACGAACTGCAGACCGCGGTCACCGGCAAGGAAGTCGTCGCACTGCCCTTCGCCGACCCCGACCTGGCCTCGCTCGCGCACAACGGCACCGGTGTCGCCGGTTCCCTGAGCCAGCTCAAGGAAGCCACCGACGTAGCCGCCACCACGGTGGAGACGGTGCTCCACGTGACCCCGAGCACCGACTTCGCCTGGCCGGTGGAGGGCGCCGTCGACCCGTCGATCGTCAAGGTCGCCACCTCCGCCGGCGCCGACAAGGTCATCGCGCGCAGCGACAGCCTCGCCGAGACCGGGGACCTCTCCTACACCCCCTCCGCGGCCCGTCCCATCGGCGGCGGCACCACGGCGGTGGTCGCGGATTCGCGGCTGTCGAGGATGTTCGAGGGCGATCTGACCAGGGCCTCCGCGTCCACGCTCGCCGTGCAGCAGTTCCTCGCCCAGAGCCTGGAGCTGAATCTGCAGACGGACAAGCAGCGCAGCATCGTCGTCGCGCCCCAGCGCATGCCGACCGCGAGCCAGGCCCGGGCCCTGGCGGAGGCCGTCACACAGCTCCAGGGCGGCACCTGGTCGCAGCCCCAGCAGCTCGCGGCGGCCGCCAAGGCCAAGCCCGACCCGGCCGCCAGCACGACGGTGCCGTCCAGGTCGACGTATCCGGCCTCGCTGCGCAAGCGGGAACTGCCCAGGTCGGCCTTCGAGGAAATCGCGGACACCCAGGACAAGCTCGACAACTTCAAGGTGATCCTCGCCAACGAGGCGAGGGTGGTGACCCCCTTCGGGCGGGCCATAAACCGTGAGATGTCCACGTCCTGGCGGGGGCGCAGCGGCGCGGCGAGCGCGTTCCGCCAGAGCGTGCGGACGTACCTCGACACACTGACCGGGCAGGTCAAGCTGATCGACAAGTCGGAGACCAAGCTCTCCGGACGCAGCGCCACGATCCCGGTGACCGTGCAGAACAACCTGGTGCAGGGAGTCGGCCACCTGGTCCTGCGGCTCACCTCCACGAACCAGACGCGTCTGGAGATCTCCGGCGAGCCCTACGCGGAGCAGCAGATCACGGTCTCCGGCGGTCATACGACGACGGTGAAGTTCAGCACATCCGCCAAGGTCAACGGTCAGACGACGGTGATCGCCCAGCTGTACACCGAGGACGGCCAGGAGTACGGGGCGCCGGTCACCTTCGACGTGAAGGTCACCGAGATCACGGCCACGGTGATGCTCGTCATCGGCGGCGGCGTCCTGCTCCTGGTGCTGGCCGGCTTCCGCATGTACACCCAGCGCAAGCGTGCCGCCGCCCGCGAGGCCGAGGAAACCGGCGAGGACGGTCCTGAGGAGGGCGAGGGGCCCGCGGGTGACCCGCAGAACCCTGCGGGGCCCCAGGATCGTCACAGTGAAGAGTCCGGCGCATCAGCCGGGGCAGACGACCCGGAGCAGCCGAGTGACGAGAGTCCGGACACCGAAGCGGAAAGCGCAGACCCGTCCGGCACGGGTGAGAGAGTGGACCGTTGAGGATGTCGTGGCCGGTGGGCCCGGGACGATGAGGTGGGGTAAGCCATGAACGCGCCGTACGACGGTGACCGCGGCCGGGCCGCGGGCGGCTCGGGGCGCCCCGAGGGCCCGCCGCCCGAGCAGGGCCAGGTGCCGCCGCAGCACCCCGCGGACATGTACCTCCAGGACGCCTACGACGAGGACCCCTACCGGTCCCAGGACCTCACCGCGCAGGACCCGGTCGCCGAGGCGCTCTACGACCGCGCGGCGCACCCTCCGCCGCCCCCGGGCGCCTATGAGCCGCCGCAGCCCCTCTACGGCCGGCCCCCGCAGTCCCCGTACG
>NZ_JAHHIU010000142.1 GCF_024539815.1 Streptomyces hayashii
TCGACAGAGGGGACACAGTCATACCGGGCCCGGAGGCCAGCGGCCCCATTGCAGGACCGCGAAAAACATAACGGGGGCACAGCCACTCGTTGATGGCAGCGACGAGGACGGTTGCCGCGTAGCGGACGGCGGGCTCGTCGTAGCGCGTGACGACAGCACAGTTCCTCTTGATGCGGTTGATCCCGCACTCGACCGCATGACGCTCGCGGTAGTCGGCTGGATCGAAGCGCGGAGGTCGGCCGCCGCGGGAGTCGAGCTTCTGGCGGTTGCGTGCCTGATCGACCTTGTCCGGGATGGTGCATCGGGTCCTGCGACGGCGCAGGTAAGCGCGGTTCTTGCGGGAGGCGTACGCCTGGTCCGCGCGCACGCGGTCGGGGCGGACGCGCGGCCGGCCCGCCCGGGGCAGGGCACGCGAACCTGCGCCAACTCGGTTTCGAACTGCGGCGAGTCCCCGCGTTGACCTGCCGTCACCACGATCGACATGGGCTTGTGACCGTGCTCGACGGCCAAGCGCAGTTTGGTGGTGAACCCGCCGCCCGACCTCCTAGCCCGTGATCAGGAAGCTCGGTGAACACACCCACTGGTGGTTCCTTCTGCAGATCGCCTTGCTTGTGGGCTCCGGCCGCATGCTGGTGGGCGCGGCAGACCGTGGAGTCGACGCTCAGGTCCCAAGTGATCGCACCCTTCGCATCAGCCAGAGACTGGAGCCTGTTGCGGATCCGGTGCCAGGTGCCGTTCCGCTGCCATCGGCGGAACAGGTCGTAGCCCGGGCCTACGGCCCGTATTCGACAGGTACACCACGCCACGGAACACCGGTACGGACCCGGAACCGTATGCCGTCGATCAGCCTCCGGTGAGGCCAGACGGCGGCCGCCCCGCCCTGGCACTCTTCGGCAACCACGGCTCCGATACCGCCCACTGCTCGTCCGTGAGATCTCCCCGCCCATGCACCGTGGCCATTCACAGCCCAAGATCGACTTTCGATACACGGCCCAGGGCATCGCCCACCGCGCCGTTTCGGCCACCGAGCCCGCTGTCCGGCCGGGCAGTGCTGACCGGGCAGCTCGATTCCGTGTGCCGACCGGACGTTCCTGCGCTGGTCAGTGACCGCGCCTCAAGCGGCCGACCCAGCGGCCAGAGCCCCGTCGCGACCGGCGAGGACGCGGCCGAAGCGGCCGGCGATTCTCTGCCGGCGCACAGCCGGCTTCACCCGGACTTCGTCCCCAGTGATCGTCGGGCAGCAGGATCGGTGCTTTGCGCTCTGCTTGAGCCCGGATCTCCACGTGAGATTCGTGAGCCGTGATACGGAACGCCTCTTCATACGAGGCCAAGGCTGCACCCATGGCCCCGCCTGCGAGGCCCCGGCGACGAACGCGTGAGGCCAGCCACACGAAGAACCCCAGGATTGCCACGAGGGTCGCAACCATGATCAGGAACGGTAAGAACGCACCCATGAGCGGGAGCCTACGTCACTGACCATTGACACCCTCCGATGCCGGCCATCACGACGGCATCAAGGATGGAGCCCGAGCCCCCCGACCGGTGTCCGTTCGCGTCGACATCTTCTGGCCGCTTGTCCAGCGGACGCTTGTCCAGACGCGCGAGAGGTGGCGTGCGGTCCGGCCGCACGCCACCTCTCGTGTCGGGGGTTCACGCCCGTCGTCGTGCCAGGTTCAGCAGGTCCTTGTTGGAGTCCCGGCGCGCCCAGGCGATGAGGACGAGAGGCACGATGAGGATCAGCGGGGTCGCCGCGTTCTCGCCGTTGAAGACGGTCATCTGGACGATGAACGCGCCGAGCATCAGCGCGCTCAGCGCGACAGCGGCGATCGACTGCAGCACCGGGATCAACAAGGCCACGCCACCGGCGAGTTCGAGCGCGCCGATGACGTACATTCCGGTGCTGCCCCAGCCGATCCGCTCGAAGGAGTCGACGGCGTAGGAGTTCGCTATCAGCTTGGGCAGGGCGCTGGCGATGCCGTAGAAGAGGGCGAGCAATACCTGCACGGTGCGCAGGGTGATCCGGGCACGGCGTCCGCGGGCAGCGGACGCGACAGCGGTGACGGGGGCGGTGGTCTCGGACATCTGCTTCTCCTGTGCTGCGCGGGGGTGATGAGGTGATGAGCGGTATGTGCTGCAGTCACAGGCATAGACCGGGCGTCACCACAGAACTCATCGGTTCAGGCGGTGTGGGTCGCAGTCATCGGCCAGGGCATCGGATTCAACCTTGTTGGGACCCGGCCCACCGGACCGAAAGGCCCTGCAGACGCCCACAGAAGTCAGGCGCAGTGTCCGGTCGGCGACGGGATCAAGCAGGAAACCGCCGGGCGCCGCCTGGCCATTGCCCGCAGCACGGCGGCGACCCACCTGACCGACCTTCAGGACGCGTACAGCGTCTCGTCCGGGCGATCGCGGGCTCTGCTCGACAGGAGAGCAGGGCCCGGCGGTATACGGGGAAAATCCAGGGGAGCGGACGGCCGCGCGCTGCTACGGTCGGGCGCCATGAGCTGGCTTCCCGATGAATTCGTCCACCCCGTCCTGGTACCGCTGCCGGGCTGTGGCCACCACCTGCGACCAATCCGGGAGGCGGACACCCCGCTCGACTATCCGGCTGTGATGGGTTCGCGCGAGCGGCTGTGGACCATCTTCGGCCCGGCCTGGGGCTGGCCCGCGGCCACCATGACCTACGAGGCCGACCAGGCCGACCTGTTGCGGCACGAGAAGGAGATCGCCGCACACCAGTCCTTCAACTACGCGCTGTTCGACGCGGCGGAGACAGCTCTGCTCGGCTGTGTCTACATCGACCCACCGGAGAGGGCCGGCGCGGACGGCGAGATCTCCTGGTGGGTGGTGGACGAGCTGGTGGGCAGCAAGGTCGAACAGGCCCTCGACGCCCTGGTGCCGCAGTGGATCGCCGCCGACTGGCCCTTCGAGCAGCCGCGCTTCATCGGCCGCGAGATCTCCTGGTCGGACTGGCTCGCCCTGCCGGAGCACCCCGACACGTGAGCGGTCGTCGCCCGTACCGATCTCGAAGACTCTCGATCGAGAACCTGCCCGCCGCCGGCGAGGCGACGATCCGGAACGCACCCCCTCGACCTTCGCCGGCGCCGGTGGCGGGGACGCGGCTCAGTGGAGTGCGATGGCGGTCCAGGATACGGGTGGGAGCGTGATGTTGAGTGCGGTGTTGCTGAGTCGTGCGGTGGTGTTGCGGGTGGGGGTGACTCGGTTTGGCTGTTCGAGGGTGTTCTTGGCGTGTGTGTCGGGGTGGCTGAGGGTGGTTGCCTCGGTGATGTGTGTCGTGTTGAGGCTGCGGGTGTCGATGGTGATGTGGGCGGCTTCGTGGAGGTCGCGGTTGACGAGGAAGATTGCGGTGTGGTCGTCGTCGGTGGTTGCGATGGCGTCGATGACGGGTGTTTCGCCGTGGCGTGCGGTGTCGTACAGGGGTGTCTGGATGTGGGGTCGGATGACGTTGCCGTGGGCGAGTCGGCTGGTGATGGAGAAGGGGTGGAAGGTGGTTTGCCGCCAGGCCGGTCCGCCGGGTTCGGTCATGATGGGTGCGATGACGTTGACGAGTTGGGCGAGAGAGGCGGAGGTGACGCGGTCGCTGTGTTTGAGGAGGGTCATGAGCAGGTTGCCGACGACGACGGCGTCGGCGGTGGTGTAGAGGTCCTCAAGTTGGCGGGGGGCGTGGCGCCATTCGTCGTTGACTTCGTCGGACGCGTGGTGCTCTTTCTGGTACCAGACGTTCCATTCGTCGAATGAGATGTTGATCTTCTTGCTGGAGCGTTTCTTGTAGCCGACGTGGTCGGCGGTCGCGACGACGGTGTCGATGAAGTAGTCCATGTCGGTCGCGGAGGCGAGGAAAGAGCCGAGGTCGCCGTCGTGCTCCTGGTAGTAGGCGTGGCAGGAGATGTAGTCGACGTGGTCGTAGGTGTGTTCGAGTACGGTGCGTTCCCAGTCGCCGAAGGTCGGCATTCCGGAGCCGGACGAGCCGCAGGCGACGAGTTCGAGGTCCTTGTCGGCTGCTTTCATCGCGGCGGCGGTGCGGGCGGCGAGTTTGCCGTAGTCGTCGGCTGTCATGCAGCCGGTCTGCCAGGGCCCGTCCATCTCGTTGCCGAGGCACCACATGCGTACGTTGTGGGGTTGGGGTGTGCCGTTGGCGATGCGCAGGTCCGACAGTGCGGTTCCGTGCGGGTGGTTGGCGTATTCGAGCAGGTCCAGGGCGGGCAGGATGCCGCGTGTGCCCAGGTTCACCGCGAGCATCATCTCGGAGTCGGTGAGTTTGAGCCAGCGGGCGAATTCGTCCAGTCCGATCTGGTTGGACTCCAGCGCATGCCAGGCGAGGTCGCGGCGCACCGGGCGTTTGTCGCGTGGGCCGATGGAGTCTTCCCAGCGGAAGCCGGAGACGAAGTTGCCGCCCGGGTAGCGGATGGTCGTGGCGCCCAGTTCTCTGACGAGTTCGACGACGTCCATGCGGAAGCCGTCGTCGTTCGCGCTGGGGTGTTCGGGTTCGTAGAGCCCGGTGTACACGCAGCGGCCGAGGTGTTCGACGAACGAGCCGAAGGTGCGGCGTCGGACGGGGGCGATGACGGCCTGCTTGTCGAGGGTGATGTGGGCGCGGGGCAATGCAGTGGTCCTTTGCGGTTCAGGACGGGAGCGGGAGCGCGGTGGGGGTGGGGCAGCGGTCGTGTCACTTGACGGAGCCTGCGGTCAGGCCCTTGCGCCAGTAGCGCTGGAGACTGATGAAGGCGACGAGCAGGGGGAGCAGCGACAGGGCGGCGCCGGTGATCGACAGCAGTGGCGGCACGCCGTTGGCGAATTCCGAGCGCCACTGCACCAGGCCTACGGTGACGGGCTGGAGGGAGGAGGAGTTGAGCATGAGGGAGGGCAGGAGGTAGTTGTTCCAGATGCCGACGAACTGGAACAGGAAGACGGTCACCAGTGCCGGGGCCATCAGCGGCAGGGCGATCCGGAAGAAGGTGCGCTGTTCGCCTGCTCCGTCGAGCCGTGCGGCCTCCAGGAGTTCGTCCGGGACGGACGCCGCGGCGAAGATCCGGCACAGGTAGACGCCGAACGGGCTGACACAGCTGGGCAGCAGCACAGACCAGTAGGAGTCGGTGATGTCGAGCTTGGCCATGAGCAGGAACAACGGCAGGGCGAACATCGGCGCCGGAATGAGAACCGAGGCGAGGATGACGTTGAACACGCTTTCCCGGCCGCGGAAACTGAACTTGGACAGCGCGTAGCCGGCCATCGCCGACAGCAGGGTGCTGACGGTCGCGCCGACGAGGCTGTACAGAGCGCTGTTGGCGAGCCAGGTGGAGAATATGCCGCCCTCGAAGGAGAACACGGCTTTGACGTTCGCGACCAGGTCGAAGTGGGAGAACCACAGCGGCGTACCGGTGTAGAGGTAGCCCGAGCCCTTGGTCGCGGAGACCAGCAGCCACCACAGCGGGATGAGCGTGTACAGGGCCATCAGGCCCAGCACCGCGTTGACGGCGACCTTGCCGGCGATCTCGGTGCCGCGGCGGCCCGGTCGGACCGGCCGGACCGCGCGTATCAGGCTCATGCCATCGCTCCCTTGCGCTGGGTGTACTTGAGGAATCCGAACGACAGCAAGAGGGTGAGCAGCGCGAGCACGACGGACTGGGCGGCGGCCAGGTTCTGGTCGCCCAGATCCATGCCCAGGGTCGTGTTCATGATCGGGGAGAACTTCGGCGAGACGCCCGGGACGCGTGCGCCGACCAGCACCGCCGGCTCGGTGTACAGCTGCGCCGTGCCGATGATGGAGAAGACCGTGGTCAGCACCAGCGCGGGACGCACCAGCGGGATCTTCACCGCCCACGCAAGGCGCCATCCGGTGCAGCCGTCGAGCGCGGCGGCCTCCATCACCTCGGCGGGGATCGTCTGCAGCGCGGAGTAGATGATCAGCATGTTGTAGCCGGTCCAGCCCCACGTGATCATGTTTCCGATGGAGACCGGGACCCAGGACGGCGACAGGAAGTCGGCGTTGATCCCGATGTGGGCCAGCGGCCCGGTGAACGGCGACAGGCCCTTCGCCAGGAGGAAGGACCACATCACCGCGGCGATCGCACCCGGCAGCGCGTAGGGCAGGAAGAAGGCGAGCCGGAAGGTCTTGCGCAGCCGTGCCGAGCGGGAGTCCAGCAGGAGGGCGAGCAGAAGGGCCAGGCCCAGCATGACCGGGACCTGGACGCAGCCCAGCAGCACGACCCGGATGATCGACGCGGTGAACTCGTGGTCGCCGAAGGCGGCGGCGTAGTTGGACAGTCCCGCGAACTGTGTGGACTGCGTGCCGCCGAACAGCCCGGCGCGGTGGACGGTGAGGAAGCTCTGGTAGATCGCGTAGCAGATCGGCGCGACCATCATGGTCAGGAAGAGCACCGCGAACGGCGCCAGGAAACCCGACGCGGTCAACGCGGTACGGCGGCCGGTGCGCCGAGGCCGACCGGCGGGGGAGACGCGGGGGATGCCCGTGGGCACCGACCGTGGCGGCGACGCGGTCCGGGTGCTGCTGGGACTGCTCATGAAAACCTCGCTGGGCGGTTCGTCGTCGGGGAGCGGGCCCCCGCGGCGCCGGGTACGGGCGGCCGCGGGAACCTTTCGGGGCGGCTGGAGTCCCGCTGCCTCAGCTGCCGGTCACCGACAGCCCGAGCTGCTTGATCGCGGCGACCGTCGAGGCCTGGACCCTGGTGACCGCGTCCGGATAGGCGCCGGAGCCGATGGCGCCGGTGAAGTCCGTCTCGACCTGCTGGTAGGTCGGGCCGTTGGTCCAGGTGGTGGGAACCTGTGCGGCGGAGGTCTTGTACAGGTCGCCGACTTTCTGGCCGCCGAAGAACGGGTCGCCCCCGGTGAGCGACGAATCGTCCTGTCCGGCCTTCGACGCCGGGTACAGACCGCCCTCGATGCCCGCCTTCACGGCCTGCGGGTCGCTGGACAGGAACGTGGCGAACTGCGCGGCTTCGCGCGGGGTCCTGCACCCGCGCATCACCGAGGTGGCCGAGCCGCCGTTGCTGGAGCTCTTGCCGTCGCCGGCGCTCCAGGTGGGCATCGGGGCGACCCGCCACTTGCCGGACTGGCCCTTCAGGTCCGACTTCAGGCCGCCGGCGGCCCAGGACGCGTTGACGAACGTCAGCACCTTGCCGGCTTCGGCGGCCTTGTCGAACTGCGGGTCCCAGGCGTTGCCGGTCTTCGTCACCAGGCCCTTGTCCTTCATGCCCTGCCAGTAGTCGGCGACCTTCCGGGTGCCGGGGTTGTCGATGCTGACGGTCCAGCTGTCTCCCTGGGTCGAGTACCAGGACTGGCCGGTCTGCAGGCTGTAGGCCGCCAGATCGTTGCCGTCGCCGGGCGCGGTGCCGAACTTCACGCTCGGATCGGCGGCGGCGACCTTCTCGGCGTCGGCCCTGTACTCGGCCCAGGTGGCCGGCGGCTTGGTGATGCCGTACTTGGCGAACAGGTCCTGGCGGTAGAAGAGGACCATCGGGCCGACGTCCACGGGGACTCCGTAGACCTTGCCGCCGACGCTGGAGGCGGAGACGGCCGACGGGACGTACGCGGCCATGTCGGCGCTCGCGTACTGGGTGATGTCCATGACCGTGTTCTTCACGAGCATCGACGGGATGGTCTGGTACTCGATCTGCGCCAGGCACGGGCCCTTGCCGGCGGTGATCGCGTTGGTGATCTGGGTGTAGCCGCCCTTGCCGCCCGACGGGATCTTCTTGAAGGTGACCTTGCTGTCAGGGTGGGAGGAGTTCCACTGGGCGACGATCTTCTCGTAGGGGGCCCAGCCCCAGAACTCCATGCTCACCGGTCCGGTCTGGCCCTTGTCGGCGGTGTCGGAAGTGTCGTCGGCGCCGCTGCACGCGCCGAGGCCGGCCACGAGGAGCGCCGCGGTGGCGAACGTCAGGACTCTGCGAGTGCGTATGGTGGTGCTGTCCATGTGAGGGAACCTTCTGTGACAGGGGCTGACTTGCTGGACTGCCGGTGGGCGGGCGGGCAAGGCCCGCCTACCGGCTGGTGGCGAACTCCACGACGAACGCCGTGGTGACCGCGGCCAGGACGGCCGGTGCCAACGGGCCCGGGCCGCAGGCCGCGCTGCCCAGACCGTGGTGCGCGTGGTCGAGGTGCAGGTGGAGTCGGCCGTCGCGGACCAGGTCGTGCTGGTGGGACGCGGCGGCCAGGGCTTCGGTGCTCCAGGGGCGAACGGTCAGGTCGATGACCGGGTCGCCGGTGATGAGCAGGGCGCCGTCCGGGGTGGTGATCGTGGCGCGGCGGACTTGGTGGCGGTTGCCGTTCTCCTGCGGGCGGACCTGGGGGATCTGCATCGCCGAGACGGTCGACCGGTGGCGGCCGACGCGAGCCGCGGCGCGGGAGTCGCGGTACGCCTCACCGGGGCCGGGACCGAACCACTCGACGTCGGCGTCGGCGCCGGGCAGTGACATCGCCACCCCCAGTCGGGGCAGCGGCACCGCCCATGGGCCGTCGGGGGTGACGACGGTTTCCAGCCGGAGCCGGGACCGGCCCGCATCCGGTGTGTCGCAGGCCGTCCAGCGGTAGACCACGCCGAGCCCGCAGGAGGACCCGGCGGCGGCCAGCCGGGCGGTGACCGTGAGTCCCGACGCGTCGGGCTCGACACCCAGGACGTCGTGGCGCATCCGGTGCAGTCCGGCGGCGAGCCAGGCAGCGGCCTGCGGCGCGCCGGTGGCGTTGAGCAGGTCGTTGTCGATCGGGGCCCGCCAGACGTCCAGCATCGGACCGTCGAGTTCGAGGTCGCCGAGCCGTGTCAGCATCCCGCTGCGGGCGTCGAACCGCGCCGGACCCACTGCGATGAACCCGTCGTGGGCGATCGCCGGAACCGTTGCGAAGGGAACGGGGGAGACAGGCGGAGCCGCGATCCGTCCCTGGGCCCAGGCGATCTCGTGGCCGGCCCCGGCCCAGGTCTCGTCGGCGGCGAGCACCGCGGTCACCGTCAGCCATACCTCGTGGCCGGAGTCCTTCGCGCGCGCTGCTTCGAGCGTGGCGGTGACGTCGGCGGGCCACGCGACGGATGTCGTAGCGCCCGGAGCGGTCGCGGGCACGGTCAGGCCGCCGGAGCCCACCGGGTTGCCGCCGTCCTCGACCGTCCACCGGAATTCCAGGTAGCCGCTGTCGCGGACGTGGTGCAGGTTGCGCACGCTGATCTGCCGGGTCGCCGGGTCGATGCGGATCCGGACGGGTTCGATGACCTTCTTGTACTCGATCAGGCCCGGCGACGGCGTGCGGTCGGGGAAGAGCAGCCCGTCGGCGACGAAGTTGCCGTCGTGGATCTCCTCGCCGAAGTCGCCGCCGTAGGCGTAGAAGGAGTGGGGCTCCTCCTGCCCGGTGAGCCGGGCGATCCCGTGGTCGATCCACTCCCAGATGAAGCCGCCGGCCAGGCGCGGATGCGCCTCGATGACCTGCTGGTACTCGGACAGCCCGCCGGGGCCGGTGCCCATGGCGTGGCCGTACTCGCACAGCACGGCCGGCAGGGCGCGGCGGTGCGCGTCGTCGGCCGGATCGGCCGTCGGCGCCTCCTGCCCGCGTCCCACGGCGGCCAGCTCGTCCACACCGATGTACATGCGGGAGTACAGGTCGACGTACGCGCAGCTCGCGAAGTCGCCCTCGTAGTGGATCAGGCGGCTGTCGTCGCGCTGCCGGATCCACGCGGCCGAGGCGGCCAGGTTGGCTCCGGTGCCGGACTCGTTGCCCAGCGACCAGACGATGACCGAGGGGTGGTTCTTGTCGCGTTCCACCAGCCGCGCGGTGCGGTCGAGGTAGGCCTCGCGCCACGCGGGGTCGTCGCTGGGGTTGCGCTGCCAGCCGCCGAACTCGAAGCCGTGCGTTTCGAGGTCGCCCTCGCAGAACACCCACAGGCCGTGTTCGTCGCACAGGTCCAGGAAACGGTGGTCGGGCGGGTAGTGGCTGGTGCGCACCGCGTTGATGTTGTGCTGCTTCATCAGCAGCACGTCGGCCAGCATGGTGTCCTCGGTCAGGGTCCGCCCCGTCAGGGGATGCCATTCGTGGCGGTTGACGCCCCGCAGGGACACCGGCCTGCCGTTCACGCTCAGGACGCCGTCCACGACGGCCACGGTGCGGAAACCGACGCGCAGCGGTATGCGCTCCCCGGCCTCGGAGACCAGTTCCCCCGCGTACAGGCGCGGCTGCTCGTCCGACCATGGCTCGACGCCGTCGATCACGTGCGGGCCGGCCGGATCGGCGGCGGATATGCCGAGTTCGGGCACCGACAACGACACCCGGGTGGGGGCGGTGACGTCGACGGCCAGGGTGCCCTGTCCGGTCGTGTGGTCGTAGGCGGCGTGGACGAAGAAGTCCTCGACACCGCGGGCGGCCACGGACACCGACCGGAAGATCCCTGACAGCCACCACATGTCCTGGTCTTCCAGGTAGCTGCCGGACGACCACTGGTGCACGCGGACCGCGAGTACGTTGCGGCCGGGCCGCAGACCGGCGCTGACGTCGAACTCGGTGGTCAGCCGGCTGCCCTTGCCGTCGCCGAGCCGGATCCCGTTGAGCCACACCGCGAAGGCCGAGTCGACGCCTTCGAAGCGGAGCACCGCGGCCGATGCCGGGAACCCGTCGGGGACGTCGAACGCGCGGCGGTACTCGCCGGTCGGATTCTGCCGCGGCACCCGCGGCGGGTCGACCGGGAACGGGTACGAGATGTTGGTGTAGGCCGGGGCGCCGTAGCGGAGTTCGCCGGGCAGGCCGGTCATCTGCCAGCAGGACGGCACGGCGAGCAGGTCCCAGGCGCTGTCGTCGAAGTCGGGCGCGGCGAAGTCCTCGGTGAGGTCGTCCAGCCCTGACGCCAGCCGGAATCTCCAGTCGCCGTCGAGGGCGATCGCGGGCAGGCCGGTGGCGAACGCGGCGCGCGGCCGCAGCCGTCCGGTGCCCGGCGACCGGTCTTCGACGTAGGCGTTGGACTTGAGGTCTCTCATCGGTGGAGTGCTTTCTGTCGGTGCTCGTAGCGGTGGCGGGACGCCGGGCCGGCGGGACCGCGTCGGCTCATGGGGGTGACGTGCAGGTCGAGCGGCGCCGGGTGCTATCCGGTCGCCCGGGGAGGGGCGCTGCTGTCCCGGATGGTCAGCGTGGGGCGCAGCAGCGTTAAGGCGTTGGTCGGCGGCCGGCCGGCGTCGACGGCGCGCAGCAGCAGCTCGACGGCCTGCTGGGCCATCTCCCGCTTGGGGACGGTGATCGTGGTCAGCGCCGGCCGGATCTGTCCGACCTGGGCGATGTCGTCGAAGCCGACGACGCTGACGTCGCCGGGGACGCGCCGCCCGGAGTGGACCACCGCCTCGACGGCGCCGAGGGCCAGGATGTCGTGGGTGGCGAAGATCGCCGTCACCTGCGGATCCGCCTCCAGTGCCGCACGGCCCGCGTCGAACCCGCCGGCGGCGTCGTCCCTGGTGCAGGCGAACACCTTGCTGTCGTCGACGACCAGACCGTCGTCGGCGAACGCCCGGCGCAACCCGACCACGCGCGGCTCGTGCGCGGGCAGATCCGCGAGCACCGCGACGTTGCGGTGGCCGAGATCCCTCAGGTAGCGCCCGGCCAGGAACCCTGCGTGCTCGTAGTCGATGGACACCACCGGCAGCGTGGTCGGGGCGTCCCCCTCCCAGGCGAACAGCGCGACCGGGAACGCGGCATCGACAAGCATCTGCAGCTGCTGTGCGACGCCGTTGTCCCCGGCGACCAGCAGTGCGTCCACCGAGCGCGCGGCGAGGTTCTCCAGGTGGGCCCGGGTGTAGTCGGGATCGTCGCGCGTCGTGGCCAGCAGCAGGTTGTAGCCGTGACCGACCAGCACGTTCTCCACCTCCTCGACCACCTCGGAGTAGAAGGGGTTGGCCACCGACGGCACGAACAGCCCCACGGTCGACGTGCTGCCGGTTCTCAGCGAGCGCGCCACCAGGTTCGGCTTGTAGCCGAGTTCGGCGATCGCCGCGTTCACCTTCGCCAGGGTCTCCGGCCGGACCTTCTTGCCGGACACCACGTTGGAGACGGTCTGCTTGGTGACTCCCGCCCGAGCTGCCACCTCCGCCATTGTGACCACGTAGGCCCTCCAAAACTTTTATCGATCCACGAAAGTGGCGTCAGCGTAGGGCGACCGTCGCGGCAGGGCAAGACGGCGCACGAGGGCCGTGATCCAGCCGTTACCTGGGCAGGTAGGGGCGGCGTGGGCTGTTCCCTGCCGTTACGGCGATTTGAAGCGCGCGGACCATTGACGGTTGCCGAAATGCGGCAGTAACGTCCCCGCCACGCCGATCTCGTGGATCGGTCAACGAGATGGTGCCGCTCCGGCCTACCGCGCGCACCGACCCCGACACCGCCCCGTGTCCTCGCACCGGGCGCGTCGCGGGTCCCCCTCGGCCGCGACGGCCCCGGCGGCCGCAGTGCGCCGCGGCATCGCGAATGCTCCGCGTTGTCTTCACCGCACGGCGCGCGCCTGAACAGACCCGGAAGGGTCTCGTCCTGAGGAGAGACAGGCATGATCAGACCGGCCGGCGGCGACGCCGACTCCACCCCCGCCTCGGCGCGAGGCCGCTCAGGCGTGCACCGCATCATCGCGGCCGCTGCCGGCGCCGCCATCGCGGCGGCGAGCCTCATGCTCACCGGCGCCGTCCCCGCACACGCCGCCGCCACCGTCCACACGTACGCACCGACGGGAGTGGGAGGCGGCACGACGACGTCCCCCGACGTGGCGGCCACCAAGTACCAGGTGCAAGTCGCCGGCACGCCCGTCCAGGCCGTCCAGTACACCGCGAACGGCCACAACTTCGACGTCGCGCGCTTCGCGTCGGACTCGCGGACACCGACGATCACGGTCACGCTGCCCAGCACCACGATCGACACGGTGAACGTCTACCCGGCGCGCTACTACCCCTCCAGCAGCATCTCGGTGAGCGCCGACAAGCACACCCTGACGTTCCAGATGTCCGCCGCCGCCGGGCTGAACGAAGCGATCGTGATGGTCAACGGCGACTCGACCAACGCCGCGGGACAGCCCTACCTGGCGGTCGTCAACGACCCTCTGGAAGACCCGGCGCAGCGTCCGGACGCCACGAGCGCACCGGACGGTTCCGGCGTCAACCTGCGGACCGGTGTCCTCAACTTCCAGGAGTTCGCCGCGAAGTACCTCGCGGCACACCCCAACAGTGCGGCTCAGACGGCTCCCACCGCCACGACGAGCTCCATGGCCGGCAGGACCGTCGACGGCACCGCCATCCCCGCCGGCCAGAAGACCTCGGCCGGAAACCTGGTGAGCGCGAGCAGCGTCAACGTGCGGTACCCCAATGCGCGGGCGATGGACGCCGGCGACGACACCTACGCCCTGCAGGCCGCCCTCGACACCATCAAAGCCAACCCCACGGCTCTCAACACCCTCTACTTCCCCAACGGCACCTACGTGTGGTCCGGTCTCCTGGTCAACTCCGTGGACGGCAGCAAGCTCAAGGGCGGCAAGCTGAAGATCTACACCGACGAAGGGGCCCTGCTGAAGAACCGCATCCAGGCCTACATGGAGGCGTTCGAGCCCGCGGTCGGGATCATCAATTCCAGCAACATCGAAATCGACGGCCGCGGCGTCTTCGACGGCAACGGCGTGGCGAACTACAACGCCCGCAGCGTCGGTGACTTGCACGACGCCTACCGCAGCCAGCACCAGGGCGGCGTCATGGTCATGCACTCGTCGGACATCACGTTCAACGACACCTACGAGCGCAACGCCAAGCAGTGGAACTTCGAGACCCACACCGCCAACAGGGTGAAATTCAACAACATCAAGGCGCTCACCCCCTACGGCCAGCCATGGGTCGACGGGACGGACTTCGTCAGCGGCCAGGACATCACCGCCGACGGCGTCTTCACCCTCGGCAACGACGACGCGTTCGCCTCCGGCCACTACAACCCCAGCGACGGATTCACCCCGCTGGCCTCCGGCGTGTGGAACAACTTCCAGCTCGGCACCTCCACCCCCGACGTCCAGGGCTACGTCAACGCGGTGGGCGCCCACGACGCCGTCGCCGACGAGCTCGGATTCGACAACTACCACTGGGACCACGAGGACTCGAAGAACATCTCGGTCAGCAACACACTGAACTGGTCCGTCGGCGCCGGCAACTCGATCCGCATCGGATGGAGTTCGTACGGATTCCGGCTCAACAACTACACGTTCGACAACTTCAACTCCGTGTCGGCGCCGGCCGGCGGCATCTTCACGCAGAACAGCCCCAACCCGAACCCGCGCATCTCCAGCATCGTCATCAAGAACAGCTCGTTCGACACCTCCCGGTACACCTCGGGACCGATCAGGCTCAACGGCGGCAACGGATCCGCCCAGACCATCACCGCCGACCAGCAGGCGACCTACGGCTTCGCCCCCAACCCCGACGGCTCGGGCGCCGCCTACACGTACGCCAAGACCCCGATCAACACCCTCAACCTCGACAACGTCTGGTTCTCGCAGCAGAAGACGAACAGCAGCCCGCTGAACGGCGCCACGAACGTGACGCTGAACAACCTCCGCGTCGCGGGCCAGCCCGTCCAGTACACCAGCCAGTTCCCCCTGGCGCCGAGCGGGATCGGCACGCTGGCCACCACCTACACGGACGCGAGCGGCCAGACCCGCAACGTCAAGGCCGGCGCCCTGACCAGCGGCGACACCTGGGTGGGAGCGTGGAGCGGCGACCAGACCACCAACAACTCCTCGGACCTGACCCTCATCACCCGCAACACCGGGACCGGCCTGATGGGCGAGCAGTACACCACAGGATCCGGAGACGGAAAGATCTCCTACATCCAGTTCCCGCTCACCAGCCTCACCAGGGCGCCGAGCCAGGCGACGCTCCACCTCACCTACGTCGGCCACCGCTACTCGACGGTTCCGTCGACCGACACCGACCAACTCCTCGTGCAACCCGTCAGCGACACCACCTGCACCGGCACCGGCACGTCCTGCCCGATCAAGACGATGACCTGGCAGAACCGGCCGAGCTTCACCGCCACGGCCTCCTCCGTCGCGAAGTCGGCCCCCTTCAGCCTGGGTTCGACCCTCGTCCCCGAGGGCGGCGGGACCCACCAGACCAACGCCATCGACGGCCGCGACATCACCGTCGACATCACCTCCTTCGTCCAGAACGCCTACGCCGCCGGCCAGCCCTCGCTTCTGCTCGCCGTCTCCGACGCAGGGGGAGCCAACCACGAGCTGCGCTTCGTCAGCTCCGAAGGCGCCACCGGCTCCGTGAAGCTCACCAACGGGACCGCCGACATGGCGCCCGGGGTGACCGTGACCCCGTAAAGATGCGATTCGAGGGCCGGCTCGTCCCCCACGGGGGACGAGCCGGCCTCAGCCGTCCGGCTTCAGCATCCGCCGTACGGCACGCAGGTCGGTCCCGACCGCGTCGAGAACCACGTCGAACAGTCCCAGTTCCGCAGGGGACATGGTTTGGTGGTCGACGGGGTGGTGGGCACCGAGCGCACGGACGAAGTCGAGGTTGGCAGCGCGAGCCAGGGTCGTGACCTCGGAGCCGTACACCTGTCCCAGCTGGACGGCGGCGTTGCCGACGCCGCCTGCCGCGCCCCTACGAGCAGCCGTTCACCGGGACGCCCCACACATGCTCGCCGACCACTACGCCGGTCGCGCCGGTGCCGAGTGCGGCGATCTCGCCAGTGAAGTCCAGCCCGATGCGCTGCTGTTCGCCGACGCCATGTGCACCTACGAGAACCCTGCTGGCCACCGCACCGTCGACTGCGACGACCCGATCGAGGCAGCAGGGAACATCCAGTTCGCCGACCTGCTGCTGCGCCAGGTCGAGCGCGCCAAGCGCCGCCAGGCCGCGCCGACGACATAGCTCCGTACACACGGCGCCGGGGCGGGCATGGGCACCCGGCTCGGCCGAAGTGGCACCCTACAAGCAGGGGTGCGACGGCCGGCAGGAAGCCCGCTGCCTCTCGGCGTTTCGAGCAATCGTCAAGACTTGTGGATGAGCTGAAGGAAAATCGGGTTGCCGTTCCCCTGCCGGAGGCCGAACGATTGCACTTCGTGACGACCGCTGATGAGAAGTCTCTGTTCGATGCCGCCAGGCCGGTCGCGTTGGTGACCGGTGTCGGCCGGTCCATCGGGATCGGTGCGGGGATCGCCCGCCGACTGGCCGAAGCGGGCTGGGATGTCGCCTTCACCTACTGGACGCCGTACGACGCGCGCATGGCCTGGGGCATCGAGGCCGACGCCGCGGACACCATCGCCAAGGCCCTGGAGGAGCGGGGCGCCGACACGGTGGCGATCGAGGCGGACCTCGCCGATCCTGAGGCCCCAGGGCGAGTCTTCGACCAAGCTCAGGGCCGCCTCGGGAACGTCTCCGCGTTGGTGATGTGTCACTGCGAGTCGGTGGACTCCGGCCTGCTCGACACCACCCTGGAGAGCTTCGACCGCCACTTCGCGGTCAATGCGCGTGCCTCATGGCTACTGATTCGTGAGTTCGGCCGACGCTTCCAGGGAATCCAGGGAACCGGACGCGTGATCGCCCTCACAAGCGACCACACCGTCGGCAACCTGCCCTACGGGGCGAGCAAGGGCGCACTCGACCGCATCACCCTGGCCGCCGCCCACGAACTCGCTCACCTCGGGATCACCGCCAACGTGATCAACCCCGGCCCGATCGACACCGGCTGGATGTCCGACGACATCCGCGACCACGTGCTGCGCGGGACACCGCTGGGACGTCTGGGCAGCCCGCAGGACACCGCTGACCTGGTGGACTTCCTGTGCTCACCGCAAGGGCAGTGGATCAACGGGCAACTGCTGAAGAGCAACGGTGGTTTCGCCGGCTGACCGGTCGACCCCTGACTACGCGGCCTCCTCACACTCGACCAGGACGCCGTTCCTGAACCTGGCGGCGGCAGACCCGGAGCAGGTCGGCCCAGGACTTGGTGGACTCCCGCAGCACCTCCGCGAGGGCGATCAGTTCCTTGGTGCCGTCCAGGCGGACGCCGAGCAGGACCAGGACACACGAGTAGGCCCGGCCGAGCCGAGCCGTCGGGTGCACGCCGTCGGCCCACACGTAGACGAAGCCGGTCTGCGACAGGTCCCGCTGCTGGAAGGCAGCGTGACCCGTCCTGCCACTGCTTTGAACCGGGGCACCGTCGCGGGTGACACGCCGGCCGTGCCGCCGAGGAACTGGTCCCCGGAGGCGCGCAGTTCGCCGGCGAGGGCGACGGCCTATTCCGTTCGCGGCGCTGGGTGGCGCGGGCGGAGATCTTCTCGGAGAAGATCCGGGTGACCCCTGCTTCGGTGAGCGAGTCGAGTTGGGAGTCGAGGGACTGCCAGGCGGTGGACGCGTGTGCGTACCCCAGGCGGGCATGCCCGACGGGTTCGGCGCCGGTGTTCCTCGGCCGGGGCAGCCCGGTCCAGACCGAGCCGGGCTTGCGCACGGCGGGGGTCGGCACGTTGAGGGCCTTGGCGAGTTGGTGCACCAAGCGGAAGCGGGCGGTGTGGTACTGGATCGCCACCTTGCTCTTGCCGGTGCGGCAGGGCGAGCCTGCAGGGGCGGCGCAGGTGGACATCGGGCAGTCGTGCGATGCCACGCGCTTGAAGTCGTCGCCCACGAGCAGAGACTGTTTTATGAGGATGTTTCAGGCATCCAGTGGATTGCGACAACCCATGAAACGTGGTCGCCGCAGGTGGACTGCCGAGTGACCGCGCGTTTCACAGGCGAACGCCTATGAAACGCAGCTCACCCGACAACAGCCCCGCTACCGGGGCCTCTGTACGGAGAACTCGTTGCCGTCGGGGTCGAGCATCAGCACCCGGCTGCCGTCGCCGGTGTCGGTGCGCGTCGCACCGAGTGAGATCAGGCGGTCGACCTCCGCCTCCCAGCCTGCGTCGGCGGGGAGCGCCAGCTCGAAGTACAGCCTGTTCCTGCCTGTCTTCGGCGCCACTGGAGGACCACCCCACGTGATCTTCGTACCACCGTTCGGCGATTGAATCGCGGTCTCCTGGTCCTGGTCCCAGACCAGCGGCCACCGCAGCACCTCGCTCCAGAAGTAACCGACCTCCTGCGTACCGTCGCAGGCCAGCGCTCCGATGAAACCGGTGTCGGCGAGGAACTTGTTGCCCGCCTCGATGACGCAGAACTCGTTGCCGTCGGGGTCGGCGAGCACCACATGCCCCTCTTCCGGACGTTGGCCCACATCGATGTGTCTCCCGCCGAATTCCAGCGCCCTGGCCACCGTCTGCTGCTGATCCTCCGGGGAGGTGCTGGTCAGGTCGAAGTGCGCCCGGTTCTGGCCGATCTTGGGCTCCTGGCTCGGCAGGAACCGGATGCGGAACCCGGCGCTATCAGGGGGCAGGATCGCGACGTCGCCGCCCGGACCGTCGGCCAACTCCCAGCCCAAGACCCCGGACCAGAACCGTGCCAGGGCCGACGGCCGGGTCGCATTGAAGCAGATCGCGAACAGTTGACTGGTCATACCCCGTGCATCTCCGATCCACTGACGGCCGATACGGCGCCTCGCCCTCCCGGCGAGCGCAGCCTAGGGTGGCCGTGCGGCACCCGCATCCGAGTTTCCGTCGCGAGGGAAGCCGGTCCTCCACAAGATGACGATGATGCGGAACAGCACCGTCGTCCACGGCACCGGCTGAGCCAGCCCGGCACGCCGGGGCGGCAGCCGGTTCGCCCTCAGGGGCGCGCGGCGCGGGCACGGCGGCGGCACGGGCGGTCAGGTCCAGGTCCAGGTCGAGGCGCCGGTTCATGTCCATTTCGAACCGGTCGTAGAGGTTCACGTGCGTCCAGAACAGCGGTGACAGCGCCCGCCGGGCCGCGTCGGTGAGGTTGTCGGCCCCACTTCGGATCGGCGAGGTCCTGCTGCATCAGCAGCGTGTTGACGTGGACCAGGGCGGACTGGAGCAGGTGGAGTGCGAGCATGGACACTTCCTGGGACTCCGTGTCCTGTCCGGCCAGGTCGCCGTCCTTGCCGTAGACGAGGTCCTTGTTCGCGGAGGTCCTTGTTCGCGGAGGTCCAATTCTCCACGACCTGGAGCCCCTCGTGGATCTCCTGGCGCAGTTCGACGTCGGCGAGGTAGTCGCAGACGAACGCCGTATGCACGGCCCGGCCGCCGCTCCCGCGACACGGCTGCCCAGACGGGGGAGGAGGCCAAGGTCGAGCAGTTTGGCCTGAAGCGCACGTGACGCCTCGGATGCGGTACGGACGATGCGGTTCGTCGGCTAACTTCCCTGACTGGCTTCGGTGTTCACCGAGCAACGGGAACGAAGCTGACGCGCACCGGCACCGGCACCGGCATGTGCATGGGTGGGTGCATCAGTGTGTGCCAAGGCGTGTCTGTGGAGAGAGGAAATGAAGACATGGCGCGTCTGTGGTCGACGTACGACGAGAGGCACGAAGGCATGGACGTACATGCACAAGGGCTGGACGCGGCGCAACGTCCTGCGCAATGCGTGTGAGCGGACCGGGCCGCCGTTGAGTTCCTGTACGGGCGCAGAGGACGCGTCCGGCCATGGCACTCCCGTCCTGCTGGTCGCGTTCGGCACCGCCACCACCGCCGGGCCGGTCCTGCGCCGCCTCACCCGCAACGGCGCGTACTGCGTCCCCGCGCAGCAGGCACCGGCGGTCTCGGCGACGCTCACGGCGGTGAGCTCCGGCGCGGAGGAGGACCGCCCAGCAGACGCCCTGCGGATCTCGTCGGCCTGATCCAGCCCGTCGAGTGTCCTCCCCGGCCTGAAGACCGACGCATCCACGAAGGAATCTCGATGAAAACGACCACCGATCCCCGGCGGCACCCGACACTTCCGCTCTCCACGCGCCAGGAATTGTGCTGGGAATGGGAGCGCTGCCACGGCAAGCCCTATCCCGCAGTGGTCTCGTTCGACTGCTCGACCGCCCTGCGCCTCCTGGGGCCGCTGGACGCCGGCGCGCTGCGTGAAGCCTTCGCCGAGGTCACCCTCCACCACGACGCCCTGCGCCTGAGGCTGGACGAGCCGCCGGACCGGGTCGCCGACGTCGTCCGGCCCCGCCAGACGCTTCGCGCAGCTCCTCTGCCGCTGGAGGAGGCGGTGCTGCCCGCGCAGCCGTACGCGCTCCTGGTGAACCTCAGCAGTCAGCCCTTCGACGTCACCGAACGCCTGGGGCGCGCTTATCTGCTGCGCGCGGCCCCCGACCACCACGTCCTGCTGACCTGCTTTCACCACCTTGTCTTCGACGCGGCCAGCCATCGCCTCTTCCTCGGCGACCTGGCCCGCGCGTACAACCGGCGGGTGGCCGGCGGACCACCGCTGCCGGCCGCCTTCTCCTACCTCGAACTGGTCCGCGCCGGGTGTACCCACGCGGCCTTCGACGACCGCGCCGCCCGCCTGGCCGCCCGGGCCGCGCTGCTACGGGCGTACGGTGCCAGGGACCTGCTGCCCGGCCGTATCGCCGGGCCCGTGCCGCTGCGTCACGCCTACGAAGAGGAACCCCTCAACATTCCGACTGAGCAGACCCGACAGCTGCTGCACGCCGCCCGGGCCGCCCGGGTCTCCCTGTACTCCCTGCTGGCCGCGGCGTTCGCCGGTGCCCTCGGCCGTCACTTCGGCCGGGAAAGAGTGATCCTCTCCACGCCGTCCCACGGCCGGCTGCGGCCCGAACACCGCACCGCCATAGGGAACTTCGCCAACATGGTGCAGGTCCCGGTGGACGTGTCGCAGGACGGCGGGCACCGGCTGCTGCGGCAGGTGCAAGAGGCCGTCCGCGAGGCCTCGGCCACCGTGGACCTGCCGTTCGGGCTGGTCGCCGAGGCCGTGCTGGGCCGCAGCGGCAGCGCCGGCTTCTTTCGGTACGCCCTCGGGCACGCCGCGCTGCGCCTGCACGGGGTGACCGGCTGGGCCGCGGATCAGCGACGCGACGACGCCATCCCGATGCACGGGGTGCGCACCGACATCGTGCCCATGATCCTGGACTCTTCCCGTGTGACCTACGCCACCCTCCAGGCGTCCGAGGCGGCTGCGGCCGTGTTCGCGCTCAGTCTCACCATGACGCACGACGCCCGCCTGTCGGGGGCACTGCGCTACGAGACGGCCTATCACGGCCCGGACACCGCGCGCTCGGTCCTGCACCACCTTCGTGAACGCCTGGGCGCGCTGTCCGGCTCGGTCGGCACGTGAGCCTCTCAGTGCGTCATGGAAGGCTCCCGGGCCTCCGGGGTGATCCCGCCCGCCTCGTCCTTCTCCGTTGCCGACGCGAACTGGCGGATCTGCGGCAGCGTGACCATTGCGGCGGCGCTCACCACGGTCCAGGCCACGCCGAACCAGAGCAGCGGCGTGGCCCCCACCCGATCCGCCGTCGGGGCCGCCCACCAGTAACCCACGGTCATGGAGAGCACGGTCGCCACACCGTCGTACGCGCTGACGCGGGACATCGCATCGGACGGCACATCGGCCTGCAGGCTGCTCGTCCAGAGGATGTACAGCAGCGCGAATCCCGCGCCGGACAGCAGGGAGCCCAGGACCAGGACGTAAACGGGGGCGCGCACGGCGAGCAGACCGGCGAAGGCCCCCAGGCCGAAGGTGCAGAAGACGGAGGCCAGCAGCGGCCTGCGGAAGCGCACCCGCATTCCCACAAGGCCGCCGAGGAGTGAGCCGACTCCCTGCGCGGCCATGACGATGCCCCATTGGGCGGCACCGTCCTCCTTGCCGCCGACGAAGGCGATGCCCAGCACCATCACGGGCCCCAGGACGAAGACGGACGACAGCGACGTGTAGACGAGCAGCGACCACAGCCAGGTGCGCGAACTGAACTCACGCCACCCGTACAGCAGTTGCTGACGGAAGTCCTCGTCCTCGCGGTCGGACGTCGTGGCGGACGACGAGGTGCGCACTCCGGCCAGGAACAGCGCGCTGGCCAGGAAGGTGGCCGCGTCGATGGCGATGACCCAGGTCGGCTCGGTCCAGGCCACCAGCGCGCCGGCGACGGCGGGGCCCAGCAGCGAGCCGATCGAATCAAACGTGGAGCCGAGGGCGTTCGCCTCCTGGAGGTGTTTGCCGGAGACGACCTCGGGGACGAACCCGTGGAAGGCGGGGCGGAAGAACGCGGCTGCCACGGAGAGCACCGCGGCGAAGGCGACGAAGCCGCCCAACGGCATGCCGACGGTCAACAGGAGCACCACGACGACGATTTCGATGACCGCGCGGGCGAGGTCGCTCCCGATCATGGTGACCCGGCGGCCCCACCGGTCCGCCAGCACACCGCCCGCCAGCAGGAACACGATCAGGGGCGCGGTCTGCGCACCGAGCACCAGGCCGACCCCGCTCGCCCCGCCGCCGTGCTCCAGCACGGCGAAGGAGAGCGCGATCGGCATCATGCTACTGCCCAGGACCGAGGCGGCCTGCGCGCAGAACAGCCGTCGCAGGTTCCGCTCGCGCAGTAGGTCGAGAGGTAGTCGAGCCGCCAGACCGTTGGTCATCGCATGTCCCCCGTCGGGTCCGTCTCCGGACCGCGTGCGTGACTCACCCGTCCGCTCCTCTCTCGGCCTGCCTCGCGCGACAGAGCGACGCGATGCCCTGTCCATCCGAACGTGATCCCGGAGAGGCTATGTGAGTCCGATCGGGTGATCACCGGCCCTCGGGAATCTTCACACCACTCTTCCAGCCGCCCCTGATGAGGCAGTCGGCGCGACACGACCGAACCCCTGCGCTTGTCCTGTTCGCCCCGAGCGACTGAGGAGCCGGCCGGCCGATGAAACGCCACGAAACCGAACCGGTCCCCGTCGAGTTCAACGCCGCCACCTCGGTCGCCGCAGAACTCACCTGGGGTCAGGTTCAGATGTGCCGGTGGATGGAGAACTCCGCTCCGTACACGCAGCACATGAGCCTCGACGTTCTGATCGAGTGCGAGGCGGGCACGAGGACAGAAGATATCGGATGCTTCCGCGGCGGCTGCTGGGGCGATCTCCATATCGGCCCCCACGTTCAGCGTCGATGCCCTGCGAAGCCCAGCCCTTCGGCGCGCACCAGCGCGGCCGCGCAGTTGCCCTCGCAATGCGTCATGGTGCCGACCAGCCGTCGGGCCAGCACGGTACGCCACATCGACCGAGCAGAACCGGCTGCGGCCTCGTGCCGGCCTTCCCCGTGGCGTGCCGTGCACAGCACCGAACCGCGGTGAACTCGCGGCGCCGCTTTTCCAGGGCCCGCGCTATGACCGCCTCCTCCTCGGGGTCAGGGTCTTTGAGAAGTGATCTTCTGTCCGGGTTCGTCATGCCAGGCCGAGGGCGGTGAAGGGCCGCAGGTGGTTTCGGGCGGTGTGGCGGAGGGCGGCTGCGATGTTGGTGTGGCCGTCCTGACGGTGGACGCTGATGGCGAGGTTGCGCAGGCCGGCCATGACGCGGGGTCGGTGGCGGGTGCGGATGTGCGAGGCGTCCTCGTGGACGGTGCGGTCGCGGACGTGGTGCAGCTGGTTCTCGATGCGCCAGTGGCCGCGGCTCCAGGCCGCGAGTTCGCTGCCGTCGGCCGCGCCGGGCGGCAGGCTCGTGACCAGGTAGATCCGTTCGATCGTCAGCTTGCCCGTGCCCATGTCCCGTCTCCAGCGCACGACTTGGAGTGCCTGGCGTGCGTGGGGATAGTCGAGGTGGGCGAACGCGGCGGTCTTCAGGCGGCGGATCTCGTCGCGGTGCTGGGCCCGGGTGCGGTCGACATGGTCCAGGCGGATGTCGCACCAGGGAGGGCGGCGGACCCGCTCATGCAGTCCGGGGTGGTTCCGCTTGATGACGGCCAGGTAGTGAGCCCCGCGTTCGTGCAGGTAGGAAGCGTGATCGTGCTGGATGTGCAGGGCGTCGGCGGTGATCACGGCATCGGTCAGGTCGATGCCGTCCAGGAGCGGGGCGAAGGCCGGGATCTCGTTGCTCTTCCTGTCGATCTGTCGTTGGGGGAGGACCTGGCCGCTGTGGGTCATGGCGGCGATCAGCGCGGTGGCCGTTCGTTTGGCGCAGCGGGAGCCGCGGAGTGTCTTGCCGTCGACGGCGATGACCTTTCGTCCCGGGGACGGGGTCTGGCGTTCCTGGAGGAAGTCGCCGATGGCGCGGTCGAGGGCGTGGCCGTCCGCGGCGGCCAGGACGAGGCGGACAGTCGTGGCGTGGGGTGGGCGGATCAGGCCGGTCAGCGGGTCGGGCCGGAACCCGAGCAGGGCCAGGACGCGCTGCGGCGCGTCGGCGACCCACTCGCCGATCGCCTTGATCGAGGCGGCGCCGGCCAGAACGGCGGCAGCCGCAGAGGTGAGCAGCGCCGTCCATGGGTGACGGATGCCGCGACGGGCCCGCGGATCAGGCACTGTGGCCAGAAACTTCCGCAGGTCAGGGGCTGTCTCCAGCGGGGCTGGACCGGAGGCTTCCCCCAACTGCTGAAGGCATGACGGCATGCGGGAAGATGGGCGCGCAGGCATGGACTCGCTCGGTGCTCATACAGACTCGACACCCACATGATCACCAGCGGCCATGCCTGTCCTGCGTCCAGGGGCGCCTCCGGCAGGAGCCGACAAGCCCTCACATCCGGCTCTCAGCAGGCGAACCGCCCACTTCAGCACTTCTCAAAGACCCTGGGGCTGCAGCCGGCCACCGGCCCCGTAATACGGATTAGTGCGGTGTCAGCACACCGGCAAGGGATTGGTCTCATCCTTGACGTCGCTGTCTTTCACAAAGCCCCAGCCATTGTGGCTGATCGCCCCGTCGGCCAAGGTGTAAATCCAGCGATTCGGGTGCGGTCCTCCGCCGCCGGTCGGGTCGCCTTCGTAGCGACAGATGAACCAGTTGAGATTGGTCATCAGGTAGCCGGCCGTCTCACCGGCCCATTCAACGCGGATGCCCGGAGTGTTCCAGCAGTAGAAGTGAGTCGGGTTAGAGTCTCTGCTTGGGACCCTCTGGCATTCTCCGGCAGTAGCTTGAGTTGGCGCAGCAGAGACTGGCTGAGCAAAGGCCACACCGATCAGGGCCAGTGCAGATGCACAGCTTGCAAGACGTGCCACCTTGTTCATTCTTCCTCCGTCGTCGACAAATCAGGACACATTACCCGCCCGGGGTGACCGAGCAAGGCCCCTATCCTTCGGCATGGACTGTCGGGAGTCTTGTACGAAGGCGCAATCACAGCGGGGGAACATCAGCAGTGATCGAACCGATCGACCAGCCCGGCGAGTACACCGGCCAGCCGGCCGCTTCCTTACCCGGCATCTCATCCCGCTGCCGAGACCATCGCATGGGCGCCGTAGGCAGACTCTCGACGCCCTGCTAACTGCGCGCCCAAAGCCCGGTAGAAGCCCATTGCACCGTCCAAGTCTGCCGATCCTCCCTGTCAATGCTGGCGTTGCCGTGTCCTGCCAACCGGCTCGTCAGTGCTGTGCGGATGTTCCGTTCGCCGAGCGTAGGCACGGTCCAAGATGCGAGAGCACCAATACGTGCTCCGGGACCCCCCAGTTCGTGCACAACACAGCAGTAGAGTGGCGGCGCAGACGGGGATCGGGGGATACCGGCATGACGGACAGTAAGCGCTCTCGCTTGAATGGAACGGAGCCTTTCGAGGCCGCGGCCTCGTCCTTGTTCGCTCCCCTGCGCGTAACGGATCCCGGTCCGCCGGCGTTTCGTGCCGTGGTCGACCACGTGGACATAGGGCCAGTGATCGTGGCCCGGATACAGGCCAACGCTGCAACAGTGACCCGGGACCGCCGCACCATCTCCTCCCACGACCAGGAGCTGATGCACCTCACCCTGCATCACCGCGGCACTGTCGCGGTGATGCAGGACGGTCGGACCGCCACCTTGAAACCCGGCGAAATGTTCGCCTGTGACAACACCCGGCCCTACCGGATCATCGGGTCCACCCCCAGCGACATGACCGTGCTCTGTGTTCCCCGAGCCAACCTCGGCAGGCACGCAGACTCCATCGGCCGCCGCACAGCCCTTTCTCTATCCGCTCAGGGCGGGATCGGCAGACTCCTCCGCTGCGCACTGTCCGCAGTCGACGAGGACGTCCCGAGCGACGGACTGGCGCGCACCTACCTGGCCGACGCGCTCACCGCGCTGCTACTCGCCGCTTTCGCCGACACCACGCCGGAGCGAGCCCCCGTCGCCAGCGACCTCGCCGACCGTATCCGCGTCCATGTACTGGCCCACCTCGACGATCCCCAGCTCAGCGCCGAACGAGTCGCACATCGGCACGGCATCTCCATCCGCCGTCTCCACGCACTCTTCCAGGGCGCTGACCTCACCTTTGCTGCCTGGGTCCGCCACGAACGTCTGCTGCGGATCCGCCGCGACCTTCTCGACCCGGCTTATGCCGATCGATCCACGGTCGCGATCGCGAGGCGGTGGGGGGTACTCGACGCCAAGCACCTCGGCAGAGCACTGAAATCTGAGTTCGGCGAAACCCTGAGCGACCTGCGCCGTACGCGATGAGGTAGCCATCGTCGTCATGGTGTGGTCGAGCACGCGAGCCCGGGCTCAAGTAGCAGCCGGACTCGCCACCTTCGTCCGCGACCGCACGTTCCACGAGGACGCCTCGCACATCCGCACCCGCACCTACCCCGCGTCATGGCCGGCCTGCGCAACCTCGCCATCAGCGTCCACCGTCAGGACGGCCACACCAACATCGCAGCCGCCCTCCGCCACACCGCCCGAAACCACCTGCGGCCCCTCACCGCCCTCGGCCTGGCATGACGAACCCGGACAGAAGATCACTTCTCGAAGACCCTGTCCTCGGGGTAGAGGTTGACGCCGTCGCCGATGGCGTCACTTGTCCCGGAAGGAATGCCCAGATCCGCAGCCACCTCCCGGATCGGCCTCCCGGTCTCCGTCGCCATGCGTACCGCCCCTCGCGGAACTGCGGATCGTAGAGGTGTTTCTTGATGCAATGCCCCCGACTATCCCTCCCGTCGCGGTCGCCACGGTAGGTGGGGCAACTCACCATCGATTTGGCGGGTAGGCGTCAAGGATCTTGCCTGCGACCTCCGTATTCGCTGTTCCGTCGACCGCTGCTTGGACGGCGAGGGATTCCAGCGCGTGGAGGAAGGACTTCATGTCGTCCGGAGAGATAACCGCTGTATCGGCTCGCAGCTTTATCCACGTCTCGTCCGGGAAGTAGTCGACGGTCAGATAGAAACGTCTCCCGGGCCGGTCGCGGTCGAGTCCCCTCAGCGTGCTCACCGTCGTGAGACGGAGGAGATCGGCTGGATCTTTGGACAGCGGCCCCGGGGGGCGTTGGGGGGAGCTGGGATTGCTTTGTGCCATTCCCAGGTTGAGTGTGCAGGACAGGTCCGCTTCGCAACGGCCGAGGGTGCGCATCTCCCGCACCGCCGTCTTCACCGCGGCGGGGTCGTATCGGCCACAGCGGTAGGCGGGTAGTGCAGCTGCCCAAGCGCTGCGGAGGACCTGGGGGAACGTCGCCCTGTCGACGTCGAGGCATATCGGAACATCCTGCACTAGGGTGCCGAGCGAAGGGTGTGAAAGGCCTCGTGTGCGGTTGGCGGAATATAGGGTGAACCCGCTTCGCGGGTTTCCGGACCAAGCCGCGAGAACGAGGGCGGCAAGCGACAGTGTCACGGTTTGATGGCTGACTTTGTGTCGTGCGGCGATGACCTCGTTCGCGGCGCTCATGGCCGGTGACTTCATGATCAAGTTCTGGAAGCGATGTGACTCCGGAACCCGGCGTTGATCCGGGAGCATCGCTGGTGGACATTCCGGCAGCTTAACCATCCAGTAGCGCAGGGAGCGCGCGGTGCGCTCCCTGCCCTCCGACTGCCCCTCGCGCAGCGCGAGATCTGCGGGCTGGGTGATCAGCCCCCCTGGAGCTGCCGATGCGCGGGGAGCTCCGGGAGAACCGAGCATGTCCTTCAGTTCGGCGAACAAGAGGGGCAGGGACCATCCGTCCGCGGCCAGGTGAAACAATCCGAAGACGACAGCTTCCGGACGTCCATTTCTAACAACCAGGCAGAATTTGATGGGGAAGACGTCTTCCGCCGCGAACCGGAAGTCGTCCAAACGCGCGATCAGACCGTCCAGGCACTCCTCGTTGCCGCGTCCGATGTCATAGATGTCCACGAACAACTGCCCGTGGTCGACGACGACCTGCTGAGGTTCCCCGGCACCGCCCAGCCGAAATGTCGTCCGTAACACCTCATGGCGCTCTACGAGAGTCCGCAGCACCTGGCAGACATCTTCTGTTGTCAGGGCGCCAGTCACGGGTACCAGTTTGGTTATATTGAGGTGGTGGAGGTCCGGACCGCAGGTCACCACCTCTTCCCACATCCATTGCTGCCCCCAAGTCTGAGGGTAGATTCCCGAGCGCTTGGCTGAGAACGGCACGGCGCGGATATCAGCCCGCTCCATATGGATTCTCCTGTCGGAATTAACCACGGCACCTGCGAATGCAGGGGAAATTACGATACTGGATGACTTGACGGTGCGCCAGGGTGCTGTGGGGCACTTGGGGGTGCTCGGAAGGGAGGCAGGTCTGCGGCACGCCCCGAGTCCGACATGAGTCGCACGCGCTTACCTCTACGGCGATGGGGCCGCATAAACCGAACGCAATGCCTCAGAAAGGGGATGAGTTCATCAGTGTCGAGGCCGGTGACGGCATAGGGCGTCTCTCAGGCTCGCCGCCTGCCGCATTCCTGGAGGCGCCTGCGCAGCACGGACAATCAACGACATCCGAACGCGTTGCGGGCGACGAACTTGATCACGCGCGCCGCGCTGCTCAGCGAGGTCCTGGACCGTCACGGCGTCGATGTCGCCAAGATCGATCCGGCCCTGGACACACCGCAGTCCATCGACACGCTCACGGACTTCATGCTCACCGGCCGAAAGTCCCTTCGACCCGTCACAGCCATCCGGCCACCGTCCGGGGACGGTGCCGGCGGCTCACACCGACTCTCCATGATCAGGACATCCCCAAGCAGGTGTAGCGACCTGGAGGACGCCTTGATCACGAGAGGTGGCGCACGGCGGACTCGAACTGGGTGAACGGAGTGCCCAGGTGGATCTGGTCGTACTCGTCGATCATCGCGCGTATCTCGGCGTCCAGGCGCGCGTCGAAATCCGGCGGGGCGGCGTCGGCCAGGACCAGGCCGAAGTTGAGCATCGCGGCAAACAGTTGCGGCAGCTCGTTGCGCCACCGGCGGAGCTGGCCGAGCATCGCGGTCGGACTCTCCCGGTCGCCGCCGCCGCGCCGCCGGCGGGCGGCGCCGGCGATCTCGTTGGCCAGGAAGGGAAGCCGGTCTTCGCGGCGTTCGCTCAGCACGCCGGCGTGGCTGCTCCAGACCGTCCACAGTGACTCGGTGCGGGGGTCCGTCGTCCGGTAGTCCCGTCGCGCCTCGCGCAGTACCGCGTACGCGGGACTGTCCTCGTCCGCCACGTCCGACGGCGGGAGCGGGTCGGCGATGGCGTCGTACATTTCGGTGCCGCGTAGTGCGATCGCTCGGTTGAGCAGCAGGAAGGGATCGTCCGCGTGGTTGGACTGATGCACGCCGGACGCGACGATGAACTGCAGGTTCTCCCAGAGGTCGTCCAGCGACGTCTCCGGATCGACCATGATCCAGCCAGGGTCGAGCTCGACGTTCTTGTTCTTGAACAGCCGTGTCGCATCGAAGTTGTACGCGATGGTGGTGCCCTTGCGGAAGCGCTTGAGTACCCGGGCCGAGCCGCTCTCGATGCCCAGCAGCGCCGATTTGAGGCCGGCCCGACACAAGAGGTCGAGGGCGTCATGGTCGATCAGCCCGGAGTCGACGCGGAACTCGCTGTGGAAGGTGAACTTCAAACCGCGGCGCAGCACTTCCTCGGCGAACTCCACCGCGTGGTCGAAGCCGTCGGCGAAAGCGCCACCGAAGTTGTCGTCGTTGAACCAGACGAACCGGGTGCCGAACTCACGCTGCAGATACTCGATCTCGTCGACCACGTCGTGAGGCGGCCGATGTCGCCAGGCGGCGCCCTTCGCGATCCCGGGCTGCCGGGGCGCGTAGCAGAATGTGCATTTGGCGTGGCAGCCGCGACTGGTGAAGGACGACGCGGCGGGGGTGGGTATGCCGGCCGCACGGTGCCCGGCCAAGAAGTCGCGCGCCGGCCAGATCGACTTGTCGAGGTCGACAAGGATGGGCATGCCGCTGCTCCGGACCCGTGACCCGTCGCGGAAGTAGAGACCGGGGACGGCACGCCAGTCGGTGCCCGCGGCGAGATGACTCATCAAGCCGACGATCGTCGCCTCCGCCTCGCCGAAGGCGACGCAGTCCGCTTCCGGTACCTGCTCGGCGATGAGTTTCGCGTTGTACGTACAGAACGCCCCGCCGATCGAGATCACCACGTTGGGATCGGCGGTACGAACGCATTGGATGAGCCGGATCGCGTCGATGATGTGCAGGTCGTACATGATGCTGATGCCGACCAGACTCGGTCGCTCCCGCCGGACGAGCTCGACGATGGCCTCGTCACTCGGGTTGCGGCCGTGCAGATTTACCATCCGCACCGAGTAGCCGGCATGGCGCAGGTGGCCGGTGATGCAGGCCAGTCCGAGGTTTTCCCGCACCTTCTCGTAGAACAGCCGCAGCGCCGGATCGAGTCGCAGGTACTCTTCGTCGGTCACCATCACGGTCTGGTTGTTGATGCTCGGAGCACCCGTGGCGATTTCGCGCGGAGTGAGCAGGAGGACGTCTGCCATGATCCGGTTTCTCCCCCGGTGAAACGGAGGCCGCGGGCCGCCTGATCGGAACTGCAAGGCGGCAGCGCAGCGTATCGGAGATTCGTCGACATCGATATCATCAAGTAGATGGCCACAAACTCTTAGAGCGATCATACCGACTCACGGTTGAGGCGCCAGGCCCGCAACAACTGTCCGAGGGTGCGCTCCACGGCCCAGCTGCGGGCCACAACGGTGAATCCGCTGGTCGCGCCAGGGCGTTGTACGACCTCGACCTTCCTGCGGGTTGATCGCATTGCCCGCCGCAGCCTCAACCCACTGCGACAGCAACGCGGTTACCCGCGTGTGGTCGACAAGTCTCTCCGCAGCCGCTACCGCACCCGCCTCGTCGTCACCGTCCTTGAGTCCGGTCCCGAACAGCCTCCGTTGCCCGCAGCCTCGCGCGACGACCCGCACTTCTTCCCGGTCCCCACGCGACCACAACCCGGACGCCAACTACCCTGCTGAGAGCGGGAGTACATCAACTTCCCAGTCGTGGGCAAACTCCCGGTTCCCACCGCTGGGTTCAAAGGCTGCCGGTTGTCATGGCCTGATATGAATCAACGGCGGTGATCGATGATTCGTGCCATGCTGGTCGCGTCGACCGCACACCCCCACGAGGCAAAGGCGGAGCATGACGTCCATCCGGTTGAAGCCAGGTGACCCGGCACCCCAGTTCTCGCTTCCCACCGCGAGAGGCACCACTCTGTCGCTCGCGACGCTGGTCGACGGACCCGTCATTCTCTACGCGTACCCTGCCGCCCTGACCCCCGGCTGCACCGCCCAGGCGTGTGACTTCCGAGACTCATTGGCCACATTCCAGGCCTCCGGGATACACGTCGTCGGCATCTCCCCGGACGCGCCGGAGAAGCTGGCGGAGTTCACCGAGCGTGACGGCATCGGATTCCCGCTGGTCTCCGACGTGAATGGTGAGGTCCTCACCGCGTACGGCGCGTACTTCCGGCGCCAGCGAGGAGATCGCATGTTGCAGGGTGTGATCCGATCCACCTTCGTCATCGGCGCCGGTGGGCAGACCATCACGTTGGCGATGTACAACGTCAATCCCATTGGTCACGTGGCCCAGTTGCGTCACGAACTCGGCATCGACTGACGAACTCCCCGCAAAGACAGCGGCTCACCTGGGGTCTGCTTGCTCCACGAGATTCCACATATCTTGGTATTCGAGCCTGCCGAAGCTTGGCGGATCGAAACGGGAATCACGGCAAGAGCACTGGGACCAGGGCCGCACAGGCAGGCGGCGGTTGACAGGGTGCCGATGCGCGATCGGCTCGGGAAACAGGTCGGACGTGTACCGCGGTACCGGCCGGTTGGGGGAAATGATGTCGATCGTCGCGTTCGAAGCAGGGGACTGCAACATAGCCAGCTACGGCACCGCCGTCCGCGCTGCGGGGCTCGACCCCATCGTGCTCGGCTGCCGGAGAGGATTCGAGTGGCGGCACAATCCCGCCCTTCCTCTCGGTGAGATACGCCTTGCCCTGTCCGACATCCCCACGGACATCAAGTCCTGGTACGACGTCGACATCGTCAAGGAGGACTTCCCGGACGCCGGCACGGCGCTGGAGCGACTGGCCTCCGCGGGCGACTGGCCGGTGATCGTCGACGTTGACTCTTACCACCTTCCGTACAGTTCGATGTTTCAGCGCGAGCACTATCCGCACACCGTCGTCCTGATCGAAGTGCGGTCCGATGGAGTGTTCGTCGTGGACGGCTACCGCGGCTACCGCTTCGACGGAGTGCTGGACATGAACACGATGCTCCAGGCGCTCGGCAGTCCGCCACGGCCCGGAGCCATGGATTTCGACCTCGTACCCCGCCACGACGCGGATTCGGTCAGCGTGCGGGCCGCGCGGGTGCGCAGCCGCATCCCCGACCAGTCGGCGGATCCGACCATCATTCTCGATCGGGTGCGGGACAACATGGGCCCCTTCGACGACGCGGGATCCGGTGACCGGGTGGGCGTCGAGGCGGTGGTCGCCATCGCGGACACGCTTCACGCCGCCGTGGACGAAGGTCTCGCCCCGGGCGCTGTCTACGACGTCCTTTCCTTTCTGGGGTCGGTGGCCAGCCAGCGATCGCTCAACGCGGACTTCCTCGCCTGGGCCGCGACACGGTTGGACATGCAGACGTTGGCGGCCGGCGCGACGCTCGCCGAGCACGCCTCGCGCCGGTGGGGAATGCTGCGCAACTGGGTCTATCTCCGAGCGAACAAGAACCCCTCGGCGCTCCACCGCGCGGCCGACATGTTGGTGGAGATCGCTGCCGAGGAGAAGGAGCTCAGCGCGGCGCTGGGCTCGGCGGTCGAGAAGGGCTGACCGCAGGGCGCACCGTGCCGGAGAACCGGAATCCCATATGCGGCACCTTGAGGATCTGCGCCCCCGAGTCGAGCCGGCGCAGGTGCTGCCGCAGGCTTTCGGTCGTCCGGAGCGGATCCGCGCCGGCCGTCGCCTCGACCAGCTCCTCGCGGGAGATGATCCGGCCGGTGCGGTCGCCGAACAGGCGCAGTGCCGCGGCTTCGGCCGGCTCCAGCATGACGGTCCCGGCCCGAGTCGACAGGCTGCCGGCCTCGTCGAGAGTCACGATCGCCGTACCGGGCGGCGCCGCCACCTCGCGGAGATACCCGAGAAACGACGCGAGCCGGTCCACGCCGAGCGGCGACGCAAAGACGAAGTCGTATCCGGCCCGCATGGCTGCCAGCACGCCGGACGACGAGAGCTCGTCGTGCACCCGCACGACGTAGGCCCCGTGGCGGCGGATCTCGGCGGGGTCCAGTGAGGCCGGGCAAAGCGGGCCGCAGAACACCGCCAGGAGGTCGTCGTCCAGCGGCACCGGGCCGTCTGCCGGCGCGTGCAGCAGCGGCAGCGTGTTGCGGGCACACGCCTCGACGAGCCGGTCACGGCTGTCGGTGTCCAGTCCGACGCTGACCACCAACACGTCAGCCCTCCCCGCGGGTCGCGGTGATGACGTAGTTCAAGCCGTCTCCTTGGGCCATGGGAGCCGGCCGGACGTCGACGTGCAGGCCGCGCACGGCGAGCGCCTCACTCACGGCGTCGATCCGGCCGTGCTGATCCTGCACGTCGAGCAGGACCCGGCGGATCAGGGGCCAATGCTGCTCGTCGATACCACCCAGGACCTCCAGCTCCGACCCGGAGGTGTCGATCTTCAGCAGGTCGACAGCACGGTCGTCGGCCAGGAAGCTCGACAGTCGCGCGACGTCCATCGTGACCTCCTGGCCCTGGTACATCCGGTCCAGGACCCGCGCCGGGAAGGTGCGGCCCATCACTGCCTTGAGCTGCTCCTGGCGCTGGGGATAGCGGGTGGAGCTGCTGGGGAGCATCGGATAGAACGTGAACGACACGTCCCGCTGGTCATGGTCGCCGAGAGCGACCTCGTGGAACGTCACGTCGGTCAGCCGGTGCAGGTCGATGTTGCGGCGCACCGTCTCGGCGAGTTTCGGCATCGGCTCGAAGGCAAGGACTTCCGCGTCCGGGAACGCACGCGTGACCCGGAGGAGGAACACGCCGATGTTGGCGCCGACGTCGACGACATAGGGACGTGGCGGTAACGACAGCTCGCCGTAGCCGTTGTACGTGAAGATCTCCCGGTACAGCATGCGCGCGTCGATCGTGCTGGCCGTATACATTTCCAGGCCGTCGTCCACCTTGACCAGTTTGGCCACGTTCATATCCCTTCCGGGGCCTGGCGGGTCACTCTCTGCCCATGATCTTGTCGATGGAGCGATGCTGGTGCTGAAGGGCCAGCTCGTTCCGGCCGAGCGTGAGGTGTGTGTTGGCGCCTGAAGCGAGGGCGGCCTGAGCCCCGAAGGCCACGACGTAGTCCTCGTCGCGGGTGCCTTTCAGCATCATGGCGGCGTAGGCGTCTGCGGCCCTGCGGTCCTCTTCGGTGGTGGCGGGATGCCGGGTCAGAATGATCTGCACCGTGTGACAGCTGTCGATCTTGTCCGTGGGCAGGATCTGCGTCACCATCGCGTGATCCTGCCAGGTGCCGGCGATCGACACGTTGGGAAAAATGGTGTAGATCGGCGCGGCCGCGTCGCCGAGATCCCACTCGCTCTCCGGCTGCTCGCGGAGTTTCGCCAGTTGCTTCGTCGGGAACAGCACCCGCTGGTGATAGTGAAAAGCGTCGGCCACCATGAGGTTGGTGATGGCGCTCGTGCCGAACGTGGTCTTGTGGAGTGTCTGGAAGTGATAGCCCTCCAGGAATCCGTCGTACGCGAGCTTCCACCCCGGACCGGGAAACTCCTGGCGCTTGTACACGTGCCAGTCGCCGAGGTCGAGCTGGTCCAGCACTGGTGCGAAGTCGGCCAGCCACTCGTCGATGTCGACCGTGACATCCGGGGTCAGCGTCACCCAGATGATGCCGTGTCGTTCCACGGTCGGCAGCGCGCGAAGCCCGTATGAGTCGCGGTCGATGTCGCCGAACGTGTCCTCCCGCAGAATCGCCACGAGGGCGCCGCGGTCGTCGTAGACCCAGGCGTGGTAAGGGCAGCGGAAGCGACGCCGGTTGCCGGTGCCGACTTCGCAGAGTTGGGCCCCGCGGTGCCGGCATACGTTCAGGAAGGCCCGCGCCTGCCCGTCGTGACCGCGGACGATGAGCACCGGCAGGCCCAGAACCTCCATCGCCTTGTAGTCGCCGCCGTTGCGCACCTCGATGGACAGTCCGAGGGCCAATGGCTTGCGCTTGAGGATGGTCTCTGTCTCGGCGTGCCAGATTTCGGGATCGAGATACGCCCCGATCGGGATCCGCAAGGGTTCCGGATCCTGATCGGTTGTCCGACTGTCCAGATGGGCGAGGGCCCTCTTCACCAGTGAAATGCTCTCGATGCGGTCGAACATATCGTCAGGATGGCATAGGGGTCCGGCCTGTTGGAAGACCCACCGATGCGATGTGCGCCAACGCCGTTTCTGTGTAAGAACCCTTCTCGCATCCGAAGGGTGGCGTTTGCCCAAGGCCGGGAAGCCCACCGCGCTGGAAGAGGTGACGACGGGACGGGTGACGACGTGGCTGCCGTCGGGGCAGATCTCTTGCCTCGCAACGCGCGTGCTCTCATCGTCAATCATGTCGGAGGCGAGGTGGCCGAGTCGGTTCCGGTATGGCTGTAACTGCTCTTGCCACGCTGGACTTTTGAGGATGCGGTAGCCACCGCGGTGGCACACAGCGGCCCTTTAGCCGTGAGGAGCACGTTGGCTGTGTCGCTTTGTGTAACGATGCTGGGCCGGGCCGCAGACGGTGGAACGGGCTGCGCTTGAGTGCGCCGGCGACGGCTGCCCGCCCCGACCCATTCCGAGCC
>NZ_JAHHIU010000143.1 GCF_024539815.1 Streptomyces hayashii
AGATGTGTATAAAGAGACAGCCCCGAGACCCGGCTCGTGCCCGGGGTGCCGCCGGGGACGTACCGGCCCTGGCAGATCGACACGCCGGACCAGGCGCTCCCGCCCACGGTGTACGAGCCGACCGCCGCCGAGGACGCCGTCGAGCCGCGGGACGCCGCGCCCGGGACCTATGCGCTGGTCGAGTACGTGCCCGTGGCGGACCTCGTCTCCCGCACGTCCTGCACCAAGCGGACCGGGCCGTATCAGCGGGCGGTCGAGCGATGGCTGAAGCGGAAGGCGGACGGCAGGCAGTCGGCCGCCGACTGCACGGCGATCCGCGCCTTCCAGCGCGCGCAGGGGATCACTCCCGCGATCGGATTCGCGGGGCCCGTCACCTGGGCGCGGATGCAGCTGGTCGCCGCGCGCGGCAACCCGAACGCACGGAAGAAGTGCCCGGTGCGCTCGTACCGGGTCGCCTGCGTCGACCTCGACCGCCAGCTCACCTGGGTGCAGAAGGGGACGAAGGTCGTCTTCGGGCCCGTGTCCATGCGCAGCGGACGGGTCGCCCATCCGACCCGCAAGGGGTGGCACACCATCTATTGGCGGCACAAGAACCATGTGTCGAGCCTGTACGGCACCCCCATGCCGTACGCCCAGTTCTTCGACGGCGGGGAGGCCTTCCACGCCGTCTACGGCACGATCCACACCGTCGTCGGCTCCATGGGATGCGTCAACCTCACCCTCGGCGACGCCCGCAGGCTGTGGGGGGTGCTGAAGAAGGGCGACCGGGTCTACGTGTGGGGGCGGCGGCCCGGTACCTGAGGGGCGGTCCGGGCGCTCTGAGACACTGGGCGCGATGAGTGAGACTGCCGACCCGACCACCGCCCCGTCGCGCGCCCGCGCCGAGATCGACCTTGCCGCGCTGCGGGCCAACGTGCGGACCCTGCGCGCCATGGCGCCGGGCGCGGCGTTCATGGCCGTGGTGAAGGCCGACGGGTACGGCCACGGCGCCCTGCCGTGCGCCCGCGCGGCCGTCGAGGCCGGCGCCACCTGGGTGGGCGCCGCCACGCCCGAGGAGGCGCTGGCGCTGCGGGCGGACGGCGCCCTGCCGGCCGACGTCCGGATCATGTGCTGGCTGTGGACGCCGGGCGGGCCCTGGCGGGAGGCGGTCGAGGCCGATCTCGACGTGTCCGTCAGCGGGCTGTGGGCGCTGGGCGAGGTCGAGCAGGCGGCCCGCGCCGCCGGCCGGCCGGCCCGGGTGCAGCTCAAGGCGGACACCGGACTCGGACGCAACGGCTGCCAGCCCGGCGACTGGCCCGAACTCGTGGCGCGGGCGCTGCGCGCCGAGCGCGAGGGCCTGCTGCGGATCACCGGCCTGTGGTCGCACTTCGCCTGCGCCGACGAGCCCGGGCACCCGTCCATCGCCGCCCAGCTCGCCCTTTTCCACGAGATGACGGCCCACGCCGAGCGGGAGGGCGCCCGGCCCGAGGTGCGGCACATCGCCAACTCCCCGGCCACGCTCACGCTCCCGGAGACCCACCTCGACCTCGTCCGCCCGGGCATCGCGATGTACGGCCTGTCGCCCGCCCCCGAGCTGGGCTCCTCCGCCGACCTCGGGCTGCGCCCGGCGATGACCCTCGCGGCCCCGCTGGCCCTGGTGAAGCACGTCCCGGGCGGCCACGGCGTGAGCTACGGCCACCACTACGTGACGCCCGGGGAGACCACGCTCGGCCTGGTGCCCCTCGGGTACGCCGACGGCGTTCCGCGGCACGCCTCCGGGACCGGCCCGGTGCTGGTCGGCGGCAAGTGGCGGACGGCGGCCGGACGCATCGCGATGGACCAGTTCGTCGTCGATCTCGGCGGCGACGAGCCCGGGTGCGGAGCGGAGGCGGTCCTCTTCGGCCCCGGCGACCGCGGCGAGCCCACGGCTCAGGACTGGGCGCAGGCGGCCGGAACCATCGGATACGAGATCGTCACGCGCATCGGAGTGCGGGTTCCCCGCGTCTATGTGAATGAATGACGCGTCCGGGGCCCGACTCAGGTGAATGCGCAACGAGACGGGTATCCGGCAGTCAGGCGACGGACATCGGCCGAAGAGGGAGCGGTACGTGAGCGAGAGCAGCGCGGAGGTGGTGGCGTCGGGCGCGGAGGCGGTGGCGAGCGCCGCCACGGCGGTCGTCGCCGCCTCCGCCACGGGGGCGGCCGGGGGCTGGCGCCGGGCGACCGGCGTCGCGGGCGCCGCGATAGGCGTGATCGCCGCGGGGGCCGCGGCGGGCGTGGCCCTGGAGCGGATGACCGTGGGCCGCGGCATGCGGGCGAAGGCCCGGCTGGCCCTGGACTCGGCGGGGCCGTACGGCGGCCTCCGCGGGGCCCCGGGCAAGGCGTACGCCGACGACGGCACCGAGCTCTACTACGAGGTCGACGAGGCCGAGCCGCAGGGCGGCCCGGCGAACCGGCGGCGCAGGCTGTTCGGGCGCAAGGCCCCGCTCCCCGTCACCGTGGTCTTCAGTCACGGCTACTGCCTCAACCAGGACTCCTGGCACTACCAGCGGGCGGCTCTGCGGGGCGTCGTGCGGACCGTGCACTGGGACCAGCGCAGCCACGGCCGCTCCGAGCGGGGCCGGGCCCAGACCCAGGACGGCGTGCCGGTCACCATCGACCAGCTGGGGCGCGATCTGAAGGCCGTCCTCGACGCGGCCGTGCCGGAGGGGCCGATCGTGCTGGTCGGGCACTCCATGGGCGGGATGACGGTGATGGCCCTGGCCGCGCTGTACCCGGAGCTCATCCGCGACCGCGTGGTGGCCACGGCTTTCGTCGGCACCTCGTCCGGGCGGCTCGGCGAGGTCAACTTCGGGCTGCCGGTCGCGGGCGTGAACGCCGTGCGGCGGGTGCTGCCGGGCGTGCTGAGGGCCCTCGGGCAGCAGGCGGCCCTGGTGGAGAAGGGGCGGCGGGCGACCGCCGACCTGTTCGCCGGGATCATCAAGCGCTACTCGTTCGCCTCGCGGGACGTGGACCCGGCCGTGGCCAGGTTCGCCGAGCGGATGATCGAGGGCACGCCGATCGACGTGGTCGCCGAGTTCTATCCGGCGTTCACTGATCACGACAAGACCGGGGCGCTGGCCTGTTTCACGGACATGCCGGTGCTGGTGCTGGCCGGGATCGGGGATCTGGTCACGCCGAGCGAGCACAGCGAGGCCATCGCCGACCTGCTGCCGGACGCGGAGCTGGTGCTCGTGCCGGACGCCGGGCACCTGGTGATGCTGGAACACCCGGAAGTGGTCACCGACCGGCTCGCGGACCTGCTCACCCGTGCGGGCGCCGTGCCCGCAGGAGCTACCGTGAACGGTTATGGAAGCACCAGCAGCACCGCACAGCCCGGCTGAGCCCGAGGCGGCGGAGAACCACGTGGACATCGTCGTCGACTCTCCCGAGGCGATGGGGGACATGGGCCGTCGTCTGGCCGGGCTGTTGCGCGCCGGAGATCTCGTGATGCTCACCGGAGAGCTCGGGGCGGGCAAGACGACGCTCACCCGCGGGCTCGGCGAGGGGCTCGGGGTCCGGGGCGCGGTCACCTCGCCGACCTTCGTGATCGCCCGTGTGCACCCTCCGCTGGCGGGCGGTCCGCCGCTCGTCCACGTCGACGCGTACCGCCTGGGCGGCGGGCTCGACGAGATGGAGGACCTCGACCTCGACGTCTCGCTGCCGGACTCGGTGATCGTCGTGGAGTGGGGCGAGGGCAAGGTGGAGGAGCTGACCGACGAGCGGCTGCACATCCGCATCCACCGGGCCGTCGGCGACACCTCCGACGAGGTGCGCCATGTGACGGTGACGGGGCTCGGGGAGCGGTGGGCCGCGGCGGACCTCGGTGTGCTGTCGGGCTGACTTCCCGACGCGGCCGCCGGGCCCGTGCGCCTGCTCGTGACGCGGCCGCCGGGCCCGTGCGCCGGCTCGTGAATGTTCCGACAGGGCGTCGGCAAGATGTTGCGTCCGGTGTCTTTTCCGTGGTCACATGGTATCAAGTTCGTAGTTAGGTCTACCTAACCACGCCCGCCCCCGAACCGCAGGAGGCGCTCATGCCGGACCCCGAGCCCACGCCCCGGCCCGCGCGGCCGTCCCCGGTCACCGGTGTGTCGATGCGCGACCTGCTGGCCTCCTGCGCGGCCGCGGAAGCCGTCTCGACGCCGCCGCGGCTGCCCGACGCGGCCACGGTCAAGGGCGCCCCGGCCCAGCACCGCAGGGCCGCCTGAGCCGTTCGCGGACGCCTCCGCAGGATCCCCGGCCGCCCCTCGGGCCGCGGCCACCGCCGGCCCGCCCCCGCCCGCGGCGCCCCTTGGGGGTCGCTCCTCCCGGGCGGGTCGGGGATCACTCCTACGGGGTCACGGTCAGGGGACCACGACGACCCCTCGTCCGATCGTCGCGAACGTCCACATCGCGGCGCCGTCCGCGACGGTCTCCCGGATGCCGCCCGTGCGCACCGTCGGGTCGGGCTCCGGCATCGAGCCGTCCAGCGCGGCGCTGAAGCCGATCGTCGCGTCCTGCACGGTCGTGAAGCGCACGACGTGCTCGATGGGGGTGCCGTCGGTGCCGGTGACGGCGCCCGAGCGGGAGGTGACGACATAGCTGCCCGGGGGCGGGTCCACGCTCCCGGGGGCGACCCTGAACGTCCGCGTGACCACGTCGTTCGGTCCGACCAGCCAGACCCGGTCGCCGGCCAGGGAGTAGACCACCCGCTCGCCCGCGCCGGAGCCGGCCGGCAGCGCGGCCGGATGCCGTCGGTCCCGGGCGGTCTTCTTCGCCGGGGTCCCGCCGCGCTCCCCCTCGGCCGGTCCGGCGGGCGCGCTCGCCGACGCCTGGAAGGCGAGGAACCCGACCGCCGCCAGGGCCGCCGCGGTGAGCCCGGCCACGAAAGTCGAGCTGTTGCTTGGCATCGCCGACCGTCCCGTCTGTCCTGTACGTCACCTTTCGCGGCGACGTTAGCAGTGATCGGACGTTCGGCCGGCGCGGCCGATTCCGGGGCACGGGAGCCGTAGGCTGTTCGCGTGCTCTTGCTCGCTCTGGATACCGCCACCCCCGCCGTCACCGTCGCGCTGCACGACGGCACGGACGTCGTCGCCTCCTCCGCCCAGGTGGACGCGCGCCGCCACGGTGAGCTGCTGCTGCCGGCCGTCGACCGGCTGCTCGCCGGGGCCGGGCTCCGGCTCGACGCCGTCACCGGGATCGTCGTCGGCGTCGGCCCCGGCCCCTACACCGGGCTGCGCGTCGGCCTGATGACCGCCGACACCTTCGGACTCGCGCTCGGCGTCCCCGTGTACGGACTGTGCACGCTCGACGGGCTCGCGTACGCGTCCGACCTGGAAGGACCCTTCGTCGTGGCGACCGACGCCCGCCGCAAGGAGGTCTACTGGGCCCGCTACGCCGACTCCCGCACGCGGCTCTCGGGTCCGGCCGTGGACCGGCCCGCGGACATCGCCGACGAGGTGGCGGGGCTGCCCGCCGTCGGCGCGGGCGCGCTGCTGTACCCGGACGCCTTCCCGAACGCGCACGAGCCCGAGCACGTGTCCGCCGCGGCGCTCGCGGGCCTCGCCGCCGAGCGGCTGGCCGCGGGCGAGGAGCTCCCGGCCCCCCGCCCGCTGTATCTGCGCCGCCCGGACGCCCAGGTGCCGAAGAACTACAAGGTGGTCACCCCCAAGTGACCGAGACCGTCGACCCGCCCGGAGAGCCCGTGCTGCGCGAGATGCGCTGGTGGGACATCGAGCCCGTGCTGGAACTGGAGAAGGACCTCTTCCCCGAGGACGCCTGGTCGCGAGGCATGTTCTGGTCCGACCTGGCCCACGCCCGCGGCCCCGAGGCCACCCGGCGGTACCTCGTCGCCGTCGACCGGCGCGACGACGGCGACGGGAGCGCCCGCGAGCGGATCGTCGGGTACGCCGGCCTGGCCGCCGCCGGGGACCTCGCCGACGTCCAGACCATCGCCGTCGCCCGCGACCACTGGGGCACCGGCCTCGGCGGCCGCCTGCTGACGGAACTGCTGCGCGCGGCGACCGCGTTCGAGTGCGCCGAGGTCATGCTGGAGTGCCGGATCGACAACATCCGCGCCCAGAAGCTCTACGAACGCTTCGGCTTCGAGGCCATCGGCTTCCGCCGCGGCTACTACCAGCCGGGGAACGTGGACGCCCTGGTGATGCGCCTGACCGACCCGACGACATCCGTAGCCGGAACGCAAGGAACCGAGACCAATGGCTGACGAACCCCTCGTGCTGGGGATCGAGACCTCCTGCGACGAGACCGGCGTCGGCGTCGTGCGCGGCAGGACCCTGCTGGCGGACGCGATCGCCTCCAGCGTCGACGAGCACGCCCGCTTCGGCGGCGTGGTGCCCGAGGTCGCCTCCCGGGCGCACCTGGAGGCGATGGTCCCGACCATCGACCGGGCGCTGAAGGAAGCGGGAGTGAGCCCGAAGGACCTCGACGGCATCGCGGTCACGGCCGGCCCCGGCCTCGCCGGCGCGCTGCTGGTCGGCGTCTCGGCGGCGAAGGCCTACGCCTACGCCCTCGGCAAGCCGCTCTACGGCGTGAACCACCTCGCCTCGCACATCTGCGTGGACCAGCTGGAGCACGGCGCGCTGCCCGAGCCGACGATGGCCCTGCTGGTGTCCGGGGGCCACTCCTCCCTGCTGCTGTCCACCGACATCACCTCCGACGTCCGCCCCATGGGCGCGACCATCGACGACGCGGCGGGCGAGGCCTTCGACAAGATCGCCCGGGTGCTGAACCTGGGCTTCCCCGGCGGCCCGGTCATCGACCGCTACGCGCGCGAGGGCGATCCGGCGGCCATCGCGTTCCCTCGCGGCCTCACCGGCCCGCGCGACCCGGTGTACGACTTCTCCTTCTCCGGCCTGAAGACGTCGGTCGCCCGCTGGATCGAGGCGAAGCGGGCGGCGGGCGAGGAGGTGCCGGTGCGGGACGTGGCGGCCTCCTTCCAGGAGGCGGTCGTCGACGTCCTGACCCGCAAGGCCGTGCGGGCCTGCAAGGACGAGGGCGTCGACCACCTGATGATCGGCGGCGGCGTGGCCGCGAACACCCGGCTGCGGGCCCTGGCCCAGGAGCGCTGCGAGGCCGCCGGCATCCGGCTGCGCGTGCCGCGTCCCAAGCTGTGCACGGACAACGGCGCGATGGTGGCGGCGCTGGGCGCGGAGATGGTGGCCCGGGGGCGTGCCGCGTCGAGCTGGGACCTGTCGGCGGACTCCTCGCTGCCGGTGACCGAGCCGCATGTGCCGGGTCGTCCGCACGACCACGACCATGTGCACGAGATGGCCAAGGGCAACCTGTACTCATGAGGAGCGCCTGGTGAGCGTCGCGCTGATGTGGGAGGCCCGGGCGGTCGCCGGACGGGGCGGGGCACTGCTGGAGTGGGCGCGGGCGCAGGAACTGACGCCGCGCCCGCTGCGCCGGGAGACCTTCCGGGCCCCGCAGGACCGCGTCCTGGTGATCACCTGGTGGGACGCCGGGATCGACGACGCCTCGCTCCCCGAACTGCCCGAGCCCGACGGGGAGTTGGTGACCCGGGCGGTGCACCGGTGGCGGTTCGAGCCCGTGGGGGACGAGGACTGAGGGCGGTGAGGGGCGAGGGCCGCGCTCGGCGCCGGGCGCACGGCGGTCAGGGTTCGGCGGTCTCCGCTTCCAGGGAGGCCCGGGTGGCGGCGCCGTAGACGCCGGACTCGTCCTGCAGGACGGCTCGGGTGAGCTGGTACGAGCGCACCGCGGACTCGACCTGGCGGCCGTAGACGCCGTCGACCGGGCCGCCGTAGAAGCCGATCCCGCCCAGGCGGGTCTGTAGTTCGGCGACCTCGGGGCCGGTGTCGCCCAGGCGGAGGACCGGGGGCGCGGATTCCGTCGGACCGGGCTCGGCGGGTGCGGTGGTAGCGCTCGCGGACGTCGTCGGGGGCGGCTCGGCGGGCCGGGAGGGGGTCGCCGAGGCCGTCGCGGAGGCGGCCGGGCCCGGGGAGTGCGAGGGGGTCGGCGACGGCTGGGCGCGGGAGGCGTGGGCGGAGGGTCGTCCGGTCGGCGTGACGCCCTGGGACGTCTCGTCGGGCACCGGCGCCCGGACGCCGTCGGCCGGGGTGTCGTGCCGCGCGGGGCCGTGGTACCCGAGGAACCCGGCGAGGACGGCCGCGGTGACGGCGGTCGCGAGGACCCCTGCGAGAACCAGCAGCCGTAGGCGGCTCCGACGCCGGGCCGGGTGCGGGCCGTGCGGCCCGTCGTGAGCGCCCGGCCCCTCGGGCCCGCCGCGCTCCTCCGTCCCGCCTGCCTCAGCTGCCTCAGCTGCCTCGCCTGTCCCGCCCGTCTCGTCGCCCGCGTCGGCTTCCCGGGCGGAGGGCGGCTCGCCGGGGATCCGTGACGTCGTCGGCGCGGGGGCGGCCGGGCTCTCGGGCCGTGCGCCGGGACGCGCGCCGTCCGGGGGGTCCCCGTCGTCGCCGAGCACGACGAACGGCCGGATCCGCACCGGATCGAAGTCCTCGGCGGCGGCCGCCTGGGCCGTGCGGTCGCTGCGGTGGGCGTCGGACGCGAGCCGGGCGCAGACACATGCGGGGGCGCCGTCCGCGGCTCTGGGCGCACCGCACAACGGGCAGACGCCACGCGGCGGTTGACTCACCTGAAGCCCTTCTCCGAGTGGGCTCCATATCTTATTCATATCTTCTGCACGGCATCTCCCGAGCAGGATTCCCGTCGGGTGCCCGGGTGCCCGGGTGCCCGGGTGCGCGTATGCCCGGGTGCGCGTATGCCCGGGTGTCGGGGTTCCGGGGCGGCGGGGTGTCGGCAGATACCGGCGGGCGCTGACCCGCCGGCACCCCGCCGGCACCCCTCCGCCACCCCGCCGCCGCACCTCAGGCGCGCTGGACCTCAGGCGCGCTGGACCTCCACGTCGCAGTGCAGCCGCCGGTCGACGCCCACCTCGCGCACCGGTCCGGTCAGCCGCACCCGGGCCACCTCCCGCACGTCCGCGCTGGACGCCGCCAGCCGCAGTTCCAGGGCTCCGGCCTCGACGACCCGCCGGCCGTCGCGGTCGGTGAACGCCGACAGGTCGGCGTGGAAGCGGAACGCGACCCGCGCCGACTCGCCCGCCCCCAGATCCAGCCGGCGGTAACCGATCAGGCGGACGTCGGGACGGGTCACGCTGGCCACCGGGTCGTGCAGATACAGCTGCACGACCTCCGTGCCCGCCCGGTCGCCGGTGTTGCGCACGGTGACGGCCAGGTCGTACGAGCCGTCCGTCGGGATCTCCGCGTCGGGGCCGGTGAACTGCTCCCAGGCGAACGTCGTGTACGTGCGCCCGTGGCCGAACGCGTACAGCGGGGTCGGGTCCAGGCTGCTGACCGCGCCCGCCAGGCCCAGCGGCGGCTGGAGGTACGTCCAGGGCTGGCCGCCCGGCACGCGGGGCACGCTCACCGGGAGGCGGCCCGAGGGGTTCACCCGGCCCGACAGCACTCCCGCCACCGCCGGTCCGCCCTCCTCGCCGGGGAAGAACGCCTGGACGACCGCCCCCAGCCGCCCGTGCCAGCGGCCCAGCGCGTAGGGGCGGCCGGTGAGCAGGACGAGGACGACCGGGACGCCCGTCGCCACCAGCCCGTCCAGCAACTCGCCCTGGACGCCCGGCAGACCGAGGTCGGCCACGTCGCAGCCCTCGCCCGAGGTGCCCCGGCCGAACAGGCCGGCCCGGTCGCCGAGGACGGCCACGCACACATCCGCCTCCGCCGCCCGCGCGATGGCCTCCGTGAAGCCGGACGGGTCCGGGTCGGAGACCCCGCAGCCCTCCGTGAACGTCACCTTCGCGTCGGGGAGTTCGGCCCGCAGCGACTCCAGCAGGGTCGGGATCTCGATGCCCGCCTCCACGCCGGGGTGGTGCGGGAGGACGTGGGAGGGGAAGGAGTAGCAGCCGAGCATCGCCAGGGCGTCCGCCGCACGCGGGCCGATCACCGCGACCCGGGTGTCGGGGGCGAGCGGGAGCAGTCCGTCGGGGTTGTCCAGCAGGACCACCGACTCCTCCGCCAGCCGGCGGGCCAGCACTCGGTTCGCCGCCGGGTCGAGGTCGACCGACTCGGAGGTCTCGGGCCGCCAGTCCTCGTCGAGCAGGCCCAGTTCGCACTTCTGGAGCAGCACGCGGCGGGCCGACCGGTCCACCAGCTCCTCCGGGACCTCGCCCGCCCTGACGGCCGCGACCAGCGACGCGCCGTAGTACTTCACCGTCGGCAGCTCGACGTCGACGCCGGCCGTCAGGGCGAGGCCGGCCGTCTCGGCGGGGGTGCCGGCCACCCGGTGCAGGCTCTGCAGGAAGGCGATGCCGAAGTAGTCGGCGACGACCGTGCCGGTGAAGCCCCACTCCTCCCGCAGCAGCCGGGTCAGCAGCTCGGGGTCGGCGGAGGCCGGGACGCCGTCGCGTTCGGTGTAGGCCGCCATGACCGAGCGGGCGCCGCCCTCGCGCAGCGCCATCTCGAAGGGGGGCAGCGTCACGTCCGCGAACTCCCGGGCGCCCGCCCGCACGGGGGCCAGATTGCGGGCCCCCGCCGAGGAGGCGTATCCGGCGAAGTGCTTGAGCGTGGCGACCAGCCCGGCCGATTCGAGCCCGCGCACATAGGCCGTGCCGACGGTGCCCACCAGGTACGGGTCCTCGCCGATCGTCTCCTCGACCCGTCCCCAGCGCGGGTCGCGGACGACGTCCAGTACGGGGGCCAGACCCTGGTGGACGCCGACGGCGCGCAGGTCGCGGCCGATGGCCCGGCCCATCTCCTCCACCAGCGGAGGGTCGAAGGCGGCGCCCCAGGCCAGCGGCACCGGATAGGCGGTGGCCCGCCAGGCGGTGAAGCCGGCCAGGCACTCCTCGTGGGCGACCGCCGGGATGCCGAAGCGGCCCGCCGCGGCGATCTGCCGCTGGGCGAGGGCCAGGGCCCGGGCGCCGAGGCCCGGCTCCACGGGGGCGGTGCCGAAGGAACGGGTCAGCTGGCCGAGCCCGCGGGTGATCAGCTCGTCGTAGTCCTCGCCGGGATCGGCGCTCATGTCGTGCTGGTGGGGGGCGACTCCGTCGCCGTCCGTCGCGGCGCCCACCCACACGCCGTACAGCTGGGCGGTCTTCTCCTCCAGGGTCATCCGGGAGAGGAGGTCGTCGACGCGGGCGGCGGCGGGCAGGGCGGGGTCACGCCAGGGGGCGGTGGTCATGAAACTCCTGTCAGAGGTCGGTGAGCCACCAGAGGGCCAGCGAATCCGGGGATCCTGTACGAGCGAGTGTACGAATGTTTCGAGCTGTACTTCGAATGTTCCGGGAACCTATGGCGTCCTACCAGGTTCGTCAAGAGGTCGCGTGGCGATACGATCGCCGCCATGACACCCTCGGAGCCCGTGGAAACGCGGACAGAAGCGCGGCCGACACAGACCGCGACCCTCGCGGAGATCGCCCGCGAGGCCGGCGTATCGGCACCGACTGTTTCGAAGGTCCTCAACGGACGGGCCGACGTCGCCCCCGGCACCCGCACCCGCGTCGAGGAACTGCTGCGCGCCCACGGCTACCGGCGCCGCCGGGCCGAGGCGACCCGCTCGCCGCTGATCGACCTGGTCTTCCACGAGCTGGAGAGCGCCTGGGCGATGGAGGTCATCCGGGGTGTGGAGAACGTGGCCCGCGACGCCGGGCTGAGCGTGGTGCTGAGCGAGAGCGCGGGGCGGCTCACCCCCGGGCGGACCTGGGCCGACCAGGTGGCCGCCCGCCGCCCGCACGGCGTCGTGCTGGTGCTGTCCGGGCTGGACGAGTCCCAGCGGGCGCTGCTGACCAGCCGGTCCATCCCGTTCGTGGTGATGGACCCGGCCGGCGACCCGGGCGCCGACGTGCCGTCCATCGGGGCGACCAACTGGCAGGGCGGCCTCGCCGCCACCCGGCACCTGGTCGAGCTGGGGCACCGGCGGATCGGGGCGATCAGCGGGCCGCCGCAGATGATGTGCAGCCGGGCCCGGATCGACGGCTACCGGGCCGCCCTGGAGACGGCCGGGCTGCCGGTCGACCAGGCGCTGATCAAGACCGGCGACTTCCATCACGAGACCGGCTACCGGCTCGGCCGTGAACTCCTCGACCGACCCGACCGGCCCACCGCGGTCTTCGCCGGCAACGACCTCCAGGCCCTCGGCTTCTACGAGGCCGCGCGCGAGCTGGGGCTGCGCATTCCGGAGGACGTCAGCGTGGTCGGCTTCGACGATCTGCCGGTGGCCCGCTGGGTGGGGCCGCCGCTGACGACCGTGCGGCAGCCGCTGACCGAGATGGCCGAGGCGGCCGCCCGGCTGGTCCTCGAACTGGCGCGGTCGACGTCCCAGGAGGCGCCGACGGCGACCCGGGTGGAGCTGGCGACCAGCCTGGTGGTGCGCACGAGCACCGGGGCGCCGCCGGCCGCGTAGGGCGGGGCCCGGGGCGGGCGGCGGGAGCGGGAGCCTCTCGCCCGAACGAAGAAGAAGTCGCAAGTGGGGGTGTGGCCGGAAGTTGACGTATTGACGGGTGTGGCGCACGCCTCCACACTCCTCCGAAGTCAATCGGTTGAACGACCGAAACTTTCGGAGGCGCCCGCCATGAGATCCTCCAGCGCATCCCGTCTGAAAACCCGGCTGACCACGCTGGTCACCGGGGTCGCCGCCGCGGCGGCGATGCTCGTCGCGGCCCCCGCGTCCCACGCGGCGGACACCCCGCTGCGCGACCTCGGCGCGGCCAAGGGCAAGGTCGTCGGCACCGCGGTCACCGGCTCCAAGCTCACCGGGACCTACGGCGACGTCGCCGCGGCGCAGTTCTCCTCGCTGACCCCCGGCAACGCCATGAAGTGGGCCTCGGTGGAGCCGGCCCGGGGCGCCTTCGACTGGGCCGAGGCCGACAGGATCGTGGCCTTCGCGCAGGACCACGGCCAGCAGGTGCGCGGCCACACCCTGGTCTGGCACAACCAGAACCCGAACTGGCTCACCAACGGCAGCTGGACCCCCACCCAGCTGGGCGACCTGCTGCAGAACCACATCGCCACCGAGGTCGGCCGCTACAAGGGCAGGATCGCCGCCTGGGACGTCGTCAACGAGGCCTTCAACGAGGACGGGACCTACCGCCCGACCCTCTGGTACAACGGCCTCGGCGCGGACTACATCGCCAACGCCCTGACCTGGGCGCGGGCCGCCGACCCGGCCGCGAAGCTCTACATCAACGACTACAACGTCGAGGGCGTCAACGCGAAGTCCACGGCCCTGTACAACCTGGTCAGGTCGCTGAAGCAGCGGGGAGTCCCCATCGACGGGGTCGGCCTCCAGGCCCACCTCGTCCTCGGTCAGGTCCCCGCCAGCCTCCAGCAGAACATCCAGCGCTTCGCCGACCTCGGCGTCGACGTGGCGATCACCGAGCTGGACATCCGGATGACGCTGCCCTCGGACAGCGCCAAACTCGACCGGCAGAAGGCCGACTACAAGGCGGTCACCGCCGCCTGCGTCGCCGTCGCGCGCTGTGTGAACCTCACCGTCTGGGGCTTCACCGACTCCGACTCCTGGGTGGAGGGCACCTTCCCCGGGGAGGGCGCGGCGACGCCGTACGACGGCAACTACGCGCCCAAACCCGCCTACTACGGCATCGCCGAAGCGCTCGGCGGCACGACCACCCCGCCGCCGACCGGCGGGTGCAAGGCCGTGTACAGCGTGGGAAGCCAGTGGAACACCGGGTTCACCGGCAACGTGACGATCTCCTGCTCGGGCGCCTCGCTGTCGTCCTGGAAGGTGACCTGGACGTACGGCGCGGGCCAGCGGATCACCCAGGCCTGGAACGCCGACTGCACCCAGTCGGGGTCGGCCGTGATGTGCGGGAACGCCTCGTACAACGGGACGGTCCCGGACGGCGGTGCGGTGAGCTTCGGGTTCAACGCGAACTGGAGCGGCAGCAACCCGGCGCCCACGGTGACCCTGAACTGACCCCCGGCGGATCCGGGGGAGCCTGGGATCCGCACGGGAAACACGGCACGCGGCCGGGGCCCTGAAACCCGGCGAAAAAATCGCGGGGGGATGTCGATCCGTCCGGCTCCCGTTCGACGAAGGGGTGAGAGGCCGGGAAGGACCCGGCCCATCGGACCGGAGGAGTCACCATGCCCCGCTACATGTCGCTGGTGCGGATCGACGAGAACAGCATGCCCGCCGAGGGTCCCAGCCCCGAACTGATGCAGCGCATGGGGGAGCTGATCGAGGAGATCACCAAGGCCGGCGTGATGCTGGAGACCGCCGGGCTCACCCCGACGGGGCAGGGCGCCCGGGTGCGCTACGAGGGCGGGAAGGTCTCCGTCACCGACGGGCCCTTCACGGAGACCAAGGAGGCCGTCGGCGGCTACGCGATCATGCAGTGCAAGGACCGGGACGAGGCCGTCGAGTGGGCCACGCGGTTCGTGAAGGTCCACGAGGACTTCTGGACGGTGACCTGCGAGGTGCGGGAGATCGCGGAGGGCTGAGCCTTCCTTGGCCCGGGCGTCCGGCGGGTGTTCGATGGTGGGTTGTGGAACAACAGCCCGCCTCGAACCCCCTGCCCGCCCCGGACCACAGCCCGGAGCGCAGCCCGGAGCACAGCCCGGACCGCGGCCCGGCCGCGGACCGCCGTGCCGCCCCGGACCGCCGTGCCGCCCCCGATCCCCGCGCCGCCATCGAGACCGTCTTCCGACTGGAGTACCCCCGGGTCATCGCGACCGTCGCCCGTGTCGTGCGCGACGTCGGCATCGCGGAGGAGCTGGCGCAGGACGCGCTGGTGGCCGCGCTGGAGCAGTGGCCCCGCGACGGCGTGCCGGACAAGCCCGGGGCCTGGCTCACGGCGGCCGCCCGGCACCGCGCCGTCGACCTGGTCCGTCGCCGGGAGAACTACGCCCGCAAGCTGCAGGAGATGGGCCGCGACCTGCAGACCACGACCGCCCCGCCCGAGGAGCCCGCCGACGCCGACGACATCGACGACGACCTGCTCCGGCTCGTCTTCACCGCCTGCCACCCGGTGCTGTCCGCCGAAGCCCGCACCGCCCTCACCCTGCGTCTGCTCGGCGGTCTGAGCACGCCCGAGATCGCCCGCGCCTTCCTGGTGCCCGAACCGACGGTCGCCCAGCGCATCGTCCGCGCCAAGAAGACCCTGGCCACCAGGAACGTCGCCTTCGAGGTGCCGTACGGACCCGACCGCGAGGCCCGGCTGGGCTCGGTCCTGGACGTGATCTACCTGATCTTCAACGAGGGCTACGCGGCCACCGCCGGCGACGACTGGCTGCGCCCGGCGCTGTGCGAGGACGCGCTGCGGCTGGCCCGGCAGCTGGCGGCCCTGATGCCGAAGGAGCCCGAGGTCCACGCACTGGCCGCGCTCCTGGAGTTCCAGGCGTCCCGCACCCCCGCGCGCACGGCCCCCGACGGCTCGCCCGTCCTGCTGAGGGACCAGGACCGCCGCCGCTGGGACAGACGGCTCGTCGCCCGGGGCATCGCCGCCCTGGACCGGGCCGGGGCCGCCTCCCCGTCCGGGGCCCCGGGCCCCTACGCCCTCCAGGCCGCCGTGGCCGCCTGCCACGCGCACGCCCCGGCCTACGAGGACACCGACTGGACGGCCATCGCCACCCTGTACGGCCTGCTGGCCCTGCGTGCTCCGTCGCCGGTCGTCGAGCTCAACCGCGCCGTGGCCGTGTCGATGGCCGAGGGGCCGGCGCCCGCGCTGGAGATCGTCGACGGCCTCGCCGCCGAGCCCTCCCTGCGCGACTACCACCTCCTGCCCAGCGTCCGCGGCGACCTGCTGCTGCGCCTGGGCCGGCCGGCGGAGGCCAGGACCGAGTTCGAGCGGGCGGCCGCGCTGACGGGCAACGAGCGGGAGCGGGAACTGCTGCTGGCCCGGGCGACGGACTGCCTCGGGTGAGACGGGCGGCACGGCCGTCGACCAGGGCAGACGTCCACCGCCCCGACAGCCCCGAGAGCCCCGAGAGCCCTGACAGGCCCTGACGGCCCCGTCAGCCTCAACCGGTAGCGGTCGGACCGGCGGGGGCGCCGAGGAGCATCGTCGGCGCCCCCGCCACCCGGGTCAGGAAGACGGTCGCCGAGTGCGGCCCCCGGTCCTTGGGAAGCGCCTTCTTGCGCAGTTCCTCCGGCTCCACCGCCGACCCGCGCTTCTTCACGGTCAGGATCCCGACCCCGCGTTCCCGCAGCAGGGCCTTCAACTTCTTCACGTTGAAAGGGAGTTGATCGGTGATCTCGTAGGCGGTGGCGTACGGGGTGGGGCGCAGCGCGTCGGCGGTGACGTAGGCGATGGTCTCGTCGATCAGCCCGCCGTCGATCTCGCGGGCCACGTCGGCCACCAGATGGGCCCGGACCACCGCGCCGTCGGGCTCGTACAGATACCTGCCGACCGGCCGCACGCGTGGGTCGGGCAGCCCGCCGCCGAGCAGCGTCCTCGGCCCCGGCAGCAGGGTCGCCCGGACCGCGCCCGGCTCGGCGGTCCCGAACCACAGCACCGCCTCCTTCACGTCCCCGCCGTCCGAGATCCACTCGGCCTCGGCCTCGGCCGGGATCGCCTCGTGCGGCACGCCGGGCGCGATCTTCAGAGCGGCGCGGGGCGCGGCGAGGGCGGCCCCCACCGCCCAGGACAGCGGCGGCGAGTAGGCCTCGGGGTCGAAGACGCGTCCGCGGCCGCCCCGGCGCGCCGGATCGACGAACACGGCGTCGTAGCCGCCGGTGTCCACCTCGGTGACGTCCGCCTCGCGCACCTCGATCAGTTCGCTCAGCCCCAGCGTCTCGGCGTTCGCGCGCGCCGCCTGTGCCGTGACCGGGTCCCGGTCGACGGCCAGCACCCGGATCCCGGCGCGGGCGAGCGCGATCGCGTCGCCGCCGATCCCGCAGCACAGGTCGGCGACGGAGGTCACGCCGAGCGCCCTCATCCGCGCGGCCCGGTAGCCGGCGACGCTCGCCCGTGTCGACTGCTCCACGCCGTTCGGGGTGAAGAACATCCGCTCCGCGTCCTCGGCCCCGAACTTCACCGCTGCCCGCTGCCGCAGCCTGGCCTGGCCGATGGCAGCCGACACCAGGTCGGCCGGGTGCTCGCGGCGCAGCCGGGTGGCGAGGGCGAGCTCGTCGGCGGGGGCGGCGCCGCGCACCGCGTCGAGGAGGGCGCGGCCCTCGGCAGTGAGCAGCGGAGCAAGGTCGTTCACCCCGCCATTGTCCGCCAACCGCCCGTCTCGCCGGTCGGGGGGCCCGGCCGCCTCGGCGCGGGAGCCGGCGGCGGTCGGTGTGGGCCAGTCGGTGGACGGTGGGCGTCCGGCGGCGGTGTCGGTCGGGGTTTCGGGGACGGCGACTGCGAGGATCCGGCGCCATGGGACCTGTCGTACAAAATGATGACAACCGTGGTTGTTCTCAGGTGCCGCGCCGGTGTGGACGTACCGGTGTCCGGCGCGGCCGCGGGGGTGCGCAAATCCGGGGCGGCCGCGGGCGTACGGGATTCCGGGGCGCGCTCGTCGTCCTCGCGCTGGCCGCCCTCGCGTCGGGCTGTGCGGGCGGCGGAGGAGGCGCCGGGGGCGCGATCCGTCCCGCCCCGGGCCAGCAGCCCGAGAAGGCCGCGCCTCCGGAGGCGCCGCCCGCCCGCGCCCTGCACGCGTACGCCGACCGGCTCCGAGCCGCCCAGCAGGCCAGAGCGGCCGTGGCGCGGCGCTGGGGTCTGAGGAAGGTCCCGCTGACGCCCCCGGCGCCGCCCGCGCACAAGCCGGAGATCACCACCCGCAAGGGCTTCGAGGTCGACGACCACGAGGAACTCGGTCTGCCGCCGGTCTTCACCACGGTCCCGACCGAGGACAAGGTCGTCTTCCTCACCATCGACGACGGCGCCGAGAAGGACCCGGCGTTCCTGCGCATGATGAGCGAGCTGAAGGTCCCGTACACCGCCTTCCTCAGCAACTACCTGATCAAGGACGACTACGGCTACTTCAAGAAGATGCGGGACCTGGGGGTGACCCTGAACAACCACACCCTCCACCACCCCTACCTGCCGGCCCTCTCCTACGCCCGCCAGAAGCGCGAGATCTGCGGCATGCAGGAGGTGATGCGGGAGCACTACGGCGACCGCCCCGCCCTCTTCCGGCCGCCGTTCGGCAACTACGACCAGGACAGCCTGCGCGCCGCGAAGTCCTGCGGGGTGCGCTACGCCCCGCTCTGGGACGAGGAGGTCTTCGTCGACCACTGGGAGTACCGGGAGTCGGACCAGGACCTCCACCCGGGCGACATCGTCCTCACCCACTTCCGCGGTCGCGGCGAGTGGAAGGGCACGATGCCCGACATGGTCCGCCGGTTCCTGGACAAGGTCACGGCGAAGGGCTACGCGGTGGCCCGGCTGGAGGACTACCTGTGAGGGCGCGCGGACTGACGGCCGTCCTGCTGGTCCTGGCGACCCTGACCGGCTGCGCCCAGTCCGTCGACCCGATCGAACGCCTGGGACGGAAGGCCGCCGCACACGGACGCGAGCCCGCACCGAGCCCGTACCGGCGCTGGGGCCTGACGGCCCCGCCGGCCGCCGCTCCGGCCCACCCCGCCCGCGTCCTGCCGGACCTTGCGCAAACGGCCCTCCCGCCGGTCCTCGACCACGTCCCGACCACCGACAGGGTCGTCTTCCTCACCTACGACGACGGCGCCGAACGCGACCCGCGCTTCGTCGACATGGTCCGCGAACTGCGCCTGCCGGTCAGCATGTTCCTCACCGACAGCGTGGTCGGACCGGGGTACGCGCACTTCGCCCGGCTCCAGTCGGTCGGCGCGAGCATCCAGAACCACACCCTCGACCACCCGGTCCTGCGCGGTCTGCCCTACGCGGGGCAGCGCGCGGAGATCTGCGGCCAGCAGGACAAGCTCCGCGCCCGGTTCGGGCTGCGCCCCCGCCTCTTCCGCCCGCCCTACGGCGCCTACGACGTCACCACCCGGCGCGCCGCCGCCGACTGCGGCATCGCGGCCCTCGTCCTGTGGCGCGCCGCCATGGGCCCCACCGGCCTCACCCGAGCCCACGGCCCCCACCGCCTCGAACCCGGCGACATCATCGCCGTCGCCCCGGACGAGACGACGGGCCCGGTCCTGCGCGAACGCACGGTCCGCCTGCTGCGCCAGGTGCAGGACCAGGGCCTGACAGTGGGCCGCCTGGAGGACTATCTGTAGGACGCCACGCCACGCCACGCCACCACCGGCGCCGCGCATGCCACGCCACCACCGGCGCCGCGCATGCCACGCCACGCGAGCCGCCACCGGCGCCGCGCACGCCACGTCCCGCCCTGTCCCGCCCCGCCCCGCACGTCGGGTGGCGAAGGCGCTCGCCCAGCCGAAAACATGGCCGACGCGCCGCACGCATTGGCACTCCGCTTGACCGAGTGCTAATCGCGGTCATAGTCTCGGCTCTGGCACTCACCACTGGAGAGTGCCAACACAGCGACGGGCAGGTCCGGCACCCGCGACGACGGATCCACCTGGTCGCCACCTCAGACAGTTAACCCCGTGAGATCTCCGAAGGGGGAGGTCGGATCGTGACGACCACCAGCTCCAAGGTTGCCATCAAGCCGCTTGAGGACCGCATTGTGGTCCAGCCGCTCGACGCCGAGCAGACCACCGCCTCTGGCCTGGTCATCCCGGACACCGCGAAGGAGAAGCCCCAGGAGGGCGCCGTCCTCGCGGTGGGCCCGGGTCGCTTCGAGAACGGCGAGCGCCTGCCGCTCGACGTCAAGGTCGGCGATGTCGTTCTGTACAGCAAGTACGGCGGCACCGAGGTGAAGTACAACGGCGAGGAGTACCTCGTCCTCTCGGCTCGCGACGTTCTCGCGATCATCGAGAAGTAATTCACCCAGTTTTGCAGTGAACTGCGCCCCTGGCCCCCGCTACTCTGTGCAGCCGGGCGCTGGGGGCGCAGTTCGTTTCTCCCACGCTTTCCGAGAGGGCTGAACCGCTCCCATGGCGAAGATCCTGAAGTTCGACGAGGACGCCCGTCGCGCCCTTGAGCGCGGCGTCAACAAGCTTGCCGACACCGTCAAGGTGACGATCGGCCCCAAGGGCCGCAACGTCGTCATCGACAAGAAGTTCGGTGCCCCGACCATCACCAACGACGGCGTCACCATCGCCCGTGAGGTGGAGCTTGAGGACCCGTACGAGAACCTCGGCGCCCAGCTGGTGAAGGAGGTGGCGACCAAGACCAACGACATCGCGGGCGACGGTACGACCACCGCCACCGTGCTCGCGCAGGCGCTCGTACGCGAGGGCCTCAAGAACGTCGCCGCCGGCGCCTCCCCGGCCGCCCTGAAGAAGGGCATCGACGCCGCCGTCAAGGCCATCTCCGAGGACCTGCTGGCCACCGCCCGCCCGATCGACGAGAAGTCCGACATCGCCGCCGTCGCCGCGCTGTCCGCCCAGGACCAGCAGGTCGGCGAGCTCATCGCCGAGGCGATGGACAAGGTCGGCAAGGACGGCGTCATCACCGTCGAGGAGTCCAACACCTTCGGTCTGGAGCTGGACTTCACCGAGGGCATGGCCTTCGACAAGGGCTACCTGTCGCCGTACTTCGTGACGGACCAGGAGCGCATGGAAGCCGTCCTGGAGGACCCCTACATCCTCATCAACCAGGGCAAGATCTCCTCGATCGCCGACCTGCTGCCGCTGCTGGAGAAGGTCATCCAGACCAACTCCTCCAAGCCGCTGCTGATCATCGCCGAGGACCTGGAGGGCGAGGCGCTCTCCACCCTCGTCGTCAACAAGATCCGCGGCACCTTCAACGCGGTCGCGGTCAAGGCCCCCGGCTTCGGCGACCGCCGCAAGGCGATGCTGCAGGACATGGCCGTCCTCACCGGCGCCACCGTCATCTCCGAGGAGGTCGGCCTCAAGCTCGACCAGGTCGGCATCGACGTGCTCGGCTCCGCCCGCCGCGTCACCGTCACCAAGGACGACACCACGCTGGTCGACGGCGGCGGCAAGTCCGAGGACGTCGTGGGCCGCATCGCCCAGATCAAGGCCGAGATCGAGAACACCGACTCCGACTGGGACCGCGAGAAGCTCCAGGAGCGCCTCGCGAAGCTGGCCGGCGGCGTGTGCGTGATCAAGGTCGGCGCCGCCACCGAGGTGGAGCTGAAGGAGAAGAAGCACCGCCTGGAGGACGCCATCTCCGCGACCCGCGCCGCGGTCGAGGAGGGCATCGTCTCCGGTGGCGGTTCCGCGCTGGTCCACGCCGCCAAGGTGCTGGAGGGCGGCCTGGGCAAGACCGGCGACGAGGCCACCGGTGTGGCCGTCGTCCGCCGCGCCGTCGTCGAGCCGCTCCGCTGGATCGCCGAGAACGCGGGCCTTGAGGGCTACGTCATCACCGCCAAGGTGGCCGAGCTCGACAAGGGCCAGGGCTTCAACGCCGCCACCGGCGAGTACGGCGACCTGGTCAAGGCCGGCGTCATCGACCCGGTCAAGGTCACCCGTTCCGCCCTGGAGAACGCCGCCTCCATCGCCTCCCTCCTCCTGACGACCGAGACCCTCGTCGTCGAGAAGAAGGAAGAGGAGGAGCCGGCCGCCGGCGGGCACTCCCACGGCCACTCCCACTGACCCAGGTCGGTACCCACGGCATGAACCGAGGCCCGGCGCCCTGCAGACAAGAGGCGCCGGGCCTCGGCGTGCGTCCGCCGCTCCCGCGGCCCCGGCCCGCTACCGCTCCAGCGCGTCCAGGACGCCCAGCTGGTCCATCAGGCCGAGCCGGTCGTACTGCCACCAGCCCTCGACGATCTTTCCGTCCTCCCGGCACCGGAAGATCGTCGCCCCGGTCATCGTGACGCTTCTGCCCGTGGCCGGGATCCCCATGTAGTCGCCCTTGTGGACGCCGTGCCAGGTCCAGCGGCTGCACACCCGGTCGCCCTGGGCGATCTGGTCGCCGAGCACGAAGTCGAAGTCGAAGCCGCTGCGCCACGCCTCGATCTCCCGCCGCATCGCGTCCATCCCCATGGTGTCCTGCGGGTTGGCCGGATCGTGGTCGTGGTACTCCTCGGCGATCAGCCCGTCGAGCGGCGGCAGCTCGCCCCGCGTGCCGACCGTGTCGAAGAACAGCTGTGCCGTCCGCGTGTACAACTGCTCGTCCCGCACGACGTCGAGATCCGTGAACGTCGGCATCTCGTCGCACAGGGCGACCAGTTCCTGGAAGACCTTGCCGGTCTCCGGGAGGTTGGAGTTGCGCATCGCCTCCTCGTAGGAGGGGAACTCCACGATCTCGATGAAGTGCGAGTCGTCGGAGCGGTCCTTGGCGACGACCGCGTGGGTCGCGGTCCGCTTCCCGCGGGTCTGCTCGACCCACATGTCCATCAGCCGGTCCATCTCGTCGAACCGGCTGGTCTTGCAGTCGATGAGCTGTACGAACGTCATGACGCCGCCTCCGGCCCCCCTGGGTCCCGGTCCCGTCCCGTCCATTTTCCCACCGGAGCGCCCGCGTCACCCGTTCAGCGCCGCTCGCGTCACTGCGGCCCGTACTTGCGGCCCGTCTTCGAGCTGATCCCGCCCAGCAACGACCGGGGCGTCACCTTCACCAGACCCATCAGCGCCTTGTAGCGCGGGTCCGGGATCGACAGCGACTTCCCGCGCGCCAGGTCGTGCAGTGCCGCCGCGACCAGCTTGTCCGCGTCCAGCCACATCCAGCCCGGGATGTTGTCCGTGCCCATCCCGGCCCGCTCGTGGAACTCGGTGCGCACGAAGCCCGGGCAGAGCGCCATCAGCCGCACCCCGCTGCCCGCCAGGTCCTTCGCCGCGCCCTGCGTGAACTGCACGACCCACGCCTTGGACGCCCCGTACGTCCCGCGCGGCACGAAGGCCGCCACGGACGCCACGTTGACGACCCCGCCGCGCCCGCGCTCGCGCATCGACGCCGTCGCCGCGGACGTCAGCCGCAGCACCGCCTCGCAGTGCACCTTGAGCATCTTCAGCTCGTCGGCCATGGACACGTCGAGGTAGCGGCCCTTGTTGCCGAAGCCGGCGTTGTTGACCAGCAGGTCGACGGGGTTCTTGCGGTCCCCGAGGCGGCCGGCCACCGCTTCGATGCCCTCGTCCGTGGCGAGGTCGGCGGTCAGCACCTCCGCCTCGATGCCGTGCCGGTCGTGCAACTCGGTCGCCTGCTCACGCAGCCGCTTGGTGTCCCGTGCCACGAGGACGAGATCGTGCCCGTCCGCCGCCAGTCTGCGCGCGAACGCGGCGCCGATGCCCGCGGTCGAACCCGTAATGAGAGCCGTTGTCATGGCGCAAGGTTAGTGACCCGCAGAGGCGGGGTCCGCCCTCTGCACGCGGCCTCCAGAACGTGAAGGCCTCGTGAGCGTCCCCCGCGTGAGAACCGCTCAGCCCCCGTGCTCCGCCACGTACTTCCGGGCCGCGGCGAGCGACTCCGGATGAAGGGCCTCGCCGGCCGCGAGCAGCCTCGGCAGCAGCTCCCGGTGCGTGGTGACGGCCTGGAACTGCATCCGGGCCGTCACGTCGTGATCCGGCACATGGACGATCTCCACCGCGTCCCCCGCGCGGACGTCGCCCGGGACGATCACGCGGAGATACGCGCCCGTCGCCGCCTTCCGGGTGAAGCGCTTCACCCACTGCTTCTCGCCCAGGTGTCCCTGGAAGGTGAGGCACGGTATCCGCCCGGCGGTCACCTCCAGCATCACCTCGGAGCCGATCCGCCAGCGTTCGCCGATCCGCGCCCCCGAGACGTCGAGGCCCTGCGTGGTGAGGTTCTCGCCGAACATGCCGTTGCCCAGCGTGCGCCCCAGCTCGCCCTCCCAGGCGTCGAGGTCCTCGCGCGCGACGGCGTACACCGCCTGGTCGTCGCCGCCGTGATGGCGCAGCTCGCACACCGCGTCCCCGGCCAGACCGCTCGCCCCGACCCCCTTCGGTCCGGGTGCCGAGACCCGCACGGGCCCCTCGACCGGCCGCTTGTCGATGCCGGTCAACCCCTGCGGCTGACCGGTGTAGGGAACGGCCTTCGGGCGGCCCAGATTGACAGACAGAAGCCTCATGGCGGCACGATAGGCGACCGGATGTCAAAGTGTCGACGCGTTATTCGCTCCGCCATCCAAGGGTCCCTTATGCTCGATGGATGATCGAGGCCCGTCATCTCCGTGTGCTGCGCGCCGTCGCCGCCACCGGCTCCTTCTCGGCGGCCGGGCGGGAACTGGGCTGCACCCAGCCCGCCGTCAGCCAGCAGATGAAGGCCCTGGAGGCCTCGGTCGGAACGCCCCTGCTGGTCCGCAGCGGCCGCGAGACGCGGCTGACCCAGGCGGGCGAGGCCCTCGTCCGGCACGCGGTCGGGATCCTGTCCGGACTGACGGCGGCCGAGGAGGAGGTCGCCGCGATCGCCGGGCTGCGCGCGGGCCGGGTCCGTCTGGTCTCCTTCCCCAGCGGCAGCTCCACCCTGGTGCCCACCGCCCTCGCCGCGCTGCGCGCCGCTCACCCCGGCACCCGGGTCTCCCTGGAGGAGGCCGAGCCGCCGCGCTCGGTCGAACTGCTCCGGGAGGGCGACTGCGACATCGCCCTCGCCTTCCGCTACGAGCGCGCCACGGGCGACGGCGCCATGACGGGACCCGGCGAGGGCGAGTGGGACGACCTGGTCGTGCGCCCGCTGCTGACGGACCGCCTGGTCGCCCTGGTGCCCGAGCGGCACCGCCTCGCGCGCGTGGAGTCCGTCGCCATCGACGACCTCGCCGCCGAGCCGTGGATCGCCGGCTGCCCGCGCTGCCGCGGCCAGTTGGTGCAGGTGTGCGAGCGCGCCGGCTTCACGCCCCGCATCGACTTCGAGACCGACGACTATCCGGCCGTGGTCGGCCTGGTGGGCGCCGGTCTCGGCGTCGCCGTGCTGCCCGAGCTCGCCATCGAGTCGGTGCGGCCCCGCGGCGCCCGCGCGGTCGCGCTGGAACCGGCGGTGCGGCGGGAGATCGTCGCGCTCACCCTGCCGGATCTTGCCCAGGTGCCGGCGGTGACGGCGACGCTGGAACAACTGGGACGTGCCGCGCGGCGCTGACCCCGCGGCACGGAAAAACGGAGGGCACGCGCGTGTGCCCTCCGACTCGCCGGATCTCCCTCGGCCGGCTCTTTTCCGGCCGCTTTCGCAGAAACGTTCCTTCATGTGTTCGAAGCGGTGTCTCTCGCGCCTGACGACGCCGACACCAGGCGGTTGCGCGCCCGCCCCATGAGCTCCTCGCGCTCGTCCTCGGTCAACCCGCCCCACACCCCGTACGGCTCGCGAACCGCCAGGGCGTGCGCCGCGCACTGAGCGCGGACCGGGCACCTCATGCAGACCTCCTTGGCCGAGTTCTCGCGAGCGCTCCGAGCCGCCCCGCGCTCGCCCTCCGGATGGAAGAAGAGCGAACTGTCCACTCCGCGGCAGGCAGCCAGAAGCTGCCAGTCCCACAGGTCCGCGTTCGGTCCGGGAAGGCGGGAGAAATCTGCCATTGCGTGACCCCTTGTAGCCGTTCTGAGCGGATACGGTGCCCACGACCGTACAACTACGATCTAAGGAGATGAAAATATGACTCATTGCGAATCTAGCCTCAGACACCAGCAAAAGGGAAGAAATAGGGCTGAATGGGGCACGGGTTGTGATGAAAGCTTGAGGGTCCGTGTGGCTGACTCCTCTGTGTCCGGCCCCTCACGTAGAGTGCCGAAGAATGCACGCAGCCCCGTAACTCTTTCGAGTGACCGTCGTTGAGAGTGCGGTGGCGGTTGGAAACACAAAACGCTCGGGCAGGCGTCCGAGACGGTCGACCGCACAGGTGACGATTCGTACCAGCCTGGAGGCACAAGGTGACGCGCATCAGCTGCGGAGGGCGGCCATGACTTCCGTCCTCGTCTGCGACGACTCCCCGCTTGCCCGAGAGGCGCTCCGCCGCGCGGTCGCGACCGTGCCCGGCGTCGAGCGCGTGACGACGGCGGCCAACGGCGAGGAGGTGCTCCGCCGCTGGGGCGCCGACCGCTCGGACCTGATTCTGATGGACGTACGCATGCCCGGCCTGGGCGGCGTCGAGACCGTACGGCGACTGCTGTCCGCCGACCCCGGGGCGCGCATCATCATGCTGACCGTCGCCGAGGACCTCGACGGCGTCGCCCTCGCGGTCGCCGCCGGCGCCCGCGGCTATCTGCACAAGGACGCCTCGCGCGCGGAACTGCGGGCGACCGTCACCCAGGCGCTCGCCGACCCGACCTGGCGGCTGGCCCCACGCCGGCTGCGCTCGGCCGAGATGGGCGCGGCGCCCACGCTCACCGCACGGGAGATCCAGGTCCTCGAAGGCATGAGCCACGGTCGCTCCAACGCGGAGATCGGCCGTGAGCTGTTCCTCTCCGAGGACACCGTCAAGACGCACGCCCGACGGCTGTTCAAGAAGCTCGGCGCCTCGGACCGCGCGCACGCGGTGGCGCTCGGCTTCCGGTGGGGACTCGTCCGCTAGGGCCGTCCCCGCCGCCCGCCCGGCCCGCGGCCCCGGACCGTTCCGGGGCAGGACGGGTCTGGGCAGGACGGGGTCGGGCAGGACGGGGCCGGGGCGTTCCGAGGCGGGACGGGTCTGGGCCGTCCGGTGGATCGCACCGGTTCGGGGTGACATCGGTCATTCATCGAGGAGAGCGGGCTCATGGGTGAACCTCCCTGCTCAGAGGCGGTCCGGAGGCCGGCCGAGAGCTCCCGGCGCCGCGTCGCGGGCGGGAGCGGCACAGGGTCCCGGCGGGCGCCCGCTGCTCGTTTCGCCGCGGATGCCGCATCCTTGAGGTGTGGAGTTCCTCGGGGACGAGTCGGTCGAGCGGAAGGGGAGGGCGCAGGGGATGAGTGCCGGCGCACCTGCTCATAACGCTTCGGTGCACAACGACGGGCACGGTGCCGCGGCCGGTCCGGCCGCAGTGCACCATGGACCGATGCGCGATGACGAGGCGGTCACTGCCGTGGGGACGATCGGAGCGCTCGTCCATCGCGCGGTGGACGGCGATGAGCAGGCCACCCACGACCTGCTGGCCCACGTCCATCCGCTGGCCCTGCGCTACTGCCGCACCCGGCTGTCCCGGCTTCCCGGAGACGCCCGTCACTTCGTGGAGGACCTCGCCCAGGAGGTCTGCGTCGCGGTCCTGCTCGCCCTGCCCCGCTACCGGGACACCGGCAGACCCTTCGAGGCCTTCGTCTTCGCCATCGCCGCTCACAAGGTCGCCGACCTTCAGCGGGCCGCGATGCGCCATCCGGGCTCGACGGCGGTGCCGTCCGACGAGATGCCCGAACGGCCGGACGACTCGCTGGGCCCCGAGGAGCGCGCCCTGCTCAGCAGTGACGCCGAATGGGCGAAGAAGCTCATGGCCAACCTGCCCGAGAACCAGCGCGAACTGCTGCTGCTGCGCATCGCGGTGGGCCTCACCGCCGAGGAGACCGGCCAGATGTTGGGAATGTCACCCGGAGCGGTCCGCGTGGCCCAGCACCGGGCGCTCAGCAGACTGCGGGCGCTCGCCGAGCAGTGACGAACCCCGGTGGCCGCACCGGTGGACGCCGTCGCTGAACAGCCCGGTCGCCGTTTCCGTACGAACATACGAAGACCGCACTCGTCCGTGACCGTGGAATTCGGGCGGTGCGCTTCCCGTTAGCATGGACATCCGCACCGATCAAGGCCATTTGGGGAAGGTGTCATGACTGCCAACGTCGACGGAGTGCCCGGAAAATTCGCGACCCTCGGGCTGACCTACGACGACGTGCTGCTGCTGCCGGGTGCATCCGAGGTGCTCCCCAACGCGGTCGACACCTCGTCCCGCATCTCCCGCAACGTGCGGGTCAACATCCCGCTGCTCTCGGCGGCGATGGACAAGGTGACCGAGTCCCGCATGGCGATCGCGATGGCCCGCCAGGGCGGCGTCGGCGTGCTGCACCGCAACCTCGCCATCGAGGACCAGGTGAACCAGGTCGACCTGGTGAAGCGCTCCGAGTCCGGCATGGTCACCGACCCGATCACGGTGCACCCGGACGCGACGCTGGCCGAGGCCGACGCCCTGTGCGCCAAGTTCCGCATCAGCGGTGTCCCGGTCACCGACGGCGGCGGCAAGCTACTCGGCATCGTCACCAACCGCGACATGGCCTTCGAGACCGACCGTTCGCGCCAGGTGCGCGAGGTCATGACCCCGATGCCGCTGGTCACCGGCAAGGTGGGCATCTCCGGCGTCGAGGCCATGGAGCTGCTGCGCCGGCACAAGATCGAGAAGCTTCCCCTGGTCGACGAGGCGGGCGCCCTCAAGGGCCTCATCACCGTCAAGGACTTCGTCAAGGCCGAGAAGTACCCCCGCGCCGCCAAGGACGCGGAGGGCCGGCTGCTCGTCGGCGCCGCGGTGGGCGCGAGCCCCGAGGCGCTGGAGCGCGCCCAGGCCCTCGCCGAGGCCGGCGTGGACTTCCTGGTCGTCGACACCTCGCACGGTCACAACAGCAACGCCCTCAGCTGGATGTCGAAGATCAAGTCGAGTGTGCGCGTCGACGTGATCGGCGGCAACGTCGCCACCCGTGACGGCGCCCAGGCCCTGATCGACGCGGGCGTCGACGGCATCAAGGTCGGCGTCGGCCCCGGCTCGATCTGCACCACGCGCGTGGTCGCCGGCATCGGCGTCCCGCAGGTCACCGCCATCTACGAGGCGTCCCTCGCCGCCCGCCCGGCGGGCATCCCGCTGATCGGCGACGGCGGCCTGCAGTACTCCGGCGACATCGGCAAGGCGCTCGCCGCCGGCGCCGACACGGTGATGCTGGGCAGCCTGCTCGCGGGCTGCGAGGAGTCGCCGGGCGAGCTGCAGTTCATCAACGGCAAGCAGTTCAAGTCCTACCGCGGCATGGGCTCGCTGGGCGCCATGCAGTCCCGCGGCCAGGCCAAGTCGTACTCCAAGGACCGCTACTTCCAGGCGGAGGTCGGCTCCGACGACAAGCTCGTGCCCGAGGGCATCGAGGGCCAGGTCCCCTACCGCGGCCCGCTCGGCAACGTCCTGCACCAGCTCGTCGGCGGTCTGCGCCAGACCATGGGCTACGTGGGCGCCGCCACCATCGAGGAGATGGAGAGCAAGGGCCGCTTCGTGCGGATCACCTCCGCGGGCCTCAAGGAGAGCCACCCGCACGACATCCAGATGACGGTCGAGGCGCCGAACTACAGCAGCAAGTAGGCGTTCCACGCGCGTGGGACACCGCGACGAGGGCGGTCCCGGGGCTCCGGGGCCGCCCTCGTCGTGCCCGTCGGCGATACTGGAACACGCCGAACGCATCAGGGAAAGGCCACAAACGTGACTGAGATCGAGATCGGGCGCGGCAAGCGCGGCCGCCGGGCGTACGCCTTCGACGACATCGCCGTCGTCCCCAGCCGCCGTACGCGGGACCCGAAGGAGGTCTCGATCGCCTGGCAGATCGACGCCTACCGCTTCGAGCTGCCCTTCCTGGCGGCTCCCATGGACTCGGTCGTCTCGCCGGCCACCGCGATCCGCATCGGCGAGCTGGGCGGCCTGGGCGTGCTGAACCTCGAAGGTCTGTGGACCCGCCACGAGGATCCGCAGCCGCTGCTCGACGAGATCGTGAGCCTGCCCGTCGAGGCGGCCACCCGCCGGCTCCAGGAGATCTACGCCGCTCCCATCAAGGAGGAGCTGATCGGGCAGCGCATCAAGGAGGTGCGCGACTCGGGCGTGGTCACCGCCGCCGCGCTCTCCCCGCAGCGCACGGCCCAGTTCTCCAAGGCCGTCGTCGACGCGGGCGTCGACATCTTCGTCATCCGCGGCACGACCGTCTCGGCGGAGCACGTCTCCGGCTCGCACGAGCCGCTGAACCTGAAGCAGTTCATCTACGAGCTCGACGTCCCGGTGATCGTCGGCGGCTGCGCCACCTACACCGCGGCCCTGCACCTGATGCGCACGGGCGCGGCGGGCGTCCTCGTCGGCTTCGGCGGCGGCGCGGCGCACACCACGCGCAACGTGCTGGGCATCCAGGTCCCGATGGCGACCGCGGTCGCCGACGTGGCCGCCGCCCGCCGCGACTACATGGACGAGTCCGGCGGCCGCTATGTGCACGTGATCGCGGACGGTGGCGTCGGCTGGTCCGGCGACCTGCCCAAGGCGATCGCCTGCGGCGCCGACTCGGTGATGATGGGCTCCCCGCTCGCGCGCGCGACCGACGCGCCGGGGCGTGGCCACCACTGGGGCATGGAGGCCGTCAACGAGGAGCTGCCGCGGGGCAAGAAGGTCGACCTCGGCACGGTCGGCACCATCGAGGAGGTCCTCGCGGGCCCCTCGCACACGCCCGACGGCTCGATGAACTTCTTCGGCGCCCTGCGCCGCGCCATGGCCACCACCGGCTACAGCGAGCTCAAGGAGTTCCAGCGCGTCGAGGTCACGGTGGCGGACTCGGTGCACCGCCGCTGACCCCGACGGCCCGCAGGACCTCGAAAGGGGCCGGCTCCTCACCCGGGTGAGGAGCCGGCCCCTTTCCCGCGTCGGTTCACAGGCGGTGCGCCGCTCCGGTGGGAGTCGCCCCCCGTGTGTCCAGCAGTAGCTGCGCCTTCACGGACAGGCCCTGAAGGTCGTAGGTGCGGTGCTGCTGGAGGAGGATCGTGAGGTCGGCGTCCGCGGCGGCTTCGTAGAGGGAGTCGGCGCGGGGTACCGGGCGGTCCAGGACGCTCCAGGACGGCACGTACGGGTCGTTGTAGCTGACGGCCGCGCCGAGCTCCATCAGGCGGATCGCGATCTCGCGCGCCGGGGTGTTCTGCTGGTCGGCGAGGTCGGGCTTGTAGGTGACTCCGAGCAGGAGCACGCGCGCGCCCCGGGCCGATTTGCCGTGCTCGTTGAGCAGGGCGGCGGCCCGCTGGACGACGTAGCGGGGCATGCGGCTGTTGACCTGCTGGGCGAGTTCGACCATGCGCAGGGGGCTGCCGGAGTGGCCGGTGCGGTCCAGGGGGACGGAGTGGCCGCCGACGCCGGGGCCGGGGCGGAAGGCCTCGAAGCCGAAGGGCTTGGTCTCGGCGCAGCGGACGACGTCCCACAGGTCGACGCCCAGGTCGTGGCAGAGGACGGCCATCTCGTTGACCAGGGCGATGTTGACGTGCCGGAAGTTGGTCTCCAGGAGCTGCACCGTCTCGGCTTCGCGCAGGCCGCGCGCGCGGACCACCTTGTCGGTCAGACGGCTGTAGAAGGCGGCGGCGGACTCGGTGCAGGCGGGGGTGAGCCCGCCGATGACCTTCGGGGTGTTCGCCGGGGTGAAGGCGCGGCTGCCCGGGTCGACCCGGCTGGGGGAGTAGGCGAGGTGGAAGTCGCGGCCCGCGCGCAGGCCCGACGTCTCCTCCAGCAGCGGCCGCAGGAAGCCCTCCGTCGCCCCGGGGTGCACGGGTGACTCCAGGATCACGGTGGTGTGGGGGCGCAGGTGTCCGGCGAGGGTGCGGGCGGCCGCCTCCACCTGGCTCAGGTCGAGTCCGCCGTCCGCGTCGCGCGGGGTCGGGGCGCAGATGACGGCGGTCCGCACCCGCCCCAGTTCGGCCGGGTTGGTGGCGGGCCGGAAACCCCCCGAGAGCATCCGGCGCAGTTCGGCGGGGCTGAGGGAGCCGGCCTCGGGGCCGGTGCGGTAGCCGACGGTGGGGATGCCGGCGGCGACGGCGGCCTGGGCCAGGGGCAGGCCGAGCGGGCCGAGTCCGATGACGGCGAGATCTGCGGGCATGGCGTATGCCGTCCTTCCCAGTAACCGAGGTGGGACAGGTGCGCAAGCCCGGTGGACAGGATGGACGAGCGCAATGTCAGACTAGGAGTAAATATGACCGTTATGCGGGATTGATCGACTGTGTTGGGCCGGCCGTGTCGCCCGGCCGCCCCGGGACCCCCGCGATGTGCGGCCACAGCCGCCCCCGCCGCCCCCGCGCGGCCCGCGCGGCCTGCGGGGCCTGCGGGGCCTGCGGGGCCTGTGCGGCTTCGGGGGAGTGGGTGAGCGGCGGGATGAGCGGCGGGGTTCGCGGCGGTGTTCTCCCGGCGGGCCGGGTTCCGTCCCGGGCGAGTCGGCGCAGGCCGCGGGCGTGTGGTGGCTGATGTCGGGCATCAAGGTCAGAATTTGGGCATGAGGGATAGGAACCGGGTCTCGCCCTGACAGGGTGCGGCCGGCGCGACCGACAGCGGGAGGCAGCGGTGAGGACAGCGACACTGGGGCCGGCACAGCGAGCAGAGTCACTGGCGGCCATGGCCGAGCGCGAGCTGGACGTGCTGGTGGTGGGCAGCGGCGTGGTCGGCGCGGGCACCGCCCTGGACGCCGTGACACGCGGCCTGTCCACGGGGCTGGTCGAGGCGCGCGACTGGGCGTCGGGCACGTCGAGCAGGTCGAGCAAGCTGATCCACGGCGGTCTGCGCTATCTGGAGATGCTGGACTTCGCCCTCGTGCGGGAGGCGCTCAAGGAACGCGGCCTGCTCCTGGAGCGGCTCGCTCCGCACCTCGTGAAGCCGGTGCCCTTCCTGTATCCGCTCCAGCACAAGGGCTGGGAGCGGCTGTACGCGGGGTCGGGCGTCGCACTGTACGACGCGATGTCCATGGCCCGCGGGCACGGCAGGGGCCTGCCGACGCACCGTCACCTGAGCCGCCGCCACGCCCTGCGCGTCGCCCCCGCGTTGAAGAAGGACGCGCTGGTCGGCGCGCTGCAGTACTACGACGCCCAGATGGACGACGCCCGCTTCGTCGCCACCCTGGTGCGCACCGCGGTGTCCTACGGGGCCAAGGCGGCCAACGCCGCGCGGGTGACCGGCTTCCTGCGCGAGGGCGAACGGGTCGTCGGCGCGCGGGTCCAGGACGTCGAGGCGGGCGGGGAGTACGAGGTGCGCGCCCGGCAGATCGTCAACGCCACCGGCGTGTGGACCGACGACACCCAGGCGATGGTCGGGGAACGCGGCCAGTTCCACGTCCGTGCCTCCAAGGGCATCCATCTCGTCGTCCCCCGGGACCGCATCAGCTCCTCCACGGGCCTCATCCTGCGCACCGAGAAGTCGGTGCTGTTCGTGATCCCCTGGGGCCGGCACTGGATCGTCGGCACGACCGACACCGACTGGGACCTCGACAAGGCCCACCCGGCCGCCTCCAGCGCCGACATCGACTATCTGCTGGAACATGTGAACTCGGTGCTCTCGGTGCCTCTGACCAGGGACGACGTCGAGGGCGTGTATGCGGGTCTACGGCCGCTGCTGGCCGGTGAGTCGGACGCCACGAGCAAGCTGTCCCGGGAGCACACCGTCGCGCACCCGGTGCCGGGGCTGGTGGTCGTGGCGGGCGGCAAGTACACGACGTACCGGGTCATGGCGAAGGACGCCGTCGACGAGGCGGTCCGCGGACTCGACCAGCGGGTGGCCGACTGCGTCACGGAGGACGTGCCGCTGCTGGGCGCGGAGGGCTACCGGGCGCTGTGGAACGCGCGGGCCCGGATCGCGGCGCGCACCGGTCTGCACGTGGTGCGGGTCGAGCATCTGCTCAACCGGTTCGGGGCGATGGCGGAGGAGGTGCTGGACCTCATCGCCGAGGACCCGTCCCTGGGCGAGCCGCTCCAGTTCGCCGACGACTATCTGCGCGCCGAGATCGTCTACGCCGCCTCCCACGAGGGCGCGCGGCACCTGGACGACGTGCTGACGCGCCGTACGCGCATCTCCATCGAGACGTTCGACCGGGGCACCCGCAGTGCCCGGGAGGCCGCCGAACTGGTGGCGCCGGTCCTCGGCTGGGACAAGGACCGCATCGAGCGGGAGGTCGAGCACTACGAGAAGCGGGTCGAGGCCGAGCGCGAGTCCCAGCGCCAGCCCGACGACCTGACGGCGGACGCGGCCCGGCTGGGGGCCCCCGACATCGTGCCGCTCTGACCGTCCCCCTCCGACGGGCCGCGGCGGCGACGTTCGGCGGCCCGTCCCGGCGCTCCGACCTTACGGCGGTGCTCCGGTGACTCAGCGGCGGCGCTCAAGTGACCTTCCCGCGGTTCTTCGGCGGTGCTCCGGTCTCAATGGGGTCCCGGTCTCGGACCGTCTTCGGATTTCTTTCGGAGCGTTTCACTCGAACGGGTGTAGTGCACCGGGATCACTGTTCGGGACCGGGACGTTGTACGGGGTGCGAGGACAGAACTCGGCGGCGGGCAGGGCCGGTTCGGGGCCGGGTGCTGCGATCGCCGTCGGGTTCGACCGGATCGTGACGACATCCGGTCGCCCGGCGCGGCGGCGCGGGGCGTCACGGATTCTCCTTCCGTGTCGCGTTCTTCGGGTGAGCGTGGTGCACCTTCTGGCCGGAATGCGTCACCTGCGGGGTGCGACCGGAAGGCGATGAGGGGCACCCTGGGCGTCGGGCACTTGTCGGGTGAGGGACAATGGAGGCTCTGTCAGGGCGGGTTGCATGAGGGGACGCATGTCGGAGGCGGAGCGGGCGGGAACACCCCGTCAGGACAAGAGCGCACGTCTCCTCGCCGGGCGGTACCGGCTGGGAGACGTACTCGGCCGCGGCGGCATGGGGACGGTGTGGCGCGCCGAGGACGAGACCCTCGGACGCACGGTCGCCGTCAAGGAGCTGCGGTTCCCGGGGAACATCGACGAGGACGAGAAGCGCCGGCTGATCACACGGACGCTGCGCGAGGCCAAGGCCATCGCGCGGATCCGCAACAACAGCGCGGTGACGGTCTTCGACGTGGTCGAGGAAGACGACCGGCCGTGGATCGTGATGGAACTCGTCGAGGGCAAGTCGCTCGCCGAGGCCATCCGCGAGGACGGCGTGCTGAAGCCCAAGCGGGCGGCGGAGGTGGGTCTGGCGATCCTCGACGTCCTGCGGTCGGCACACCGTGAGGGCATCCTGCACCGGGACGTGAAGCCGTCGAACGTGCTGATCGCCGAGGACGGCCGGGTGGTGCTCACCGACTTCGGCATCGCCCAGGTGGAGGGCGACCCGTCGATCACCTCCACCGGCATGCTCGTCGGAGCCCCCTCCTACATCTCCCCCGAGCGGGCCCGCGGCCACAAGCCGGGGCCGGCGGCCGACCTGTGGTCGCTCGGCGGTCTCCTCTACGCGTCGGTCGAGGGCTCGCCCCCGTACGACAAGGGCTCCGCGATCGCCACGCTCACGGCGGTGATGACCGAGCAGTTGGAGGAGCCGAAGAACGCGGGTCCGCTGAAGGACGTCATCTACGGCCTGCTCACCAAGGATCCCGCGCGCAGGCTCGACGACGCCGGTGCCCGGGCGATGCTCAACGCCGTGCTCCACGCGCCCGAGCCCGGTCATGTCGAGCCGGCGGACGCGACGAAGGTCGTGCCGCTGCCCGCTCTGCCCGACGAGCCCGCGGGCAAGGGGAGTTCGGCGGGCACGGAGGCGGGCGAGAAGCTTCGCGGGGCGTTCCGGTCCGTGCGCAAGGCCGCCGTCGCGGCGGGCGCGGCCACCTCGGCGGCCGCCTCCCGCGCCAAGCCGACCGGCGGAGCCGGCGCTTCCGGTTCGGTGAGCGCGGGCGAGGCGCAGCGGGGCGGTGCGGTCAGGGGTTCCGGGGCTTCCGCCCCGCCTGCCC
>NZ_JAHHIU010000144.1 GCF_024539815.1 Streptomyces hayashii
CTCACGAGGAGACCCATGCCCCTGCGCCCCGTCCGCCGCCGCGCCTCGCTGGCCGGCGCCGCCCGCATCGCCCGCGCCTCCCTCCTCGCGCTGGCCGTCGCGACCGTCACCGCCCTGTCCGCGGCCCCGCAGGCCGCGGCCGCGGACGCCTGGACCGAGATCGGCTCCGACCGGGCCGATCCGCTGACCGAGAGCCAGGGACTGGCCTCGGTCGAGGTCCCGGCGGGCAGCGCCAACCGCTACACCGGCATCGGCACCATTCCCCTGTCCGTGTCGGTCCGGGGCTGGAACCACGTCGGCGATCCGGACGCCACCTATGGCGGCTACTACGTCGAGCCCTACCAGAGCGACTCCAACGGCTCGAAGATGTACCGGGTGCAGGCGCCCGGCGGGGCCTGGTCGGAGTACGTCCACGCGCTCGGCCCGGGCGAGGCCCTGAACAACTCCTGGGTCGCGATCACGCCGGACAGTCAGTGGATGCTCTCGGGCGAGTGGGGCACCATGACCCGGTTCCTCGTCTTCCCGACCCCCGGCGCGAACGCGAGCACCTCGCCCTCCGCCGATCTGCCGCAGGCGTCGACCGTCCGCCTCGACCACGCCGTGCGCGACGTCCAGGGCTGCGACTTCACCGGCCCGACCACCCTGCTGTGCTCCTCGGACGACCCGGCCGGCACCCTCTTCGGCGTCACCAAGCCCCTTCTGCAGATCGACCTGTCCGCGCAGCCGAACGGCGGCTCCGACGTCACCGGCCATGTCACGGCCCTGCGTCAGCTTCCGCTGCGCAGTTCCTGCTCGGGCTCGTTCGAGGCGGAGGGCGTCGACTACGACCGCCGCAGCGGCACCCTGCGCGTGATCGTCGTCTCGCCCGGCTTCTGTGTGCTCACCGACAGCAGGACCTACCGCTTCACCCGCGGCTGAGCCCGGGGCCGGCGGCCGCTCGCGCCGCCGGCCCGTCGCTGGTCCCGATCGGAAAGGGGTGTTTCTCTGGGGATGTGGAGCGATTCGCGGGGAACCCGCACAGCCGCGCCACCCCACGAGAGGAGCGATCACGATGGATCGCGAGCGATCGCACGAGGAGTCCGTCTCCGTCGAGATCAGCGGATGCAGCAAGGAGGACGCCCGGATCGTGTTCGACGCGCTCAACGCGTGCTTCGAGTCCGACCGCGGCAGCGGCGAGGAGCCGCAGCAACTCCACGAGTCGCGCCCGATGGTGTGGCTCGGGACCTTCGAGGTCACCGAGGCGCGCGAGTGCGCCGAACCGGCCAGGCTCTCGTCGTCCGTCGAAGCCGACGCACAGGGCAGCTACTGGGCGATCGAGCGGCTCCGCTCGACGCTCGACTCGGTGTTCTCGGTGCGCGACCTGTCCTCCGCCTCCGGCGACCAGGAGCGGGAACTGCATGTGCTGCTCGAAAGCCGGTGAACACCTGAACGGGTGAGCGGTGCGCCGGTGACCTGCGGCACATGAGCCGGGCCTCATTGTGCAACTAGTTGCATAACCCGTGCGCGGTCCTCTAGAACTGAGGGACTACCGCCGCGCACGGAGGCCCGCCATGAGCCGTTACCCCCATCTGCTGAGCCCGCTCGACCTGGGCTTCACCACGCTGCCCAACCGCGTCCTGATGGGCTCGATGCACATCGGCCTGGAGGAGGCCGAACGCGGCTTCGAGCGCATGGCGGAGTTCTACGCCGCCCGCGCACGCGGCGGAGTCGGCCTCATCGTCACCGGCGGCATCGCCCCCAACGACGAGGGCCGGCCCGGCGAGGGCGGCGCCAAGCTCACCACGGACGCGGAGGCCGAGCGGCACCGGCTCGTCACGGACGCCGTGCACCGCGAGGGCGGCCGCATCGCGATGCAGATCCTGCACTTCGGCCGGTACGCCTACCACCCGGACCTGGTCGCGCCCAGTCCGCTGCAGGCGCCGATCAGCCCCTTCGTGCCCCGCGAGCTCACCGACGCCGACGTCGAGCGCACCATCGACGACTACGCCCGCGCCGCCCGCCTCGCCCGGCAGGCCGGCTACGACGGCGTCGAGATCATGGGCTCCGAGGGCTACCTCGTCAACGAGTTCATCGCGGCCCGGACCAACCACCGCACGGACCGCTGGGGCGGCTCGTACGAGAACCGCATGCGTTTCCCGGTCGAGATCGTGCGACGGGTGCGCGAGGCGGTCGGCGAGGACTTCATCGTCGTCTACCGGCTGTCCATGCTGGACCTGGTGCCCGGCGGCTCGACCCTCGACGAGGTCGTCACCCTGGGGAAGGCGGTCGAGGCGGCCGGCGCGACCATCATCAACACCGGCATCGGCTGGCACGAGGCCCGCATCCCCACCATCGCCACCTCGGTGCCGCGCGGCGCCTACACCTGGGTGACGAAGAAGCTCATGGGCGCGGTCTCCGTGCCCCTGGTCACCACCAACCGGATCAACACCCCCGAGGTGGCCGAGGAGCTGCTCGCCGACGGCTGTGCGGACATGGTGTCCATGGCCCGCCCGATGCTCGCCGACCCCGACTTCGTCAACAAGGCCGCGGCCGGCACGCCCGAGGCCATCAACACCTGCATCGGCTGCAACCAGGCCTGCCTCGACCACACCTTCAGCGGGAAGATCACCTCCTGCCTGGTCAACCCGCGCGCCTGCCACGAGACCGAGCTGATCCTCGCCCCGACCCGGCTGCGCAAGCGCGTCGCGGTCGTCGGCGCGGGGCCCGCCGGCCTGGCGTGCGCGGTCGGCGCGGCCGAACGCGGCCACCACGTCACCCTCTTCGACGCGGCGAGCGAGATCGGCGGCCAGCTCAACGTCGCCCGCAAGGTGCCCGGCAAGCAGGAGTTCGACGAGACGCTGCGCTACTTCCGCCACCAGCTCGCCGCACACGGCGTGGACGTGCGGCTCGGCACGCACGTCGCCGCCGAGGACGTGGCCGACTACGACGAGGTCGTCGTCGCCACCGGCGTCAGCCCCCGCACCCCCGACATCCCCGGCGTCGACCACCCGAGCGTCGTCGGCTACCTCGACGTCCTGCGCGACGGCGCGCCCGTCGGCGACCGCGTCGCGATCCTCGGCGCGGGCGGCATCGGCTTCGACGTCGCCGAGTTCCTCACCGACGGCGGCGACAAGACGAGCGAGGACCCGGCGGCCTACTTCCGCCAGTGGGGCGTCGACATGGACTACCGGGGTCCCGGCGGTCTCGCCGCCCCCGAACGCCCCGTCCCGCCGCGCACGGTCCACCTCCTGCAGCGCAAGACCGGCAAGGTGGGCGCGGGACTCGGCAAGACCACCGGCTGGATCCACCGCACCGAGCTCCGGCACCGGGGCGTCACGATGGTCCCGGGCGTGCGCTACGACCGCATCGACGACGCCGGGCTCCATGTGACCGTCGGCGAGCAGAGCACCGTCCTGGAGGTCGACACGATCGTCCTGTGCACCGGCCAGGACCCGCGCCGCGACCTGTACGACGCCCTGGTCGCCGCCGGCGGCTCCGTGCACCTGATCGGCGGCGCGGACGTGGCCGCCGAGCTGGACGCCAAGCGCGCAGTCCAGCAGGGCACGGAGCTGGCGGCGGCACTGTAGAGGCCTCGGGGCCGTCCCTAGGATGACGTCATGTCACTCCCGCACGCGATCCTCACCGCCCTCCTGGAGCGGCCCTCGTCGGGGCTGGATCTGACCCGCCGCTTCGACAGGTCGATCGGCTACTTCTGGTCGGCGACGCACCAGCAGATCTATCGCGAACTGGGACGGCTCGAAGCCGACGGCCACATCCGCGCCCTGCCCGCCGAGCAGCCGGCCCGCGGGCAGAAGAAGGCCTACGAGGTCCTGCCCGCGGGCCGCGCCGAACTGGCGCGGTGGACGGCGGCCGCCCAGGACCCCAAGCCGCATCGCGACGCCATGCTGCTGCGGCTGCGGGCCGCCGCCGTCGTCGGCACCGCGGGCCTGGAGGCCGACCTGCGCCGTCATCTGGAGCTGCACCGGCGGCAGCTGGCCGAGTACGAGGAGATCGAGGAGCGCGACTTCCCGCCCGGCGAGGAGAGCGCGCAGGCCAGGCTGCAGCACCTGGTCCTGCGCGCCGGCATCGAGCTGGAGACCTTCTGGACGCAGTGGCTCGCCGAAGCCCTGGCCGGACTGCCCGCCGCGCAGGACCCGCCCCGGGAGCCGTGAGGAGCCTCAAGGGCGATGAGCGACTCGGAAGCGATGACGGGTCTCAGAGCCGGTACGGCTTCGAGCGGCGGCGCAGGAACCAGGCCGCCGCGATGACGCCCGCCCCCACCAGCGCGCCGCCCACCGCCATGGTGACGGTGCCGTAGTCCCGGGCCGCGCCGCCGAGCCCGCCCATGACCCCTCGCGAGGGCGAGGCCGTCGCGGAGATCGTCGGGGTGGACGGGGCGGAGACGATCACGGCCTGGGTGCCCGCGGTGTCGCCGCGCGAGCACATGACGACGACGGTGTACGTCCCCGGGGAGACGGCCGACCAGGCGGCGGACTGCCCGGCGGTCGTCCCCGACAGGGCCACCTGACGGCCCTGCGAGAAGCTCGCCTGGCCGCCGGTGAGCAGCGCCGCCGTGCCCCAGCTGCCGTTGATCTGGGAGCAGGAGCCGGTCACCACCGACACCGTGGAGCCGGTCGTGCTGACGGAGATGCCCGAGGCCCGGGCGACGGCCGGCCCGGAGGCCAGGGTGAGGGGCAGTGCGGCGGCGGCTGCCACGGTCAGCCCTGAGCGGACGAGGAGACGGGAAGTGCGCATCGGATGTCCTCCGGCGGCGGCACGGTTGGCGGTACATCCCTTGCGCCGCCGAGGATCGGGTACGCCCGTGCTGCCTCAGGGTCAGCCAATGCGCCCTGCGTCCGCCCCGCACCCGGGCTGCCTCCGGGCAGGTGACGGATTCCTCCGGACGGCCCAGGCGGGCGTCCGGCTCACCCGGGTCCGCCCGTCGTCACCGTCCGCTCCGCGGAGAACGCGCCCCATGTGCCGTCCGGCAGCCGGGCCCGCAGGCGCACCCGATGGCCGACCCCCGCCTCCCGCCCCGCGTAGAAGCCGTACGCCGCCCTTCCCCGGGGCGGGGCGCCGCCCCAGACCAGCGAGGTGACCGCCCGCCCGTCGAGCTCGACCTGGTACTCCGTGACCACGCCGTCCACCCGTGGCGGCGTCCAGGAGAGGTCCAGGTAGTAGGCGCCGTCGGAGAGCCGGGAGGCGGCCCGGAAGCCGGCCGGCGCGGTGTCCCGCCCCTCGTCGGCGCCCGACCCGGTGGTCACGCGCACGGGCGGACCGGCGGGGGAGACGTTGTCGGCCGCGTCACGGGCCCGCACGGTGAACGCGTAGCGGGTCTGCGGCCGCAGACCCGTGACGACCGTCGCCGTCTGGCCGCCTCCGACGCTGTGGATCTTCACGCCGCCCTGGCAGACGTCGTACGACACGACCGCGCGGTCGTCCGTGGACGGCGACCAGGACAACTGGACGGCCCGGCCCCCGGCGGCCCGGCCGGTGACCGCGCCCGGCGGGGTCGGGGCCGAGCGGTCCGCGACGGCGGCCGCCGGCGTGGTGGCGCGGGCCTCCCGGCTGCGCGGGCCCAGCCGTCCGTCGGCGTCGCGGGCCCGCACGGTGAAGACGTACGCGGTGTTCGGGGCGAGGCGGACGACGTCCAGCATGTGCGCGGAGCCGGGCGTCTCGCCGACCCTCTTCGCGCCCTGGTAGACCTCGTAGCCGCCGACCTCGGGATCTGCGGCGACCGCGTTCCACATCACGTGCACGCTCGTCGCGCTCCCCGCCCGGGCGCTGACGCCGGTCGGCGCGCCGGGCGCCCGCCCCTCGTCGGAGCCGCCCGCCCCGGCGCAACCGCACATGAGGGCCGCCACCAGCACGCCCCCCGCCGTTCCCAGCGCAACACGTCGCACGGCTTCGCCTCCCGACCCGGCCCGGCGCAATGGTCCGGACCAATATGGCGTGCTCGCGTGTACGCATCAAGAGGGGCGCGGCCCGCCCCGTGACGCGCCGGCCACGGGAGCCGCCGGACGGGGGCGGCCGCCATGGACGTCGACCCCTGCCCCGGAGGGCGCTGTGACCGGCGCGGCCCGGCTAGCCGAGGGGACAGGTGAGGGGCAGGACGCGCTCGGTCAGCCGGCCGGTGAGAACGGTGTCGGTCAGGGCGGCCTCCGCGAGCCAGTCCGCCGCGACCAGCAGGTCCACCGCTTGCGGCAACTCGTCGGGACCCAACGGGCACCAGGCCGCGAGCGACTCCAGGCCGACGCCCTCGCCGCCGGGTCCGAGCCCTCCGTCGACGTCCGTCCGGACGGCCAGCGTCAGGGCGAGCAGCCGGGCCCCCGCCGGGGCCTTGGCCTTGCGGAGCTTCTTGTCCGAGACGGCCTTCTGGGCCCAGCCGCTGAGCTTGGGCCGCACCTTCTTGCCGAACGCGAACGGTCCGGCGTCGTCCTCGTGAGGGACGAGGGACGGGACGGTGACCGGGGTGGGGTTCTCCGGCCTGGAGGCGAGCAGGTCGGCCGCCGTGCCGGGGATGCGCAGCCAGCCGCAGCCGGTCAGCTGCTCGACCAGGCCCTGCGGGTCGGTCAGACCCAGCCCGGTGACGTCCTGCCCGACGAGGTTGCCGGCGCCGGTGTGCGCGGTGCGCAGGGTCAGCATCACCGCCAGCAGCCGCGCCTCCGGGCCGGGCAGCGGGCTGTGCTCGCCCACGTGCGCGAGGACGGAACGCACGTGCTGCCACTGGGACGGCACGCTCAGCAGACGGGCCACGGCCGGCCCGTCGGCGTCCGTGCCGCCCGTGCGGTGCAGGTGCTGGGAACGCGCGGCGACGGCGGCCTGCTCGGCGCGCCGGGCCTCCAGCCGCAGATTGACGTCGCCGCTGACCTCGGCCCAGGTGAGGAAGGCGCGTGCCTTCCGGTCGTGCAGGTCGGCGAGGAGCGACAGGTCGGGTTCGGCGCGCTTCTGGTAAGCGCGGAAGAGATCGCCGAGTTCGACGAGCTCGTCCCGCAGGACGACGGGCTGAAGGTCGTGGGGGACGATCCGCTGAGCGATCCTCCCGGTCGGCCGCCTGTGCCGTACCGGGACGGGACGGGGGGACGGCGCCTGGCGCGGGCCGGCGCCCGGCGGGGCGGCGCCCGGCGGGGCGGCGTCGGAGAACCGGGGCGCGCCCGCGGGGGCGGCCGACGGCCGGCCCGCCGGCGCCGGGACGCCGGCCGCCTGGCCGGAAGGGGCGGACGCGGCGGGGCCCGACGCGCCGGGGCCCGCCGCGGTGGAGACGACCTTCGCGCCCGGCGTGGCGGCCGCGCACCGTGAACAGCACTCCAGCGCCTGCCACCAGCGGCCTTCCCGGTCGGTGAGCACGGCCAGGACGACCGCCCCGCCGCACCGCCACGGCTGGGCGCGCAGCTGCCGGTCGTCGGGACGGACATGGGCGTGGCAGCTCTCCGCCCGGCATGCGCAGTACGCCTCTTCGCGGGGCGCCGCGGCGGCTTTCAGATGAGCCTTCAGATGGGTGACCGCGGCCGCCCGGCCGGCGGCCGCCGACGGCAGCCGCTGCTGCGCACAGGACGGGCGGCTGCACGAGACGCGCACCGCGGCACTGCCCCGCTCGGCGGCGTCCAGGCGCACGGTCCATCGACGCCCCAGGACGCGCTCGTCCAGCTCGCTCGCCGCAGCCTCCGTCATCGTGCACTTCCTCCCGTTTCCCATGTGCCCAACGCCCGCGCCGCGCCCGGCGTCACGGGCAGGGCGCGTCAGCGGGGCACACGGTATGCGGCAGTCGGCCGCGTCGGCGGGGAAACGCGCCTCTCTCACCCGAACCGGGGCAGTGGCGCTTCCCCCTGGACGGCATCGCCCTCGTCGCCCACCCGGTAGCCGGGGACCGAGGGCCAGCGGACCGTCAGCACCACGGACTCCTCCTCCGCGAACCACGAGTGGTCGACGCCGCGGCCCCACACGACGTAGTCCCCCTGCCGGGAAAGGAGAACGCTGCGCCCGGGCAGTTCCACCCGGAAGCGCCCGCTGACGAGGACCAGGAGGGCGGTGCGCGCTTCACCGGTCACCCACTGGGCACGCTCGTCGCCCCGCGGGTGGACGCCCCATTTGATCTCCACGTCCTCGCTGTGCCGGGGATCGGAGACGTCCTTGAAATGCCCCAGCAGCCACCCGTGGTCCAGCTCCGCGTCCAGGCCCGCATTGCCCACGTACACACTGTCGTTCATGGCTCGGCAAGGTAGCAGCAGGCGCTCTGCCCGCCGCGAGCCCGCCCCGGCCGCGCGCCCGCACAGCCGGGGCCGGCGTCCGACCCGCGCGACCGACGGGCCCGCGGCCGTCTGCCCCTACGCCTCCCGGTGGCCGCTTTCCGCGCGTCGTGCACCGTACGGCCCCCTCGAAGTGGCCGCGTGGTGAGGTCGACACCAGATTGTTCTGAGTGTCCGTCAACGTCCTCACGAAAGGTCCCGCATCGTGCGCGTCAAGTCGCTGACGCTGGCCGCGGCCGGCCTGGCCCTGCTGGCCCCGGCCACCCCCTCCGTCGCGGCGCGCCCGTCCCCGGCCGCCGCCGGAGCGTCCCCGTCCCGGCAGGAGGGCTCCGTCAGCGCCGCCGACCTGCTGGCCAGGGTCCGCGACTGCACCCCCGTCTCGCGCGGCCGGTACCGCACCGACGAGGACGCGCCCGCCACGGTCCCGGTGTGCGGCACCGACGAGGCGGTCTTCTGGACGGCCGACATGGACATCGACTGCGACGGCCGTCCGAGCCCCCGCTGCAACAGCGGCACCGACCCGCTGTTCTCCGACGCCACCGCCTACCAGCAGTCCGACGGCCGCTATCTGAGCGCCGAGACGCTGCCCTACATCGTGGTGCCCGGCATCAGCGCCGTCTGGGACCACCGTGCCGACGGGGTCGGCGGGGGATCGGTCGCGGCCGTCGTCTACGGGGACCGGGTCGAGTACGCCGTCGTCGGCGACATCGGGCCGCGCGAGATCATCGGCGAGGCGTCCTACGCCACCGCCAGGGCGCTCGGCATCCGAGCCGACCCGCACGGCGGCGGCACGCCCTCGGGTGTCACGTACATCGTCTTCAAGAACGCCCGGGCGACGCCCATCGAGAGCCACGCGTCCGCGGTGGCGGTGGGGGAGCGGCTGGCGCGCACGTTCGTGCGGGGAACGGACGCCGCCGATCCGCCGACGCTTCCGCCGTCCCCGCTCCCGCCGTCCGCGCCGCCGCCCTCCGTGCCGCCGGCGACCGACGCCGGCACGGCGCCGCAGGAGGGGGGCGCCGCCGACGACTGGACGCCCGCCGCGGGACCGGTCGCCCAGGAACCCCTGGAGGACCCGGACGGGACGGACACGACGGGGGGAACGGACGCGACGGACGGCGAGGCCGGGACCTGGTCCGGTGGGCCGGACGGCGCTGGGACGCAGGCGGATCCGGACGCCGGGGGGAGCGAAGGCCCCGGGCGGGGCGACGAGGGCCCGTGAGGGAACAGGGGCGACCGGGCCGGCCCCGGTCGCCCCGGCCTGCCGCTCCCGGACGGGGGAGCGGCCGGCCCGGGACGGCGACGACGCCTCCTCGGGCCGGGGTCGGCCGTCCGCGTCACACCTTGCGGTAGGTGTACGCCTCCTCGGCCGCGGCCTCCACCGCGTCGAGGTCGGCGCCCGCCGCCGAGGTGACCACGGCGGCCACCGCCCCCTCCACGAACGGGGCGTCCACCAGGCGCGCGGTCCCGGGCAGCTCGTCGCCCTCCGCGAGCAGCGCCTTGACCGTGAGGACGGCGCTGCCCAGATCGGCGAGGACCGCGACACCGGCGCCCCGGTCCACCGACGCGGCGGCGGCGGCGATCAGATCGGCGCTGGTGCCCAGCCCACCGCCCTCCGTGCCGCCCGCCGCGGCGACCGGCACCGCCGTGCCGCCGCCCGCCAGACCCCGGGCCAGCTCGGCCACGGCCTCGGCCACCTGCGCGCTGTGCGACACCAGCACCACCCCGACCGGCTTCTCCGTGCTCACGGGCGCCTCACTTCCCCTCGGTCTCGGCCAGGGCTGCGATCAGAAGGGCCGCCGAGGTCGCGCCCGGGTCCTGGTGGCCGATGCTGCGCTCGCCGAGATAGCTGGCCCTGCCCTTGCGGGCCTGCAGCGGCGTCGTCGCCTCCGCGCCCTGCTCGGCGGCCGAGCGGGCGGCGGCGAAGCCGTCGGCGAGGCGGTCGACGGCCGGCGCCAGCGCGTCGATCATGGTCTTGTCGCCGGGCGCGGCGCCGCCCAGCTGCATCACGGCGTCCACCCCCGCGCGCAGCGCGTCGGCGAACTGCTGCTCGTCCACCTCGGCCGCTTCGCCCAGCGCCTTGCCGGTCTTCCGCAGCAGCGTGCCGTACAGCGGCCCCGAGGCCCCGCCGACCGTCGAGATCAACTGGCGTCCCGCGAGTGTCAGGACGGCGCCCGGAGTCGCGGGGGACTCCTTCTCCAGCGCCGCGGTCACCGCGGTGAACCCGCGCCGCAGGTTGCTGCCGTGGTCGGCGTCCCCGATGGGCGAGTCGAGGGCGGTGAGGCGGTCCGCCTCGCGGTCGACGGACACGGCGGTCGCCGTCATCCAACGGCGGAAGAAGTCGGCGTCGAGCACTGCGTCTCCTTGCATGGTCGGTACGGTCCGGGCCCGCGTCCTGGGTCAGACGCCCCAGCGCAGGCCGGCGGTCTTCACCGGCGCGTTCCACAGCCGCAGCCGCTCCTCGTCGACCTCGCAGAGGGTCACCGAGGCGCCGGCCATGTCGAGGGACGTCACGTAGTTGCCGACGAGCGTGTGCGCGACGACCACTCCGCGCTGCGCCAGCACCCGCTGCACCTCCGCGTTGAAGCCGTAGAGCTCCAGCAGCGGCGTCGCGCCCATGCCGTTGACCAGGACGACGACCGGGTTGCGGGGCGTGATGTCGTCGAGGATCGCCTGGACGGCGAAGTCGGCGATCTCTCCGGACGTCATCATCGGCCGGCGCTCGCGCCCCGGCTCGCCGTGGATGCCGACGCCCAGTTCCAGCTCGCCGGCCGGCAGGTCGAAGGTCGGGCTGCCCTTGGACGGCGTCGTGCAGGCGCTGAGCGCCACGCCGAAGCTGCGGGAGCTCTCGTTGACCTGCCGGGCGAGCGTCTGGACCCGCTCCAGCGGCTGCCCCTCCTCGGCCGCCGCCCCCGCGATCTTCTCCACGAACAGCGTCGCGCCCGTTCCGCGCCGCCCGGCCGTGTAGAGGCTGTCGGTGACGGCGACGTCGTCGTTGACGAGGACCTTCGCGATCTGGATGCCCTCGTCCTCGGCGAGCTCGGCCGCCATGTCGAAATTGAGCACGTCACCGGTGTAGTTCTTCACGATGAACAGCACACCGGCGCCGCTGTCGACGGCCGCGGCGGCACGCACCATCTGGTCCGGCACGGGAGAGGTGAACACCTCTCCCGGGCAGGCGGCGGAGAGCATCCCGGGTCCTACGAAACCGCCGTGCAACGGCTCGTGCCCCGAGCCGCCGCCGGAGACCAGGGCCACTTTCCCGGCCACGGGAGCGTCCCGCCGTACGATCACCCGGTTCTCGACGTCGACCGTGAGGTCGGGATGAGCTGCCGCCATCCCGCGCAGCGCGTCCGCGACGACGGTTTCGGGAACGTTGATCAGCATCTTCATGGGTATCTCCTAAGAGGGCCGGCAGGTGGCTTGCTGTCCTGCTTCTTCGCTGGTCAGGAGGGGTAATGGCGGTGTGCGGCCTTGCTGTCGGCAGCGGTCGCCGGCTGGTTGCGGCGGCGCTGACGCCGACAGGGGGCCGACGTGGGTGACGGGCCGTCAGGCCGGTCGGACGGTCGGGTGCGTATCGGCTGATCTGCCCCTGTCGGCAGTATCTGCCTTGCGGCAGCGAAGGGCACGCGCGAGAACGTCATGGGCATGCTCCGGTCCGGATCGGGATGCCGTCGGCCGTGGCCCGCCGTCGGCAAGCCACCGGCCCCGGGCCTCGTCGGCGCCTCGCAGGGCACGCTTCTCGCGGCGGCGGACAGGGCGATCAACCGTGTCGGGCGCGGCGGTAGTAGAGCGTCCCCTCGTGGTCCGGTTCGGGGTCGGGGAGGGTGAAGCCGGCGGATTCGGCGCAGGTGCGACTGGCGTGGTTGTCGGCGTCGATGCCGCAGAAGAACGTCTGGACGTCTTCGGCGTCGGGGTGGGCGAGGACGGCCCGGAGGGCGGAGCGGCCGTATCCGCGCCGCCACTGGCCGGGGTCGACCAGGTAGGCCAGGCCCATGGAGGGCCGGGGGTCGGCGTCGGACAGGACGGGGCCCTCGGGACCCTCGCCGTGGTAGCGCACCCAGCGGTCGTAGACGTCGCCGCAGACGAACGCCACCGGCGTCCCGGCCTGATCCAGTCCGATCCAGCCGTGGTAGCGGAGCACCACCGCGCCGCGGAAGGCGGTGCGGGGGCGCCGGCCGATCAGCCGCAGCTGACGGTGGATCCATGTGCGGCCGCCCAGACGCCTCTGGACCTCGGGATGGTCGAACCAGTGCTCGATCCGGTGCGCCCCGGCCTCGGTCAAGGGCAGCAGCCGCAGCTCCGGGCCGTCCGGCCGGGTCGGCGCGGGCCGGCTCATGCTGCCGCCGGGCGTGCGACGAGGACGTCGTCCGCGAACCCGGCGTGCGTGCGCAAGTCGCTGTCGGCGAGGTCGCGCGGCTGAAAGGCGCGGAATCGTTGCGGCGCCGAGTCCCCTCGGGAGCGGGACCCGGTGGAGCCGCGGTTCATGACACTGTGCACGGGCGTTCCTTCCCGACCCGCGCTGCGCACGCGGGCCTGCGCGGTGACCATCACAGGATCACTGGGGAAGGTACGCCCTCCGCGGCCAACCCGAAGCCGAACCACCGGACTTGGTCCCGCCGGCCGACGGGGGTGGACCTGCGCGGGCGGACCGGCGCGGGCCCGGGGCAGTGCGAGGCCCGGCCCGAAGGCGGCGCTCCCTCCTGGCCGGGGGCCCCTGTGCGCACCCGGCGGATCCGCCGGGTGCGCGGCCGGTTCAGGAGACCCGCTCGGGCTGCCTGTGCTCCACCTGCGGGGCCCTCTGCAGGCGGGCGCCCTCGACGTCGAGGTCGGGCAGGACGCGATCGAGCCAGGAGGGGAGCCACCAGGCGTGCCGTCCGGCGAGGGCCAGGACCGCGGGGACGAGGGTCAGGCGGACGGCGAAGGCGTCGATGAACACGCCGACGGCGAGCGCGAAGGCGATGGGCTTGATCAGGGCGTCGTCGAGCGGGAAGAAGCCGGCGAAGACGGTGAACATGATCAGGGCGGCCGCGGTGACGACCCGGACGCTGTGCCGCGCGCCGTCGATCACCGACTCGCGCGCCACGCCGGTGCGGACCCACTCCTCCCGCATTCCGGAGACGAGGAACACCTCGTAGTCCATGGCCAGTCCGAAGAGCACGCCGATCAGGATGATCGGCAGGAAGCTGACGACGGGACCGGTGTGGGCGAGGCCGAGCGTGTCCGCCAGCCGGCCCCACTGGAACAGGGCGACGACCGTGCCGAGCGAGGCGGCCACCGACAGCAGGAATCCGGCGGCGGCCTTGAGCGGGATCACCAGCGAGCGGAACACCATGGTCAGCAGGACCAGGCTCAGGCCGACGACGATCGCCACGAAGGGCAGCAGGGAGTCGCTCAGCCGGTTGGAGACGTCGATGTTGACGGCGGTGGCGCCGGTGACCGCGACGGTCGCTCCGGTGGTCTGGCGGATGCCCGGCGCGGCGGCGCGGATGTCGCGGACGAGCCGGGCGGTGCGGGCGCTGTCGGGGCCGCTGTCGGGCATGACCTGGATGACGGTCTGCGCGCGATCGTGCGTGGGCTGCGGCGGCAGCACCGCCTCGACGCCCTTGAGGGCCCGCAGCTCGCGCGCGGCCCGCGCGCCCGCCTGCGCCCCGGACCGGTCGTCGCTCTCGGTCAGCACCAGGAGCGGGCCGTTGAAGCCGGGGCCGAACTTGTCGCTGACGGTGTCGTACGCCTGGCGTTCGGTGGAGGCGACCGGGGCGGAGCCGTTGTCCGGCAGAGCCAGGCGCAGGTCCGTCGCGGGGAGCGCGAGTGCGACGAGGACGCCGGCGGCGGCCAGGACGGTGAGCAGGGGCTTGGCGACGACGGTCCGCACCCAGCGGGCGCCCAGCGTCGTCCTGTCGGCGGAACCGTCGGGGTCGGTGGCCCGCCGGGCCGCCTTGCTGCCGGACTTCGGGGTCAACCGGGCGCCGGCGAATCCGGCGAGGGCGGGGAGCAGGGTGATCGCGGCCAGGACCGCGACGAGGACGGCTCCGGCGGCGCCGAGACCCATCACGGTCAGGAACGGGATGCCGATCACGCCGAGTGCGGCCAGGGCGATGATCACGGTGCTGCCGGCGAAGACGACCGCGCTGCCGGCCGTGCCGGTGGCCAGCGCGACGGACTCCTGCGGATCGGCGCCGCGGGCGAGCTGCTGGCGGTGGCGGGACAGGATGAACAGGATGTAGTCGATGCCCACGGCCAGCCCCAGCATCAGCGCGAGCGTGACGGCGGTGGAGGAGATGCCGACCGCCGGAGTGAGGGCGAGCAGCCCGGCGAGTCCCACGGCCACACCGAGCAGGGCGGGCAGCAGCGCCATGCCCGCGGCGAGCAGGGAGCCGAACGTGACGACGAGGACGAGCAGGGCGACGGCGACTCCGATGATCTCGGACGTGCCTATGTGCACGCCGTCGCTGCCGTAGGCACTGCCGCCGACCGAGGTCCTGAGCCCGTTCTTCTCGGCCGCCCGGGCCGCCCGTTCGACGGCGTCCAGGGACGAGGGGCGTATCTCGGACCGCTCCACCGAGTACTGCACCTGCACGATCGCCGTGCTTCGGTCGGCCGAGAAGGCCCCGGACGCACCCGGACCCACGACGGCTTGGACCTGGGGCGCCTTCGAGACCGCCGCCTCGGCTCCGGCGATGGCCGCGGTGTAACGGGCCTCGGTGACGCGGTGTCCCTCGGGGGCGGTGAAGACGATCTGGGCGCCCGCTCCCGAGGCTTCGGGCAGTGTCCTGCCGAGCGTGTCCAGCGCGCGCTGCGACTCGGTGCCCGGCACGGTGAAGCGGTCGTCGAGCCTGCCGCCGAGGACGCCGGCGCACGTGATGAGCGCGGCGAGGAGCACGAGCCAGATACCGAGCACCAGCTTGCGATGGCGGTAGGCGCTGCGGCCCAGCCGATGGAGCAGGACTGCCATGGCGAACTCCCGAGGTCGGTAAGGGATTTCCCGGCCGTCTCGTCGCCGACGCCGGACGAACGGACGGCGGCCGAACAGCGGACGGCGGAACGGTCGGCCCCGCGCCGTCGAGCGGCTGCGGGCAGGAGGCACACCGGGCCGTGGGCGACGTCCGGGCTGCCTTCGGCGGCCGACTTTATCACCTGCTCAAGTCGAGTGACCAGATCAGACAACTGGGACGCGTGACATTGTCAGTCGACAGAGTCGCCTGTACGGTGAGGGCCGCGGGCGCCCACCGCCTCGGGAAACCGCCAGGGCATGGGCTTGCGACCCTTTTTCCCCGGAGCGCCTCCGCAGCGCCGGGGCGATGGTCGCCGACGCGGGAGCGGTCGCCTCACGCGCCCGATGCCTTGTCGAGCGACCTGTTCGGCAGACTGAGTCGAATAGGATCCGTGTCATGGCTCATGTGTCCGCGGCGGAGCGCCGTCCCCAGCTGATCAAGGCGGCCATCGGCCTCATGGCCAGGGAGGGCGTCGCGGCCGGCAGCACCCGTGCCATCGCCGCCGAGCTGGGCGTGGCGCAGGCCACCGTGCACTACACCTTCGGCACGAAGGAGGAGCTGTACCGGGCCGTCATGGAACAGCTCACGCACGACCTGGTCGACCAGGTGACACGGGCCGCGCCCACGGACGCGAGCTTCGAGGAATCCCTGGTCACCCTCGCCGAAGCGCTCTGGCGGACCGTGCTCGAACAGCCCGCCACGCACCAACTGCTCGCCGAGCTGAGCATGCTCGCCCTGCGTACGCCCCACCTGACGGAGGCTCTTCAGAGCCACTACGGCGAGGTCCTGGCGGTGACGACGAAGATGATCGACAAGGCCGCCGAACGCACCGGTCACCAGCTCGGCCGGCCCGCCGGGACGCTCGCGAGGTTCTTCCTGGCCGGCTTCGAGGGGCTGACGATGCAGCACCTCTCCCTGCCGGACGAGGAAGCCGAGAGCGTCTGTCTGCGGGCCCTGGTCTCGGCCGTCCTGGCCATGGCCTGAGGCGCTCCCGACCGCGACGCCGCACCCCGGCCGCTTCGCGCCGGGACCCGGTGCGCGGGGAACGCCGGATCGCGTGACGGGACGTCAACTGCCCCGTTCTTGCGGCGAGTCAGGGGAGCGGGGGGCTCCGGCATCCTCGTCAGCGCCTACGGGGTGCCGAGAGGGATTTGCCGTGCGTTACTGGTGTCTGACGGGACCTTTGCCCTGCGGAGTCCGACGTTCGTCTGCTCTTCACTTGGAGTGAGCCTCGGACTCGTAGGGTTACGGCCGCCGCCGCCCCCCACCACCGTCGCTTCCGTCCGGAGGACAGTCATGGCCGCCCTCAAGGCTCCCAAGCGCACCAGACGCCCCCTCGCCGCTCTCGCCGGCGCCGTCGCCCTCACCGCCACGTCGATCGGGGTGTGGGCCGCCACGGCCTCCACCGCTCAGGCCGCCACGCTTCCCGCCCCCGACCACATCGTGGTCGTGGTGATGGAGAACCACGCCTACTCACAGGTGATCGGCAGCTCCAGCGCCCCCTACCTCAACAACACCCTCAAGGCCGGCGGAGCCGACCTCACCCAGTCCTTCGGCCTCACCCACCCCAGCGAGCCGAACTACTACATGCTGTTCTCGGGCTCCAACCAGGGCCGCACCGACGACAGTTGCGTCTCCGTCGGCTCCCTCTCCAAGCCGAACCTGGCCTCGGAGCTGATCGCCGCGGGCAAGACGTGGGCGAGCTACAACGAGTCGCTGCCCAGCCAGGGTTCGACGACCTGCAGCAGCGGCAGCTACGCACAGAAGCACAACCCGTGGTTCGCCTTCTCCAACGTGCCGACGAACACCGCGAAGACGTTCGCGCAGTTCCCGACCGACTACACGACCCTGCCGAAGGCGTCCTTCGTCGTGCCGAACCTGTGCAGCGACATGCACGACTGCTCGGTGTCCACCGGCGACACCTGGATCAAGAACAACCTGGGCGCGTACGCCTCCTGGGCCAAGACCCACAACAGCATCCTCGCGGTCACCTTCGACGAGGACAACAAGCTGTCCGGCAACCGCATCCCCACCCTCTTCTACGGGGAGCACGTCACACCCGGCAGCTCCAGCTCCACCACCTACAACCACTACAACGTGCTGCGCACGCTGGAGGACCTGGCCGGGCTGACCGCGCACGCGGGCAACGCCGCCTCGGCCTCCGACATCACCGGCATCTGGAACTGACGCCGGTGTACCTCGCGGACTCCCGCCGCGCCGCGGCCGCCGTGCCCGCCACCGTGCTGGCCCTGGGAGCGGTCAGCCTGATCACGGACGTCTCCTCCGAGATGGTCACCGCCGTCCTGCCGCTGTACGTGATCACGGGCCTGGGTCTGTCGCCGCTGGGCTTCGGGCTCCTCGACGGCATCAACAACGGCGTCGGCGCGCTGGTGCGACTGGCCGGCGGCCACCTCGCCGACCGGGGAGGACGCCGGCACAAGGCGGTGGCGGGCCTCGGATACGGCCTGTCCGCGCTGTGCAAACCCCTGCTGCTGCTCGCCCACAGCCTCCCGGTGATCAGCGCCGTGCTCGCGGCCGACCGCACCGGCAAGGGGCTGCGCACCGCCCCCAGGGACGCGATGATCTCGCTGGCCACCGCGCCCGAGCACCGGGGGCGGGCGTTCGGGGTGCACCGCGCCATGGACACCACCGGCGCGCTGCTCGGCCCGCTCGCCGCCTTCGCCGTGCTGCGGGCCACCGTCGACGGTTACGACGCGGTCTTCGCGGTCAGCGGCTGCGTCGCCGCGCTCGGCGTCCTCGTGCTGGTGCTCTTCGTGCCCCGGCACGTCACCGCTGCGACGGCCGCGACCGCCGCACGGCAGCCCGAGCCGCGGCGACCGACGCTGCGCGACGCGCTCGGACTGCTGCGCCGTCCGCGACTGCGCCGGCTCACCGTGTGCGCCACCCTGCTCGGCCTGACCACCGTCAGCGACTCCTTCCTGTATCTGCTGCTGCAGCGCGACGCTGACCTGCCCGCCCACCTGTTCCCGCTGCTGCCGCTGGGCACCGCCGCCGTCTTTCTGACGCTGGCCGTCCCGGTGGGCGTCCTCGCCGACCGGGTCAGCCGCCGACGGCTCTTCCTGGCCGGTCACGGGGTCCTGCTCGCCGGCTACGGCCTCGTCCTGGGTCCCTGGCACGGCCTCCCGGCCGTGATCGCCGTCCTCGTGCTGCACGGCGCGTTCTACGCGGCCACGGACGGCGTCCTCGCGGCCGCCACCGCCGGGGCCGTGCCGGCCCACCACCAGGGCGCGGGACAGGCGCTGGTCGGCACCGGACAGGCGCTGGCCCGCTTCGCCTGCTCGCTCGCCTTCGGCGCGGCCTGGAACCTGTGGGGCCCGCGCACGGCACTCGCCCTCACCGCGGCCGCGCTGGCGGTCAGCGCCGTCGTCGCCGCGTTCGTCCTGCGCGGCCCCGACGAGGTGCCCGCATGACCAGAACGACCCGCCTCCTGATCCTGCTGGCCGCCGTCCTGCTGCTGGGGACCGTCGGCGCCGGGGCCGTGCTGCACGCCGCCCACCGGTCGGGGCTGCGCGACCAGCAGCAGGCGGACGGTCCGACCGTGCGGGCCGGAGCCGTCTCGCTGCTGCCGTCGGGCGGACGCCGGCTGCTGGTGCGCAACCTGGCCTGGGGCCCGCACCGCGACGAGATCGCCACGGTGCCCGCCGACCGGCCGCAGGGCCCGCGCACCGCGTCGGGCGTCAAGTGCCTGCGCTTCCACGCGGCGGCCGGCACCGGCATCTGCCTGCAGGCCGTGCACGGCGCGCTGCAGGACCGCTACCGGGCGGTGGTGCTCGACGCGCACCTGCGCGAACGGCACCGGTTCCCGGCGGCGGGCATCCCCACCCGGGCCCGCGTCTCGCCCTCCGGGCACCTGGTGGCCTGGACGGTCTTCGTCAGCGGGGACTCCTACGCAGGCACGAACTTCTCCACCCGGACCGCCGTGGCCGACACCCGCACCTGGGCGATCGACGACAACCTGGAGACCTTCCGCATCGTCAAGGACGGCCGCCCCTACGAGGCCGCCGACATCAACGTCTGGGGCGTCACCTTCGCCGACGACACCCGCTTCTACGCCACGCTCGCGACGGGCGGCCGGACCTACCTCGTCCGGGGCGACCTCACCGCACGCACCCTGACCACCGTCCACCGCAACGTGGAATGCCCCTCCCTCTCCCCGGACGGCACGCGCGTCGCCTACAAGAAACGCGTGGCGGGCGCCTCGTCGGACGCGCCCTGGCGTCTGTACGTCCTGGATCTGCGCACGATGAGGGAGACGGCGACCGCCGAGCCGCGCAACGTCGACGACCAGGCCCTGTGGGCCGACGACTCCACCCTGGTCTACGCCCTCCCCGGCGACTACGGCTCGGACCTGTGGAGCGTGTCCGCCGACGGATCCGGAGCGCCCCGCCCGCTGATGGCCTCCGCGGTCGCCCCCGCCTACCTGGAGTGAGGCGATCCGCCCGTGCCTCAGGCGACGAGCGCCCGCCCCCGGCCGAGGCGGTCCAGGAGCCGGGCCCGGTGGAGGCCCGCCACGGGGGCGAGGAGATCGGGGTGGCGCAGCAGCGCCGCCGCGTCCAGGTCGCGGTCGTCGGGCGCGACCAGGCGCCTGAAGCCGGGCGGCGTCCCCGGGCCGTGGGCCCCTTCGGCGAGCGCGGCGACCGCCTCGACGGCAAGGTCCGCGTCGCCGAGCAGACAGGCCGCCCAGCTCGCCACCACCTCGTCCACCCAGGTCCGCCAGGCGTGGTCGGCAGCGGACAGGCCGTCGTCGGCGTCCGCGCCGCTGACCCAGTCCAGGCGGCCCGAACCGCCCGGACCCGCCAGGCCGACCAGGGCGGCGTCCGTGGCGGTCGGATAACGCAGCCGGGCCGCGACCGTCGCCGCCTGCCGGGCCTGCGCCTCGCACAGCGCGCCGGCGAGCACACCGCCGCTCGCCGGGTAGGCCCGGGTCAGCCATTGCGCGGTGGCGGCGATGAGCGGGGAGAGGTCAGCGAACAAGGCGGGCCGTCCGAGGTGTGCGGCAGCGAAGAGCGGCGAAGGGCGGTGCCGAAGGGGCAGCCGGGGGGCGGTGGGAAGAGAGCAGCGAGGCAGCGGAGGAAGGAAGGGGATCCCGAAAACCGTAGCCCGCCGCCCCCGCGGAGCGACATGTGTCCTCAGCCACAGCGGCCGCTCGCCCGGCGCGGCCCGTGATCCCGGCGGAGGAACATGTGTCCTCAGCCACAGCGGCCGACCCTCCGGCGCGGCGCCGGCCGCTGCACCGGGCCGAACCGTGCCGTGCCGTCCCGTGCCGGGAGGACCTGATCGCGGCGGCGGGCCGCCGGCGCCGACGCGGGAGCCGGTGAGCGTCCCGTGCTCGCCGGGCGTCACGGTCCGCTGCGACCGCCCCGCGCGTCGGATCGCCCCGGCGGGCGTCCCGACGCCGCGACCCGGCCTCGGACGAGCGCCGTCACCGCTGGGGCGCGTCCAGACCGGGCCCGGTGTCGGGGTCGGGGTTGAAGACCGGGTGGTAGCTCTCCGGCGGAGCGAGAGAGGCGGCGGGCAGTCCGCCGGTGTCGACGACGATCTGGTCCACGGTGATCGCCGGGTCCACCATGAACACCCGCAGGACGTGCTCGCCGGGTGCGCCGACCGTCACGGTCGCGGTCAGCTTCTCGACGCCCTCCTCGACGTTGCGCGCCCAGGCGTCACCGCGGTTCCCGGTGGCGACGGCCTGCCCCGACAGGACCGTGGGCGGCTGGTCGTCCAGGGCCACGGCGAGCCGCCGCGCGCCACGCTCGTCGAGCGAGGGCAGCCGGAACACGGTGACGGGGAACGTCCCCGTGCTGCGGAAGCGCACCCGGTACCGCAACTCCGGTGAGCGGGCCGCGAAGTCGGCGGTGACCGGCTCCGCCGTCGACGGCCCCGCCTCCACGGCCGCCGTACGCCGGCCGAGCCCGCGCACCGTCCGCCAGTGCGCCCCGCCGCGCGCCACCCGGCGCTCGGTGTGCACGGCGTCGATCGACACCCAGCCGTCGGCCTCCACGAACCCGCGCGCCCGCCGACGCGCCCGCTCCCCGTCGTTCACCACCTTCAGGGGCACCTCGAAGCGCCGTTCGCCGCCGGTGACGACGAGCGTGACGTCGTGGGCGCCCTCCGGCGTCCGGGCCCAGTCGATCTCGACCCACACCCGCGTCTGCTCGGTGAGCGTTCCTCCCGCCGAACTCAGCCGGACCCAGGGGCGGTTCGCCTCCGCGGCCCAGGAGACGTCGAGGAAACCGGTGTTGAAGACGTCGACGAAGCGCCGGTCCCGGGCCGCCGAGGAGAAGGACAGCGGCCGCTGCGCGCCGGTCTCGTTGCCCTCGGCGGCGATCCCGAGACCGGAGGTCTGCTGCCGGGCGATCCTCGTGACGGCGGGGCGGCCGGGCGCCTTGGGGATCTGCGCGGGGTAGGGGTTGATGTAGCCGTCCCATTTCCCGCCCGCCACCTCGGTGTTGTACCGCTTGGTGAGGGCCGCCTCCTGGGCGTGCGCGGCCTCGGCGAGGTCGGCGAAGCGGTTGGTCCCGGCGCCGCGTCCCTGGCGCACCGCGAGGGCGTTGCGGTCGGCCCAGTAGTACTTCAGGTTCATCAGGTAGGCGCCGTGCACCGGATACAGGAGCAGCTCGAAGTACGCGTCCTGGTAGGCGGCGGGGAGCTCGGCCCCCAGCGCCTGCGTCCGCGCCAGCAGCCGGTCGTAGGCGGCCATGCGACGTCCGGCCTCGTCCCCGTGGTGGACGACGGAGAAGACGTTCCGGTCGATGAACTCCGGCCGCCTCTCCGCCGCGAGGCGGTAGTACTCGGTGCGGATCGAGGCGATCTCACGCGCGTGGCGCAGGCCGAACTGCCGCCCGTACCACTGGGCGAGGAATCCCTCGACGTCGCCGGCGCCCCACCGGTCCACGTCCCAGGCCATGTCCATGGAGAAGGACAGGCCGGTCTCGATCGACTTGAGGTCTCCCACGTTGAAGATCCACACTCGGTCCGCGCCGTGTTCGTACACCCGCCTCAACTCTGTCCAGACTTTGGCGAGTTGAGTGGTGTCCAGCCACAGATAGCTGCGCGGGCGGCCCCAGTAGGAAAGGTGGTAGTAGATCCCGTTGCCGCCCGGGCGGGCGCGCTCCGCCTCGTTCGGCAGCTGGCGCATGTTGCCGTGGTTGTCGTCGGGCCAGATCAGCGTCACGTCGTCGGGGACCCGGACGCCGGCGTTGTACAGGTCCAGCACCTCCTTGTAGGGGATGAAGATCTGCGGTTCGGCCGCCGCCCCGACCTCTTCGGCCAGGATCCGCCGCTGGTCGGCGATGATCTCGTTCATCACCGCCACCTTCTCCGGGATCGTGGTGGCGTTGCGCGTCTCCAGCGCGGAGTCGTGCAGGCCGCGCATGCCGATCGTCCAGCTGCTCTCGTAGGCCGCGTTCTGCCGGGCCCGCGCTCTCCAGTAGTCGGAGACGACGGCCGGGTTCACCGTGTAGTCGTAGACGGGCAGCGTGCCGTCCGCCCCCCGGTGCTCCTGCGCCCACGGCTCCCACTCGTGGACGCCGTTGCGCAGCAGGGCCTCCGGGTGGCTGGATCCCACGACGATGCCGTACCGGTCGGCGAGCTCGGGGTTCTCCCGGTACTCGTTGAAGAAGTCGGAGTACGGATGCATGGCCGGCCACAGGTAGTTGGCCTTGAGGCGCAGCAGCAGCTCGAAGACGCGCCGATAGGTCTTCGGGCCGATGTTCTTGTCCGGCTCCTGGGTGCGGTGCGACCAAGTGGTCAGGTTCTCCTCGTCGTTGAGGAAGACGCCCCGGTAGCGGACCGACGGTTCACGGCGGGTGAGGGGGCCGGCCGGGACCGTGACGGAGTCCCGGCGTTCCACGGGCACGTCGGCCCACCAGTGCCAGGGCGACACACCGATGCGCTCCGAGGTGTCGTAGATCCCGTAGACAGTGCCGCGCCGGTCGCTGCCCGCGATCACCAGCGCGCGCTCCACGCCGGGCGTCGGACGCTCCACCACCTGGGTCACGGACGCCTCCCAGCGCCCCCGCACCCGCGAGACGTCCAGCCGTCCCCGCGCGACCAGGCGGTCGATGACCGGGCTCGCCCCGAGGGTCCCCACCATGACCAGTGCGACGGCCCGTTCCGGCAGGGTGTGCCGTGACCGGGGCCGCACCCCGCAGACCCGCTCCACATCGGACAGGAGGTCGTCGGCCGCGCGGATCACGGCCGGGTCGTCGGCCGCGTCCACGAACACCTCGGCGGCGACGCCGTCCTTCACCAGGTCGAAGCCGGGCCGGAGGGTCTCCGGTGCGGCGCGGGCGGCCGCCGGCAGCGCCACCGGGAGCAGCGGGGCGAGTCCGGCGGCCGTCGCGCCCCGCAGGAAGGCCTTGCGGCTCCACGGCTGCGAGTGATCCTGCGGTGCGGCGTGCGACATGGAAGCTCCTGACCAGGCGATGGCATGACCATGCTAGAAAGCGCTTTCCCCGCACCTTAGGACACCCCGGCCCGGGCGTCCACAGCCGCGCGTCCGCCGTCGCGCCGTGGAGACCCGTGTGACGGCGGGGTTGTTATGACCGCTGTCATGACGGATGCTGCGTGACGGCGCTCGCCGCCGCCGAGGACGACGAACCGGGAGGGCCGGGAGATGAGCCAGAGGGTCGCACGGGCGATGTGGGAGAGGTTCGAACCGGTCCATCAGCTCGTGTACTTCGCCCCGGAGGTACGCGAGGCGGCCGACGGCCTCGGGATGCGCGGCTACTGGGCGGGGTACTTCGCCCTGCGCGCGGCGCCTCTCGGGCCCGCTCCCGTCGCCGTCGTCACGAGCTGCTTTTACGTCTTCCATCCCGACCGGGTGGCGCGGGCGCTGCCGGAGGCCTGGGAGTCCGCCTCCCCGCAGCGGGTGCTCGGGGCGCGCGAGAGGGCCGTGGCCGCCGCGATGACCGGTCTGTACGGCGCGGACGTCGTCGCCTCGCCCGAACTGGCCGAGGCCGCCGACCTCGCCTGGCGGGCAGCCCGGGCCGCGGACACGGCGGGGCGCGTGCTGGGCGCCGCCAACCAGGCCCTGCCCCGCCCCGAGCAGCCCCACGTCAGGCTCTGGCAGGCCGTGACCACCTTGCGCGAACACCGCGGCGACGGCCATGTCGCGGTGCTGGTGGGCCGTCGCCTGGGGCCGGTCGCGGCGATGGCGCTCAAGAGTGCGGCGGGGGAGACCGACGCGGAGTTCCAGCGGCGCACCCGGCAGTGGGGCGCCGAGCCGTGGCGGGCGGCGCAGGCGGAGTTGGCGGAGCGCGGCTGGCTCGACGGGCAGGGGCGGCTCACCACGGCCGGAGCGGCCGCCCGCGAGCAGATCGAGGCGGACACCGACGCCGCCGCGGCCGCGCCCTGGGCCGCCCTGGGGCCCGACGCCACCGCCCGCCTCGCCCAGCTGCTCGAACCGCTCGCCCGCACGGTCCTGGACTCCGGGATGCTGCCGGACGCCAACCCGGCCGGACTCACGAACGGAACATGGCGCTCCGGGGAGTGAACGAAGGCCCCGCCGGGCAACGGGCCAGGTCCACCGAGGGGCGGCGGGGGCAGTCCGGGCAGCGGGGAGGCGAGGGCAGTCCGGGCAGGGCGGCCGGTGCGCGCGGGGTCCGCTGCGGCGAACCGTCCGTGGCTGTGGCGGGGCCCGCCCGAGCGGGGCGGCGGACCCGTGAGCGGGCCTCCGGTCCGGACGCGGCCGTACTCGCCGGGCCGACGGCTCCCGCGGGACGGCCTGCCTCACATCGAGTTCAACGGCCCTGCCCGGCTTCCTTCGGGACGGGGCCCGCGCTCTCCCGCAACTCGCCGAGTACGCGCGCCTGCTCGGCCTGGTAGCGCTCGATGGCCGCGAGTTTGACGCCTTCGTATCCACGGACCGCATCGGGCAGTTCCGCGAGCCGGCGAACCTCGGCCAGGTTCTCCTCGTTGAGGAGCGCGAGCGCCGTCGTGATCGACTCCCGGTACTCGGCGACGAGTCCACGCTCGACGCGTCGCATGTGCTGGAGCCCGAACACATCGAGGCGGGTTCCTCGAACGCGCCGCAGCCCGCGCAGCAGTCTGAGGGCCGGGCGGAACCAGCTTCCCAGAGCGACCTTCCTCTCCATGCCGAGGGCTCGCAGGACGGGCGGATGCAGCCGGTAGGAGCGTCGGCTCCCGCTTCCGAATGCCGCGGCGATGCGGTCGTCCACGGCCGGGTCGATGGCGAGTCGCGCGACCTCGTACTCGTCCTTGTACGCCATGAGCTTGTGGAGACAGCGGGCGACAGCCTCGGTCAGCTCGGTCGAGCCGCCGGCGGCAGCGCGCTCCGCAGCCGCCACCGTCCTGACGAAGTCGACGTAGGCGCGGGCGTATCGCCCGTCCTGGTAGTCGATGAGGTCGGCCACACGCACGGTGAGGAGGCGATGCAGCTCCGATTCCTCATCGTCGGCGACCGACGCCACGAGCTCGGCGGTCCCGGCGGGCAGCCGCAGTTCCACGTCCGGGAGCGTCGGGTCGGCAAGCGCGGCACTCAGCGCCTCGGGGTCGGCGACCGCCTGGCGGCCTCGCCGGAAGGCCTGCACGTTGCGTTCGACGGCGACCGCGTTCAGGGTGATGGCCTCTTCGATCGCCGAAGCTGCCATCGGCAGCAGCCCGGTCTGGTAAGCGGCGCCCACCAGGAGCATGTTGGCGTACTGCTCGTCGTCGAAGAGCTGCGTGGCCAGCGAGTTGGAGTCCACCGCGATGAGTTGGCGCATCGCGTCGTGGACGGCATGACGTACGACATCGGGAGCCGGGAAGGCGACGGTCGTGTCGACCACCATCTGCCCGGTGGGTATCTCGGACGTGGTCATGACGGCGACGGTGCGATCCGCGGAGGCGACGGAGAGGTACTTCGGGTCGGTCGCGACGAGCGGATCGCACGCGAGGTAGAGGTCGCACTGTCCCTCGGCGATCTTGGCGCCCTGTTCGACGGCCTCCTCGGTGATCTTGAGGTCGGAGACGACCGCGCCGCCCTTCTGGGCCAGTCCGGTCTGGTCGAGGCTGCGGGCGTGGCGGCCGTCGATGACGGCCGCGGTCGCCAGCACCTGCGAGATGGTGACGATGCCGGTTCCCCCGATCCCGGTGATCCGCATCCCGAAGGAGCCGGCGCCGGCCGTGCGGGCCGGCTCGGCGATGTCGGTGGCCCCCAGGGCGGGAGGGCCGGCGTGCTTCGGCTTGCCGACGGGCGTGATGGTCATGAACGCCGGGCAGTCGCCGTCGAGACACGAATAGTCCAGGTTGCACGAGGACTGGTCGATCCTGGTCTTGCGGCCGAACTCGGTCGGGACCGGGTGCACTGACAGGCAGTTCGACTTGCGGCCGCAGTCTCCGCAGCCCTCGCAGATGCGCTCGTTGATCCACACTCGCGTCGTCGGCGCCTCGGCCGTGCCGCGCCGTCGCGCACGCCGTTTCTCGGCGGCGCATTCCTGGTCATGGATGAGGACCGTGACACCGGCGGTGGCCTTCAGCTCCGCCAGCGCTCCCTCGATCTCGGCCCGGTCCAGAACCTTGACCGACTTCGGCAGCCGGGCCCGCGGGACGCGGGCCCTGTCCTCCGTCGTGATGATCACCTTGGCGACGCCTTCGTGCAGCAGCATGGCGGCCAGCCGGTCGACCGGCAGGGCGCCGACGGCGTCCTGGCCGCCGGTCATGGCGACCGTTCCGTTGTAGAGCAGCTTGAACGTGACGTTCACCCCCGCGGCGACCGCTGCCCGGACGGCCAGACTGCCCGAATGCATGAAGGTGCCGTCACCGATGTTCTGCACGAAGTGGTCGGCGTCGACGAACGGCTCCAATCCGATCCACTGAGCACCTTCCCCGCCCATCTGGGTCATGCCGACGACCGAGCCGACCTGTTCGGGGTCCATGAACACGACCATGGAGTGGCAGCCGATCCCCGCGCCGACCGGTGAGTCCCCGCCGGCGGTGGTCGAGGTGTTGTGCGGACACCCCGAGCAGTAGTACGGGCTGCGGGCCAGAAGCGGCAGCGCCGACGCCGTACGCGCTCTGGGCCGCCGACGCCAAGCGCGGACGGCTTCGATGCCGAGCGGAGCGAGCACCCTGGACAGTCCGGTGGCGATGCCGTCCACGTCGAGCTCTCCCGAGCGACCGAACAGCGATCGCCCGTCCTGGTCCTCTTTGCCGTGGACGACCGGGGCGTCGGTCCGGCCGTAGAGGATCTCCTTGACGGCGGTTTCGAGGAACGGCCGTTTCTCCTCGACGACGACCAGCCGGTCGAGGCCGTCCGCGAACTCGATGACCGCGTCGCGTTCGAGGGGGAAGATCATGCCGAGCTTGAGGATCCTGATGCCGTACCGCGCGAGGTCCTCGTCGGTGAGGCCGATGACGCGCAGGGCCTCGCGGACGTCGAGGTAGGTCTTGCCGGACGTCAGGATGCCGATCCGGTCCGACGGCCCGCGCTGGACCAGGCGGTTGAGGCGGTGGAGGCGGGCGTACGCCACGGCACGAGGGAGGCGGATCTCGTGCAGGCTGCGTTCGAGGGCCATGAGGTTCGCGCCCAGGAGCATGGAGTTCGGCTTGTGCCGGCTGGGGCCCCCGTCGCCCTCGGCGCCCGTGATCCGATCACGTGCCACGACGGCCGTGGACGCGGAGTCAGCCACGGCGGCGGTGATCTTCAGGCCCGACCACAGGCCGCTGAACCGGGAGAGGAACTGCGCGTGGAGCCCGAAGTCGAGGACGTCCTGGGCATCGGCCGGGTACAGCGTCGGGATCGCCAGATCCGCGAGCGTCGCCTCGCTGGCACACGGCACGCTGGACGACTTGGCTCCCGGGTCGTCGCCGACCAGCGCGACGGCGCCGCCGGAAGGGCCGGTTCCCACCAGGTTCGCGTGGCGGAGAGCGTCGGAGGCGCGATCGAGGCCGGGGGACTTGCCGTACCAGATGCCCACGACGCCGTCGCACCGTGAAGCGCCGACCTGGCCGGCCAACTGGCTGCCCATGACGGCGGTCGCGGCGAGCTCCTCGTTCAGCCCCGGCCTGTGGACGATGTCGTGCTCGTGCAACAACGCCCCGCGTCGGCCCAACTCGATGTCGTAGCCGGCGAGCGGTGACCCCTCGTATCCCGAGACGAACGTCGCGGTATGCAGTCCGTTCGCGTTGTCACGCCGGGAGCGGTCCAGGAGAACGCGGACGAGAGCCTGGATCCCGGAGAGGTGCACGACGCCCTCCTCGCGGCGGTAGCGGTCGTCCAGCCGGAAGCGTCGGCTGCCCGGCCGCTCGGTCCCGGTGATGGGTGCAGTCATCGTCCTCTTCCTCACGACAATGTGGGGCTGCTGAAGGTTCCGCCCGTCTGCGCGTGCGGACGGACGGCTTCCTCGCGGTCAGGCCGGCTCGCCCAGCCGAGCAGTCGCCCAGCCGAGCAGTGCGCCGCGGAACGCCGATACCAGTCGGCGTGTGATCTGAGCGGGCGGCAGTGCGAGCGTGTCCCGCAGGTCGAAGATCTCCCGAGGGTCGAAGAGGACGTTCCACAGGAAGGCGGCCTCGTCCTCGACGCCGGCGAGCTCGCTCACCCCGAGAATCGCCACGAGTTCGCGGACGGGGCGGGCGAGCGCCTCCGCCTGGCCTTCCAAGTACGGCTCCTGGGCCCTGTACCGCGCGAGGAACCCGTCCGAGGACCGGCGGTGCACCAGCGCCGCGCCTTCGGCGAGGACGAGGTCCACCCAGAAGCCGCAGACGCTTTCGAGCAGGGCCAGACCGTTGCTCGGCTGCTCAAGACTGTGATCGCGGAACTTGCTCACGATGTCCCGCCGGTAGGCGCCGAGGGCGTCGTCCGCGGACTCGAAGTGCCGGTAAGCCGTCGCGACCGACACATCCGCCTGCCGAGCGATGTCGGCGAGACTGATCGGCTGCTCGCAACGCTCGAAAAGCTCCGCGGCGGCCTGGATCAGCTTGGCGTTGTTCATCCGCTGATCCCTGCGCATGCGCGTCCTCTTCATGTACCCGGCTCATTTCGTGGGCGCTTGCTTGGCCTGCGTGCGCATGCCCTGCTCGGATTCCGCGATCCGCGCCAGCTCGGCGGCGATGTCGTACGCCTTCTTCAGGGGCACTGCGACGACGCCGTCCGCGTCGGCCACGACCACGTCACCGGGGTTGATGACGACACCGCCGATGGCGACGGGTGTCCCGACGGCTCCCGGGCCGTGTTTCCACGGCCCTGCGGGCGTGACCGCACGCGACCACACGGGGAATTGCTGCTGCCGGATCTCGTCGCGGTCCCTGACCGCTCCGTCGACGATCGCTCCCACGGCTCCCCGCGAGGAGAAGTACTGGCTGAGGATGTCGCCCATCACCGCCCGGCCCGGGTAACCGAACCCGTTGATGACGAGGAAGTCGCCGGGTTCGATGTGCGCGACGGCGTCGATCACGGCCAGATCGTCTCCGGCGACCGTCAGCACCGTCAGGGCGCTGCCCACGGCACGGCAGCCGTCCCAGAGGGGTGTGATGCCACCGTCGGGCATGCCGAGGCGCCCGAGTGCGTCTCCGATGTTCGCGACCGAGTGCCGCTGGAACTGTGCGAGCAACTCCCCGTCAGGGCGCTGCCACTTCGGGCCGACCTCGATGTTGGGCGAGCCGGCCGATGTCGGCGCGTAGGTCATTTCTGTCCTTCCCCTGTCACGTGATGAGTGGGCGCCCGGACGACGTCGATCTCGACGGAGGCGTCCGGGAGTCCATGGGCCCGGGCTGTGACGGTGATCCGTCCCGTTTCCCCGGTGGCCCGGACGATCGCCAGGGCACGTCCCTCGAACGACGTGGCGGAATCGTCGAGGAAGCTCTCCTCGGTGCACGGCGCTCCCGTACCGAATCCCTGGAGGAGTCCGGGACCGTCGACCTGGATCACGATCTTTGTGTCCCGGTTCGGGTTGAGCACACCGTCGTCGTCGAGCAGGGTGATGTCGATGTGGGCCAACCGCTGGGGATCGGCGCCGAGTTCGGTGCGGTCCGTCTCCAGGCTCAGCTGCGTGGGCTCGCCGGCGGTGCGCAGCGCCGAGCGTCCCACCTCCGCTCCGTCACGGTACGCCACGACCTCCAGGAGACCGGGCTCGTAGGGCACGTCGGCTTCGGCGACGAAGTTCCGCTCGGTGCCGACGGGCACGGTCGCGACGGTGGCGCCGTTGAGCCGGAACTCGACCTCCTCGGCCGCCGCGTACGCCTCGACATGGAGCGGCGAGCCGTCAGGAACGTCGAACGTCCAGCTGGGCGAGACATCGGTCCAGGTCCATGCCCTGGGCTCGATGACGTAGCCGTCCTCGCGGGGGCGTCGCACGGCGAGGTAGGGCGTCCGTGTCAGCCCGTACACGATCTCGCGGTAGTACGAGATCGGGTGACGCTGCCCGGTGATGTCGATGTCCCCGCATTCGGCGGTGAGCCACGGGTAGGGGGCGCGGTGCACCTGCTGGTCCTCGGGGTAGACGTGCCGGCCGGTTCCCACCTCGCCGAGGAAGTCCCACGCGGTCCAGGTGAAGTCGCCGATGACGTGGGGGTTCTCGGTGACGAGCTGCCACAGCCGGTCGATCTTCGTCGGGAAGGTCTCCGAGCCCACGACCACGCGGTTGGGGTGGGCCTCCTTGTCCAGCACGTACCGGCTCTCGCCGTAGTTGAGCCCCACGACGTCGAGCACGGAGGCGGGCTCGGCCAGTCGCTCACCGACGACCGGCGAGGCCATGAGGGCGTCGATCAGATGCGTCACCTGGCCCAGGTAGTCGTTCAGGCCCCGGACCGGGGCCGCGTCCTGGCCCAGTTCCGCCTTCAGCGCGGGGATCCTGTCCCGGGCGATGTACATGCCCTGGAGTGCGTGGGTGACCAGGCGGGTGGGGTCCTGCGCGCGTACCCGGTCGGCGATGTGGCGGCCCAGGCGCGTGCCGTGCGGGGTTCCGGCTTCGATGATCTCGTTGCCGATCGAGTACATGATCACGCTGGGGTGGTTGAAGTCCTTCGCCACGAGCGAGTCGACGTCGCGTTCCCACCACTGCGGGAATCTGCGCGAGTAGTCGTCACCGGACTTGGCGACCGTCCACACGTCGAACAGCTCGTCCATGACGAGCATGCCGAGACGGTCGCACGCGTCGAGCAGGGCAATGCTCATCGGGTTGTGCGCGGAGCGCACGGCGTTGAAGCCCGCGGCCTTCAGCATCCGCACCCGCCGCTCGGCGGCGTCGGCGAAGTCGGCGGCGCCGAGGATGCCGTTGTCGTGGTGGACGGCGCCGCCGCGGAGCTTGACGGTCTCGCCGTTGATCCGCAGGCCGCGGACCGGGTCGGCGGTGACGGTGCGGATGCCGAAGTGCGTGCAAGCCTCGTCGAGCGGGCCGCTGTCGTCGGAGAGGCGGACGGACGCGTGGTAGAGGTGGGGCGAGTCGACGCTCCACAGCGACGGCCGCTGGACGTAGGCCCGCTGACGGGCGGTGATCCTTTCGCCCGCCAGGAGCGTGACCCGGCTCCGGTCGGACGCCACCACCTCGCCCCCGGCGTCCAGGATGTCGAGAAGCACTTCGACGACGTGAGTGGAGACGTCCTCGTTGACGATCTCGGTCGCCGCCACCACGGTGGCGAGATCCGCGTCGACGTCCGGTGTGGTCAGCCGCAGGCCCGTCGGAGTGACGTGGACGAGATCGCCGACGAGGAGACTGACGGGACGATGGAGGCCGCCCCCCGAGTACCAGCGGGAGTCCTGGTGTGCCTGTGCGTCCACCCGGACGGTGTTGGCCCGGCCGTACCGCAGGAACGGGTCCGCGCTGACGTGGAAGCGGGAGTATCCGCCTGCCCACTGTCCGGCGAGAGCACCGTTGATGTAGACCATCGCGTCGCGGTAGACACCTTCGAACTCGAAGGCGACTCGCTTCGTCGCCCATTCCTCCGGCACGTCGAACTGCTTCTCGTAGGTCCACTTTCCGTCGCGGAAGTAGCCCGTCTGCGGTCCACCGGAGTTCTCCGCGGACCGCCCTTCCCCCAGCATGGCGTCGTGCGGCAGGGTGACTTCCTCCTCGCCGGCACCGGCGACCACGATCGCCTCGTGAACGGACACGAGAGGGCCGACGCGCCACGCGTCGTCGAACGGGATGCGGATCATCGGAACTTCCTTGCTCGATCGTTCTGGAGGGTCGCGGCGGCGGGGTCCCAGTCCTCGTCCAGGGGGGCCGGCGACGCCACGGTGGATTCGAGGGCCAGCGGTGTGCCGGCCCGTGCCGCCTCCCCGATGGCGAGGAGCACGTCGAGGACGTGGTAGGCGAGAGCGCCGGAGGCGCGTTGCGGTACGTCGGCGCGTATCGAGCGAGCGAGCTCCAGCACCCCCACTCCCCGGCCCCACGTGGATCCGACAGCGGGTACGTCTTCCGGTTCCGCGTGAAGAGGGACGAGCCTGCCTGTTCCAGCGAAACGGTTGGGGTCGGGGATGTCGAGTGAGGCTGCCGTGCCGTGCAGTTCGAGGAGGTCGCGGCGGACGCCCGAATCGAAGCTCGTGACGAGGACCGCCCGAGCGCCGGAGGCGAACTCGATCAGCGCCATGTGCTGACTCGGCACGCGCACGTCGAACTCGGTCCCCGCGTTCGCCCCGACGAGGACGCGCCTGACGGCCCGTGCGGTCGAGGAAACCGCGCTCACACGCCGTACGGCGCCCATGGTCTGCACGAGCGCGGTGACGTGGTACGGCCCCATGTCCAGCAGTGGGCCGGCTCCCTGGTCGTAGTAGAAGGCGGGATCCGGGTGAGCGCCTTCCGGTCCCGGGGACTGCATGATCGCCAGCGCGCTCCTCGGTTCGCCGATGCGGCCCGCGAGGACCGCACGTTGTGCCGTCTGCAAGGCGCCACCGAGGAACGTGTCGGGCGCGCAGGCCACGCGAAGCCCTCTCCGACCGGCCTCGTCCAGCAGCGACCGTGCGTCGCGGCGGCTGACGGCGAGGGGCTTCTCACTCCAGACGTGCTTGCCGCTCGCGAGGATCCGGGCCGACACGTCGAAGTGGGCGGCCGGGACGGTGAGGTTCAGCACGATCTCGATGTCGTCGCGGGCCAGGAGCTCGTGGACGAGCAGGTGCCGCACCCCGAACTGCCGCGCACGGGCACGGGCGCGCTCCTGATCGAGGTCCGCTGCCGCGACCACGTTCAGATCAGGGAACCGCGTCAGGTTTTCGAGGTAGTGGCTGCTGATGAGGCCGGCGCCGATGACGCCGACACCCACGCGCTCGGAGTTCACCCGTCGACCTCCACCAGATGACGCAGGCTCTGCTGCACGGCTTCGAACGGGTCGCCCGCGTAGTCGTCCAGTTCCACGACGCGGACCGCGTCCGGTGCGGCCGCCAGGATGTCCGCCACCGGCATCGCACCCCGGCCCACCGGCTGCTGCTCCAGGAGGGTTGTGGTGTACGGGCCGTCCTTGAGGTGCAGGAACCTGACGCGCGCCCCGAGCCGGGAGATCAACTCCACGGCGGAAGCGCCACCGACCTCGGCCCAGAAGGTGTCCAGTTCCAGGACGACGTCGTCGTCCAGCGCCTCCGCGAAGACTTCGAGGCCGGTCCTGCCGCCGAAGTCCTGACGGACCTCGTGGTCGTGGTTGTGGTATCCGACGGTGACGCCCGCGTCCCGGGCGAGCCTCGCGACGCCGTTCAGACTCGCAGCCGCCGCTTCGATGTCCGCCCGTGTGGTCCAGCGCCGAGCGATGATGCGCGGTTCGACGAGTGTGCCGATCCCGAACTCTGCTGCCATGCGGACAGCCGCGGAAGCGTTTCCGTCGACGAGGCTCGCGTGTGCGCTGAGCGGGCGCAGAGGTGTCTCGGCCAGCGCCCGCCGGTACGCGTCGCCGTACTGCTCGAACCTCCACAGCTCCACGTTCTCGAATCCCATCGCGGCGACGCGCGCCAGCGTCCCAGGGAGATCGGCCGTGATGGCGTTGCGCAGCGTATAGAGCTGCACTGAGTACAGGCGCTCCGTCATTCGCCCTCTCCCTGGTCCGGTGCGCGTTCTCCCGCATGCGCCGTTGTCACCGTCTCGGCCAGGACGGCGAGCGCTCGGTCGACCGGTTCGACCGAAGAGGGCAGGTTCAGGAAGCCGTGCAGTACGCCGGGCACCGTGACATGCCGCACGGGTACGCCCGACTTCACGAGTGCGGCCGCGAACGCCTCACTGCCGGCGCGCAGATCGTCGTACTCGGCGTCGAGTGCCAGGGTGGGGCAGAGTCCGTCCAGGACGGCGCCCGCGGGGAAGGCGTAGCCGTGCGGATCCGGCGTGCCGCCCAGGTAGCCGGCCGTCATCTCGGCCACGTCCTCCGGCAGGATCCGGACCATGCGCGGCAACGGCGCGAACGCCTCGGCCAGCGGCGGCGCGAGGGGCGGCGAGACGGCGTGCACGGTCGCATAGGCCAGTACCAGGGCGGCGGGCAGCCAGTTGTCGTCGTCCCGCAGGCGAAGTACGGCTCCTGCGGCGAGGTTCGCCCCCGCGCTCGCGCCGCCGACGGTGATCCGCGCCGGTTCGATGCCGAGCATCGCGGCGTTGTCGCGCACCCATCGGACGCCCGCCACGACGTCGTCGTGCGGCACCGGATACGTCACGCCGTCGAGCGCGAGCCGGTAGTCCACGCTCACGACCACGGCGTCGGCCCTGGCGCACACCTCGCGTGCGGTCCAGTCGGCCTCGTGCATGTCGAGATCGCCGAAGACCCATCCGCCGCCGTGCACCCAGACCAGGCCGGGGCGAAGCCGCTGCGGCGCTGACGGCGGCCGGTAGACGCGGACCTTTATGGGACCGTGCGGGCCGGGAACGCTCTCGTCGCCGGTTCCGACGAAGGGCAGTGCTGGTGCCGCCTTCCAGGTCCGGTACTCCTGCAGTCGCGGTTGCACAGCCGGATCGGCGAGTGCCTCGCGCCAGGACGGGAGGTCTTCGATCAGGCTGAGCCGCTCGGAGATGCTGGGATGCAGGGCCATCAGGGTCAGGTCTCCAAGAATGCGGGGGAATGGGGCGTGGGCGGCGTGGGCGGCGTGGGCG
>NZ_JAHHIU010000145.1 GCF_024539815.1 Streptomyces hayashii
GTCCCGGTCCCCCGGCCCCGCCGCCCCGCCCACCGCCTGCACACCCGGCGCATCGCCGAGGCGATCGACGCCCAGGCCGCGTTCACCCGGATGTACGCCGGGTCGCCCCGCGCGTTCTGGCTGGACAGTTCCCGGGTCGAGGAGGGGCTCTCCCGCTTCTCGTTCCTGGGCGACGACAGCGGACCGCTCGCCGAGTTCGTCCGCTACGACGTCGAAGCCGGCCGCTGCGAGATCGAGCGCGCCGGGCGGCCCACGCGCAAGGTCCGGGCGAGCGTCTTCGACTACCTCAAGCGGCAGTTGGCCAACCGCCGCGTCGACGCCACCGGGCTGCCGTTCGACTTCACCGGCGGGTACGTCGGCTACTTCGGCTACGAGACGAAGGCCGACTGCGGCTCCCCGAACCGGCACCGCTCCGCCACCCCGGACGCCTGCTGGCTGTTCGCCGACCGGCTCATCGCGGTGGACCACCAGGAGGGGTTCACCTACGCGGTCTGCGTGGCCGAGGACACCCCGCAGGCCGGTCAGGAGGCCGCGGACTGGCTGGAGAGCACGCTGACCCGGCTGTCCGCGCTCCCCACCGAGCCCACCCGTCCCCGCCGCGCACCGCGCACACCGGCCCCGGCCCGACGCGACGCCGCCCCCACCGGCCTCGCCGGCCGGGCCACGCTGCTCACCGGCCCCGCGGCCGGGCGCACCGGCCTCCGCGACGCCGAGCAGCCTCCCGTCCCCGTCCCGGCCCCGGTCGCGTCCGACGCCCCGGACGGGCTCAGGGGAGTCGAACCGTGGCTCGTGCGCGACCGGGAGACCTACCTCGCGGACATCGCGGCCTGCCGGCGCGAGCTCGTCGCGGGCACCAGCTACGAGATCTGCCTGACCGACGCGGCGCGTTTACCCGCACCGGACGACGCGTACGACTTCTACCGGGCGCTGCGCCGCGTCAACCCCGCCCCCTACGCCGCCTTCCTCAAGTTCGGCGACCTCGACGTGGCGGGCTCCTCGCCGGAGCGGTTCCTGCGGATCACCCGGGACGGCGTCGCCGAGGCCAAGCCCATCAAGGGCACCGCGCCACGCGGCGTCGGAGAGGCGGAGGACGCGCGGCTGCGCGACGCGCTCGCCGCGGACGCCAAGACGCGCGCCGAGAACCTGATGATCGTCGACCTGCTCCGCAACGACCTGGGGCGGGTCTGCCGGACCGGCACCGTGCGGGTCTCCCGGCTCATGGCGACCGAGACGTACGCGACCGTGCACCAGCTCGTCTCCACCGTCGAGGGCCGGCTGCGCGAGGGCGTGGACGCGGTGGACTGCGTACGCGCCTGCTTCCCCGGCGGCTCGATGACGGGCGCGCCCAAGCTGCGCACGATGGAGATCATCGACGAGCTGGAGACCGAGGCCCGCGGCGTGTACTCGGGCGCTCTCGGCTATCTGGGATGCAGCGGCGGCGCGGATCTCAACATCGTCATCCGCACCGCCGTCATGGCCGGCGGAGTGCTGCAACTGGGGGCCGGGGGCGCGATCGTCCTGGACTCGGATCCGGCCGCGGAGTACGACGAGATGCTGCTGAAGACGGCCGCGCAGATGCGCGCCCTGCGCGAGCCCGCCGCGGACGCGGACGCGGACCCGGGGCCCGTCGACGCGGCGGCCGTGGCCGGGAAGCGGGCCGCGCGATGACGGCCTCGCATGCGCCCGGGCCCGGCCCGGTCGTCACACCCGTGGCGGGGGTGCCGCGGCCCCGGGCGGTCGCCGACGACTCCACCGCCCCCGGCAACCTCGCCGCCTTTCTGGCCGCGCTCGCCGAGCGGCGCGGATGGGGCGGGCGGGCCGCGTTCCACCAGGGGCACCGGGTCTGGACCCATGGCGAGGTGCACGACCTCGGGGCGCGTGCGGGCCGGGTGCTCGCCGAGCACGGGGTGCGGCCCGGCGACCGGGTGCTCCTCGCGCTGCCCGACGGCATCGCGTGGGTGGCGGCCTTTCTCGGCGCGGCCCGGCTCGGCGCGATCGCCGTGCTGGTCAACCCCGAACTGACCGCCGCGGAGCACGCGTTCATGGCCGAGGACGCCGGGGCCGTGCTGTGCGTGACGGGGCCGGGCCTGGAGGACCGGTTCACCGACCGGGTCCGGCTCGGCGCCGACCAGCTGCTCGCGCTCGCCCCGACGGCCCGGCCGGCCCGCGCCCACCCGGTCGACGCGCACACGCCGCTGTACGTGCAGTACACCTCGGGCACCACGGGCCGGCCGAAGGGGGTCGTGCACACGCACGGCGACCCGAAGACGTACCACGACCTCATCGGCCGGCGGCTGCTGCGGATCACCGAGGCGGACGTCACCCTCTCGGTGTCCAAGCTGTACTTCGCCTACGGCTTCGGCAACGCGTTCGTCTTCCCGCTCTTCTCGGGCTCCAGCGCCGTGCTGGTGGACCGGCGTCCGTCGCCCGCCGCCGTAGACGAGCTCGTCGCCCGGCACCGCGTCACCCTGCTCTACTCGGTGCCCTCGGCGTACGCGGCGCTGGTCGCCGACCGGGGCAGCGGACACACGGCCTGCTTCGCCTCGGTGCGCGCTGCGGTGTCGGCCGGTGAGGGCCTGCCGGACGGCCTCGGCGCCCGGGTCGAGGAACTGCTCGGCGCACCCGTGCTGGAGCAGATCGGCTCCACGGAGGCCGGCCACGCCTTCTGCGCCAACAGCCTGGGCCACCACCGGTCCGGCACCGTCGGGCGGCCCGTGCCGGGGTTCGAGGTGGAGTTGCGCGACCGGGACGGGCGGCCGGCGCCCGAGGGCGCGGAGGGCGAGATGTGGGTGCGCGGGCCGACGGTGACGCGCGGCTATCTGAACCGGCCCGAGGAGACCGCGCGCACCCTGGTCGCCGGCTGGCTGGCCACCCACGACCGGGCCCGCCGCGAGCCGGACGGCTCCTACCGCCATCTGGGCCGCGCCGACGACATGGAGATGGTCGGCGGGATCACCGTCTCCCCGCTGGAGGTGGAGGCCGTCCTGCGGGCCCATCCGGCGGTGCGGGAGGTCGCGGTCGCCGCCGTCCCGGACGCGCGGGGCGCCGGCAGACTGCGCGCCTTCGTCGTGCCCGCCGGCCCGATCGCCGCCTCCCTGGAGGCGGAGCTCGTCGCCCTGGCCCGTGAACGTCTCGCCGCCTTCAAGGTGCCCAGGAGCGTCTCCTTCGTGACGTCCCTGCCCCGCACCGCCACCGGAAAGCTCCGGCGCCATCTGGTCCGCCGGGGCGCGTGGTGACCGTGTCCGGGCGCCCGCCGACACGGCGCCCGTCGACCGAGCGTCCGTCCGAGAGGAACAGCCACATGTCGCAGCACCCCCTGCTCGCCGACCGCGGGTTCTATCTGGGCCCGTTGTTCCGGCGGGCGGCCGAACGCCACGGAGCCGTCTTCGTGACCCTGGACCGGCCGCTGGACACCCACCCCTTTCTGGGCGTCCACCTGGACTACCGCACGCTGGCCGACCTCGTGGACGAGCTGTCGGGCCGGCTGTGGGCGGCCGGGGTGCGCCCCTCGGAGCGGGTGGCCGTCCACAAGACGGACAACGTCGACATCGTGCTGCTGACCTGCGCGATATCCCGGATCGGCGCGGTGCCCGCGCTGCTCTCCCCGGGGCTGGCCGGTCCGGTCGTGGAGCAGCTGCTGGAACGGCTGGGGAAGCCCTGGCTGATCACCGACCGGGCCAGGCTGGAGGGACCGCTGCGCGGGGTCGGGACGTCCGTGCGGCGGATCCTGTCGGTGGACGACGCGCCCGGCGCCGAGCCGCTGGAGCAGTACGCCGGCGCCGAGCCGCCCGCGCCGGTGCGGCTGCATCCGCGCGAACCCGCCCTGATCACCCACAGCTCGGGCACCACGGGCGTGCCCAAGCTGGCCGTGCACTGCCCGAACGCGATGTGGAACCGGCTCGTGCCGCAGAAGGCGATGGGCTGGCCCACCCGCGGCGAGACGGCCGCACTGCACATGTCGTTCGTGCACTCGCGCTTCTACCACCTGCTCGGCGTGCTCCTGCGCTTCGGCAGCCCGCTCGTGCTGATCACCGACCCGGAACCGGCGGCCGTCGGACCGCTGCTGGCCCGCCACCGCCCCGGCATCGTCGAGACGCACCCCAACACCTTCGTGCTGTGGGAGGAGCTGGCCGACGCGCCCGGCGCCCCGCTGTCCCGGGTGAAGTCGTACGGCTCGACGTTCGACGCGATCCACCCGCGCACCGTGCGCCGGCTCCTGGGCGCGTCCACCCGCCGAACGCCCTGGCTGATCCAGCTGTACGGGCAGAGCGAGACGGGTCCGGTCGCGTTCCGCTGGTTCACGCGGCGCAGCGCGGAGCGCGCGGACGGCAGACGGGTCGGGATCGGCATCCCCGGCTTCACCCGGGTGCGGATCGCCGACGCCGAGGGACGGCGGGTCCCGCCGGGCACGCCCGGGCGGATCGAGGCCCGCACCCGGGGGCGGATCCTCACCTATCTCGGCGCGCGGGAGCACTACGAGCGCCAGCTCGACGGCGGCTGGTGGCAGATGGGCGACCTGGGCTGCATGAGCCGGCTGGGCGCGCTGCGTCTGATCGACCGCGAGGTCGACCGGATCGACGCGGTGCACAGCAATCTGGAGATCGAGGACACCCTGATGGAGCGGCTGGAGGAACTCCGCGAGGTGGTCGTCGTGGCCGGCGCGGACCGTGAGCCGGTGCCGGTGGTGTGCGTGCGCGGCGAGGGGCCACTCGACCCGGAGCGCTGGCGGGCGGCCACGGCCGATCTGCCCGCGATGGCCGAGCCGCGGCAGTGGCGGTTCGACGAGCTGCCGATGACGGCGACCTGGAAGGTCAAGCGGGTGGAGGTCACCCGCATGCTGACCGGGACGCCGCAGAGCGTGCGCGCGTGAACCCGGTCGTCGTCGTGGGCGCGGGCCCCGTCGGACTGTCGGCCGCGCTCGCCCTGCGTGCGCGCGGACTGCCCGTCGTGCTGCTGGAGGCGGACGCCGAGGACCGCGAACGGCCGGGCAGCCGCGCCCTGTTCGTGCACCGCGAGACGCTCCGTCTGCTCGACGGGATGCGTCCCGGGCTCGCCGCGGAGATCACGTCCTACGGGCGGACCTGGCACACCCGGCGGACCCTGTACCGGGGCCGTGAGGTGTACGCGCGCACCTTCCCGCCGCCGTCCGGCGCCCCGGCCGCGCTCCCGCCCTTCACCAGCCTGCGCCAGGTGGACACCGAGCGCTTCCTGCGCGCCGCCTGCGAGCGGTCCGGGGTCGTCTTCGAGTGGGAAGCGCGGGTGACCGGCGTGGCCGCCGCGCCGGACGGGGTCGTGGTGAGCGGCGAGGACGGACGGGAGTGGCGCGCGGGGCACGTCGTCGCCGCCGACGGGGCCCGCTCGGCGGTCCGGCGTGCGCTGGGCGTCGCCATGGAGGGCGTCCGGGGCGAGGGCTTCCACGTCGTCGTGGACGTGGCCGACGTGCCGGGCGGCGAACTGCCGCTGGAGCGGGTCTTCCATTACGAGCATCCGGGGGTCGGCGGCCGCAGCGTGATGCGGCTGCCGTTCACCGGGGGCTTCCAGGTCGACCTGCAGTGCCGCGACGACGACGCGCAGGAGGCGTTCGGGACCGAGGAGGCGGTACGGCGCTGGCTGCCGGCGGTCGTCGGCGAGGGATACGCCGACCGGATCCTGTGGGTGTCGACGTACCGTTTCCAGCGTCTGGTCGCGGCCTCGTTCACGGATTCGCGCCGGCGGGTGCTGCTCGTCGGCGAGGCGGCGCATCTGTTCCCGCCGTTCGGCGCGCGCGGCATGAACAGCGGGATCGCGGACGCGGCGGCGGCGGCCGAGGCCATCGCCGCCGGGACCGTCGGCGCGGTCGAGGCGTTCGCCGAGGCGCGGCGCGCGGCGGGGCTGTTCAACAGCGCCGCCGCGGGAAGCGCGCTGGAGCATCTGCGTCCGAGCCGCCGGAGCGTGCGGCTCAGGCAGCGGGCGGCGGCGGCGCTCGCGCCCGTGCTGCCGTCGTGCGGTTCGTGGCTGGAGCACGCGCCGTACGGGCCGCGCGGCGGGGCCCCCGCGGCAGCGGGCGGAAAGTACTGAGACGGAACCGGAGAGGAACAGCCGATGACACGGCAGGCGGTCGTGGAGGAGTCGTTGGCGTGGACGCCGGCCAGGGGGCTGACGCCCCGCGCCGGGACCGGCGGCGGGCGGCTGCTCGTGGCGGACTCGTGGCTGGTGCGCGACGGCCGGGTGCGCGGCCTGGAACGGCACCGGGAGCGGTTCCTGCGGGCCTGCGGCGAGTGCAGCGGGCCGCCGTTGCGCCGGCTGCTGGAGTTCTGGCGGGACGCGACGGCCGCGCTGCCGCGCACCGGCGAGTGGTTCCCGCGGGTGGAACTCGCGGCGGGGTCGCTGGAGTTGCGGCTGCTGCTGCGGCCCGCCCCGCCGCTGGAGCCGGACATCCGGGTCTGGGCGGCGGGCCAGCCGGACCCGCGGACCATGCCCCGCCGCAAGGGGCCCGACCTGGACGCCCTTGCCCGGGTGCGCCGCCGGGCGTCCGACGAGGGTGCGACGGAGGCGGTGCTGGTCGCGCCCTCCGGCGCGGTGCTGGAGGCGGCGACCGCCAGCGTCCTGTGGTGGGAGGGCGATGCGCTGTGCCTGCCCCCGCCCCGGCTGCCGGTGCTGTCCGGGGTGACGGTCGGCCTGATCCAGGAACGGGCCCACCGGATCGGGATCCGGGTCGCCCACCGCGAGCGGTCGCTGACCGAGCTGGACGGCCGGGAGGTGTGGCTGGTGAACGCCCTGCACGGGATCCGGCCCGTCACGGGCTGGGCGGGCGGGGCGATCGGCTGCGCGCCCGCCGTGCGGGCCACGGAATGGCGCCGGTGGCTGGACTCGCTGGCGGAGCCTCTGCCGCACGGGTGAGGTGAGGAGCGAGAACGGGCATCGGCGCCCTTCCGCCGATGCCCGCTTTCCGCATTCCTTGATTCCCGCGCTTTCCGCCCGCCCCGCTTTTTCAGGAGCGGTTGCCCTTCCGTGCCGCGTTCTGCACGTCCGGGCTTCCGCGTTCGGCGTTCTGCGTTTCTGTATTTCTGCGTTTCTGTGTTTCTGTGTTTCTGTGTTTCTGTGGTTATTTCTTGGCGGGCTGGTAGGCGCCGGGTGCCATGCGCGTGGCGATGGCGATCCGGTTGTAGGCGTTGATGACCGTCGCCGCCCAGATCAGCGCCGCCAGCTGCGCCTCGTCGAAGACCTCCGCCGCCTCGGCGTAGACGGCGTCAGGCACATGACCGTCGTGCACCAGGGTCACCGCCTCGGTCAACGCCAGTGCGGCGCGCTCCCGTTCGGTGAAGAAGGGGGTCTCCCGCCAGGCGTTGAGCGCGTACAGCCGCTGCTCGCTCTCGCCCTGGGCGCGGGCGTCCTTCGTGTGCATGTCGAGGCAGAAGGCGCAGCCGTTGAGCTGCGAGGCGCGGGTCCTGACCAGTTCCAGAATCTCCGGTTCGACCTTCGCGTCCTGTGCGGCGGAAACCGCGGCGGCGTGCAGGGAGCCCATCGCGGCGGAGACCTCGGGGGTCGTCTTCTTGAGGGCCACGCGGGACACGGAATTACTGTTCGTCATGGTGGGACTGTATCCGGGAAAATCCAGGAAATCTATCCGGGAAATGGAATTCCGGAGCCGTTCTCGCCGAAAGGGAGAGCCGCGCACAACGCGTCCAGCGCGCCCGCCCAGGCGTGGTCCGGCGGCGTCCCGTACCCCACGACCAGCGCGTCGAGGGGTGCGGCGACCGCGTCGGCGTGACGGTAGCGGGGAGTGAGGCCGTCGACGGCCAGGCCCTGATAGGCGGCCGCCCGCAGTACCGCCCGCTCCGTTCCGGGCGGCAGCCGCAGGACGGCGTGCAGGCCGGCCGCGATGCCGGTGACGCGGATCGCCGGGGCGCGGGCGGCCAGCGCCGCGACCAGCGCGTCCCGGCGCCGGCGGTAGCGGGTGCGGGCCGCCCGGACATGGCGGTCGTAGGCGCCGGACGTGATGAACTCGGCCAGCGTCAGCTGGTCGAGGACCCCGGAGGTGTCCATCCCGCCCTTGGCCGCCGCCACCTCTGCGACCAGGCCCGGCGGCAGCGCCATCCAGCCCAGGCGCAGGCCGGGGGCGAGCGACTTGCTCGCCGTGCCCAGGTACACCACGTGGTCGGGGTCCAGGCCCTGGAGGGCGCCGACGGGCTGGCGGTCGTAGCGGAACTCCCCGTCGTAGTCGTCCTCCAGGACCAGTCCGCCGGTGCGCCGCGCCCAGTCCACGACGGCGGCCCGCCGCTCTCGGTGCAGGGGCACTCCCATCGGGAACTGGTGGGCGGGGGTGAGCAGGACCGCGCCCTCGTCCGTCAGCCCCCCGGCGTCCGTGCCCCGTTCGTCGAAGGGCAGCGCGGTCGTCGTCATCCCGGCCGCGGCCAGCAGCCTCCAGTGCTCGTCCAGGCCGTAGGACTCGACGGCGACCGTGTGCGCGCCGCGCGCCCGCAGGACGGCGGTGAGCAGTCTCAGCCCGTGCGCGAACCCGGCGCACACCACGATGCGCTCGGGGTCGGTGCGCACCCCGCGGGCGCGGGAGAGGTACTCGGCGAGCGCGGTGCGCAGTTCCACCCGGCCACGGGGGTCGCCGTAGCCGAAGGCCTCGGAGGGAGCCGCGGTGAGGGCGCGGCGGGCCGCCCTGAGCCACTCGGCGCGCGGGAAGGAGCCGAGGTCGGGGGTGCCGGGGCGCAGGTCGTACGCGGGCCCGCGCCCTTCGGGACGCCGGGGCGTGGCCTCGCCGGAGGGCGGTACGACCGTCCGGTCCGCCACCCGGGTGCCCGAGCCCTGGCGGGCGGTGAGCCAGCCCTCGGCGACGAGGTCGCCGTACGCGTCGGCGACCGTGTTGCGGGCGACGCCCAGGTCGGCGGCGAGGGAGCGGGAGGAGGGCAGCCGGGCGCCGGACGGGAGCCGGCCGCTGCGCACGGCCTCGCGCAGGGCGTCGGTCAGCCCCCGCCGCAGCCGCGGTCCGGTGGGTTCCAGGTGGAGGTCGACGCCCGAAGTGGCCCGGGTTCTCGCCATGGAAATGGACCATACCCCTGGGCTGCCTGACTCCTAGGGTCGAGGTCATGACGACAGACGCACCCGCCACGACGAGCACGACCGCCACCACGACCGCCCCTGCCACCGCTGCCGTCCCGGCGGGCGCCACCGCCGACGCACAGGTTCGGTACGCCCCCGAGCACACCCCTCGGCTCGCCTGGGCCGAGCACGCCCCCGAGGTCTACAAGGCGATGGTCCGGCTGGACGCCGCCGCCCGTAAGGGCCTCGACCCGAAGCTGCTGGAGCTGGTGAAGATCCGGGCCTCGCAGATCAACCGCTGCGCGCTCTGCGTCGACATGCACAGCAAGGACGCGCTCGCGGCGGGCGAGAGCGTGGAGCGGATCGTCCAGCTCAGCGCGTGGGAGGAGTCCGGGCACTTCTACACGGAGCAGGAGCTCGCGGCGCTGGCGCTGACCGAGGCGGTGACCGTGCTGACGGCCGGGTTCGTGTCCGACGAGGTGTACGAACGCGCCGCCCGGCACTTCACGGAGCCCGAGCTGGCGCAGCTGATCGCCGCGATCACGGTGATCAACGCCTGGAACCGGTTCGGCGTGACCTGCCGGCTGGTGCCGGGGCACTACCGCCCGGGGCAGCACGGGTGAGCCGCACGAACCTCCTCGACCGGGACGTCGGCCGGGCGATGTCCGCGCTCAGCGGGGCGGCGAAGCGGGGTCTCGGCGATCCGGCGCTCGCCGAACTGGTGGTGATCCGCGCCTCGCAGCTCGGCCACTGCGCGTTCTGCCTGGACGTGCACCTCGCGATCGCCCGTGAACAGGGCGTGAGCGAGCAGCAGTTGGACCTGCTGAGCGCCTGGGAGGAGGCGGGGGACGTCTTCGACGAGCGGGAGCGGGCCGCGCTCGCGCTGACCGAGGCCGTGACGGTCCTGACGGAGGGGTTCGTGCCGGACGAGGTGTACGCCGGGGCCGCCCGCCGCTTCGCGGACGCCGAGCTCGCCCATCTCGTCGCGCTGATCACCGCCGTCAACGGCTGGAACCGGGTGATGGTCGCCCGACGCATCCCACCGGGGGGTTACACGCGATGAGCCGGGCGGACGACTTCCGAAGGCCGCGTCACGGCCGCGCGCCGGGCGGCCCTCCTCCACTGCCCTGAAGGCGTGAGGCCCCAGGTCCTGCCCGGCTCCTGGGGCGCGGGCGTCAGCGCCTCGGAGGGTGGACGGCGAGGGCCCCTCGCCCGCCGGGCTCGGCGGACTCGGGGCCACCCGCGTCACGTTCGGACCGGGACTGCGGCGCAGGGCGACGGCCGCCCTGCGGGAGATCAGCGCGGAACCGGTCCAGGTCCTGGCTCGCGGACCGGGCCCGGGGTCATGTCTCCCGCGCGGTTCAGGACAGCCACGCCTTCCAGGTGGACGTGTGTCCGTCCACCCACTTCTTCGCCGCGTCCTCGGGCGTGAGCTTCTGGTCGGCGATCATCAGGGACACCTCGTTCTGGTCCTCGGTCGTCCACTTGAACTTCTTCAGGAAGGCAGCCGCCTTGCCGCCGTTCTTCGCGAAGCCGGCGTTGAGGTACTTCTGCAACGGGGTGTGCGGGTAGGCGCAGGCGACCTTCGCCGGGTCCGCGTCGCAGCCCTCCTTGTAGGCGGGCAGCTTCACCTCGGTCATGGGGACCTTCTTGAAGAGCCACTGCGGCGCGTACCAGTAGGTGAGGAAGGGCTTCTTCTCCTTGGCGAACTGCCGCATCTGCGTGATCTGGGCGGCCTCCGAACCGGCGAACACGACCTGGAAGTCGAGGTTCAGGTTCTTCACCAGCGCCTTGTCGTTGGTGACGTAGGAGGGCGAGCCGTCCATGAGCTGGCCCTTGCCGCCGCTCTCCGCGGTGCGGAACTGCGCCGCGTACTTGTTGAGGTTCTTCCAGTCCGTGACGTCCGGGTGCTCCTTGGCGAAGTACGTCGGCACGAACCAGCCGATGTGGCCGGTGACGCCGAGGCCGCCGCCCGGCGTGATGGTCTTCTTGTCCTTGACGTAGCGCTGTTCCTGGTCGGGGTGGCCCCAGTCCTCCAGGATCGCGTCGACCCGGCCCTGGCTGAGCGCGTCCCAGGCGGGCACCTCGTCGACCTGGACGGTGTCGACGCGGTAGCCCAGCTTGTGTTCCAGGAGGTACTGGGCGACGGCCACGTTGGCCTGCGCGCCCACCCAGGACTGCACGGACAGGGTCAGGGACTTGGCGCCCTGCGCGTTGGCGAACGGCGACGCCTGCTTCGTCATGTCGGCTGCGCCGCAGCCGGTCAGCAGGAGCAGCGCACAGCCGCCGGCCACGGTCGCGGTGGTACGGATACGCATGTCACGCTCCCTTCTTGGCGCGGCGTTCGGTGGGCTGGGTCACCCGGTCGAGCATCAGGCCGAGGCAGACGATGGCCGCGCCGGCCACCAGTCCGGTGGCGAGGTCTCCCTGGGCGAGGCCGAAGACGACGTCGTAGCCGAGGGCTCCGCCGCCGACCAGGCCGCCGATGATGACGACGGCGAGGACCAGGACCACGCCCTGGTTGAGGGCGAGCAGCAGGGCCGGACGGGCCAGCGGGAGCTGCACCTGGCGGATCTGCTGGCCGCTGCTCGCGCCGAGCGAGCGGGCCGACTCCAGGGCGGCCGGGTCGACCTGGCGCAGGCCCTGGGTGGTGATGCGCACGACGGCGGGCAGCGCGTAGACGACCGCCGCGGCCACGGCGGGCGCGCGGCCGACGCCGAACAGCGCGACGACCGGGATCAGGTACACGAACTGCGGCATCGTCTGGAAGACGTCGAGGACGGGCCGCAGGAGCCGCTCGAAGCGGTCGCTGCGGGCGGCGGCGACGCCGGTCGCGAAGCCCAGGACGAGGGTGACGGCGACCGCGGCGAGGACCTGCGAGAGCGTGTCGAGGGAGGGCTTCCACACGCCGAGCACGCCGATCGCGGCCATGGCGAGGACGGCGGTGAGCGCCGTGCGCCAGGTGCCGATCACCCAGGCGAGCGCGGCGACGATCAGCAGGACCGACCACCACGGCAGGGCCTGGAGGCCGTCGCGCAGCGGGTCGAGGACCCAGGTGGTGAAGTGTCCGGCCCAGTCGGCGGTGCCGCCGATCACGGGGACCCCGGAGTAGAGGTGGTCGGTCATCCAGTCCACGGCCCGGTTGACCGGCTCGGCGATGTTCAGCGTCCAGGAGCCGGGCCAGTCGAGGCGGCCGGCGAACCGTCCGACGAGCGCCACGGCCACGGCGGCGGCGAGCGCGTACGCCCAGCCGGCGCGCCGGGACAGGCCGGTGCGCCCGCCGTCGGAGCCGTCTTCGCCGTTGCCGGCCGCGCAGGTGACCCGGTCCAGGACGACGGCGAGGAGGACGATCGGGATGCCCGCGGCGAGGGCCGCGCCCACGTCGACTGAGGCGAGCGCCTGGTAGACGCGGTCGCCGAGGCCGCCGGCGCCGATCACGGAGGCGATGACCGCCATGGACAGCGCCATCATGATCGTCTGGTTGAGGCCGAGCAGGAGTTCCTTGCGGGCCAGCGGGAGGCGTGCGGTCAGCAGGCGCTGGCGGGAGGTGGCCCCGAGCGAGTCGACGGCCTCCAGCACCTCCTTGTCGGCGCCGCGCAGGCCGAGGGCGGTGAGCCGGGCCATGGGCGGGGCGGCGTAGACGACGGTGGCGAGGACGGCCGCGGGAACGCCGATGCCGAAGACGAGGACCACCGGGAGCAGATAGGCGAACGCGGGCAGCACCTGCATGGTGTCCAGGACGGGGCGCAGGATGCGGTCCATCCGGTCCGACAGCCCGGCGGCCAGGCCCAGCACGGCGCCGACGGCGACGGACACGAGGACCGCCACGACCATCAGCGCGAGCGTCTGCATGGTGGGGATCCACATGCCGAGCAGTCCGCAGGTCAGGAACGCGGCGGCGGCGCCGAGCCCGAGCCGCACTCCGGCGACCCGCCAGGCGACCAGACCTGCGACGGCGGTGACGCCCGCCCAGCCGGCGGCGAGCAGCACAAGGTAGACGGCCCGCACGGAGAGCACGACCGCGTTGCTGACGTAGCCGAAGCCGTACAGGAACAGCGGATGGCTGTCGCGGTTGTCGATGATCCAGTCGCTGACCTTGCCCAGCGGCTGGGTGAGGTCGACGGTGAGGGCGGCGGGCCAACTGCCGCTGGCCCACTGGGCGTCGGCGAGCGGGACGAGGATCGCCGCGGCGAGCGCCAGCAGGGCGAGCTTGGCGGCCGCGCGGTGTTTGAGGAAGCCCGGCAGGGTGACCCGGGGGGCGGGTGCGGTGACGGTAGCCATGTCAGACCGCCTCCTTGCGGAGCTCCGTCCCGGCCACGACGTCGAGGAGCCGTTCGTGGTCGACGACTCCCAGACACCGGCCGTTCTCCACGACGCAGGCGGGCTTGTGGCTGCGCGACACGATCTGGATCGCGTCGGCGACGACCGCGTCGGCGGCGATCGCGCCGGGGTGGTCGGGGCCGCCGCACTCGCCGGGGCGCATGGCCCGGCGGACCGTCATGACCTGTTCGCGCGGGACGTCGCGGACGAACTCGCGGACGTAGTCGTCGGCGGGCGAGCCGACGATCTCCTCGGGGGTGCCGAGCTGCACGACCTCGCCGTCGCGCATGAGGGCGATGCGGTCGCCGAGTTTGAGGGCCTCGCTGAGGTCGTGGGTGATGAAGACCATCGTGCGGCCCTCCTCCTGGTGCAGGCGGACGACCTCCTCCTGCATGTCGCGCCGGATCAGCGGGTCGAGCGCGCTGAACGGCTCGTCGAAGAGCAGGACCTCGGGGTCGACGGCGAGCGCGCGGGCCAGTCCGACGCGCTGGCGCTGGCCGCCGGACAGCTCGCTGGGCTTGCGGTGCTCCATGCCTTCGAGGCCGACCTTCTCGACGACCTCCTGGGCGCGCTCGCGGCGTTCGGCCCTGCTGACGCCCTGGATCTCCAGGCCGTAGGCGACGTTGTCGACGACGGTGCGGTGCGGGAGCAGGCCGAAGTGCTGGAAGACCATCGCGGCGCGGTGCCGGCGCAGTTCGCGCAGCCGGGTCTTGTCCATGGCCCGCACGTCCTCGCCCTCGATGGCGATGGTGCCGGCGGTCGGCTCGATCAGCCGGGTCAGACAACGTACGAGGGTGGACTTGCCGGAGCCGGACAGGCCCATGACGACGAAGACCTCGCCCTTGCGCACGTCGAAGGAGACGTCCCGGACGGCGGCGGTGCAGCCGGTGCGGGAGCGCAGTTCGGCGGGGGGCAGGGAGGTCAGCTCGGGGTCGGCGGGGACGGTCTCGGCCTTCGGGCCGAACACCTTCCACAGGCCGTCCACCGAGAAGACCGGCGGGCGCGTCTCGACGCTCGCGGGGGTGCTCGTGCCGGTGCTCAGGTCGGTACTCATCAGGCATCGCCTCCGATCAGGTCCACGGCCCGTTCGCCGACCATCAGCACGCCGATCATCGGGTTCACGGCTGTCATGGTCGGGAACACGGAGGCGTCCGCGATGCGGATGCCTTCCAGTCCACGGATTCGCAACTGGGGGTCAACTACGGCCAGTTCGTCGTCGGCGGCGCCCATCTTGCAGGTGCCCGCCGGGTGGTACACGGTGTGCGCGACCTTGCGCGCGTACTCGCTCAGCTCCTCGTCGCTCGTCAGGTGCGGGCCGGGGGCGACCTCGCGCTTGAGCCAGCCGGCCAGCGGCTCGGTCTTGGCGATCTCGCGCGCGATGCGGATCCCGTCGACGAGGGTGCGGCCGTCGTAGTCGTCCTCGTCGGTGAAGTAGCGGAAGTCGAGGGCGGGCTTGACGGCCGGGTCCGCGCTCTCCAGGTACAGCCGGCCCCGGGACTTCGGCTTGGGGATGTTGGGGGTCATCGACACGCCGTGCTCGGGGCGTTCGTAGCCGAGCCGTTCCGGGTTGTCGGTGAAGGGGACCTGGTAGAAGTGGAACATCAGGTCGGGGCCCGCGTGTTCGGGGTCGCGGCGCACGAACAGGCCGGCGTCGGAGTCCATCGCGGAGTTCTCCGGGAGCGGCCCGTGCGTCTCCCAGACGATCACCGACTCGGGGTGGTCGAGGAGGTTCTCGCCGACGCCGGGCAGGTCGTGGACGACGGGTATGCCGAGCGCGTCGAGGTCGGTCTTGGGGCCGATGCCGGAGTGCAGCAGCAGGCGGGGCGTGTCGATGGCGCCGGCGCAGAGCACGACCTCGCGGCGGGCCCGCACGAGGCTCTCCGTGCCGTCCTTCGCGCGTACGTGCACGCCCCGCGCGTGGAGGCCGTCCAGCTCCAGCCGGTGCGCCCAGGTCTCCAGCAGGATCGTCAGGTTGGGCCGCTCGTCCATCACCGGGTGCAGATAGGCGACCGACGCGGAGGAGCGCTTGTTGGTCTCGGGGTGGTAGGCGAGGTCGAAGAAGCCGACGCCGTCGTCGAAGGGCTTGGCGTTGAAGCCCTCGACGCGCGGGACTCCGGTCGCCTGCTGGGCGGCGTCGACGAAGTCGCGGGCGATGGCGTTGCGGTCCTTCTCGTCGACCGGGACGATGTTGTTCAGCAGGCGCGCGTAGTACGCCTCCATGGGCACCGCGCCCCAGCCGGTCGCGCCGGCGGCCTCCCACTCGTCGAAGTCGGACGGCAGCGGCTTGAAGGCGATGAGGGTGTTGTGCGAGGAGCAGCCGCCGAGGACCCGGGCACGGCTGTGCCGGATGTGGGAGTTGCCGCGCGGCTGCTCGGTGGTCGGGTAGTCGTAGTCGAGCTCGCCGCCGAGCAGGCCCGTCCAGCGGCGCAGGGTGAGGACGTCGTCGCGGCCGACGTCGCTGGGGCCGCCCTCGATGACGGCGACGGTGACGTCGGGGTTCTCGGTGAGCCGTGAGGCGATGACGGAACCGGCGGTTCCGCCTCCGACTATCACGTAGTCGTAGACGAGTGAGGTGTCTGGCATGGGGGGTACTCCAGGGGCGTGCGAAGTCTGTTCGATGCGAAGGGGGCGGGGTGAGCGGACTGTGCGGGGCGCGGTGGTCAGCCCGCGAACCAGCGGACCGGCTGCGGCGCGAGGTTCTGGTAGACGTGCTTGGACTCGCGGTACTCGGCGAGCCCCGCGGGTCCCAGTTCGCGGCCCACGCCGCTCTTCCCGAAGCCGCCCCACTCCGCCTGCGGCAGGTAGGGGTGGAAGTCGTTGATCCAGACGGTGCCGTGGCGCAGCCGGCCGGCGACCCGTCGGGCGCGGCCCGCGTCGGAGGTCCACACGCCGCCCGCGAGGCCGTACTCGGTGTCGTTGGCGAGAGCGACGGCCTCGTCCTCGGTGCGGAAGGTCTCGACGGTGAGGACCGGCCCGAAGACCTCCTCCCGCACGACGCGCATCTCGCGGTGGCAGCGGTCGAGGACGGTGGGCTCGTAGAAGTAGCCGCTCTCCGGCCGCTCCGGGGCGGGGTCGGGGCGACGGCCGCCGGATCGCAGCACGGCGCCCTCGGCCAGCGCGGAGGCCACGTACTCCTCGGTCTTGGCGCGCTGCTGCTCGGAGACGAGCGGGCCGCACTCGACGCCGCTCTCGGTGCCGCGTCCCAGGCGGATCTTCCCGGCCCGGCGGGCGAGTTCGTCGACGAAGCGGTCGCGGACCGACTCCTCGACGATGAGCCGGGAGCCCGCCGAGCAGACCTGGCCGCTGTGGATGAAGGCCGCGTTGAGGGCCTGGTCGACGGCGGTGTCGAAGCCCTCGGGGGTGGCGCAGGCGTCGGCGAAGACGACGTTGGGGTTCTTGCCGCCGAGTTCGAGGGCGACCTTCTTGACGGTCGGGGCGGCCGCCTGGGCGACCTTGACGCCGCTGACCAGGCCGCCGGTGAAGGACACCAGGTCGACGTCGGGGTGCTCGGCGAGCCGGGCGCCGACGGTGTGGCCGGGGCCGGTGACGATGTTGGCGACGCCGGCGGGCAGTCCGGCCTCGGCGAGCAGGTCGATGAGGGCGATCGTGGTCAGCGGGGTGATCTCGCTCGGCTTCACGACGAACGTGTCGCCGGCGGCGAGGGCGGGTGCGATCTTCCAACTCGCCTGGAGGAGCGGGTAGTTCCAGGGGGTGATCAGCGCGCACACGCCGATGGGCTCGTGGACGACGACGCTGTGGACGTCGGACGAGCCCGCGTCCACGACCCGGCCCGGCGCCTCGGCGGCGACGAGGCCGGCGAAGTAGCGGAAGGCGTCGGCGACGCAGTCGATGTCCACCCGGCCCTCTTCGAGGGTCTTGCCCGCGTCACGGCTCTCCAGCAGGCCGAGCCGTTCGCGGTCGCGTATGAGGAGGTCGGCGACGCGGCGCAGCAGTGCGGCGCGTTCGACGGCCGGAGTGCGTGGCCAGTCGCCCTCGTCGAAGGCGGCGCGGGCGGCCGCGATCGCCAGGTCTGCGTCCTTCTCGTCCCCCTCGGCGACCACCGCGAAGGGGCGGCCGTCCGCTGGGTCGAGGATCTCCCGGGTCGCTCCGGAGGCGGCTGTCAGCCATTCGCCGCCCGCGTGAATCGTCCGGCACTCCCGCTGTTCCGTCAGTTCCGTCGTGTCGGCCATGATCGGTGTTGCCTTCCGTTCCTGTTCAGTCCCCCTGTGTCACCCGTGGGTCGCCGTCGGGGACCGCGTCCACATGCCCCGAACCTTCCATTGCATGCGCAATCTCCTGCCTGAAGTGCGCTGAGTCACTGCCAGCATGGACAAAAACGGTCAAATTGGGTGCCATGGTGACGGTTCGCTCACACACGGACCGTCATGGCCTCCGCTACCAACCCTCACCGTCGGCCACTACATCCCGCACCGCGTCCCGCAGCCACGCGTGGGCGGGATCGGCGTCGTGCCGTGGGTGCCAGGCCATGCCCAGCAGCAGCGGCGGCAGATCCAGCGGCACCTCGAAGGGGACCAGCCCGAGGCTCCGCGCCAACGGCAGCCCCCAGGCGGTGTTCAGACCCACCAGATCGGTGTCGCGGATGACGAAGAGGGAGGCCGGGAGCGAGCCGACGGCCCCCACCACCCGCCGCTCCAGCCCCAGCGCGGCGAGCGCCGCGTCGACCGGCCCGCGCAGCCTGCCGCGCCGGGAGACGATGATGTGGTCCGCCTCACGGGCGAACCGCTCGGGCGTCAACTCGCCTTCCAGCAAAGGGTGTCCGGCGCGTGCGACGCCCACCATGCGGTCCTCGTGGAGCTGCTCGCGGTGCACCTCGGGGGCCGCCGAATCGATGACTCCCAGCTCCAGGTCGGCCGTGCCCTCGCGCAGGAACGGCGCGTCGACGTGGCTCTCGCCCAGGAACCGGATGCGGATGCCGGGGGCCTCGGCGGCGGCGCGGGCGTACAGGGCCGGCCCGTGGGCGGCCGCGATGGCGTCATGGCCCAGGATCGTGAGGGTGCGGGTCACCGTCCTCAGGTCGGTACCCTCGGCCGGCGCGAACAGCGCCCGCGCCCGCTCCACGACGGCGCTCACCTCGGCCCGCACGGCGAGGGCCCGCGGGGTCGGCACCATCCGCCGCCCCGCCCGCACCAGGATCGGATCCCCCAGCGCCCTGCGGACCCGGCCGAGGGTGCGGCTCATCGCCGGTTCCGACAGATGCAGCCGGCGGGCAGCCCCCTGCACGCTCTGCTCCTCCAGCAGGACGTCCAGGGCGACCAGCAGATTCAGATCGAGCCCGGCGGCTCCCGCGAGGTCGGCGGACTCGGCCGGTCGAGCCACGGATTGCGTCACACGCATCCACCCCTTGCAAAGGTTGCACTGGAAAGCAGGTCGGATCCGAGCCTACGGTGAACGGGCATCCCACTCCGACGAGCTCCCCGGGAGGAGCCGTGCCCTCGCACGCCCTGAAACGGTCCACCCTCCTCGCGCTGTGCGCCTGCGTGCTGGTCGCCCAGAGCATGGTCGCCGCGATCAACCTGCTCATCCCGCAGCTGAGCGCGTCCTCGCTGCACCCCTCACACACCCAGATCCTGTGGACCGTCGACGCGTACGTCATCGTCTTCGCGGGACTGCTCATCCCGGCCGGCGCGCTCGGCGACCGGCACGGCCGCAAGGGCGCCCTGCTCGCCGGCCTCGGCCTGTTCGCCCTCGGGGCCGCCACCAGCGCGTTCGCCCCCGATCCGGCGGTCCTCATCGCGGGCCGCGGCATCTCGGGAGCGGGCGCGGCGCTGATCACCCCGGCGACGATGTCGATCCTGGTCCACCTCGCCGGACCGCGGGGCAGGGCCCGGGCGATGGCGTCCTGGACCCTCGCCATGGGCCTCGGCGGCCTGGCGGGCAACCTGGGCGGCGGCCTGGCCGGCCAGTTCCTGACCTGGCGGGCCCTGTTCGCCGTGATGATCCCGCTGGCGGCACTGCTGGCGCTCACCGTGGCCCTGACCACCCCGCGCACGGACCCCTCACCGCACGACGGCCTCGACCCGCTGGGCACCCTGCTGCTCACCGCGGGGCTGGTCGCCGTCCTCTTCGGCATCATCGAGGGCCCGGACCACGGCTGGGCCTCGCCGCGGATCCTGGGCTCGTTCGCGACGGGAGCCGCGCTGATCACCGCGTTCACCCTGCGGTCCCTGCGTGCGCCCAGCCCCCTCTTCGACCCGCGCGTGTTCCGCTCCCCCGGCCTGCGAGCCACGAGCCTCGGCCTCATGACCGGCTTCTTCGGCCTGTTCGCGCTGTTCTTCGTCAACTCCCAGTACCTCCAGGAGGTGAAGGGCTACGGGCCCGCCGTCACCGGCGTCGCCATCGTCCCGCTGATCGTCGGCATGGCGCTGGTCCCCAGGCTGGCCGCCCGCTGGTCGGCCCACCCCCGCCCGGTCATCGGCTCCGGGCTCGCCCTGATCGGCCTCGGCCTGCTCGGCGCGTCCACGGCGGACGCCGGCACGCCCTACCCGGTGTACGCGATCTGGCTGCTGGTCATCTCGGCGGGCACCGGCCTGTCGATGCCCGCGCTGACCCTCGGCGTCGTCACGTCCCTCCCGCCCCACCAGGCGGGCCTGGGCTCCGGACTCGGCACCTCGGCCCGCGAGATCGGCGCGGCCCTCGGCGTGGCGGTCGCCGGCACGGTCCTGGCCGGGCACACCGGCTTCGCCGCCGGCATGGGCCCGGCCCTGCGCACGGTCGCGGTGGCCGTGCTGGCGGCGACGGCGCTGGTCGTGACCGGTCTCGCCTCGCCCGTCCGGCGGCAGAGCTTCGACAACGTCCTGAATCCCACGGAGAGTTGAATTACTCTTCGTGTCCGGACCGCCACGCTGAGCCGCGCGAAGGAGACGCCATGCCCGCGAGACGAGTCGTCACGGGACGAAGCCAGCAGCCCCGCAAACGCTTCGCTGAGGAACTGCGCCTGCTGCGCGCGGCCCGCGGCGAAAGCCTGCGGGAGCTCTCCGAGCGGCTGGGGTGGGACGCGTCGACGCTCGGCAAGATGGAGAGCGGGGCCAACCTCGGCAGCCCGGAGGTGGTCGAAGCCCTGGACACGCACTACGGAACGCCGGGACTGCTGCTGGCCCTGTGGGAAGTGGCGATGGGGGACAACAGCCAGTTCAAGGAGCGGTACCGCAGGTACATGGACCTGGAGTCGGAGGCGGTGAGCCTGTACCAGTTCTCGGTGAGCACCATCCCGGGCCTTTTGCAGACGCCTGGGTATGCCCGCGAAGTCCTGATGCTGGGCGGCCTCAGCGGCACAGCGCTGGACCAGCAGGTCGAAGCACGTACGGGACGGCAGAAGTTGCTGGAGGTGGAGGGCGCCCCGCCTTTCAGGGCCATTCTTTCCGAGGCAGTGCTCCGCACTCCCCTGCGTGATCGACAGGAGTGGCGCAAGCAACTGGAGCAACTGCTCGAAATGTCGGAGCGCCACAGGATCACTCTTCAAGTGCTCCTGTTGAGCGTCGGTCTGTACGACCTGGTGAACACCGACACGATGTTCCTGCGGCTGCCGCACAACTCGACGGTCGCGTACGTGGAGACCGCGCACCGTGGCGAACTGATCGAGGAAAACGCAGCGGTCGAGCGCCTCCAACGTGCGTACGATGCTACGCGTGACCTGGCGCTTTCCCCGCCTGAGTCACGGAAGTTCATCACGCGAATGTTGGAGGAAGTGCCGTGCGAGCCATTGACCTGAGCAATGTCACCTGGCGCAAGTCCAGCTACAGCAACCCCGACGGCGGCAACTGCCTCGAAGTCGCCGAAGGCGACCCCACCGTCGTCCCCGTGCGGGACAGCAAGGCTCCCGAGCGCGGGACCCTCGTGTTCGAACTCGGCGCGTGGACACGCTTCGTCGGCTCCCTCAAGCGGAGCTGAACGGCGCTCCACGCAAAACGATCCCCGGACGGTCGTACCGTCCGGGGATCGTGTGCGTTCGGGCTCAGATCAGGCCGAGGGCGCGAACCGCCTCGCGCTCCTCCGCGAGCTCCTGCACCGACGCGTCGATGCGGGCGCGGGAGAACTCGTTGACGTCCAGGCCCTGGACGATCTCGTACTTGCCGTCCTTGGTGGTGACCGGGAAGGAGGAGATCAGGCCCTCCGGGACGCCGTAGGAGCCGTCGGACGGGATGCCCATGGAGGCCCAGTCGCCGTCGGCGGTGCCGTTGACCCAGGTGTACACGTGGTCGATGGCCGCGTTGGCGGCGGAGGCGGCCGAAGACGCGCCGCGGGCCTCGATGATGGCCGCGCCGCGCTTGGCGACGGTCGGGATGAAGTCCTCGGCCAGCCACTTCTCGTCGTTCACGACCTCGGCCGCGTTCTTGCCGGCGACCGTGGCGTGGAAGATGTCCGGGTACTGGGTGGCGGAGTGGTTGCCCCAGATGGTCAGACGCTTGATGTCGGCGACCGTCGAACCCGTCTTCTTCGCGAGCTGGGTCAGCGCGCGGTTGTGGTCGAGGCGGGTCATCGCGGTGAAGCGCTCGGCCGGTACGTCCGGGGCGGCGGCCTGGGCGATCAGCGCGTTGGTGTTGGCCGGGTTGCCGACGACGAGGACCTTGACGTCGTCCGCGGCGTGGTCGTTGATGGCCTTGCCCTGCGGCTTGAAGATGCCGCCGTTGGCCTCCAGGAGGTCACCGCGCTCCATGCCCTTGGTGCGGGGGCGGGCGCCGACCAGGAGCGCCACGTTCGCGCCGTCGAAGGCGACGTTCGGGTCGTCCGTGATGTCGATGCCCTGCAGCAGCGGGAAGGCGCAGTCGTCGAGCTCCATCGCGGTGCCCTCGGCGGCCTTCAGCGCCGGGGTGATCTCCAGCAGGCGCAGCTTGACCGGCACGTCCGCGCCGAGCAGCTGGCCGGAGGCGATGCGGAAGAGCAGGGCGTAACCGATCTGGCCGGCCGCGCCGGTGACGGTGACGTTCACGGGAGTGCGGGTCATGGCGTTCTCCGTATGACAGCTGTCGGTGGGGCGTCCCTGCCCCGGGTGGGACGTACAAATGATCGATCTCTTGGTATCAAGAGATCCAATCAGCGGTCAGGCTATCGCGCATCCGGGATCCCGGACGTCCGGGGTCGTGTGGCCCGTCCCACAGAGTGGACTTCCTCGTACGGGACACTCGGCACTTCCTCCGACGACAAGCGGCGGCCGTCGGTCCGGGAGAGGTGGGACCGAGCGGCCGCCGTGGGGGGAACCGGGTCGCGCCGGAATCCCGTGGGGGTACGTCTCGCGTGCCCGCGGCCGGGGCGGCTATTCCTGCGCGCCCCGGTTTTTTTCGGCGGCCCGTGCGGTCCGCCGCCGCCTCAGGGCGTGCAGCCCCTCAGCCCGGAGGCCAGCACCGCGCAGGCCTTCGCCTCGTCCGCGCTGGTCACGGCCACCATGGGCGTGTACGCGATCGTGGCCCCGGGCGTCGAGAGCTGCCCGGTGCGCCGCACGGAACCGGCGGTCACCGTCACCGTGTCGCCGGGCCCGGCCGGTGTGATCCGGCCCCAGGCGGCCCCGCAGGCGCGGCTGTAGCGGACCTCGACCCGCGTCGCGCCGACCGTCGCGGTCTTCGCCGTCGCCGCGAGGCCGCCGCTGCACCCCGTCGCCTGGGCGTCCCGGCCGGTGCAGTCGGAGCCCCCGCACCGCACCCCGGAGGGCAGGGCGCGGGGGGCGGCGGCCGACGGGGAGGGCGACTCGACGACGCCCGCCGCCTGCGGGTCCCGGCCGTCGGCGAGGAAGAACGCGCCGGCCGCGACGCCCACCACGCCCACGACCCCGGCGAGGAGGAGCACCGCCCGCTGCCTGCCCGCGCCGCCGGCCCGCTTCCCGGGCCGGATCCGCTCACCGCCGGACGGCGGGGGCGGCGGAGCCGGCGGGCCGAACTGCCCCGGCAGGGCGCGGGCGGGCAGGGTCCCCACGGTCGCCGTGATCGCCTCGTGCCGGGTCTCCGAGCGGCTCCACGCCCGCTCGGCCAGCTCCCACAGGGTGACCAGATGGACCGCGGGAGTGCCGGTGACCTCGGCCAGCGCCACGACCGCCCCCTTGGGCGCCAGCAGCCGGCCGTGGAGATACCGCTCCCAGGACGCCCTGCCGTAGCCCGTGCGATCCGCCACCGCCGCGACGCTCAGCCCGGCACGGTCCACGGCCCGTCGCATCACCTCGACGAACTCCCGTACCTGTGGGTCGAGTTCACCCGGCAGGGCTTTCCAGCGAGGCATCGGCCCCCCTCTCGCGCGCTGAGTCCCATGGGTCACGTAAGACCCGATGTGACGACGATTCGGGACACATACCCGAACTGTCAACGTAAGCCCACAACGGGTGCGCCGCGCCGCGCCGGGCCCGCTCGCCTCAGCCGAAGGCGACCGCTCCCCCGACCGCCGTCACCAGCAGGGTGAGCAGGATCAGGGCCGCGTAGAGGAGGAGGCGTCCGGCCGGCCGGGGCTCGGGGGGCGGGGCGGGCTCCTCCAGACGGTCCCACCAGGGCACGGTGGGGTCCTCCACGTACTCCCCGGCCGGGTTCGCCGGGGTCGGCCGCGGCCACGCCTCGACGGCCAGTTCCCAGCGCACGACATGCCGTTCGGCCTCCGCGCCGGCCAGCCCCGCCACCCGGCACAGCGCGGCGACGGCCTGCCGGGGCGGCGGCTGGACGGCGTTGAGATAGCGCTGCCAGGACGACTTGCTGTACGCGGTGCGCGCGCCGAGCGCGGCCAGACTGAGCCCCGTGCCGTCCTTGAGCTGCCGCAACTGCTCCACGAAGTGCCGTACCTCCGACGGCAGTCCGTCCGGCAGCGGCTGCCAGGCGCCCATCAGGCCCACCTCCCCTTCGATCCGTTGAGGGGACGACGCCGGGCGGCCGGACGGTTCCCGACCGGGGTCGCCGTGGCGGTGCGCGCGCCGTGACGAAGGGCCAGGTGCACGCGCACCGTAGCGGAACGGTCACTTCCGTGCCACAGCGTCCGGACAGCCGTTGTCCGGGCCCTTCGGGGTGCGGGAGCGTGGGACGCGTCGGCGGCCCGTCCTTCTCGGGGGATGAGGACGGGCCGCCGTTCACCTGCGGTCAGCTGCTGCTGACCGTGAAGTGCAGGGTGTCCTTGAGGAACGGGATCTGCAGCAACGGATGGGGCTGGGCCATCAGCGCCAGCAGCACGATCGCCGTGCCCAGCACCCCGTAGGTCACGATGTCCGTGAAACGGGAGCGCACGGCGAGCATGCCGACGCCGGGCAGCAGCCAGCGCAGGACCGCGCCGCCCAGCAGGGCCACGCCGATCAGGATCGTGCCGACCCGGAACACGTCCAGCGCGGTCAGCAGCAGCCCGAGCGCCACGACGCCCAGCACCGCGATGATCGGCCACTGCCGGGCGGCCAGGGCGTCGCCCGGCGCGGCCCGGCCCGCCCCCTCGGGGCGCGCGGTGTCCCGGGTGAACTTCGGGAAGCGGCGGGTGGTGCGACGCGGCACGCCGTCGGCGTCCGGCGCGCTGACGGGGTCGCGGACCTCGATCTCGTCGACGTCTTCGCCGTTCACGTTCGTGTCCTCGGCCTTTCCGGAGGCGCCGTCAGCCGACACTGCGCTCCGCCGCCTCGACCACGTTGACGAGAAGCTGGGCACGGGTCATCGGGCCGACGCCGCCCGGGTTGGGGGAGATCCAGCCGGCCACCTCGCGGACGTCCGGGTGGACATCGCCGACGATCCTGCCCTCGGCGTTGCGGGAGACGCCGACGTCGAGGACGGCCGCGCCCGGCTTGACGTCCTGCGCGCGGATCAGATGGGCGGAGCCGGCGGCCGCGACGATGACGTCGGCCCCCTTCAGGTGCGCCGACAGGTCCCGGGTGCCGGTGTGGCACTGGGTCACCGTCGCGTTCTCGCTGCGCCGGGTCAGCAGCAGCGGCATCGACCGCCCGATGGTGACGCCGCGTCCGACGACGACGACCTCCGCGCCGTCGATCTCGACGCCGTGCCGGCGCAGCAGCGTCAGCACCCCGTTGGGGGTGCAGGGCAGCGGGGCCGGCTCGTTGAGCACCAGCCGGCCGAGGTTCATCGGGTGCAGACCGTCGGCGTCCTTGGCCGGGTCCATGAGCTCCAGGATCCGGTTCTCGTCGATGCCCTTGGGCAGCGGGAGCTGCACGATGTAACCGGTGCAGGAGGGGTCGTCGTTCAGCTCGCGGACGACCGCCTCGATCTCCTCCTGGGTGGCCGTGGCGGGCAGCTCGCGCTGGATGGAGGCGATGCCCACCTCGGCGCAGTCGCGATGCTTTCCGGCGACGTACTTCTGGCTGCCGGGATCGGCGCCGACGAGGATCGTGCCGAGGCCGGGCGTGACGCCCCTCTCCTTCAGCGCCGCCACGCGGGCGGTCAGATCGGACTTGATCTCGGCTGCGGTGGCCTTGCCATCGAGAATCTGGGCGGTCATGGGTCCATCCTCCCGGATGACGGCCCCCCGGTTCCAATCCGGGTGAACCCGTACGGGGCCGCCGCGCCCATCTGACGTGGGCGAACCCGGTCGATGATGTTGCACTTGCACAACGCCTGCGGAATGCCGCGGAATGCGGCTGGACAACAAACCGGCCATTGCAGAACGATTGACGCCACAGTGCCGCGGGCAGTACCGGGGGGACGAACCGCATCTGTAGAACCTTCCTCCGAGCCAGCCGCGTCCCCGCACTCGACTGCACACGGAGGAAGGACCGCCATGAGCTTCGGCGACCCGAACAACCCCTACGGCCCGCCGCAGGGCCAGCCGCAGGGCCAGCCGCCCGGCTATCCGCCGCAGGCTCCGCCCCAGCAGCCCGGCTACGGCTACCCCACCGCTCCGCAGGGCCAGCCCGGTTACGGCTACCCGCAGGCCCCGCCCGTCCCCCACGGGTACGGCTACGGCGTCCCGCAGGAGATGCCCGGCCTGGTCAAGACCGCCCGGGTGCTGCTGTTCATCCTCTCCGGCCTGCAGATCCTGGCCGGCATCTTCATCGGCATCGTGGGCGGCCTGATGCAGGACGCCTCCAACGGCCTCGGCTCCGGCAGCGACACGGGCACCGCGACCGGCGTCCTCGTCGGCGTCGGCCTGCTGATGCTGGCGCTGGGCGCCCTGTCGATCTTCCTGGGCGTCAAGTTCAAGACGGGCGGCGGCGGCATCCGTGTCACCACGATCGTCTACTCCTCCCTGATGATCCTGGGCAGCCTCGTCAACATCGTGAACGGCGCCGGCGGTTCCGGCACCTTCGGGGGCCTCGTCTCGCTGGCCTTCGGCGGCATCATCCTCTCCGCGATGATCAGCGGCGGATCCTGGTTCAGCCGTCCGCGGTACTGACCCGCGAAACACCCCCGACCGCGGAGGAACCGGAGGCGCGATGAGCCGGTCGCACAGCGCGGGAAGGGCGTCTTCTCGCCATTCCTCGCCGGGGCCGTGCCACACCGTGACACGGCCCCGTCCGTCGCCCACCCTGATGCCGTAGGCGCGGGTGGGGACGGGGGGACACACCGTGTACAGCATCATCGTCGTACCTCCGGCAGCGGGGGAGGACGGACGCGCCGACCACGCGTCCGGGCAGGTCAGGCTCGCTCCCGGTGACCGGCTGGCCTTCGGGCGGTCGGCCCACGGCAACGGCCTGGAGATCGCGCACGAGGGCGTCTCGCGGCGGGCCGGCGAGGTCGCCGCGCAGGGCGCGTTCTGGACGCTGAGCAACTTCAGCCGCGGCCAGACGTATGTCGTGGAGAACCCCGAGGGGGCCGGCGAGCACATCAAGGTCGCACCCGGCCGCCTGGACGCCCCGGTGCCCTTCGAGTTCGCCCGGATCGTCCTGCCCGCGGCGGGCGACCTGTTGACGTTCCAGGTGTGGGCGCCGCGCCACGACTACCTGGGCGCGGCGCCGGGGCCGGACGGCGCCACCACGGCGCCCGCGTTCTCCCTGGACCGCGGCAAGCGCTACTTCGCGGTGCTGACCGCCCTGTGCGAACCCCGACTGCGCGGCGAGCCGCACGCCCCGCTGCCCACCGTCGACCAGGTCGTCGCCCGGCTGCGGCCCTGCTGGCCGGCCGCCTCCCGCGCCTCCGTGCAGTGGAACATCGACTACCTCGCCGTGAAGCTGCGCCTCAAGCCCGGCCCGGACACCGCGGACCCGGGCCCGCGCCTCAACGGCAAGAAGGAATCCCTGGTCTCCCTGGCGCTCCGCTTCGACCTGGTGCGCGAGGACGACCTCCAGAGCCTCGCGCCGGCCGCGGCCGTGCCCGCGCCGGCCGACGGCACGACGGTGCGGTGACCGGGCCGTACGCCGTCCTGGTTCCCAAGGGTTACCGGGTCGGCGGATGGGAGGTCCGGGAGCCGCTCGCCACCGGCGCGTTCGGCAGCGTGTACGCGGCACGACGGCGCACCGACGACAACGATGCCGCCGCCCCCTCCGGAGCCCCGCCCGGCGCCGCCCCGGACCCGGACCCCGGTGCGGGCGGCCGCCGGGGTCTGCCCGGTACGGCCGCCCTCAAGTTCCTGCCCACCGGCACCCAAACCCCCCGCCGACTGGCCCACCTGCGTGAACTCGTCGACCGCGAAGTGGAGTTGCTGAGCCGGCTCAGCAGCCCGCGGCTCATCCGCCTCTACGAGACCCTGACCGTGGACGACCCCTCCCGCCCCGAACTCGACGGCGCCGTCGTGCTGGTGCTGGAGCGGGCCGAGGACTCGCTGTCGGCCCTGCTCGGCCGTGACGCCGTGCCCGCGACCGGACCGGCCCTGCTCGCCCAGGTCTGCGCGGGCCTGGCCCAACTGCACGGGGCGGGCTGGGTGCACGGCGACCTCAAGCCGGCCAACGTCCTGCTGATGAAGGACGGTTCGGCCCGGCTCGCCGACTTCAACCTCGCCGCCGAGCTGGAGGGCACCCACGCCTACGCCCCGGCCTTCTCCACCCCCGACTACACCCCGCCCGAGCTGCTGTGGGCCGAGGTCGGCGAACGCGGCCGCCGGATCCGCCCCTCCGCCGACGTCTGGGCCTTCGGCGTCCTCGCCCACCTCGTCCTCACCGGCTCCTTCCCGATGCCCGGAGGCACGCCCACGGCCCGCCGCGACGCGGCCGTCGCCTACGCCCGCGGCACGGCCGAACTGCGGCTGTCCCCCGAACTCCCGGACGCCTGGCGGGAGATCGTGCCCGCCTGTCTGTCCCGCGACCACGCCGGACGCGTCGGCGCGCGGGCCCTGCTGCGCCAGGTGGAGGCGGCCGCCGGCACGGCGCCGGCCCGCGTCCGGCCGCGCCCGCTCACCGGCCGCGCACCGCGCCGCACGGCCGTCCTGGCCGCCACGCTGGCGACCGTCGCCCTGGCGGCCCTCGGCTACGACGTCGGCCTCCGGGGCGTCTTTGACGGCACGGGCGGCACGGGCGTCTCCGGCGGCACGGTCGACTCCGGCGGCTCGGGTGGCAGGACCGGCGCGGCCCCGACGGCGGGCGCCGCGGCGCAGTACGGCGCCGCCGACCTGCGCACCGACAAGGGCGTGCCGTCGGCGTACCGGCTGCTGATCGTCGAGACGGCCGACGACTGCGGCCGGCCCTCCGTCACCCCGCCCCTGATCGCCGCCATGCTGAAGGTGGCGAGCGACTTCGACCCCGGCCTCTCCGACCCGGCGCGCAACGAGTACGGGATCGCCCGGTGGACCCCCGGCGCGCTGCGCTGGTGGGAGAACGCCGACGGCGCCCCCGGCGGCAGCGTCCCCTCGCCGCCCTTCACGCCGGCCGTGTCCATCTGGGCGATGAGCCGCTCCCTGTGCTGGATCGCGCCGCGCCTGGACGCCGACCTCGCGGGCGACCGGCGCGTCCTGGCCGCCACCGCCTTCCGCTCGTCGTGGCGCGTGGTGAACAAGGCGGGCGGCGTGCCCCCGGAGTACCGCGACTACGCGGCCCGCATCGCGCACTACCTCAAGGAGTACACGCCTCCGGGCCGCAGGTGACCCTGAGAGGTCCGAGGTACCGCCGCCCGCGACGTCCCGCCACCGTGTTCCTCACGCCGGTGCGGCATCCGGCCCCCTCGGGGGAGGACCGGGGCGCCGCTCCGGCGGCCGGAAGGCGACGGGGACTGCGGGAGACGGGGGGCGAGACCATGAAGCGGGCGTTCGCCACAGGGTGCGCGGCGGCGGCGATGGCGGCGGTCATCACGGTGACGGCGGCCGGCTGCGCCCAGGAGGCGCGGGACACCGGGAACGGTGGGCCCCCGGGCAGGTCCTCCGCCGGGGCCCGGCCCCGGCCGCTGACCTGGCAGCAGGAACTGCGCGTGTCCGACGCCCTGCAACACCTGACCGGCCGCTGCATGAAGCGTCACGGCTTCTCCTACGCCGAGGACCGCTCCCTGAGCCTGCGCGAGAGCATGCCGGTGCGCTACGTGCAGGACGACGTGGCATGGGCGCGGACGTACGGCTACGGCGGTCGCATCGACGCCCGGCAGGAACAGTGGCGGCTGCACAACCCCACGGCCGCCTACCGGCAGGGCCTGTCCGCCGAGCGCCGCGCCGCGTTCGACGCGGCCCTCGACGGCGGCGGCGACGGCAGCGACGTGCAGGTGCTCTCGGCCCGGCTGCCCGGCGGCTCCCGCGAGGTCCGCAAACGGCTCGGCGGCTGCACGGCGGAGGCCGAGAAGACCCTCTACGGCGACCCCGCCGCCTGGTTCCGCGCCTCCAAGACCGCGGGCGGCCTGAACGCCCTGTACTCCGACGACCTGCTGCACGACCGGCAGCTCACCGCCGCCGTCGCCGCCTGGTCGCGGTGCATGAAGAAGGCGGGCCTGTCCTACGCCGACCCGCAGGCGGCCCGTGACGCGATCCGGGCGAACACCGCGCGACTGGGCCCGTCCGGCGCGGACAAGGCGTTCACCGCCGAGCGGACGACCGCGGTCGCCGACGCGACCTGCGCCCGCGCGACCTCCCTGCGGGCCGTGGCCACGGCCCGCGAGACCCACTACGCCGACCGGCTGCCGAAGCCGTACGGCGAGGCGCTCGACGCCTTCCGGCGCCTCCAGCGACAGGCGTACGACCGCGCGGTGCACATCGTGCCGCAGCGCGCCTGACGCGATCCGCCGGAGGAGATGCAGGGGGATCGGATCCGGAGGCGATCCGGAGGCGATCCGCGAGAGATCCGCAAGAAGAAGTCACGAGAAGTCGACGAGGGGAAGAACCATGCGCAAGTTCGCTGTCACGGCGGCCGTCCTCGGCCTGACCGCACTCGGTCTCGCCGTGCCCGCCACCATCGCCCAGGCCGCCGGCGCCGGCGTCCGGACCACCGGCTGCAACAACAAGTGGCCGGGCCACAACGGCAAGGTCTACGCCTGGGACGGCTACGACTGCCAGGGCACGCTGCTGGGCTCCACCGCGGGCAACGACCCGGACTGGAACGCCGCGGGCGGCGGCTTCGCGGGCGCCTGGGACAAGGCGTCGTCGGTGATGAACGCCGGTTACACCGGTGGCAACGACGTGGTCCAGTTCTGGTTCTGGCAGAACTACGAGGAGACGTACACCTGCCTGTCCCCGAACGAGTACTTCGCGGACGACCTGTCCGACAATCACTTCGACGGCGGCCGTCCCATCGTCGACAACAACATCCGCTCCCACCGCTGGGTGACCGCCGCCTCGTGCGCCACCTGGCTGACCTGATCCGCCCCCGCATGACGCAAGGCGGGCGGTCCGGTGTCGTCACCGGGCCGCCCGCCTTCGCCGTCACCGACCGGGATCGGTGGAAGCGGGGATCAGTGGAAGAAGTGCCGCGTCCCCGTGAAGTACATGGTCACGCCGGCCTTCTTCGCGGCCTCGACGACCAGTTCGTCACGGACCGAGCCGCCGGGCTGCACGACGGCCTTGACGCCCGCCTCGACCAGGACCTCCAGCCCGTCCGGGAAGGGGAAGAAGGCGTCGGACGCCGCGTACGCGCCGCGCGCCCGCTCCCCGCCCGCCCGCTCGACGGCCAGTTTCGCCGAGTCGACCCGGTTGACCTGGCCCATGCCGACGCCGACCGACGCGCCGTCCTTGGCGAGCAGGATGGCGTTGGACTTCACGGCCCGGCAGGCCTTCCAGGCGAAGGCGAGGTCGGCGAGCTCCCCGGGGGAGAGCGCCTCGCCGGTCGCCAGCGTCCAGTTGGCCGGGTCGTCGCCCTCGGCCTGGAGCCGGTCGGTGACCTGGAGCAGCGCGCCGCCGCCGACGGGCTTGAGCTCGACGGGACCGGCAGGACCCTGCGGCGCCTTCAGCACCCGGATGTTCTTCTTCCTGGCGAGGGCCTCCAGAGCCCCCTCCTCGTAGTCCGGTGCGACGATGACCTCGGTGAAGATCTCCGCGACCTGCTCCGCCATCTCCTTGCTGACCGGCCGGTTCACGGCGATGACGCCGCCGAAGGCCGACAGCGGGTCACAGGCGTGCGCCTTGCGGTGCGCCTCGGCGACGTCCGCGCCGACGGCGATCCCGCACGGGTTGGCGTGCTTGATGATCGCGACGGCCGGCTCGGCGTGGTCGTACGCGGCACGGTGCGCGGCGTCCGTGTCCGTGTAGTTGTTGTACGACATCTCCTTGCCGTGCAGCTGCTCGGCCTCGGCGAGACCGCCGCCGCTGCCGTCCACGTAGAGAGCGGCGGGCTGGTGCGGGTTCTCGCCGTAGCGCAGGGTGCTCCTGCGCTCCCAGGTCGCGCCGAGGAAGTCGGGGAAGCGCGACTCGTCGGCGGGCGCGTAGGACGACGCGAACCAGGACGCCACGGCGACGTCGTAGGCGGCGGTGTGCTGGAACGCCTCGGCGGCGAGCCGCTTGCGGGCGGCGAGGTCGAAGCCGCCGCCCTGCACGGCCGCGAGGACGTCGCCGTAGCGCGCCGGGCTGGTGACCACGGCCACCGACGGGTGGTTCTTGGCGGCGGCGCGCACCATGGACGGGCCGCCGATGTCGATCTGCTCGACGCACTCGTCCTCGGAGGCGCCCGAGGCGACCGTCTCCCGGAACGGGTAGAGGTTGACGACGACGAGGTCGAAGGGCGCGACGCCCAGCTCGTCCAGCTGCTGCCGGTGGCTGTCCAGGCGCAGGTCGGCGAGGATGCCGGCGTGGACCTTGGGGTGCAGGGTCTTGACCCGGCCGTCCAGGCACTCGGGGAAGCCGGTGAGCTCCTCGACCTTGGTGACGGGAACGCCGGCGGCGGCGATGCGGGAGGCGGTGGACCCGGTGGAGACGAGTTCGACGCCGGCCTCGTGCAGCCCGCGCGCGAGCTCCTCCAGACCGGTCTTGTCGTAGACGCTGACGAGCGCGCGACGGATGCCCCGCCTGCCGCTCTCGGCCGTGACAGTGCTCTCGGCGGTCACTGGATAACTACCTTTCGTCCCTCAATGCGATAGCCGTTGCGGGCGAGCCGCCCCACGACCTCGACGAGCAGCCTTCGCTCGACTTCCTTGATGCGCTCGTGCAGAGCGCTCTCGTCGTCCTCGTCCCGGACCTCGACCACGCCCTGGGCGATGATCGGGCCGGTGTCGACGCCGTCGTCGACGAAGTGGACGGTGCAGCCGGTGACCCGGGCCCCGTACGCGAGCGCGTCCCGCACCCCGTGAGCCCCGGGGAAGCTGGGCAGCAGCGCGGGGTGCGTGTTCACGAACCGCCCCCCGAACCGCGCCAGGAATTCCTTCCCCACGATCTTCATGAACCCGGCGGAGACGACCAGGTCGGGCTCGTGGGCGGCCACGGCCTCCGCGAGAGCGGCGTCCCACTCCTCGCGGCTGCCGAAGTCCTTGACCCGGCAGACGAACGTGGGGATCCCGGCCCGTTCGGCCCGGGCGAGGCCCTCCACGCCCCCGCGGTCGGCTCCGACGGCGACGATCTCCGCGCCGTAGGCGTCGACGCCGGCGGTCGCGACGGCGTCGAGGAGCGCCTGAAGGTTCGTACCGGATCCGGAGACCAGCACGACGAGGCGCTTGGCCACGGGCTTGGCGGCCACGGTGAGGCCCTTTCTCGGGGAAGCACGTACAAGGCGGTGGGCGTACGCGGACTTCACGCGGGATTGTACTTTCGTACGAATGCATCGCGCCCCCGGATACGGGGAAGCCTACGAAGCAGCCGACCGCCAGCAACGATACCGGCACACGGGACGGCCCCCACGGGACGGGGGCGTGGCCGGAAGGTAGCGTCTGCGAGGAACGGGAAGCGGGCCCGATCGGGAACGCGGTCGCCGTGCGGCGCGTTCCCGGAGTGACAGCCATATCCGCTCAGGCCAGACAGCCGTATCACCTAGGGGAAGACGCTCACTTGATGCCGGACCGCAGTCTGCGACTCCTCACGCTCCCCCCGCAGTCACCGCAGGGAGGGGAGCGCGGCGTCGTGCTGCTGCGAGAGCGCCCAGCCTCTCCCCCGGACGCTCCGTCGGGCGAGAACAAGCCGCCCGAGGACGACAACCCCTTCGCGCCGCCGCCGGAGGGCTCCCCCGACCGCCCGTGGCAGCCCCGGCGCCCGGCGGGCGGCGACCCCGAGGACGGGCGCTCCCCGTGGGGCGGCCAGTGGAGCGACAGGCAGCCGGGCCGCTCCCCCGGCGGCTTCGGCGAGCGCCCCGGCGGCAACCCCGAGAACGGCGGCCCGGGCGGCCCCGGCGGCGACCCCGCGAAGCGCTGGGACCCGACGGACCCGGCCCAGCGCCATGCGCGCTACGCCCTGCTCTGCGGCATGTGGGCCTTCTTCTTCGCCCTCTTCGGCTGGCCGTACGTGGCCCTGCTGCTCGGCGCGCTCGCCCTGAACTGGGGCATCAGCGCCCTGCGCGCCAAGCCCCGCACCCCGGACCCGGACACCCCGCCCGTCCCGGAGCCGAGCGGCCGCCCGCAGCGCACGGCCGCCGTCAGCGGCCTGGTCACCGCTTCCCTGGCCCTGGCCCTGGTCGCCGCGAGCTTCGCCGCGCACCTCGTCTACAACGACTACTACACCTGCACGAAGGACGCCCTCACCAGCGAGGCGAAGCAGTCCTGCGACGATCTCCTCCCCAAGGAGCTCAGAGAGATCCTGGGCGCGAACGCCTGAGACCAGCGAGGCGCGACCCGGCGGCTCGACCCGTCCGAGGTATCTCGACCCGTCCGAAGTATGAGGACGGGACGACGGCCCCCCTCGATGCCGAAGCAGCTCCGCGCGGTCACCTCAGCGGCCCCGCAGCGTCCTCTCCGCCCGCCCCGTCCTCCCC
>NZ_JAHHIU010000146.1 GCF_024539815.1 Streptomyces hayashii
GCGGGCCGACGGGTGGGCGGCGGGCCATCGGTATGCCGGACCGGCCGAGCCGAAGGCTGCGGTTCGGCCGGGTGACGGCGGGCGTCTGATCGGCTCGGACGACTTCTCCCCGGACTTTGATCTTCGCAGCCCGAGATCCACCGCACGGCGAGGGGGGCCGCCTTTCACCTTCGCCGCGGCCGTCACTTCTCCCTGAATTCCCGCGCGCAGCAGGTAATTCAGGAGATCTGGCAGTTCGTCACGGAAGGCGGATCCGTGGCAGTGAAGTGCAGCGCGACAACTCGCCGTATGTCCGGACGGCGTGACTGTCCGGCACACCGGGAGCCGGAGACGGTGATGGGGTGCGTCGGTGTTTCGGCGAGACCGTACGGCCAGTGAGCGCTCATCATTCGGGGCTTTCCGTGGCGGTGGGATCACCACTGATCAGTGCATGTACATGCCACTAATGATCCGGCCAGGGCGCCCTTCCTCGGCCGGTTGCGGTGAGTGCCGGTAAGTCCGAGGGTTGGACCGGCCCGTCCCTGAAGCCGAGGGTCGGACCGGCGAGGGGACGCCCGAGTCCCGTGCCGCGAGCGGTGGCCTCCGGCCCGCAGGGCTTCGACAGGTCGGACCGGTGAAGAATGGGCGGATTTACCTTGTTTTCAGCGGGTGGCCAGGGCTCACCTCGCCCCCTCCCGTCCCGACCCACCCGCTCCCGCCGTGGCGGATCGCCGCGCCTCGACGGGTGGTTCCACCCGGTCCGCCGCCCCCGGCTCCCGGTCGTCCCCACTGCCGCGGCAGCCCGCCGAATGTGCACTGGTAAATTCAGGAGATCGCCCTAGGTGGGCGGAAATCCGACTCATGCTGCGCATATCCGGATGGCGTGATCCAGGTCCTCCCTTTCGAAGCAGATCGACCGAAGTGAACCTCGGTGACAGTGAACCTTGTTCATTGCCTATATCGACCGGTAGTCGGCCGGGTCGGACACGGAGGGCATGATGAGAGGCCTTCGGTGCCATCGGCCGTGGCGGAGGGGGCATGTTTCCTTGCCCCAAAGTTTTATCCCGCGGTTCCCTTCGGAGCGGACGCCGCCCGAGTGCCACTGTCCGAAAAGGCTCCTGTCTGAAATGCGCCACCGCGAAAAGGGTTGTTGAACGGGTTAGCGTGGCACCTGGAACTGTGTGAACGGCTTTCAGGGAAGATGCATGAACTCCTTATGTGATCCTCGCTCCGGCGGGACGGAATGGCGGCGGTCCACACGCGGCGCGGGGGAAGGCCCGACTCGGGGGCTGCCGTCGGATGGCTCTTCGGTTCCGGTTCGCACGTGTCACCAGGAACGATGCTGATGGAGAGAGAGAAGCAACTCGCTCGCGTCCGAGCCTGGTTGGCCTCCCCCCAGCCGGCGGTGGGACAGGTGATCCTGCTGGAGGGGACCGTCGGTGCGGGCAAGACGGAGTTCCTGCGCGAGGTGGCCCAGTGCGCCCAGGCCGGCGAGGCCATCGTTCTGAACGCCGTCTGCTCCTCCGAGGAGCGGGATCTGCCGTTCGGGGCGCTCAGCCAGCTGTTCGACAGTCCCGCGCTCCCCGTGGAACTGCGCAGACGCATCTCCCCGGTACTGCGCGGGCTCATGGGGTCGACCCCGGCCGACAGCATGCACAAGGCCGTGGAGCTCAACCGGGCCGAGATCCTGTACGACCTCTTCCTGCCCGTCACGGAACTGGCCGCCAGGACACCGGTCGTGGTGTGCGTGGATGACATCGACCACATGGACGTCCCGTCACAGCAGTCCCTGCTGTACCTGGTCCGCCGGCTGAGCTCGGCACCGCTGCTGATGGTGTTCACCGAACTGGCCGAGTCGAGCGGGACCCACTCCCCGTTCCATGCCGAACTCCTGCGCCACGCCTCCGTCGTGCCCGTCCGGCTCGTACCGCTCTCCCCCCAGATTGTGCGCACCCTGGTCGGTCGATGTCTCGGCGCGGAGGCGGCCCGGGAGCTGGGTGACGCCTTCATCGCCTACAGCGGTGGCAACCCTCGGCTGCTCGCCGCCCTGATCCATGACGAGCGGCTCGGCGGAGAGGCACGGCAACAGGGATACGGGCGTGCGCTGTTGAACTGCCTGCACCGCAGCCAACCCGACACCCTGCGAGTGGCCCGTGCCATGGCGATCTACGGGGACGAGGCCTCGTCCGACGAGCTCGGAGCACTGATCGACGCGGACACGGGCACCGTCGAGCGGGCGCTGCGCACCATGACCGAGGCCGGGCTGCTGAGGGACGGCCGGTTCCGGCACGTGCTGGCCGCGCGCACCGTGCTGGACGACCTGCCCGCTGCGGACCGCGTGCAACTGCATCACCGGGCCGCGCGACTGCTCTACAACCAGGGTGCCGCGGTGGCCGACACCGCCCATCACCTGGCCGAGGCCGGCCAGGTCCCGGAGCCCTGGGCGCTGCGCGTGCTGCTGGAGGCGTCCTCGGAGGCGCTGCTGCGCGGTGCGGTGCAGCGTGCCCTGCGGTACCTGAACTCGGCCCAGGGGGCATGCACGAACGAGCGGGACCGCTGGGCGATCCGGGCCAGGCTCGCTCAGGCCGAATGGCAGCTCAACCCTTCGGCGTCGCTGCGGCACCTGATCGCGCTCACCGACGCGGTCCGCAGCGACCGGTTGGACCCCCACGAGACGATGCTGCTCGTGCGACAACTGCTCTGGCTGCACCGTCCGCAGGAGGCCGCCGACATCCTTTCCCTGTTGCGCAGGCGGGCGGCGCGTCTGCCGTCCGCGGGAATCGCGCCCCCGCCCGGCACACCGATGCAGCCTGCCGAGCTCCACGACCTGGAGATGTGGCTGGCCTGTACCTATCCGCCGCTCGCGGGACGGGTGCAGAGCGGGCCCGTCACCACCGGCCCCGAGGGCGCGCCCGCCACCCGGGGCCGGGCCTTCTGGTTGCAGTCGATCGGCGCGCTCTCCGGCGGCCTCGTCCGCAGGCGCAGCGCAGAGATGCAGGAGTGGGCCTCGCACGTCCTCGGTCAGCTCGACCTCAACCACACCGCTCCCTGGGCGGAGGAGGCGACCCTCCTCGCGTTGCTGTCGCTGGTCTACAGCGGCAGGCTGAGCGATGCGGCCGATCGTTGCCGGAGCCTGGACGAGCGGCGAAACGGTCGCCCCTACCCGATGTGGCAGGGCATCCTGGACGCCGCCGACGCGGAGATCCGGCTGCGAGGGGGCGATCTCAAGGGAGCGGTGCAACACGGCCGATCGGCCCTGGAGCATGTGTCCGTCCAGGGGTGGGGCACCGCCGTCGGGCTGCCGCTGGGGACCCTGATCCTGGCCCACACCCGCATGGGAGAGTTCGACGAGGCCACGGCGCTCGTCTCCCGGAGCGTCCCCGACGAGATGTTCCAGAGCCGGTACGGACTGCACTACCTGTATGCGCGTGGGCACTACTACCTGGCCATGAACCGCACGCGCGCGGCGCTCGGGGACTTCCTCTCCTGTGGTGAGCTCATGGGCAAGTGGGGCATGGACCTGCCCGGCATCGTGCCCTGGCGGACCAGCGCGGCCGAGGCGTGGTTGCTGCAGGGCAACCGCGACCAGGCCAAGCGGCTGGTGAAGGACCAACTGGCCCTTCCCGGTCCGGACGACACCGTGAGCCGGGCGCTCGCCCTGCGGCTGATGGCCGTGTTCAGTTCGGCGGGTCAGCGTCCGCGTCTGCTGAGCGAGGCCGCCGACGCGCTGGAGGCGGACGGCCGTGCCTACGAACTGGCCAGGACGCTGTCCGACCTGGGCCGGGCCTACCATGCGCTGGGCAAGCACCGCCGAGCGCGGGTGATCATCCGCCGGGCCTGGAGAGTGGCACATCTGTGTCAGGCGGAACCCCTGTGCAAGGAACTGCTGCCGGACACGAGCGGTCAGGCGGGCCCGTGGGAGGGCAAGGAGAAGACCACGGCCGTCGCCTCGCTGACCGACTCGGAGCGCAGGATCGCCTCGATGGCGGTCATGGGGTACACCAACCGGGAGATCGCGGAGAAGCTGTTCGTGACGTCCAGTACGGTCGAGCAGCACCTGACCCGGGTCTACCGCAAACTGGCCGTCAAGAACCGCCAGAGTCTGCCGGGCTATCTGCGCGGCGAACCCGGCTGACCCGCCCGGCCCCACGGCGCCGCGCCCCGCATCGGCCGAGGATCGCGGATCCCGCACTATCCGGTCCGTCCCGACCGGCTCGACCCGGTCCGTTCCACGATGCGGTGCGCGGCGCGCAGCCCTTGCGCGGTGGCCCGTACCGCGTTGAGCGCCCGGGCGTCGGCGGCGCCGCCGGCGGTCTCGAAGGGGACCCCGGCGCGGCGGAGCACGGCGGCCACCTCCCGTCGGCTCTCCTGGCCGGTGGCGAGGACGACATGGTCGGCGGCGACCAACCGCCGTTCCCCTCCGGTCTCGACGACGACCACGCCGTCCCGGGTGATCTCCTCGTATGTGACGTCGGTGAGCAGGCGTACTCCGCGAGCGCGCAGTTCTTCCATGACCACCCACCGGGTGGACGGTCCGATTCCGGCGCCGATCCTGCCGCCGCGCCGCATCACGGTGAGCTGACGGGAGCCGTGGGCCGGGGCAGCGGTTACGCGGTGGACCGGGACGGCTGCCGGCGGTGCCGACACGGCGAGGGAGGCGAGGAACTCCTCAGAGGTCGGGGCGGGGGAGGAGTCACCGGTGAGGAGGTGCGCCAGGTCGACCGCGATTCCGCCGCCGCCGATGACGGCGACCCGCGGACCGAGGGCGCCGGGCTCGGCGAACGCCCGGGCGTAGTCGAGGACATGAGGCAGGTCGACGCCGGGAAGGTCCGGCCGGTGAGGTCGGACCCCGGTGGCGAGAACCACTCCGTCCATGGTGCGCAGAACGGGCACGTCCCGCGCACCGATGCGGTGCCCCAGGCGCACGGGCACGTTCAACCGGTCGAGTTCCCGCGCCCGCTGTCGCACGGTCTCGGCGAAGTCCTCCTTGCCCGGCACCCGGGCGGCCAGCCGGAACTGGCCGCCGGGCTCGTCGGCCGCCTCGTAGACCTCGGCCCGGTGCCCGAGCCTCGCCAGGGTGCGGGCCGCCTCCAGTCCCGCGAGACCCGCGCCGATCACGGCGTACCTGCCCCGGCGCGCGGGAGACGCACGGGGCGGGAACTCACGCTCGTGGCCCGCTCGCGGATTGACCAGGCAGGACACCCGCTCGGCGCCGAACGAGCGGTCGATGCACGCCTCGTTGCAGGCGATGCACAGGTCCACCGAAGTGCTCGCCCCGGCACGGGACTTGTCGACGATGGCCGGGTCCGCGAGGAACGGGCGGGCCATGGCCACCAGATCGACGTCACCTCCGGCCAGCACCTGTTCGGCCTGCGCGAGCCGGTTGAAGCGGTTGGAGGCGATGACGGGCGTCGTGCCGTGGCCTGCCGCCCGCAGCGCTTGCTTGATCCGCTGGGCGTACACGGCCCAGGTGCCTGGCGGTACCTGGGCCTGCACGGTCGGCACCGGGGACTCGTGCCAGCCGACGCCCACCGCGAGCGCGTCGGCGCCTGCTCCCGCGAGCTCCACCGCGAGCGCGGCCGTCTCCTCCCACGGGGTGCCGTCTTCCACGAGGTCGGCGCCCGACATCCGGAAGAGCACCGGGAAGCCCGGTCCCACCGCGGCTCGTACGGCCCCCAGCACCTCGACGGGGAAACGCCCGCGCCGCCGGGCGTCACCGCCCCAGGCGTCGTCGCGCCGATTGGTGAGGGGCGCGGTGAACTGGTTGATCAGATAGCCCTCGGAACCCATCACCTCGACGGCGTCGAAGCCCAGCTCGTACGCCCTTTCCGCGCCCCGGGCGAAGGCGGCGACGGTCTCGGTGATCTGTTCCTCCGTCATCGCCCGCGGAACGGTACGGGAGAACCGGCTGTACACGGCGGACGGCGCGAGGGGCGCGGCGCCGTCCGTCCCGGGGGCGCCGGGCAGCGCGTACCGCCCGGCGTGGAAGAGCTGAAGGGCGATGAGACCCCCGGCGTCGTGCACCGCGCGGGCGGTCAGGCGCAGCGCCGACCGGTGCTTCTCGTCGTCCAGCACGCCGTAACCGGGACCGCCGGAACCCGCCGGGTTCACCGCGGAGCCGCCCGTGACGATCAGGCCGGCGCCGCCCCGCACCCGTTCCGTGTAGAACGCGGCCAGGGCGGCGCCACCGTCGTCCAGGACCTCCAGGTTCAGGTGCATGGCGCCCATGACGATGCGGTGCGGCACCGTCAGGCCACCGATTCTGCAAGGCCTGAAGACCTGGTCCAGCATCTGCCCTCCCCTCGTCTCGTCGGTCGTTCTTCTCAGGCGTCGCGCGTCGGCCGGGGCGGCAGCGCCAGCGACTCACCCGCGTCCGCGAAGAACGGCGGCGCGACGACGCTGAGCCCGCCGTCGACCACGAGGGTCTGCCCCGTGATGTAGCCGGCCCCCTCGCCGAGCAGGAAGGCGATGGTGTCGGCCATCTCCCGCACGGTGCCGGGACGGCGCGCGGGGATGCGGTCGAGGACGCCCTGCATGGGCGGCATGCCTTCCACGTCGTAGAAGAACTCCAGCGAATCGGAGTCGATCAGGCCGCCGTTGACCGCGTTGACGTTGATGCCGTAGGGCGCGAACTCCACCGCCATGTACCGCACCCACGACTCGATGGCGGCCTTCATGCCGCCCAGCATCGCGTAGGTGGGGTAGGCGCGGATGGAGCCGTAGGAGGACAGGGCGACGATCCGCCCGCCGTCGTCCATCAGCTTCACGGCCTGCTGCGCCCCCAGGACGAACGGCCGCAGGTTCATCGCGTACGAACGGTCCAGGTGGTGCGGGCCCAGATCGACGATGTTCTTGAACGCGCTCGCGGCAGCGTTGGAGACGAAGTGGTCGAGCCGGCCGCAGCGCTGCGCCACCTCGTCGAACAGCGTCGTGACGCCCTCGGTGGTCTCGACGTCCGCCTGGACGGCGAAGCCCTGACCGCCGGCCTCCTCGACCTCGGCGACGGTCTTGTGGGCCAGGTCGGCGTTCTTCTTGTAGTTGACGACCACGGTGCCACCGCGTTCGGCGAGGGTGAGCGCCAGAGCGCGGCCGATGCCGCGTGAGGCCCCGGTGATCAGCGAGACCTGCTCGCGGTCGGGCGTCCGCCGACGGTGCGGGCTGTTCATCGGCTCGTTCCCTCTCCGTCCCGGGGCGTGGTGCGCTGGAGCAACTCGCGGAAGACGACGGCCTTCTGTACCTCGTTGGTGCCTTCCTCGAAGCGCTGGGCACGTGCGTCGCGGTACACGCGCTCGATCTTCTGCGACTTCCAGTAACCGAGCCCGCCGTGCACCTGGAGCGCCTTGTCGGTGACGTTCGTCAGCATCGTCACCGCGTGCATCTTCGCCATCGACGACTGCATGGACGCGTCGTCCGCTCCCTCCTCGAAGCGGCGTGCCGCATGCAGGACCAGCTGCCGGGCCGCCTCGATGTCCGCCGCGTTCTCGGCGAGCATGAACTGGATGACCTGCCGCTGGGTGAGCGTCTTGCCGAAGGTCACACGGTCACGGGCGTATTCGACGGCCAGCTGCTGGGCGCGCTGAGCGAGCCCCACGCAGCTCATCGCCACGGAGATCCGGGACGGCGTGAGGAAGCCGCCGAGGAACACCTCCAGGCCCTGGCCCTCCGCACCGAGCCGGTGGTCGACCGGCACCGGAGTACGGTCGAAGGCCAGCGAGGCATGGTCGGTGCCCCGGACGCCCATGGTGTCGGAGGTGTCCTCGACCGTGACGCCCGGGGCGTCTCGCGGCACCAGCAGGGCCACCGTGCCCTCGTGCCCGGCGCTGCCCTCGACCCGTGCGGCCAGCAGGTAGTAGTCGCAGCGCACCCCGAAGGTGATCAGGTGCTTGCGTCCGGACAGGTAGTACGTGTCGCCCTCGCGCACCACCGACGTGGTGATGTCCGCGCCGGTGCCGTTGCCCGGTTCGGTGAGGGTGAAGGCGATCTTGATGTCACCGGTGACCGAGGGAACGACGAAGCGCTTGCGCTGCTCGTCGTCGGCGTGGCCGTCCATCGACCGCCAGATGCCGTTGACCACGTGCACGATCATGCGCACGGACCCGTGCGAGCGGGAGAAGATCTCCATCAGCTCCATCCAGCGTACGAAGCCGAGGCCCTGGCCGCCGTACTCCTCGGGAGCGGCTATCCGCAGGAACCCCAGGGCGTTCAGCTCGGCCCACAGCTCCTCGGGCGCCTGCCCGGTCTCCTCGATGCGTTCGGCCCAGCGTTCGCCCGGCCCCTCCACCCACTGTTCGACCCGGGTGCGCAGCTCGTGGAACTGCTGCTCGTCGGTCATGTGCCACCTCTGTCCTTGTTCCGTCGTTACCGGTGCGCTGTCCGTCGTGCGTCAGCCGGCGTCCTCGTCGTGGGGCCGCAGACCACGGGCCAGCGCCCGCAGTTCCCACTTCGTCACCTTGCCGATGGGGTTGCGCGGCAGGGCGTCGATCCGCTCCAGACGCTCCGGCCAGTACTGTTTGGCCACTTCGTGGCCGTCGAGGTGACGCCGCATCTCCTCGAAGGTGAGCTCCGTGCCGCCCGCCGGCACGACGAAGGCGCAGGCGCGCTCGCCGAGGCGCTCGTCCGGCATGGCCACCACCGCGACGTCGTCCACCGCGGGGTGCGCGAACAGCAGTTGCTCGATCTCCGCGACGGGTATCTTCTCGCCACCGCGGTTGATCACGTCCTTGACCCGTCCGGTGATCCTCAGGAAGCCCTCGGTGTCGATCGTCGCCAGATCGCCCGTGCGGTACCAGCCGTCCTCGGTGAACGCCTGGGACGTCAGGTCGGGACGGTCGAGATAGCCGTCGAAGACCGTGGGGGAACGCAGTTCGAAGTTGCCCTCCGTGCCCGCGGGCAGCACCAGCCCCTCGTCGTCGGTGATCCGCAGCTCGACGCCGTCCAGCGCGCGGCCGTCGGAACCCCAGCGCTGCCGGGGCTCGTCGCCAGGTGACGACAACGCGCCCAGGCAGGTCTCCGTGGTGCCGAAGGCCCCGCACACGTCGGCGTGCAGCACCCGCCCGGCCCGCTCCGCCAGGGCCCGCGGCACCATGGCTCCCGTCGCCACGAAGATCCGCAGGTGCTGCGGCGTTTCCCCGCTCTCCTCCACGGCCTTCACCAGGTCGGACAGGAACGGCGTCGCGGCCTGCACGAACGTCGCGCGGTGGTCGTTGAGCGACTGCAGAGCGCGCTTGGCGTCCCACTCGGGCTGAAGGATCTGCGGCACGCCCAGCACCAGGGCGAGCACCATGCCGTACAGGAATCCCGTCTGGTGCGCGAGCGGCGACGGCACCCAGATCGCGTCCTGCTCGCCGAGCCCGAGGTGCCCGATCTCCATCGCGGCGGCCCTGACCAGGTTGCGCGTGGGCTGGGTGACCCCCTTCGGCTCGCTGGTGGTGCCCGAGGTGAAGAGCAGCTGCGCCGTCATCTCCGGTGTGGGCGCGAGGGCGTCGAGCACCGCGCGGTCGACCGTCGCCGCCGACAGCGCCTGCGCCCAGTCGTGCACGGTCGGCCCGCCCGTCGGGGACTCCGGCAGCCGAGCGGAGCCGCCGGCGGTGGCCAGGACCACCACGTGCTCCAGGTTCAGGTCCGAGCCGTCCTCGGCGACCAGGTCCAGCACCTCCTCGGCGGGCAGACGCGAGCGGTGCCGGTCCGCCACGACCAGCACCCGCGCCCCGGAGCGCCGCAGGACGAAACCGACCTCGCGCTTGCGGAAGAACGGGATGACCGGGCAGCACACGGCCCCGATGCGCAGGGCCGCCAGCGACAGCACCACGAACTCGACACGGTTCGGCAGCTGGTACGCCACGTTCTCGCCCGGCCGCACCCCGAGCCGCAGCAGCAGGGCCGCCGCGCGGTCCACCCGCTCGGCCAGCTCGCCCCAGGTGATCATCTCGTCGCGGTCGGAGCGCACATCGACGACTGCCGTGTCCTGGGGCCGGGTCTCGGCCCGGCGGCGCAGCCACTGCGGCAGCGTGACCCGCGAGGCGGCCTCGGGGCCGAGGGCCTCCGGCGTCGCCCCGGGGAGTCCGGCGCCCGCACCGCCGGCCGAGCCGTCCTCCACCGACATGGGGACTGTGAGCGTGTTCATCGCGTCGAGGAACGTCGGGTACGAGATGCGGTACGCGTTCGGATAGGTCAGCGTCGAACGCCCCCGTGCCCGTGACGAGGCCACCGCGAGAGACATCAGGATGCGATGGTCGTTGAACGAGGACAGCCTGGCCCCGGTGAGGCCGTCCACGCCCCGTACCCGCAGCGCGTCGTCCGACAGGGCCAGACGGCCGCCCATGGAGTTGAGCTGGAGCATGGCGGCGGCCCGGTCGGACTCCTTGAGCCGGGTGTGCGCGATGTTGCGGAACACCGACTCGCCGCGCGCGAACGTGGCGAGAGTCGCGAGGATCGGCAGCATGTCGGGGATGTCGCGGCAGTCGACGTCGACGGCGGTGAGCCGCGGAGCGTCCTGACGGATGCGCAGACCACCGGCCGCCTCGTCGGTCTCCATCGGCACGCCCATGGAGCGTGCGACGTCGAGGAAGTCGAACTCGGGGTGATCGGCCGGTCCGCCCTCCAGCGTGGTGATCCCGCGCAGCAGCACATCACTGGGGTGCAGTGCCGCGGTGGCGATGCCGAACGCCGCCGAGCCGATGTCCGGCGGCAGCGTCAGCTCGACGCTGCGTGCCTGCTGGCCGGGCTCGATGTCGAAGCGCCGCCAGTCCTCGGAGACGGTCACGTCGAGGCCGAACTGCCGCATCATCGCCACGGTCAGTTCGAGATAGGGGCGTTCGTTGAGTTCGCCCTGCACCTCGATCGTGGTGTGCCCGGTCGCGAACGGGGCCAGCAGGATCAGGCCCGAGACCCACTGGGACAGGGTTCCCGCGACGGTGACGTGGCCGCCCGTGGGTCGGTGGCCCTGTACGCGGACGGGCGGGCAGTCGTCGGCCGACTCCAGTTGCACACCCATCTGTTCCAGGGCGCGCAGCAGGGGGCCGACCGGGCGCCGCCTGAAGTACTTCTGGCCGGTCACCGACACGGCGCGGTCCGACAGCGAGGCCAGACCGATCATGAAGTACAGCGTCGTGCCGGAACTGCCGGCGGAGACCGCCTCCCGGCGGGGTTCGAACCGCCCGCCGAGTCCATGCACCACGAAGGTGTCACCCTCCCTGGCGATCCGTACACCGAGGTCGCGCAGCAGTCGCACGGTGTACTCGACATGACGCGCGTCGGACAGCCCGTGGACGCGGCTCACGCCGTCGGCGAGCGAGGCGAGGATCAGCGCACGGTGCGCGTGGTATTTCGAGCGGGGGACGACGATCTCACCGGTGACACGGTGCTGAATTCCGTTGACGAGAAGGTGCATGGGTCCTACAGCTCCCTGACTGTGGGATGGCGGCCGAGACAGGAGAAGAAAACGGTCCGAATCCTCATGGCACACCGACGCCGAGACGTCGAGCACGCGTACACAGAAAAATCGGACGCCGACGTCGTGGGGCCAGAAATTCGAGACGGAGAAAACTTTCTGGCTCGTTCGGCAGGACTTCGGGAAACCCTCTATGTCTGGTCGAGCCGCAACGCGGAGTGGCTCCGGCTCTCGAACTCCTCGTGATCCTGCGTGGAGGACAGTGACCGGCTGCCCGGAATCGCCCGTGCTTCCTGGGCCACCCGTGCCCCCTCTCCGGGCCCGGCGGACCGGACGTCCACGCCGGACCAGACGGACACCAGCGAAACGGCCTGTTCCGGATTGAGCCGCGGGTCGCACAGGCTGGTACGCCGGACGGCCTTCCCCTCGTACACGGAGACGTCCGCGGCGCATTCGAGGACGTCGTCGGGGGTGGTCTCCAGGTGCAGTCCGCCTGCCGTGGCGCCGGCGTCGGTCACGGCCCGCAGGAATCCCCCGATCTCTCGTGCCATGGTCTCCAGCAGGCGGGTCTTGTGCCCGTCGGGGCCGACGACGGTGTTCCCGTGCATGGGGTCGCTGAGCCAGATCACCGGATGGCCGGCGACCCGGACCGCCTCCACGAGCGCGGGCAGCCGGTCGCCGACCCTGTCGGCGCCCATGCGTGCGATGAGGGTGAGCCGGCCCGGCTCCCGCGACGGATCGAGCCGTTCGCACAGGGCGGTGATCTCCTCCACGGTCGTGGTCGGACCGACCTTCACGGCGACCGGGTTGACGATGCCGGCGACGAGATCCAGGTGAGCGCCGTCCGGTTGACGGGTCCGCTCACCGATCCACGGCCAGTGGGTGGAGCCGAGCCAGCGGCGCCCGTCGCCCGACTCGCGGATCAGGGGCACCTCGTAGTCGAGGACCAGTGCCTCGTGGCTCGTCCACACCCGGGTTCCGATCGGGTGCTGGTGTCCCAGGGCCGCGCGGCCGCGCCATCCCAGGTGCTCCATGACGTCGCTGGCCGTCATGTACGAGGTCAGCAGGCGCAGCGGATCGTGCCGCCGGCTTTCCCGGTTGTGCTCCGGGCCGTTGACCATGTGGCCCCGGAAGACCGGCAGTTCCAGGTCTCCGATCCGTTCGAGCGGCCTGGAACGCGGCTTGGCGAACTGGCCCGCGATGCGCCCGACCCGCACGACCGGCTTGTGGGTGGTCCGCTTCAGCGTCGCGGCCAGCAGGTCGAGCACCGCGGACTTGCGCGCCACGTACTCGGCGTCGCACTCGGCCGGGTTCTCGGCGCAGTCCCCGGCCTGCACCACCAGGGCTTCGCCGCGGGCCACCTGGGCCAGCAGCGTCCGCAGGACCTGCACGTCCTCCGCCTTGACCAGCGGCGGACGTGCGGCCAGCACCTTCCGGATGCGCCGGACCTGTGACGGATCGTCCCACTCGGGTTGTTGCAGGGCCGGCTTACGCATGTCGGTCACGGCTTTTCCCACGTCGGGTCTCCGGTCGAATATCGGTCGAGATATGACTGCGATCATTGGAGGACGATTCTCGAAGGCCCGTCGACGGCCTCCGGAGGGCACGGTGGAAGGCCGGGAACGGGAGGGGGGATCCTCCAGCCCGGTGAATGCCACCGGATATTCCTCCATCGGATTTCCGTGACGGTGATCCCCGGCGTTCGGGCCCGCCGCGTCAGAACGGTCCGACAGCGATGTCGCTCCCGCGCATTCCCATGCCCGAGAATTCCCGTTTATCGGCCCCCGGCGACGCGGAGCATGTCGCCCGGATCAGGGCGTGCGGGATCTGCCGGCGCACACCTCGACCAGTTCCGAGGGGGAGCGCAGCACGACGTCGGGGCTTGCCGCGAGAAGGGTCGCCTCGTCGGTCTCGCCCCACAGGGCGGCCACCGCGGCCACGCCGGCCCCCCGCGCACTGGCGAGGTCGGTGACCGCGTCGCCGACCATGATCGTCCGCTTGGGGTCGCAGCCGAGCACGCCCAGTGCCTTGAGCACGATGTCGGGGGCCGGCTTGGGGCGTGCCACCTCGTCGGAGCCGATCACGACGGTGAACAGGTCCAGCAGTCCGAGCTGTTCGAGGAGAGAACGGGCCCGCGGTCCGCTCTTCCCCGTGGCGACGGCGAGCCCGATGTCACGGGCCCGCAGTTCCCTGAGCATCTCCGGCACGCCGTCGAAGACCGGGACGAGGTGAGCGAGCCGGTAGCTCTCGCGGACGAACGGGGCCTCCATCTCCAGCGGCAGCCCCATGATCCGCATGATGTCGGGGAAGTAACGGCCCAGATGGCGCTCGTACTCCTCGAAGGGCGGCTCACCGTCCCCCACCGTCTCGGCGTAGGCGGTGGTGAACGCCTGGCGCATCACGGCGAAGCTGTTGACGAGCACCCCGTCGAGGTCGAAGACGACCGCGGCCGGCGGCTGTGCCTCGTCGTCCCAGGTGCCGGGGGAGGCGGGGCCTTGGCTGGTTCCAAGCCTGTCCATGGCGCTGTGGTGCTCTCCTTCGTGGGGCGGCGGCTTCGGGTGCGGGCGGCCCGCTGCCGCCGCGGTACGGGTTCCGGCGGAACCGGTGGTCGTGTCGGTCACGCCCGGTACGACCTGGTCTTCTCCTGCGCGGCGCGGGCCGAGGAATAGATCCGCTCGATGGCGCCGATGGTGCGGCGCGCCTCCTCGACGGCCCGGCGTGGACCGGCCGGGTCCCGCAGCTGGGCGAGCAGTTCGTCGAGCTGGCGGTCGTACTCCGTGCCGACGGGCTCCCCGGGCACCGGGACCGTGCGGGTCCGGCCGTCGTCGGTGCGGGTCAGTTCGGGGTGCTCCAGCCGGTTGGGGCTGAAGCCGAACGTGCACCGCAGGGTCGCGCTGCCCGCGCTGCCCTCGATCCGGACGCGGGTGATGTCGCGCTCCTCGTGCGAGGCCCAACTCGCGTGCAGCGACACCGAGACCCCCTCGTCGGTGACGAGGAAGGCGCGGGCGGTGTCCTCGACGTCGATGACACCGGCGTCGGCCCGCGCGCCGTCCTGGCCCTCCTCGGCGCTCTCGGCGCGCCAGGAGACCCGTGCGGAGTCCCGCGCGATGAAGTCACCCGAGACCGTGCCGGTGACCTGCGTGAAGTTCGCGGAGCCCAGCACAGGCGTGGCGATGTCGAACAGATGCCAGCCGAGGTCCACCAGAGCCCCGCCGCCCGACAGCCGGCGCCGGGTGAACCAGCCGCCCGCGTCGGGCACGCCCCGGGCACGCACCCAGGACAGCTCGATATGACGGATCGTGCCCAGGTCGCCGGCGCTCGCGAGCAGGGACCGGACGTCGGCACGGTGGCGGGCGGCGCTGCCCGCCAGGAGCCGGGCGCCGCCGACGCGTTCGGCTTCGGCCAGCTGCTCCGCCTCCGCCGACGTCAGGCACACCGGCTTCTCAAGGAAGACCGGTATCCCCTTGTGGAGCAGTCCGCCGGCGATCTCGCAGTGCAGGTGGTTGGGGACGGCCACGACGGCCAGGTCCACCTGTGCCAGGTCCGCGTCGTGCACCTCCGCCAGGACAGGGGTGTCCGGGAACTCCGCGGCGACGGCCGCGCGCGAGGCGGGGTCGGGGTCGATCGCCGCGTGCACGGCGAAGCCGGGATGGCGACGCAGCCGCGGCAGCCAGATGGAGCGGGCCGCCCAGCCGAGCCCCACCACGGCGGTGCGGATCGGTCGGCCGCAGCCGTGGTTCGCCGCGCTCATGAGCCGAGGACGTCGGCTACGACGGCGGCGACCTCGTGCATCTGCGTCTCGGTGCCGAGCAGCGTCCGGTGGTGCAGCCACAGGCAGTCGGACGTCAGCGCCTCGGAGTTGGGGCAGCGCCGGGCCAGTTCGTCCACCGACAGGTCCGGCGCGCCCCTCTCCCAGAAGGCGTCCGTGCGGTAGACCGAGCGGAACGCCACGAACGCGGGGACGCCGCGCTCGATCAGCGTGTCGACCACCTGCGCGCGCCGCTCCTCGGTGATGCCGGGGACCCGGAACATGGCCATGTAGTGCGGGTTGCGGTCGGCCCGGGGGTCCAGCCGCTGCGGCAGCACGCCAGGGATCTCGGCGAGCAGCGAGGACAGCAGCGGCCACCGTTCCTCACGCGTGCGGATCTGCCCGTCCAGGCGGGCGAGTTGGGCACGCAGCACGGCGGCGGAGAACTCGTTGAGCCGGAAGTTGGAGCCCGAGGTGCGGTGGAAGTAGCCGCGGTCGCCGCGAGGGCGTCCGCAACTGTGCCGGACGAAGGCGTGTTCCGCCATCTCGGCGGTCGGGAACAGCACCGCGCCGCCCTCGCCCGCCGTCATCAGCTTGCCGTTCTGGAAGGAGAACGCGGCGACCGAGCCCAGCTCACCGACCCGTCGGCCGTTCCAGGTGGCGCCCTGAGCGTGCGCCGCGTCCTGGATCAGCGGCACCCCGGACTCGGCGGCGACCTTGTCGAGGGAGTCCATGTCGGCGAACTGGCCGGCCATGTGCACGGGCATGATCGCGCGGGTTTTCGCGGTGACGGCCTTGGCGGCCGCGGCCGGATCGATGCAGTACGTCTCCGGGTCCACGTCCACCGGCACCACGACCGCGCCCAGGCGCTGGGCGGCCTGGGACGAGGAGATGAAGGTGAAGGCCGGCACGATCACCTCGGTGCCGGGGCCGACACCCATGACCTCCAGAGCCAGTTCGAGGGCGTGCGTGCCGTTCGTGACGGCCAGAGCGTGCTCGCTCCCGTGGTACTCGGCGAACTCCCGCTCGAAGGCGTCGACCTCGCCACCGCCCATGCGCCACCACTGACCCTGCTCCAGCGCACGGACGAGGCCGGCCCGCTCCGCGTCGTCGTACTGCGGCCACACCGGAAGGTCTGAGCCCAGTCGCACACCACTGCTCATGCTGTTCCTTGCTCCTTCGGTCTACGCGCATGCGAATACTGCCGCGGCGAACGCCACGGAGGTCACGACACGGAACCGCCCCTCATGGGGCGGGCGTTCGCACGGACGCCGGCGCCGGAATCACGACCTCGGCGCGGTCCGCACGACCGGCGGGGCGGATCGGCAGTAGCCGCCGGACGGGGTCGGTCGTCGCGATCAGCACGCTAACCCAGTGTCGGCGAGGCGTCATTCCCCTGCCGACCCCCCTATGTTCCCCCTTGTGATCGGGGGCATAGGGAGGAGTCGTGTTTACCCGTCAACGGCCGTGCTACAAAAAGCACTTCCCGGTGGTTCCGCACAGACAAAGGGTGCGCATTGAGCAGGCTTCTGTTGGTGAACGGGCCGAATCTAGGCATACTCGGGAGCCGTCAGCCCGAGATCTACGGAACGGACACCCTCGCCGATATCGAAGGATGGGTCGCCGAAGAAGTGGCGGGCCGCGGCTGGAAGGTGGAAGCGTTCCAGCACGACGGTGAGGCGGAGATGATCCGCACCATCCAGGGCAACTACGACTCGGTCGGCGCGATCGTCAATCCCGCCGCCCTGATGATGGCCGGCTGGGGACTGAGGGACGCGCTGGCGAACTATCCGCGCCCGTGGATCGAGGTCCACCTCTCCAACGTCTGGGCCCGCGAGCAGTTCCGCCACGAGTCGGTGACCGGACCACTCGCCACCGGCGTGATCTTCGGACTGGGCGCCACGGGCTACCGGCTCGCCGCCCGCGCCCTGCTGGAGAAGGTCACCGACCGCTGACGCGCAGCCACCGGCCGCGACAGACCCCTGCTTCCCGTGGAGCCGCGCCCGCGCGACGTCGCCACGGACACGACTGAAAGCCGAGGACACGACACCATGCCCCAGGTACAGACGGCGCAATCAGTGCTGGCCGCCCACCGCGACCGGCTGCGCCCCGTCGACCGGATGATTCCGGAGGCCGACGCCCTGCCGGAGCCCGGCGAAGGCGAAGAACTGCTGGAGGTCGACGGTGCGCAGGGCCTGCTGACGCACACCCGTGTCGACCCCGACGCGCTGGAGGCCGTACTCGGCCCGCTCGACCGCTGGGAGCTGACCCCCCGGGTCTCCGGGCCCGACGAGATGGCCGCTCTGCTCACGCGCTGGCAGCAGTACATGCGCAGCCACCCGGAAGGCCCCGGGACGGACTCCATGGCCGCCGTCGAATGGCCCAGCCGCGACGTGGCCATGACCCGCGTCCTGCGCGCCTTCGGATTCGTCCCCGAGTTCGTGATGATCGGCCGGGTCAAGGGCACCGACCTGGTGCCCGAGTCGCGCCGCGTCCACGTGCGGCGCGCCACGCCCGAGGACAGCGAGGCGGTGTTCGCCCTGCAGATGGTGGAGACCCGGTTCGACGCGGCCGTCAGCGGCGCCGTCGAGCGCGCCACCACCGAGGCGCTGCTGCGCGAGGAGATCACCGCGTCGTTCAAGCGCGACGAACCGCTGATCTGGGTCGCCGAGTACGAGGGCGCGATCGTGGGCATGCACCGGGGCGAGGACCCCTCCGAACCGCAGCAGGCGTGGCTCGCGACGAAGATCACCGCCGCGCCCGTCGCGCACCTGGTCTGCCAGGCCGTCAAGGAGGGCTACCGCGGCCTGGGCATCGGCACCTCCCTCGCCAACCACGTCCACACCGAGCTGGACGCCATGGGCATCGGCGCGTCGGTCGGCTACCACGCGATGTTCAACCCGATCTCCACGCCGTTCTGGCACCGCCACGGCTGGCGGCCGTACTGGAACCGCTGGATGCGCACCCCGGCCGTCTGACCGCCACCGTGCCGACAATCCGTACGAGCCCTGTGGAGGGGAACATGCTGGTGAAGGCGCTGGAGGAGCGGGCGGCCTCCGTCTGGGACCTCACGGCCCTCGAATGCGAGGGCGTGGAGCTCACTTTCCGGGAGGCGCACGAGCGGGCCAACCGGCTCGCCCGCCACCTGGTCGCCCAGGGGGTGGGGCCCGACCGCGTCGTCGCGGTGATGCTGCCACGCTCCACGGACCTGCTGGTGGCACTGCTGGCGGTGCTGAAGGCGGGCGGGGCCTACCTGGCGCTCGACCCGGAACACCCCGCCGAGCGTGTGGACTTCCAGGTCCGCGACGCCGCTCCCGTGGCCCTGCTGACGTCGACCCGCATCCCCGCCGACCGCACCGACCTGGGTGTTCCCCGCGTCGTGCTGGACGACCCCGCCACCGCCGCGACGCTCGCCGAACTGCCCGCCGGCCATCTGACGGACGCCGAGCGGGCCGCCCCGCCACGGCCCGAGGACCTCGCGTACGTCATCTACACCTCGGGTTCCACCGGCACCCCCAAGGGCGTCGAGATCCCCGTGCGCGCCCTGCACAACCTGCTGGAGGCGATGCGGGAGCGGCTGGCCATGCAACCCGGTGAGCGCATGCTGTCGGTCACCACCGCCACCTTCGACATGTCGGTGCCGGAGCTGTTCCTTCCGTACTACACCGGTGCCCGCGCGGTCATCGCGCCACGCGCCACCGGGCAGGACCCGCAGGCCCTGGGCGACCTGATCGTCCGCGGGGAGATCGGCACCGCCCAGGCCACCCCCACCCACTGGCACATGCTGGCCACCGTCTGCCCCGAGGCGCTGCGCGGCCTGCGCATCCTCATCGGCGGCGAGGCCCTGTCGGAGAAGCTGGCGGCGGCGCTGCTCGACCTCGGCGCCGAGGTCGTCCAGTGGTACGGGCCCACGGAGACGACCGTGTGGTCCACGGTCCACCCCGTCACCGCCCCCGAGGACGCCGCCGTCATCGGCAAGCCCTTGCGCAACACCCGGCTGTACGTCCTCGACGAGGAACTGGCGCCCGTCGAAGCCGGCGCCGAGGGCGAGCTGTTCATCGCCGGCGCGGGAGTGGCCCGCGGCTACCTCAACCGGCCGGAGCTGACCGCCGAGCGATTCCTGCCCGACCGGTTCGGCGACGGCAGTGCCCTGATGTACCGCACGGGCGACATGGTGCGGCTGCGCCCGGACGGCGACCTGGAGTACGTCGGCCGTGCCGACCACCAGGTCAAGCTGCACGGTTTCCGCATGGAACTCGGCGAGATCGAGGCCGCCCTGGAGCGGTCCGAGGACGTCGACCAGGCGGCCGCGACGGTGCGCGAGGACCGGCCCGGCGACCGTCGCCTCGTGGCCTACGTGACAGCCGCCCCCGGCCGTGAGCCCGACGCCAAGGAGCTGCGCGACTTCGTGGCGGACGCACTGCCCCTCTACATGGTGCCGTCCGCCGTGGTGGCCCTGGAGGAGTTCCCGCTCACCCCCAACGGCAAGCTCGACCGCAAGGCGCTGCCGGCCCCCGTCGTCGCGCGGACGGCGATGGTGGAGACGCACCTCACGCAGTCGGAACTGCTCCTCGGCCGGCTCTTCGCCGAGGTGCTCGGTGCGGAGCAGGTCGGACCACGCGACAGCTTCTTCGACCTCGGCGGCTCCTCGGTCCTCGCGGCACGGCTGCTGGCCCGGGTGCGCTCCGAGATGCACCTGGAGCTGTCGATCCGCATGCTCGTGGAGTCCCCGACGCCGGCCGAGCTGTCCCGGCGGCTGACGGGTGAGGAGCCGCAGGACTCCTTCGACGTGCTGCTGCCCCTCATGACCAGGGGCTCCGCGCGGCCGCTGTTCTGCATGCGCCACCTCGGCGGCACCGCCTGGTGCTACGGAGTGCTCGCCCAGCACTTCAGCCTGGAGTACCCCCTCTACGGCCTCCAGTCGCACACCTTCCAGGAGTTCGACACGCCGGTCGACAGCATCGCGGCCATGGCGGCGGACTACGCGGACCGCATCAGCGGCGTGCAGCCCACGGGCCCGTACCGCATCCTCGGCTGGTCCTTCGGGGGCATCCTCGCCCACGCCGTCGCCGCCGAGTTCCAGAAGCGCGGTGAGGAGATCGAGTTCCTCGGCGTGTTCAACACCAACCCGCACATCACGGACAAGGAGGACCGTGACGAACAGGGACTGATCGAACTGATCCTGCTGATCAACGGCAAGGACCTCGCCGAGTACGAGCGCCCTCTCAGGTACGACGACATCGCCGAGTTCGCCGACATGGCGACGAACTACGCGTGGCACGGCAGGAAGAGCGCGGCCGAGACCTTCGTCGAGACCATGCTGACCGACCTCGGCGCCTGGAAGGCCCACACACCCGAGAAGTACAGCGGCGCCATGCACCTGTTCGCGGCCGATCCCAGCCCGGTGGCCGAAGCGGCCTCCAGCGAGGCCTGGGCGCCGTACGTCGCGGGCGAGATCGTGCGACACGAACTGGGCTGCGGACACGAGGAGATGCTCAGCAGCCCTCGCGTGCTCCGCCAGGTCGCGCAGATCGTCACCGACCACCTCAGGGACTGACCCGGCCGGGAGGCAGCCATCCCCTACCACCTGGGCATCGACGTGGGCGGCACGAAGGTCGCCCTGCGCGCGGAGCACACGGACGGCACCGTGCGCGAGGCCGGCTTCCGGTGGCCCCGGCCCCCCGACGGGCACGTCCGCCCGGCGGAGGACCTGGCCCTGCTCGCCCGGCAGGTCCGGGAGCTGTGCGCCGTCGCCCCGGACGAGCTGGCGGGCGTCGGCGTGGCGATGCCCGCCACCCTGGACGCGGCGGGCGTCGTCACCGCCTGGCCCAACCGACCGGGCTGGACCGGCCTCGACCTGCGGGGCGCGCTGCGCGAGGTCTTCGCCACCACGGAGGTGCTCTGCGCCGACGACGGCGACCTCGCCGCGCTCGCCGAGGCCCACGCGGCGGACCGTCCCGACCTGCTGTATCTCGGCGTCGGCACCGGCGTCGGGGGCGGGATCGTCCTCGACGGCAGACTGCTGCCCGGCCCCTCCCGGGGCTCCTGCGAGATCGGCCACCTGATCGTGGACCGGTCCGGGGAACTGTGCGACTGCGGGCGCCGCGGCTGTGTGCAGTCCGTGGCCTCGGGCCCCGCCGTACTGCGCCGGGCCGCCCGCGCCCGCGGCGCCGAGGTGACCTTCCCCGAGCTGGCGCGGGCCTTCGCCGACGGCACGCCCTGGGCGGCCGACGCCGTACGCGAGGGCTGTGCGGCACTGGCCGCGGCGGCTGTCGGGGTGGGCGAACTGCTGCGCCCCGCGCTCGTCGTGGTCGGTGGCGGATTCGCCGGCGCCCTGGCCGGCTTCACCGAGACGGTCGCGGCGGAGACGGCGCGACTGGCCCGTCCCGGTTTCCCGCCGCCGCCCGTGCAAGCGGCCCGCCTCGGCGGGCTCTCCTCACTGCACGGGGCGGTCCTGCTGGCCAGGGGCCGTCCGCCGGAGACCTGAGACCGGCCGGATCACGGGGCCGACGGCCCTCATGGCCGTCGGCGGCGACCCGGCGGCCGGGATCGATGCGGCCGCCGGGAACGACGCGGTCCGCGCCGGTGCGGACGAGGGGATCGTCCGTACCGGCGCGGACCGTCCGTCGTGCGCACGTCCCGCTCAGGCCGCCGCGCGCGGCATCTCCGCCAGCACCCGGGCGACGACGTCCTGCGGCAGGCCGGGCACCAGCTCGGCGCCGTCCTTGCCGTCCAGCACGAAGGTCAGCCCCGACGTCGCCTTCTTGTCCAGCCGTACGAGCTCGATCAGCCGGGCCGGAGCGACGTCCGCGGGCAGCTCGTGAGGCAGTCCGTAGTGACGCACCACTTCCAGGTGCTCCGCCGCCCGCTGCTCGTCGATCCGGTCCAGGGCCCGGGCGAGCCGACCCGCGAACACGGTCCCGATCGCGACCGCCTCGCCGTGCCGCAGCCGGAAGTCCGTGGCCACCTCCAGCGCGTGGCCCAGGGTGTGGCCGTAGTTGAGCAGATGGCGCAGCCCGGTGTCGCGCTCGTCGGCGGCGACGATCTGCGCCTTGCGCGCCACACTCGCCGCGATCTGCTCCGGCAGCGACAGCCCCCGCAGGTCGCCGGCGCCGATGAAGTGGCAGCGGGCGATCTCGCCGTAGCCGTTCAGCATCTCCCGCTCGGGCAGGGTCTTCAGGTAGTCGGTGTCGCACAGCACCGCGCTGGGCTGCCAGTAGGCGCCGATGAGGTTCTTGCCCTCGGGCGTGTTCACGGCGGTCTTCCCACCGACGCTGGCGTCCACCTGCGCCAGCAGTGTGGTCGGCAGATGCACCACGGGCACCCCGCGGTGGAAGAGCGCGGCGGCGAGACCCACGACGTCCGTCGTGGTGCCGCCGCCGACGGAGACGACGACGTCGTCACGGGTCAGACCGAAACGCACGAACTCCCGGCACAGCGATTCGACCGTGGCGAGCGTCTTGTCCCTCTCGCCGTCGCGGGCGCGCAGGACCAGCGCGGGCACGCCGGGGTCGGGAAGCCAGGCGTCCGGCCGGGCCGAGACCACCGCCGCGCGCCGCGCTCCCAGCCGCTCGACGATCCCGGCCAGCGAGTGCCGCACCCCGGGCCCGATGTCGACGGGATAGGCGCGGTCGCCGAGTTCCACCCGGATACGGGTGTGTTGGGGTGCCGAATTCGTCATGTCCGTGTGTGTCCCTTTCCCTGCTGTCCCGCCGCCGAGGGAACGCCATCGGGATATCAAATCCCGCTCCCGAAGCACGGGCGGATATGCGGTGGCCGCTCGGCAGGTCTGTATTTCGGGCCGACGGTCAATAGCGTGAGGACTGTTCAGTACGGCGACGGAGCCTAATGCCGTCGGTCCACCCCTCCACACTCCGGTCGGCTATTTCTGGTCACCCTTCAAGTTAGGGACGTGTAGGGGGGTGATGAGGGGGTGCAGGGGAGCGCCGGATGACAACACTGTGCCGGGTAGGGCGAACCATCTGCCCTTGCGGACTGCCCGTCTGCTCTCGCCCCGGAGGGATGACGACACATGTTGCGCACGGAGCTCATCCGGCCGCTTCCCGAGCTGCTGGTGGACCAGGCCCGGAATTTCGGCGCCAAGATCGCCTACCGGGACGCCCGACGCAGCGTCAGCTACGCCGATCTGGAGTCCAGGACCCGACGACTGGCCGGGCACCTGGCGGAGTTGCGACTGCAACCGGGCGACCGTGCGGCCATCTGCCTGGGCAACCGCGTCGAGATCGTCGAGAGCTACTACGCCATCACCCGGGCCAGCGCCATCGGCGTCCCCGTCAACCCGCAGAGCAGCGACGCGGAACTCGCGCACATCCTCGACGACAGCGGCGCCCGGATCGTCATCACCGACCACCCGCACGTGGAACAGCTGCGGCGCCTGCTCGCCGACCGTCCGCACCTGACGGTCGTCCTCGTCGGCGACGGGCCGGCGCCGACGGGCTTCCTGCCCTACGAATCGTTCGCGAGCCGGGAACCCGCCATGCCGGCCCGTGACGACCTCGGTCTCGACGATCTGGCGTGGATGCTCTACACCTCGGGCACCACCGGCAGACCCAAGGGGGTGCTCTCCACCCAGCGCAACTGCCTGTGGTCGGTGGCCGCCTGCTACGTGCCGGTGCCCGGACTCGGCCCGGAGGACCGCGTCGTGTGGCCGCTGCCCCTCTTCCACAGCCTCTCCCACATCGCCTGTGTGCTCTCCGTGGTGGCCGTGGGCGCCGGCGCCCGCCTCGTCGACGGCCTGTCGGCGCAGGACGTGCTGACCGCGCTGGAGGAGGAGCGCGCCACCTTCCTGGCCGGCGTGCCCACCCTGCTGCACTACCTGCTCGACGCGGCCCGCGACCGCGGCTTCACCGCGCCATGGCTGCGCGTGGCCCTGGTGGGCGGCGCCGTCACCACGGCATCGCTGCGCCGGTCGTTCGAGCGCGTCTTCGGCGTCCCCCTCATCGACGCCTACGGCTCCACCGAGACCTGCGGCTCCATCACCGTCAACTGGCCCTCGGGCGCCCGCGCCGAGGGCTCCTGCGGCCTGCCGGTGGTGGGTCTGGGCGTACGTCTGGTGGACACGCGGACCGGCGAGGACGTCGCCGACGGCCAGGAGGGCGAGGTGTGGGTGCGCGGACCGAGCGTCATGGCCGGCTACCACAACCAGCCCGAAGCCACCGCGGCCGCCTTCCACGACGGCTGGTACCGCACCGGCGACCTGGCCCGCCGTGACGAGGCCGGCTACTTCACGATCACCGGCCGCCGCAAGGAACTGATCATCCGCGCCGGGGAGAACATCCACCCGGGAGAAGTGGAGGAGGTCCTGCGCACCGTCCCCGGCGTCGCCGACGTCGCGGTGGTCGGCAAGCCGCACGACGTGCTGGGCGAGGTACCGGTCGCCTTCATCGTCCCCGGCTCTCAGGGACCGGACACGGAACGGCTGTTCGCCGAGTGCCGCGACCGCCTCTCCTACTTCAAGGTGCCCGAGGAGCTGTACGAGATCGAGGCGATCCCGCGCACCGCCTCCGGCAAGATCGTGCGGCACCGGCTGCTGGAGACGCCCGCCCGGCTGCGCGCCACCAGCAGCGGCCTGTACGACTCGCTGTTCCGCGTCGACTGGATACCCAGCTCCCCGCTCTCCCTGGGCGCGACGCCGGGCGAGCCGGGCGGCTGGGCGCTGGCCGGCCCCGACCCGCTCGGCCTGACCGCCGCCCTGCGGGACGCCGGAGTGCCGTGCGAGGTCCACACCGACCTGGCCGCCGCCCGCACGGCCGCCCGGGGCGGCACCGCGGTCCTCCTCGCGGACCGGACCGCCCACGACGCCGGGGCCGGCATCGAGGAGTTCGTCGCGGCCCTGCACGACTGGCCCGCCGACGACCGCAACGACGGCCTCACCCTCGTGGTCCTCACCCGGCGCGCCCTGGCCGTCGGCGACGGCGAGGACGTGGCGGACCCCGCGCACACCCCGCTGTGGGGCCTGATCCGCGCGCTGCAGACCGAGCACCCGGGCAGGTTCGTGCTCGCCGACCTCGACAGCGACGGTCTCGACGAGGACGGCGCGCGCTCCCTGACCGCCGCCGTGAACGCCGGCGAACCGCAGTTCGCCGTCCGCTCCGGCGTCGTCCTGCTGCCGCGGCTCGCCCGGGTCTCCATGGACCGCGAGGAGCCGCCGCTCCCGCTGCTCGACCCCGAGGGGACGGTCCTGGTCACCGGCGCCGCCACCGCCCAGGGGGCCGCGCTCGCCCGCCACCTCGTGACCGCGCACGACGCCCGCCACCTGCTGCTGGGCTTCACCCCGGGACACGGCGACGAGAGCGTGCAGTCGCTGTGCGCCGAACTCGCCGGGTCAGGCGCCCGCGCCACCGCCGTAGCATGCGACGCGGGCGACCGCGCCGCGCTCACCGAGCTGCTCGCGGGCGCCGGCGGGCCGCCGCTGACGGCCGTGGTGCACGCCGAGGAGATCACCGGAACCGGCGCCGTGGCCGCCGCGGCGCACAACCTGCACGATCTGACCGCCGGCCACGACCTGGCCGCCTTCGTCCTGTGTTCCTCCCCCCTGGGAGTCCTGGGCGCCCCCGGCGCCGGTGACATCGCCGCCGAGAGCGCCGCGCTGGAGGCGCTCGCCCAGCACCGGCGCGCTCACGGCCTGCCCGCGTTGTCCCTGGCCTGGGGCCCTTGGAAGGACGGCCCGGTCGAGTGCGCCGTGCCCTTCGCGGCGGGCGAACTCACCGAACAGCAGGCCCTGGTGATGTTCGACGCCGCACACGCCGCCGGAGACGCCGCGTTCGTCGCGATGCGCCTCGACAACGCGACCCTGCTCACCGGACCGGTCCCCGCACCCCTGCGCGGACTGATCGACACCACGGCTCACGAAGCGCGCGCCGAGACCTCGCAGCTGCGAAGCGAACTGGAGGGCCTGCCCGCCGAGGAGCAGCAGGACATCGTGCTGCGGCTGGTGCGCACCGAGGCCGCCGCGGTCCTCGGACGCAGCGGCGCCGAGGACGTACCGGCCGACCGGGCCTTCAAGGAGCTGGGGTTCACCTCCGTGATGGTCGTGGCCCTGCGCGACCGGCTCGGCGCCGCCACCGGACTGCGGCTCCCCGCGACCAGCGCCTTCGACCACCCCACCCCCGAAGCCCTGGCGCACCGGCTGCTGGACGAGGTCCACGGCGAGCCCGCCGACGCGCCGGCCCTGCCCGCCCCCGCCGCGGTCTCCGACGAGCCGATCGCCATCGTCTCGATGGGCTGCCGGCTGCCGGGCGGCGTCACCTCACCCGAGGACCTGTGGCGTCTGGTCGCCGACGGCGCCGACGGCCGCTCCCCGTTCCCCGCCGACCGGGGGTGGAACCTGGAGGAGCTGTACGACCCCGACCCCGACGCCGCCGGAAAGTCGTACGTCACGCAGGGCGGCTTCCTCGACGACGTGGCCGGCTTCGACGCCGAGTTCTTCGGGATCTCGCCGCGCGAGGCGGTGGCGATGGACCCCCAGCAGCGGCTCCTCCTGGAGACCTCATGGGAGGTCTTCGAACGCGCGGGCCTGGACGTGGGGGCCCTGCGCGGCGCGGACGTCGGAGTCTTCGCGGGGGTCATGTACCACGACTACACCACCCGGGCGGTGCGGCCCGCGAGGGAGATCGAGGGTTACCTCGGCGTCGGCGGCGCGGGCAGCGTCGTCTCCGGCCGGGTGTCGTACACCTTCGGCTTCGAGGGCCCCGCCGTGACGGTGGACACGGCATGCTCGTCCTCGCTGGTAGCCCTGCATCTCGCCGCCCAGGCACTGCGCGCGGGGGAGTGCTCCCTGGCACTGGCGGGCGGTGTCGCGGTGATGTCGACCCCGGGCAGCTTCGTGGAGTTCTCGCGCCAGCGTGGACTCGCCCCCGACGGACGCTGCAAGGCCTTCGCCGCCGCGGCGGACGGCACCAGCTGGTCCGAGGGCGTGGCGCTGCTGCTCCTGGAGCGGCTGTCGGACGCCCGCCGCAACGGCCACGAGGTCCTCGCCGTCGTCCGGGGCAGCGCGGTCAACCAGGACGGCGCCTCCAACGGCCTCACCGCGCCCAACGGCCCCTCCCAGCAACGCGTCATCCGCCAGGCCCTCGCCAACGCGGACCTCACCCCCGCCGACGTCGACGCCGTCGAGGCACACGGCACCGGCACCTCCCTCGGCGACCCGATCGAGGCGCAGGCCCTGCTCGCGACCTACGGTCAGGAACGGCCCGGCGACGGCCACCCCCTGTGGCTCGGATCCCTCAAGTCCAACATCGGCCACGCGCAGGCCGCCGCCGGTGCCGCAGGCGTGATCAAGATGGTGCAGGCGATGCGGCACGGCGTGCTGCCCCGCACGCTGCACGTCGACGCCCCGACGCCCGAAGTCGACTGGACCCGCGGCGCGGTCGAACTGCTCACCGAGCCCAGGCCCTGGCCCCGGACCGGACGCCCGCGCCGCGCGGGCGTGTCCTCCTTCGGCATCAGCGGCACCAACGCCCACGTCGTCCTCGAACAGCCCACCGAGGACCCCGCCGCCGCGCCCGCCGACGACACGGCGGACACGGGGCGGCGCGCGCTGCCCGACGGGCTCGTGCCGCTCGTCCTGTCCGCCAGGTCCCCACAGGCCCTGCGCGCGCAGGCGGCACGCGTCGCCGCCCTTCTCGACGCCGAGCCGGCGCCCGCCCTGGCCGACGTCGCCCGCACGCTCGCCGGACGCTCCGCCTTCGAACACCGCGCGGTCGTGGTCGCCGAATCCACGGCGGAGGCCCGCGACGCCCTGGCCGCCCTCGCCGCCGGCGACGGCACGACCCGCACCGCCACCGACGGCAAACTCGCCGTCGTCTTCTCCGGCCAGGGCGCTCAACGCCCCGGGACGGGCCGCGAACTGTACGAGTCGTTCCCGGTGTACGCCCGCGCCTTCGACGAGGTCTGCGCCACCCTGGACCGCCGGTTGGAGCGCCCGCTGCGGGACGTCGTCCTCGCCGAACCCGGCACCCCCGACGCGGACCTGCTCGACCGCACCGCCTACACCCAGGCAGCCCTGTTCGCCGTGGGAGTGGCCCTCTACCGACTGGTCGAGTCCTGGGGGGTGCGCCCCGACCTGGTCGCCGGGCACTCCATCGGTGAACTCGCCGCCGCCCACGTGGCCGGTGTGTGGTCCCTGGAGGACGCCGCGGCCCTGGTCGCCGCCCGTGGCGCGATGATGCAGCGGCTGCCCGAGGGCGGCGCCATGATCGCCGTGCAGGCCACCGAGGACGAGGCCGTCGCCGAGCTCACCGACGGAGTCGCCGTCGCGGCGCTCAACGGCCCCGAAGCCGTCGTCCTCTCCGGCGACGCGCCCGCCGTCGAAGCCGTGGCCGGCCTGTTCGCGGCCCGCGGCCGCAAGACGAAACGACTGCGCGTCTCGCACGCCTTCCACTCGCCGCGCATGGAACCCATGCTCGACGCCTTCCACGAGGTCGCCGCCGGACTGAGCTTCCACACCCCCGCCCTGCCCGTCGTCTCCAACCTGACCGGCGCCCTCGCCGACCCCGCACAGCTGTGCTCTCCCGAGTACTGGGTACGCCACGTCCGCGGCACGGTCCGCTTCGCCGACGGCCTGCGCACCCTGGACGAACACGGCGTCACCACCGTCCTCGAACTCGGCCCCGGCGGAGTGCTGACCGCCATGGCTCAGGACTGCCTCCCCGAGACCGTCGACTGCGTCGCCGCACTGCGCGACGGACGGCCGGAACCCGCCACGCTGCTCGCGGCCGTCGCCCGGGCGCACACCGGGGGCGCCCACGTCGACTGGCCCTCGCTGTTCGCCGGCAGCGGCGCCCGCGGCGCCGTCGTGCCGACGTACGCCTTCCAGCACCGGCGCTACTGGCTCGACGCCGCCCCCGGCGTCGGCGACCTCGCGGCAGCCGGCATCACCACGGCCGGCCACCCGTTGCTGACCGCGGCGGTGGAAGCGCCCGAGGCCGACGCCGTCACCTTCACCGGACGCCTGTCCTCGGCCGACCGGCCCTGGCTCGCCGACCACGCCGTCGACGGCACCGTCCTGCTGGCCGGCACGGCCCTCGTCGAGATGGCCGTCCGGGCCGGCGACGAAGTCGGGCACGGCGCCGTCCGCGAACTCGTCCTGGCCGCACCCCTGCTGCTGCCCGCCGACGGCGCGGTGCGCATCCGCGTGCATGTCGGGGCCCCCGACGAGACCGGTGACCGCCCCGTCGCCGTTCACTCCCGCCCCGACGGCGACGAGGGGCCGTGGACCCGCCACGCGAGCGGCGTCCTGACCCGGACGAACCCCGACGACGCTCCGGGCACGGACACCGCCCCATGGCCTCCGCCGAACGCCACGCCCGTGCCCGTCACGGACTTCTACCGGCGACGCGCCGAGGCCGGCTACGAGTACGGCCCCGCCTTCCAGGGACTGCGCGCGGTGTGGACCCGGGGAGCGGACGTCTACGCCGACGTCGCCCTCGACGACGCGCACCACGACGACGCCGACCTGTTCGGCCTGCACCCGGCCCTCTTCGACGCCGCCCTGCACCCCAGCGCCTTCGGCGGCATCGCCGAACCGGGCGACGGAAGCCGTCTGCTGCCCTTCGCGTGGAACGGCGTACGACTGCACGCCTCGGGCGCCAAGGCCCTGCGCGTCCGGCTGTCCCCCGCCGGAGAGAACGGGGTGTCCCTGCGCGTCACCGACACCACCGGAGCACCGGTCCTCGACGTCGACTCGCTCGTCCTGCGCCCCGTGGCGGCCGCACACCTGCGTCCGGCCACCGAAGCCGGACCCGAATCCCTCTTCCGCACCACGTGGACCTCGCTGCCGGTGACGACACGCGCGGACGCTCCCCACGACCTCCGCACCCTCGAAGTCGTCGGCGACGGCGCGTCGGCCGAGGACGTGCACGCCCTCACCGGCCGCGTGCTCGCAGACCTCCAGGCGTTCCTGGCCGAACCCGGCGACGACACATCACGGCTGCTGGTGGTCACCAGGGGCGCGGTCGCCGTCCACGACGGCGAGAAGGTCACCGACCCGGCGGCAGCCGCGGTCTGGGGCCTGGTGCGCTCGGCCCAGACCGAGCACCCCGACCGCTTCCTCCTGGCCGACCTCGACGGACACGACGCCTCCCGCGACGGGCTCGCCGGACTCCCCTCGGTGGCCGCGGCCCTGGAGGAGTCGCAGTTCGCGATACGCGACGGCGAGGCGACCGTGCCCCGCCTCGTCCGCGCCGCCGCGGCCCGCCTGACGGTCCCCGACGGCGCACGCACCTGGCACCTGGACACCACCGGGCCCGGCACCCTGGACAACCTGGCCCTCGTGCCGAACGCCGAATCCGGCCCGCCGGCCCCCGGACAGGTCCGCGTGGCCGTCCGCGCCGCAGGCATGAACTTCCGCGACGTCATGATCGCTCTCGACATGTACCCCGGGCGGGCCGCGATCGGCGGCGAGGGCGCGGGCATCGTCCTGGAGACCGGCCCCGGCGTGCCGGGCCTCGCCCCCGGCGACCGGGTCATGGGCCTGTTCCCCGGCGCGGCGTTCGGCCCGGAGGCCGTGACCGACCACCGCAGGCTCGTCCGCGTCCCCCGGGGATGGACCTTCGCCCAGGCCGCCGCCGCGCCCATCGCGTTCCTCACCGCCCTCTACGGCCTGCGCGACCTGGCCGGCGTCCGGCCCGGTGAGAGCGTCCTGGTCCACTCCGCGGCCGGCGGCGTCGGCATGGCCGCCGTCCAGGTCGCCCGTCACCTGGGCGCCGAGGTCTACGGCACCGCCGGCCCCGGCAAGCAGGACACCCTGCGCGCCCACGGACTCGACGACGCGCACCTCGCCAACTCCCGCACCACCGACTTCGAGCAGCACTTCCTCGACGCCACCGACGGCCGCGGCGTCGACGTCGTCCTCGACGCCCTGGCCGGCGAGTTCGTCGACGCCTCCCTGCGCCTGCTGCCGCGGGGCGGGCGCTTCCTGGAGATGGGCAAGACCGACATCCGTGACGCCGCCGAGGTCGCCGAACGCCACCCCGGGGTCGAGTACCGCGCCTACGACCTCGCGGAGGCCGGCGACGACCGGATCCGGGAGCTGCTGGACGAACTCGTCGGCCTCTTCGAGGACGGAGCCCTCACCCCGCTGCCGCTGACGGCATGGGACGTACGGCACGCCCCGGACGCCTTCCGGCACCTCAGCCGGGCCCGCCACACCGGCAAGGCCGTCCTGACCATGCCACGCCGCCCCGACCCCGACGGCACCGTCCTGGTCACCGGCGGCACCGGCTCCCTCGGCGCACTCGTCGCCCGCCACCTCGTCACCGAACACGGCGCCCGCAACCTGCTGCTCACCAGCAGGCGCGGCCCCGACGCGCCCGGCGCACAGGAACTCACCGACGAACTCACCGCCCTGGGGGCGACCGTACGGGTCGAGGCCTGCGACGCCGCCGACCGCGACGCCCTGGCCCTGCTGCTGGACTCCGTCCCGGCGACCGCGCCCCTGACGGCCGTCGTGCACACCGCAGGCGTCGTCGACGACGGCGTCCTCGCCGCGCTCACCCCGCAGCGGATGGCCACCGTCCTGCGCCCCAAGGCAGACGCCGCCCTCAACCTGCACGAGCTGACCCGGGACCTCGACCTCGCCGCCTGGGTGCTGTTCTCCTCCGCCGCCGGGGTCCTCGGCAACCCCGGGCAGGCCAACTACGCGGCAGCCAACTCCTTCCTCGACTCACTCGCCCGCGTCCGCCACGCACAAGGACTGCCCGCGGTGTCGCTCGCCTGGGGCCTGTGGTCGCACGCGAGCGCCATGACCGGCGACCTCGCCGAGGCCGACCTCCGGCGCACCGAACGCGACGGCGTGCTCGGTCTCACGGCCCAGGAGGGCCTGTCCCTCCTCGACAGCGCCCTGACCGTCGGCGAACCGGCCCTCGTGCCGATCCGGCTCGACCCGAGCGTGCTGCGCGACCGGGCCGCATCCGGCGGGCTTCCCCCGATGCTGCGCGCACTCGTGCGCGCACCCCGCCGCGCCGCTGCCGCCGGTACGGCCCAGGGACGCACCCTCGCCGAACGGCTCGCGGGACTCTCCGCGCAGGAGAAGGCCGCCCACGTCCTGGACGTGGTCCTCAAGGAAGCCGCGACCGTCCTCGGTCACTCCGACGCCTCACTGGTCGCACCCGACCGCGCCTTCAAGGAGGCCGGGTTCGACTCGCTGACCGCGGTGGAACTGCGCAACCGGCTCGGCAGGGCGGCGGGCACCAGGCTGCCCACGACGGCCGTGTTCGACTACCCGGCGCCCACCGCGCTCGCCGACTACCTGCTCAAGGCACTCGACCGGGAATCCGATCCGGTCGCGGCCAGACTCGAAGCCCTGGAAGCGGCGCTCGACGCCCTGCTGGCGGAGGAGCTGGAGCACTCCGGCGTCCACTCCCGGCTGCGCTTCCTCGGATCCAGACTCGAAGAAGCCGCCCTGAGGAGCGGCCCCGACGAGACACGGGACCGGACCCGGCACCTCGAAGCCGCGACCGCCGACGACGTCTACGCCTTCATCGACAACGAGCTCGGGCTCGGCTGACCCGCCAGGCACGCGAAGAGGAGATCAGGTTCCATGACCACCGACGAGAAGGCTCTCACCTACCTCAAGCGGGTCTCGGCCGAGCTGCAGCAGACGCGGGAGAAGCTGCGCGAGGAGCAGAACCGGCGCACCGAACCCATCGCCGTCGTGGCCATGGGCTGCCGGCTGCCGGGAGGCGTGACCTCACCCGACGGACTGTGGCGGCTGGTGTCCGAGGGCGCCGACGCCGTAGGTGACTTCCCGGCCGACCGCGGCTGGGACCTCGACGCCCTCTACAGCCCCGACCCGGAGGCGCCCGGCACGTCCTACGTCCGGGAGGGCGGCTTCCTCGACGACGTGGCCGGCTTCGACGCCGAGTTCTTCGGGATCTCCCCGCGCGAGGCGCTCGCGATGGACCCGCAGCAGCGGCTGCTCCTGGAGACCTCCTGGGAGACCCTGGAACGTGCCGGGATCGATCCCTCCACCCTCAAGGGCGAGAGCGTCGGCGTCTTCACCGGCGCCGCCGGACAGGAATACGCCCCCCGCATGGGCACCGGCTCCGAGGAGATCGAGGGGTACGTCCTCACCGGCGGCGCAGGCAGCGTCGTCTCCGGACGGGTGGCGTACACCCTCGGCTTCGAGGGCCCCGCGGTGACGGTGGACACCGCGTGCTCGTCGTCGCTGGTGGCGATCCACCTCGCCGCTCAGGCGCTGCGTTCCGGCGAGTGCTCGCTCGCGCTGGCGGGCGGCGTGGCCGTGATGTCGACCCCGGGCGCCTTCGTGGAGTTCTCGCGCCAGCGCGGACTGGCCCTGGACGGCCGCTGCAAGGCGTTCGCCGCCGCGGCGGACGGCACCGCCTGGGCCGAGGGCGTGGGAGTCCTGCTGCTGGAGCGGCTGTCGGACGCGCGCCGCAACGGCCACGAGGTCCTCGCCGTCGTCCGGGGCAGCGCGGTCAACCAGGACGGTGCGTCCAACGGCCTGACCGCGCCCAACGGCCCCGCCCAACAGCGCGTCATACGGCAGGCGTTGGAGAACGCCCGGCTGTCCGCGGCGGACGTCGACGTGGTGGAGGCGCACGGCACCGGCACCTCCCTCGGCGACCCGATCGAGGCGCAGGCGCTCCTCACCACCTACGGCCGCTCCCGCCCCGAGGACTCGCCCCTGTGGCTGGGCTCGCTGAAGTCCAACATCGGTCACACACAGGCCGCCGCGGGCGTGGCGGGTGTGATCAAGATGGTGCAGGCGATGCGGCACGGGGTGCTGCCGAAGACGTTGCACGTGGACGCTCCGACGCCTGAGGTGGACTGGTCGGCGGGTGCGGTCGAGCTGCTGACGGAAGCGCGGGAGTGGCCGGAGCGGGACGAGCCGCGCCGTGCCGGTGTGTCGTCCTTCGGGATCAGCGGCACCAACGCCCACGTCATCCTGGAAGAGGCCCCGCGCGAGGAGCCCGCCGGCACCCCCGCTCCCGCGCATACGGCCCCGGCCGGCGTCGTCCCGCTGGCCCTGTCGGGCGCCACCCCCGAAGCCCTTCGCGCCCAGGCCGTCTCCCTCGCCGACCACCTCCGCGCCCACCCCGGCATCCCGCTGCACGACACCGCCCTGTCACTCCTCACCACCCGAACCCGCTTTCCCCATCGCGGTGTCGTGGTCGCCGGCACCCATGAGGAGGCCGTGGAACGTCTGGCGGCCCTCGCCGTAGCCCCCGACACCGCGCCGGTCGCTCCTGGCGGTTCAGGTGTGGTGTTCGTGTTTCCGGGTCAGGGGGCGCAGTGGGTGGGGATGGCGTTGGGGTCGTTGTCGGAGTCGGTGGTGTTCGCGGAG
>NZ_JAHHIU010000147.1 GCF_024539815.1 Streptomyces hayashii
CCCCCCTCGTACCCGGTGAGGATCACGCATGCGCACCGCCCTGCTCCAGAGCTCCGGCCGTCCCGGATCCGTCGTCGAGAACCTCAAGGTGCTCGACGAGGCCGCGGAGCGGGCCGCCGCCGCGGGCGCCGCGCTGCTGGTCACGCCGGAGCTGTTCCTCACGGGGTACGCGATCGGCGACGACATCGCCCGCCTCGCCGAGCCCGCCGACGGCGACTCCGCGGACGCCGTCGCCGAGCTCGCCGCGCGCCACGCCCTCGCGATCGTCTACGGCTACCCGGAGCGGGACGGCGAGACGGTCTTCAACTCCGCTCAGCTGATCTCCGCCGAGGGCGACCGGCTCGCGAACTACCGCAAGACCCACCTCTTCGGCTGCTTCGAGCGCGACCAGTTCCGCCCGGGCGGGCAGCCGGTGGTGCAGGCCGAGCTGAACGGCCTCACCGTCGGCCTGATGATCTGCTACGACGTCGAGTTCCCGGAGAACGTGCGCGCCCACGCCCTGGCCGGCACCGACCTGCTCGTCGTGCCGACCGCGCAGATGCACCCCTTCCAGTTCGTCGCCGAGTCGATGATCCCGGTGCGCGCCTTCGAGAACCAGATGTACGTCGCCTACGTCAACCGGGCCGGGCAAGAAGGGGAGTTCGAGTTCGTCGGGCTGTCCGCGCTGGCCGGACCCGACGGGGTCGTGCGGGCACGGGCCGGACGCGAGGAGGAGCTGGTGTTCGCCGACGTCGACCCCGTCGCGCTCGCCGCCTCCCGAGCGGCCAACCCCTATCTGCACGACCGCCGCCCCGGCCTCTACGGGTCCCTGGTCTGAAGCCCCGTCGCGCCCCGAGTCCGTCCGTCTTCGCCGCAAGGAGTCCGTACCCCATGACGTCCACCGTGCCCAACGCCGTCGAGCACGCAGACGAGCAGCAGCCGCCGATCACCATGTTCGGCCCGGACTTCCCCTACGCGTACGACGACTTCCTCGCCCATCCGGCGGGGCTCGGCCAGATCCCGGCGACCGAGCACGGAGCCGAGGTCGCCGTCATCGGCGGGGGGCTGTCGGGCATCGTGGCCGCCTACGAGCTGATGAAGATGGGTCTCAAACCGGTCGTCTACGAGGCCGACGAGATCGGCGGGCGGCTGCGCACCGTCGGCTTCGACGGCTGCGACCCCTCCCTCATCGCCGAGATGGGCGCGATGCGCTTCCCGCCGTCCTCCACGGCGCTGCAGCACTACATCGACCTGGTGGGTCTGCGGACCCAGCCCTTCCCCAACCCCCTTGCCGAGGCGACGCCTTCGACGGTCGTCGACCTCAAGGGCGAGTCCCACTACGCCGAGACGATCGACGACCTTCCGCAGGTCTACCGCGATGTCGCGGCCGCCTGGAACACATGCCTGGAGGAGGGCGCGGACTTCTCCGACATGAACCAGGCGATGCGCGAGCGCGACGTGCCGCGCATCCGGGAGATCTGGGCGAAGCTCGTCGAGAAGCTCGACAACCAGACCTTCTACGGCTTCCTCTGCGACTCCGAGGCGTTCCGGTCCTTCCGGCACCGCGAGATCTTCGGTCAGGTCGGCTTCGGCACGGGCGGCTGGGACACCGACTTCCCCAACTCCATCCTGGAGATCCTGCGGGTCGTCTACACCGAGGCCGACGACCACCACCGCGGGATCGTCGGCGGCAGCCAGCAGCTTCCGCTGCGGCTGTGGGAGCGCGAGCCGCAGAAGATCGTCCACTGGGCCCACGGCACCTCGCTGGCGAGCCTGCACGAGGGCCGCGAGCCCCGTCCGGCGGTGACCCGGCTGCACCGCACCGCCGGCAACCGGATCACGGTGACGGACGCGGCCGGCGACATCCGCACCTACCGGGCGGCGATCTTCACCGCCCAGTCCTGGATGCTGCTGTCGAAGATCGCCTGTGACGACTCGCTCTTCCCGATCGACCACTGGACGGCCATCGAGCGCACCCACTACATGGAGTCCTCGAAGCTGTTCGTGCCGGTGGACCGGCCGTTCTGGCTGGACAAGGACGAGGAGACGGGGCGCGACGTCATGTCGATGACGCTCACCGACCGCATGACGCGCGGCACGTACCTGCTCGACGACGGCCCCGACAAGCCCGCCGTCATCTGCCTGTCCTACACCTGGTGCGACGACAGCCTGAAGTGGCTGCCGCTGTCGGCGAACGAACGGATGGAGGTCATGCTGAAGTCGCTCGGCGAGATCTATCCGGACGTCGACATCAGGAAGCACGTCATCGGCAACCCGGTCACGGTCTCCTGGGAGAACGAGCCCTACTTCATGGGCGCGTTCAAGGCCAACCTGCCCGGCCACTACCGCTACCAGCGCCGCCTGTTCACGCACTTCATGCAGGACCGGCTGCCCGAGGACAAGCGGGGCGTCTTCCTGGCCGGCGACGACATCTCCTGGACGGCCGGCTGGGCCGAGGGCGCGGTCCAGACCGCGCTGAACGCGGTCTGGGGCGTGATGCACCACTTCGGCGGGACGACCGACGCGACCAACCCCGGTCCCGGCGACGTGTACGACGAGATCGCGCCGGTGGAACTGCCGGAGGACTGAGGCCCGACCCTCGGGGCCTCAGAGCGGAGTGAGCATCATCCGTCCCGCGAAGCCGACGGCCGTGTCGAGCCGCTCGGTGAACTCCTGGGCCACGTCCGGGAGCCGGCGCAGCGCCCACAGGGCCCGGGCCGCCGTCCAGGTGGCGTCCCGGGCGCGCTCCAGGCTCCAGGAGCCGAGCAGGTGGGTGAGGGGATCGGCGATCTGCAACAGGTCCGGGCCCGGCATCAGCTCCTCGCGGACGCGCTCCTCCAGCGACACGAGGAGATCGCCCACCCGGTCGAACTCGTCCTCCAGCTCGGCCGGTTCGCAGCCGAGGGTGTGACAGGCGTCCACGACGGCCAGCGCGAGGTCGTGCCCGATGTGCGCGTTGACGCCCGCGAGCGCGAACTGCAGCGGCCGTACGCCGGGATGGCGGCGGAACTGCAGCAGCGGACGCCAGCAGGCGGGTGCGCGCCGGTCCGGCGGGACCGGGTCGACGGCGTCCAGGTAGCGCTGCGCGAACCGCACGTCCAGCGTGATCGCGGCGCGCGGGTCGGGGAACCGCCCTCTGTCGATGCGCCGGTCCACCTCCTGGGTCACCGCCAGGTAGACGCGGTTGAATACCGCGACCCCGTCCTGGGCGGGCAGGGTCGCGTCGAGGGCGCGCATCCGGGCGAGCACGTCGTCGACGCTCGCGCCGAGCGGGCCCGCCAGGTCGGCGTCCGGCTCGACGGGCGCGGTGAACTGTTCCAATTGCGGCATGGGGGCAGGGTCGCAGTCCCGGGCGGCCCCGCGGGCCGGCGAGCCCGACGCTTCGCCGGAACGGGGGAACGAGCCCGCCGCTCCGGGCGGGTTCGGCCCGCCCGCCCCCTATGAAGCGGAGTCGTCGTAGCTGCTGGTGCCCTCGTCCAGCAGCGGCCGCCGCGTCGTGAGGTGAGCGGGCGCGAACGCGCGCAGCGCGTGGTAGCCGGTGATGACGACGATGGTGCCGAGCGCGATGCCGCTCAGCGAGAAGGTGTCGGTGAACTTCATCGTGACGTTGCCGACGCCGATGATGATGCCCGCCGCGGCGGGCACCAGGTTCAGCGGGTTGCGCAGGTCGACGCCGGCGTTGAGCCAGATCTGCGCGCCGAGCAGGCCGATCATGCCGTACAGGATGACGGTGATCCCGCCGAGGACGCCGCCGGGGATCGCGGCGACGATCGCGCCGAACTTCGGGCACAGGCCGAAGAGGAGGGCGAATCCGGCGGCGGCCCAGTAGGCGGCCGTCGAGTAGACCCGGGTCGCGGCCATCACGCCGATGTTCTCGGAGTAGGTCGTGTTGGGCGGGCCGCCCAGAGCGGTGGACAGCATCGAGCCGACGCCGTCGGCGGAGATCGCCGTGCCGAGCCGGTCGTCCAGGTCGTCGCCGGTCATCTCGCCGACCGCCTTGACGTGCCCGGCGTTCTCCGCGACCAGCGCGATGACGACCGGCAGGGCCACCAGGACCGCCGACCAGTCGAAGGACGGGCCGTGGAAGGACGGCAGGCCGATCCAGTCGGCGTGACCGACGCCGGACAGGTCGAGCCGCCAGTGGTCGGTGACCTTGCCGCTCGCGTCGGCGGAGTGGATCCGGCCGAAGAGCCGGTCGAACGCCCAGGAGACGGCGTATCCGAAGACGAGCCCGAGGAAGATGGCGATGCGGGACCAGAACCCGCGCAGACAGACCACGGCCGCGGCGGTGAACGCCATCACCAGCAGGGCGGTCCACTGGTCCTGCGGCCAATAGGTCGAGGCGGTGACCGGCGCGAGGTTGAAGCCGATCAGCATCACCACGGCGCCCGTCACGATGGGCGGCATCGCGGCGTGGATGATCCGCGCCCCGAACCGCTGCACGGCCAGCCCGACGGCGAACAACGCGACCCCGACGACGAACACCGCTCCGGTGACCGTGGCGCTCGACCCGCCCTGCGCCCTGATGACGGCCGCCACGCCCACGAAGGACAGGGAGCAGCCGAGGTAGCTGGGCACCCGGCCGCGGGTCGCGAGCAGGAAGACGACGGTCGCCACGCCGGACATCATGATGGCGAGGTTGGGGTCGAGTCCCATGAGGACCGGCGCCACGAAACTCGCCCCGAACATGGCCACCACGTGCTGGGCGCCGAGGCCGAAAGTACGTGGCCAGGACAGCCGTTCGTCGGGGCGGACCACCGCGCCGGGCGCAGGGGTGCGTCCGTCGCCGTGCAGTTTCCAGCGGACGCCGAGATCCATGGTTGCGTGTTCTCTTTCGTGCGGAAGCGGCTGTCCCGGCCATTCTCACGTGCGACGGGGCGCCGACCTACGCGCGCGGCGAGCGGGTCCTCGTCCGGCCGGCCGCGGCGGCCGTGCGCCCGGCGCCGTGGGGCGAGACCCTCAGGAGCGGGGGTCGGGCACTGCTGCGGCCCGCGGACCGACCTTCGCGCCCGTGCGCTCGCCGCCGCGCAGCACACCGGCGAAGGCCACCAGCCCGCACGCGAGCACCGTCACGACGACGAACGACACCGTCAGGCTGGTCGCCTGCGCCACCCCGCCGATCAGGCTGGGGGCGATCAGCCCCGAGGTGTACGTGATGGTCGCGACGCCGGCGATGGCCTGGCTGGGGTTGGGCCCGCTGTGGCCGGCCGCGGCGAAGCACAGCGGTACGACGACCGCGATGCCGAGCCCCATGAGCCCGAAACCGCCGATCGCCACCGCCGGATGACCCGCGACGACGATCAGCAGCCCGCCCAGCGCGGCCAGGACGCCCCCGGCGCGCACGGTGCGCACGGCGCCGAACCGGTTCACCAACGGGTCGCCCGCGATCCGGGCCACCGCCATGGTGAACATGAATCCGGTCGTGCAGGCCGCCGCGACCCCGGCGGAGGAGGCGAGCCGGTCGCGCAGGTACACCGCCGACCAGTCCAGGCTCGCGCCCTCCGCGAACACCGCGCAGAACCCGACGGCGCCGATGAGCAGCGCCGAGCGGGGCGGCAGCGCGAACCGCGGGGGCGGCTCCTCGTCCTCGGTGGGCCTGATGTCCAGCACCCACCGGCAGGCGACCAGTCCGAGGACGGTGAGGACGGCCGCCGCCAGGGTGTGATGCCACCGCGCGTCCGAACCGAGGTGCGCGGCGAGGGTCCCGCCGGCCGAGCCGACCAGGGCGCCCGCGCTCCACATGCCGTGCAGGCCCGACATGATCGACCTGTCGAGCCGGCGTTCCACCTCGACGCCGAGAGCGTTCATCGCGACGTCCGCCATGCCCGCGGCGGCCCCGTACGCGAACATCGCCAGGCACAGGAGCGGCAGGTTCGGCGCGAGGGCGGGCAGGGCCAGCGACAGCGTCCACAGCGCGAGCAGACCGCGCAGGGCGGCCCGGCTGCCGAAGCGATGGGTGATCGAACCGGCCAGCGGCATCGCGCAGGCCGCGCCGAACGCGGTGAAGGCCAGGGCGAAGCCGAGCTGCCCGGTGGAGACGTCGGCGTGGTCCTGGATCCACGGCACCCGGGTGGCGAACGAACCCGTCACCGCGCCGTGCACGGCGAACACGGCCGCGACGGCGTACCGGGCCCGCCGCACCTGCGCCGGGGTGTGGACCACGTCGCTCGCTCCGCTCATTCCTCGCCCTTTCCGGGTCCGCGCCGCCTCGTCGCGATGCCGACGTAAACTATCAGGAACCCTGCCTGATAAATAGAGGGGCCGATCGCGACACGTCGACCGAGTCCCCCTGCGCCGTGGGAGGATTCCCGCCATGCCCGCATCCCCGAGCACCGCCCGGGTCATCAACGACCGGCTCGCCCTGCGGCTGCTGCAACGTGAAGGCCCGTTGACGGCAGGGCAGTTGAAACAGCTCACCGGTCTGTCCCGGCCCACGGTCGCCGACCTCGTAGAACGCCTCACCGCCTCCGGGCTGATCGAGGTCGCGGGGGAGACGGGCGAGCAGCGCCGCGGGCCGAACGCGAAGCTCTACGGCATCGTCGCGGGCCGCGCCCATCTGGCCGCCCTGGACGTGCGCACCGAGGGGGTCGCGGTGCTCGTCTCCGACCTCGTGGGCCGGGTGCTCGCCGAGGCGTCCGTGCCGATCGGCGGCGACACCGGCACCGGGACGGCCGTCGAGCGGGCGGTCGCCCTGGTCGAGCGGGCGGCGAAGGAGGCGGGGGCGGATCCGTTGCACACCCTGGGCATCGGCGCTCCCGGCCTGATCGACCCGGTGAGCGGCGAACTGCGCGACTCCAGCGGGCTCCCCGAATGGCACCGCCGTCTGGTCGCCGCCCTTCAGGAACGGTTCCCGGACGCGCGCGCACACGTCGAGAACGAGACCAACCTCGCAGCCCTCGCGGAGCAGCACGAGGGCTGCGCCCGTGACCGCGACACCTTCGTCCTGCTGTGGCTCGGTCACGGCATCGGCGCGGCGGTCGTGCTGGACGGTGGCCTGCGCCGGGGAGCCTCCGGCGGCACCGGCGAGATCGGCTTCCTGCCGGTGCCCGGCACCGACGGCCTGCCCTCGGCCACGGGGTGCGAGGGCGGGTTCCACTCCCTGGCCGGCTCGGCGGCGATCACCGCCCTGGCGAGGGAGCACGGCCTGACGGCGGGGGCCCGTGCCGACGAGCCGACGGCGGCGGAGCTGGTACGCCGGGCGGTGGACGCGGTCCGCACCACCGACGCCGATCATCTGCGCGACGCCCCCGCTGACCGTCTGCCGGGAGCGTCGGCCGGTCGTCTGCGCGACGCCCCCGCTGACCGTCCCCCGGAGGCCCTGGCCGACCGCCTGCCGGACGCCCCTGCCCACCGGCTTCTCGGCAACCCCTCCGCCCCGGTTCCGGACGCCGCGGTCGCGCAGGGCCCCGCCGACCGGTTCCTCGACGCCCTCGCCGACCGTCTCACCCTCGGCGTCGCCTCCGTCGTCGCGGTCCTCGACCCCGGCTGTGTGGTCCTCGGCGGGGAGATCGGCCAGGCCGGCGGCGAAGAGCTGGCGCTCCGGGTGGCGCGGCGGCTGCGCCGGATGGCCCCCCTGCCCACGGAGGTGCGCCCCAGCGCCCTGGGCGGCGGCGCGGTCCTGCGCGGGGCGCTGCTCACGGCCCGGGAGTCCGCACAGGACGAACTGTTCGGCAGCGGCGAGCGCGAGGCCGCCGGCCTGCCGGGGGCGGATCAGCGACGGATGCGCGTCGCCAGGTAGTCCTCGAACGTGCCCTTGCCGACGGCCCGCTCCGGCGCGAGATGACCGCCCGACCGGAAGCCCCGGTAGGCCGCGCCGAACAGGGGCACGTTCAGCACGGCGCACCGCCGGCCGCTCGCCTCCAGGAACGCGCGGGCCAGCGACTGCGCGGTGCGCACCTCGGGGCCGCCCATGTCCTCGACCCGTCCGGCGGGCGCGCCGACCGCCAGTTCCGCGAGCCGGTCGGCGACCTCGGCCACCTCCACCGGCTGATCGCTCACCCCGGCCGGCAGCAGCAGGACCGGCACCTTGGCCAGCGCCTGGAACGCCTGGACCAGCAGGTCGTGGAACTGGGTGGCGCGCAGCACCGTCCAGCCCAGCCCCGACTCCTCCACCAGCTTCTCCACGGCGAGCTTCGCCCGGTAGTAGCCGTAGGGCACCCGGTCCACCCCGACGATCGAGATGTAGACCAGATGCCTCACCCCGGCCCGGCGCGCCGCGGCGATCAGATGCCCGGCCGCCCGCTCGTCACCGCCGCGCGGCGAACTCGCGCAGTGCACCACGGTGTCCACGCCCGCGACGGCCGAGTCCAGCACCGCTCCGCCCTCGCGCAGGTCGACGGCGTAGGGCGGGGTGCGGCGGCTCAGCACCCGCACCTCGTGCCCGTCGGCCCGCAGCCGCTCGGTGACGAGCCGGCCGAGGGTGCCGGTGCCGCCGGTCACCAGAATCGTGGTCATCGTGGAGTCCCTTCCGTCGCCGGACGCCCCCGGCAGGGGCGCCCTCCACAGCTGGGACCGAGCGGCGTCCCCGAATGTGACAGCCGCCGCTACGCCCGGCCCGACTGGCGCATGACGAAGACCAGCTTGTCCGGATTCATCACCGCGTGCACCCCCACGATCTCCCCGTCCAGGATCTCGAAGCCGAGGGCCATCATGAGCTTCTCGCCGTCCCGGACGAGCACGCCGGGCGCACCGTTGAGCTCGACCACGCCGTAGGCGATGCCGGCCGGAAGGCCCCGGGAGACGCCGGCCAGGAAGCGCAGCACCTTCTCGCGTCCGAGGATCGGTCGCAGAGCCGCCGTGACCCGTCCTCCGCCGTCGCTCCACCAGATCACGTCCTCGGCGAGCAGTCTCTCCAGCCGGTCCAGGTCTCCGTCCCGGGCGGCCGTGACGAAGGAGGAGACCAGCTCCTCCCGGCGGCCGGGGGCCGCCTCGAAGCGCCGTTCCGCGGCCGCGAGTCGCTGCTCGGCCCGCCGGTGCAACTGGCGGCAGTTGGCCTCGCTCAGACCGAGGACGCCGGCGATCTCGCGGTGCGTGTGCCCGAACGCCTCCCGCAGCACGTACACCGCCCGCTCCGTGGGGGTGAGCCGCTCCAGCAGCACCAGCATGGCCAGCGAGACCGCCTCGCGCTGCTCCGCCGACTCCAGGGGGCCGAGCGTGCCGTCCGAGGTGAGGACCGGCTCGGGCAGCCAGGTGCCGACGTACGTCTCGCGGCGCGCCCGCGCGGAGGTCAGCCGGTTCAGGCAGAGATTGGTGACGGTCCTGGCCAGCCATGCCCCCGGGTGCGCGATCCCCGCGCGATCGGCGCCGCTGAACCGCAGATAGGCGTCCTGGACCGCGTCCTCGGCCTCGTGGGCCGACCCGAGCATCCGATAGGCGAGCCCGAAGAGGCGGGGACGGTGGCCCTCGAACTCGTCGGCGCTCGCGGTCGTCATGGGGTCACCCTGCCAGAGCCGCGCGAGGGGCCGGGCGAGGGGACCCGGCGGCGGGCAAGGGCCGTCGTCACCGCCACCGGGCCGTACACCTCGACCCTAGAAAGGACTAGACCAAAGCGTCAATAGGTATGGACCAATAGAGGGAAGGGGGTGGTGGTGACGGACGCGCGCCGCGCCGCGACGCTCTGTGAGCCACCCCACATACTTCACCTGTATGGACCCCGATCGGGCGTGGCACACTGGCCCTGTACCTAAAGCAGCGCACTCCGGGGTCGGTGAAAGTCCGAACCGGCGGTTACAGTCCGCGACCCGGCCGCTTCCAGCGGCCGGTTGACCAGGTGAAATTCCTGGACCGACGGTTAAAGTCCGGATGGGAGGCAGTGCGCGGCGGGCGGGCATTCGTGCGCGCCGCCGTATACGTACTCGTCCGCGGACGAGTCTGTCCGGCGTCGCCCCAGTGCTCTCGCCCGTACCTGCTGTCGTCATCGACAGGCCCCGGAGTCCGTGCCCGAAGAGGCAGGAGGACCCGGGAAGTGTTCACCGGAATCGTCGAAGAACTGGGTGAGGTCACCGCCGTCGAGAATCTCGGCGACGCGTCCCGCTTCCGGCTCCGCGGCCCCGTCGTGACCGACGGCGCGAAGCACGGCGACTCCATCGCCGTGAACGGGGTCTGTCTGACCGTCGTCGAGAACGAGGGCGACGAGTTCACCGCCGACGTCATGGCGGAGACCCTGAACCGTTCCAGCCTCGGCGCCCTCGGCGTCGGCTCCCCGGTCAACCTCGAACGCCCCACCGCCGTCGGCGCGCGCCTCGGCGGACACATCGTCCAGGGCCATGTCGACGGCACCGGCGAGGTGTTGGAGCGCAAGCCCTCCGAGAACTGGGAGATCATCAAGATCTCCCTGCCCGACGGCCTCGCCCGATACGTCGTGGAGAAGGGCTCGATCACGGTCGACGGCATCAGCCTGACGGTCGTCGACGCCGGCCTCGACCACTTCACCGTCAGCCTCATCCCCACCACCCTCGCCCTGACCACGCTCGGACTCAAGCAGCCCGGCGACCCGGTCAACCTTGAGGTGGACATCGTCGCCAAGTACGTGGAGCGACTGCTCGCGAGCACGCAGGGCACGGCCGGCACACAGGGAGCGGCGCTGTGAACTGGCTGAACTCCGAGGCGTTCGTCATGTTCGACCAGCACATCATCTGGTCGGACATGATCGGGAACATCCTCGGCCTGATCACGCTCGCACTGGGCTGGCGCCGCTCGCTCCTGACCTGGCCGGTGCAGTTCCTCTCCGGCCTCGTCCTCTTCGTCGCCTTCTACGGTCATCTCGCCGGCAGCGCCGGCAAGCAGGTCGTCGTGATGGTCGTCGCCCTGTACGGCTGGTGGCAGTGGAACCGCAGCAAGGGGCGGTCCGCGGACGGGCAGATCACCCCCCGCTTCGCCACCTGGGCCGAACGCGCGGCCATGGTCGGAGCCGCCGCCCTCGGCACCGTCGCCGTCGCCCTGCTCTTCAAGGCCTACCCGTCGCTGTCCTGGGACCCCTGGCCGGACGCCTACATCTTCGTCGGCACCGTCGTCGCCATGTACGCCCAGGCGCGCGGCATGGTCGAGTTCTGGATCGCCTGGCTCCTCGTGGACGTCGTCGGCGTCCCCCTCAACTTCGCCAACGGCTACGCCTTCTCCGGCTTCGTGTACGTCATCTACGGCGCGCTCGTCCTGTGGGGCATGCGCGACTGGTGGCTGCGCTCCCGCAAGGCCTCGCAACCCGCTCTGGAAGGAGCGCCGGCATGAGCACAGCACCGATCCTCTACAGCACCGAGGACATCGAGGACTTCTCCCTCGACCCGGTCGAGCAGGCCATCGCCGACATCGCGGCCGGCCGGCCCGTCGTGGTCGTCGACGACGAGGACCGCGAGAACGAGGGCGATCTCGTCGTCGCCGCCGAGAAGGCCACCCCCGAGATCGTCGCCTTCATGATGAGCGAGTGCCGCGGTCTGATCTGCGCCCCCATGGAGGGCGACGAGCTGGAGCGGCTGAAGCTCCCTCAGATGGTCGAGGACAACACCGAGTCGATGAAGACCGCGTTCACGGTCTCCGTCGACGCGAGCGCGGCCCACGGCGTCACCACCGGCATCTCCGCCGCGGACCGCGCCACCACCCTCCAGCTGCTGGCGAGCGGCCAGGCGCACGCGGACGACTTCGTCCGGCCCGGGCACGTCTTCCCGCTGCGGGCCAAGCCCGGCGGTGTGCTGACCCGCAACGGCCACACCGAGGCCGCCGTCGACCTCGCCCGCCTCGCGGGCCTGCGGCCGGCCGGCGCGATCGTCGAGATCGCCGGCGAGGACGGCCGGATGCTCCGGCTGCCGGAGCTGATCCCCTTCGCCCGCAAGCACGGGCTGACGATCATCTCCATCGAGGACCTCATCGCCTACCGCCGCGGCTCCGAGCCCACCGTGCGCCGCGAGGCCGAGACCCGGCTGCCCACCGTCCACGGCGCCTTCACCGCGTACGGCTACCGCTCCGCCGTCGACGGCGTCGAGCACGTCGCCCTCGTCCACGGCGAGATCGGCGACGGCGAGGACGTCCTGGTCCGCGTCCACTCCGAGTGCCTCACCGGGGACATCTTCGCCTCCCAGCGCTGCGACTGCGGCCCCCAGCTCGACGCGTCCCTGGAGCGCATCCAGAGCGAGGGCCGGGGCGTGGTGGTCTATCTGCGCGGCCACGAGGGCCGGGGCATCGGCCTGCTGTCCAAGCTGCGCGCCTACGAGCTCCAGGAGCAGGGCCACGACACCCTGGACGCCAATCTGGAGCTGGGCCTGCCCGCCGACGCCCGCGACTACGCGGCCGGCGCGCAGATCCTCGACGACCTCGGCGTGCGCAGCGTCCGCCTCATGACCAACAACCCCGAGAAGACGCAGGCGCTCGTCCGGCACGGCATCGAGGTCACCCGGCGCGAGCCCATGCCGGTGCAGGCGGGCGAGCACAACATCCGCTACCTGCGCACCAAGCGGGACCGGATGGGCCACGACCTGCCCTGGCTGGACGCGGTCCCCGTGTCCCCCTGCGGCAACCAGTGACCGGCGATCAGCAAACGACCAGCACGCACGACCAGCAAGCACGACCAGCGAGCACGGCACCAGAGGAGAGACGTGAGCGGCAAGGGCGCACCGGAACTGTCCGTACGCAATGTGGGTGACCTTCGGGTCGCCGTCATCGCGGCGCAGTGGCACGAGAAGGTGATGGACGGTCTGGTCGACGGCGCGCTGCGCGCCCTGCACGACCTCGGCATCGACGAGCCGACCCTGCTGCGGGTCCCCGGCAGCTGGGAGCTCCCGGTCGTCGCCAAGGTGCTGGCCGGTCGCGGATACGACGCGATCGTCGCCCTCGGCGTCGTCATCCGGGGCGGCACGCCGCACTTCGAGTACGTGTGCCAGGGCGTCGTCCAGGGCCTCACCCAGGTCTCCGTCGAGACCGGCGTGCCCGTCGGCATGGGCGTCCTCACCTGCGACACCGAGGAGCAGGCCCTGGACCGGGCCGGCCTGGAGGGCTCCGCCGAGGACAAGGGGCACGAGGCGGTGACGGCAGCGGTGGCGACCGCGGCCACCCTGCGCTCAGTATCCGAACCCTGGCGCTGACCCGCCCGGTCTTGGAGCTAGGCTGACCTCACCATGTCGAACAAGACTTTCGAGGAGCTCTTCACCGAGCTCCAGCAGAAGGCCGCCACGGGCGACCCCGCCACTTCCCGCACCGCCGAACTGGTCGGGAAGGGCGTCCATGCCATCGGCAAAAAAGTCGTCGAGGAGGCCGCCGAAGTCTGGATGGCGGCCGAGTACGAGGGCAAGGAGGCGGCCGCCGAGGAGATCTCGCAGCTGCTCTACCACGTTCAGGTGATGATGGTCGCCCGCGGAATCTCGCTGGACGACGTGTACGCCCACCTGTAGAAACGCTCTCCAGACCGCACAGTGCACACCCGCCCCCGTTCCACGTACCACGCGAAGGAAGCCGACCTCATGCTGCGCATCGCCGTCCCCAACAAGGGTTCCCTGTCAGGCCCCGCGGGGGAGATGCTGCATGAGGCCGGCTACCGGCAGCGCCGCGAGTCCAAGGAACTGCGGATCGTCGACCCGGTCAACGACGTCGAGTTCTTCTACCTCCGCCCCCGCGACATCGCGATCTACGTCTCCTCCGGCCGCCTCGACATCGGCGTCACCGGCCGTGACCTGCTGGTCGACTCCGCCGCCGAGGCCGAGGAGATCCTCCCCCTCGGCTTCGCCCGCTCCACCTTCCGCTTCGCCGCCAAGCCGGGCACGGCGCACGCCCTGGAAGACCTCAAGGGCCGGACGATCGCCACCTCCTACGAGGGGATCGTCGCCAAGCACCTGGCCGAGCAGGGCGTCGAAGCCTCCGTAGTCCACCTCGACGGCGCGGTCGAGACGGCCATCGAACTGGGCGTCGCCGAGGTCATCGCCGACGTCGTGGAGACCGGCACCTCGCTGCGCAACGCGGGTCTGGAGGTCTTCGGCGACCCGATCATGCAGTCCGAGGCCGTCGTCATCCGCCGCACCGGCGCCGACGTCGAGGACGCGGCCGAGCCCAAGGTCCAGCAGTTCCTGCGCCGCCTGCAGGGCGTCCTCGTCGCACGGACCTACGTGATGATGGACTACGACTGCCGCGTCGAGCAGTTGGAGAAGGCCGTCGCGCTGACCCCGGGCCTGGAGTCGCCGACCGTCTCCCCGCTGCACAACGAGGGCTGGGTCGCCGTCCGTGCCATGGTCCCCGCCAAGGAGGCCCAGCGGATCATGGACGACCTGTACGACATCGGCGCACGCGCCATCCTGACCACGGCCATCCACGCCTGCCGACTCTGAGAACCACCCGGGAACATGTCCGATCTCACGGGTAGCGACCTGCCCACCCTCCCTGTCACCTTCCGGCCCGGCCGCACCCGTGCGGTGCTGCTCACGGCCGGAGTGGCGATCTTCGTCGTCATCTCCGCAGTGGCCATGCTGCTGGAACAGCTCGGCCCGGGGGAGCGGCTCAGCTTCATCCTCACCGGCGCCCTCGTCTTCTGGGTCCTGGCCCAGATCGCCCGGGTGCGGGTCGTCGCGGACGACGGCGGCGTCACCGTCGTGAACATCGCCGGCAAGCGGCGGCTGGCCTGGGCGGAGATCCTCCGGGTGAACCTCCGCCCGGGCGACCCCTGGGTGTTCCTCGACCTCAGCGACGGCACCAGCCTGCCCGCCCTCGGCATCCAGCCCGGCATCGACAAACGGCAGGCCATCGACGACGCGCGCAGCCTGCGGGCGCTCGCGGAAGCCCGGTCGGTCCGAGACCCCGAGACGCCTCCGGAACAAGATCAGGGCTGACTCGGGGCCGACCACCCTGCCGTTCAGGGCCATGTCTTGATTAATCTGGTGACGGAGACGCTGCCCCTGCGTCTCCGCCCCTGTCGTGCCCTGCCGGGCTCACGGGGGTTCCTGCTACCCGAGGAGTGACTCCCTCCGGCGATGGACGGTTCGTCCTGTAGTACCTGCGCCGCCCCTGTCCGACCTGGTTCGCAGGCGGCGGCACCATGACTCATCCCTTGCTGCTCCTGGCAGCCGCGTTCCTGCTCATCCTCGCCAACGGCTTCTTCGTCGCCGCCGAGTTCGGCCTTGTCACGGTCGAGCGCCCGGACGCCGAGAAGGCCGCCGCCGAGGGCGACCGACGGGCCGGTACGGTCGTCGAGTCGCTGAGGGAACTGTCCTTCCAGCTCTCCGGCACCCAGCTGGGCATCACCATCACCTCCCTCGTCGTCGGCATGCTCGCCGAGCCGGCGCTCGCGGAACTGCTGCACGCCCCGTTCACCGCGGTCGGCGTCCCCGAGGGCGCCGTCTCCGGTGTCGCCGTGGTCGTCGGCATGCTGCTGGCCTCCGCCGTGCAGATGGTGATCGGCGAGCTGGTGCCCAAGAACTGGGCGGTGTCCAAGCCCCTGCACGTCGCGCGGTTCGTCGCGGGCCCGCAGGCCGGCTTCTCCCGCCTCTTCCGGCCGGTGATCGCGGCGCTCAACACCGTCGCCAACCGGCTGGTGCGCGCCCTGGGCGTCGAGCCCACCGCGGAGCTCGCCTCCGCGCGCACCCCCGGCGAGCTCGTGTCGCTGGCCCGCCACTCGGCCCAGGCCGGCGCGCTCGAACAGGATACGGCCGATCTCTTCGTGCGGACGCTGTCGCTGGCCGAGCTGACCGCACAGCACGTCATGACCCCGCGCGTGAAGGTCAGTGCGCTGCAGTCGTCGGCCACCGCCGAGGACGTGGTCAACCTGACCCGCGCCACCGGCCTGTCCCGGTTCCCGGTCTACCGGGAGAGGATCGACGAGGTCGTCGGCATGGTCCACCTCAAGGACGCCCTGGCGGTACCGGTCCACGACCGGCTGCGCACCCCGGTCGTCCGGATCGCCCGTCCGGCGCTGCAGGTTCCCGAGACCCTGCCCGTGCAGCCCCTGCTGGGGCGGCTGCGCAGCGAGCAGCCCATCGCCGTCGTCGTCGACGAGTACGGGGGCACGGCCGGCGTGGTCACCCTGGAGGACATCGTCGAGGAGATCGTCGGCGAGGTCCGCGACGAGCACGACGGCCAGGACGCCCCGGAGCTGGCCGCGGCCCCGCCCGAGGAGGGCCGACCCGCCTGGGACGTGGACGGCAGCTGCCGCGTCGACACGCTGCAGCGCATAGGGCTTGAGGTCCCCGAGGGACCGTACGAGACGGTCGCCGGCCTCGTCGCCGACCTGCTCGGCCGCATCCCGGCCGTCGGCGACCGGGCCGAGCTGCCCGGGTGGCGGCTCTCGGTGCGCCGGATCGGTCACTACCGGGCCGAACGGGTCCGGCTGGTGCGCACCGGCCAGGTCGTGGAGGTCGCCCGATGAGCGCCCTGCAACTCCTCTTCGCCGCGCTGCTCGTGCTCGCCAACGGGTTCTTCGTCGGCGCCGAGTTCGCCCTCGTCTCGGTCCGCCGCAGCCAGATCGAGCCCCTGGGCACCGCGCGGGCCCGCCAGGTCCTCTACGGCCTGGAGCGTCTGCCGCAGATGATGGCGGCGGCCCAGTTCGGCATCACCGTCTGCTCCCTCACCCTGGGCGCGGTCGCCGAGCCGACCGTCGCCGAGCTGCTGGAGCCGCTGTTCGAGTGGGTCCGCCTGCCGGACGGGATGATCCACCCGCTGGGCTATGTCATAGCCCTCGCGGCCGTGGTCTTCTTCCACCTCGTCATCGGCGAGATGGTGCCGAAGAACCTCGCCATGGCGGCCCCCGAGAAGGCGGCGCTGTGGCTCAGCCCCGGGCTGGTCGCCTTCGCCCGGGTCTGCCGGCCGATCACCGTGGCCCTCGGCGCCTGCGCGCATGGCATCCTGCGGCTCTTCCACGTGGAGCCCAAGGACGAGGTCGAGGCCGTCGTCACCAGCGAGCAGCTGAACCGGCTGCTGGAGGACTCCGGTCAGGCCGGTCTGCTCGACCCCGAGGAGCGGGAACGGCTGGAGGACGCGCTGGAGCTGGGTTCCCGTCCGGTGACCGACGTACTGCTGAAGCGTGAGTCGCTGGTCACCGTCACTCCGTCGGTCACGCCGGGCGAGATCGTGGAGCTGACCGCCCGCACCGGCTACTCCCGCTTCCCCGTGGCCGCCGAGAACGGCGCCTACATGGGCTACCTGCATGTGAAGGACGTCCTGGACCTGGAGAACTCCGAGCGGGCGGTGCCGCAGCAGGTGTGGCGTCCGATGACGAAGCTCCGGTCCGACCTCCCGCTGGACGACGCGCTCACGGTGATGCGCCGGGCGGCGACCCATCTGGCGCAGGTCGCCGACTCCTCCGGCCGGATCCTCGGCCTGGTCGCCCTGGAGGACGTGCTGGAGCTCCTGGTGGGCGAGGTCACCGACCCGGCGCACCGCGAGGCGCCCGAGGTGCGGCTGACGGAGCCGACGCAGCGCGACGAACCGGAGCAGGCGCTGGCGAGCTGAGACGGCCCGCAGGATCCGTCATCTCGCCGACGGATCCTGCGGCCCCCTCCCGGACAGCACCTCGCCGTAGGCCTGCATCAGGTCCGGAAGCCGCAGTGTCGACAAATCGTCCCGGGTCAGTGCGCCCGGATAGGTCGACAGGCGCAGATCCCGGTAGGCACAGCTCTTCTCGTACAGCGTCCGCAGGAACCGCCCGTTGCCGAGTTCGTCGATCCACCCCTGGTCGACGACGTGCCCGGCGATCGAACGCAGCTCGTCCAGCGCCTCCTCGTCCCACACGTCGCCGTTCTCCGCGGCCAGCACCTCGCCGATGGAGGTCAGCTCCAGCGGCCGATAGGAGGGGAAGTCGACGCGGGTCGTGAACCGCGAGGACAGCCCGGGGTTCGCGGCGAGCAGCCGGTCCATGCCCTCCGGATAACCGGCCAGGATCACCACCAGATGGTCCCGGTTGTCCTCGGCCCGTTTCAGCAGCACCTGCAACGCCTCGTCGCCGTACGCGTCGCCCTTGCCGTATCCGGAGTTGGAGAGCGAGTAGGCCTCGTCGACGAAGAGCACACCACCGAGGGCGGAGTCGATCAGCTCGTTCGCCTTCACGGCCGTCTGGCCCAGGTACTCGCCGACGAGGTCGGCTCGCTGGGCCTCCACGAGATGGTCGCCGCCCAGCAGGCCGAGCGCGTAGAAGACCCGGCCGAGGATGCGCGCCACCGTGGTCTTCCCGGTGCCCGAAGGGCCGGAGAAGACGAAGTGCCGCTTCGGCGGCTGGACCGGAAGCCCCTGACCGGTCCGCAGCCGAGCCATGTTGAGCTGCGCCGACAGGGCCTTGACCTGGCGCTTCACGGGCTCCAGCCCCACCATGCGCTCCAGCTCGGCGAGCGCCTCCTCAAGAAGGGCGGGGTCGGTGGGTCCGGCCGGCAACGGTGTGGAGGGAACGAGGTTCGTGGTCCGCGCGACCGGCTCGGTCACCGGCGGCAGCGGGGCGACGGGGGGCGGATCGGCGGGCTCGGTGAGCCTCAGATCGCGCCCTTCGGTACCGAACAGCGGGTCGAAGCCGTCCGGCCCGTCCACCGCGTCCTGTCCGATCCCGGTGAGCGTGATCGCCGCGAGGTCGGCCGTGTCGTCGTACCCGTCGCCCTCGGCGATCGCGGCGAGCCGGGCCGAGGTGTCCATGAAGGCGGCGTCGACGCGGTGGACCGCCCGGTACAGCGGAAGCGCGGCCGCCGAACGGCCGGTGCCCTCGTGGGCCCGGGCCAGCCAGTACCGCAGTTCCTTGCGCTGCGGCTGCTCGCTGCGGCAGCGCATCAGCGCCGCCGAGAGCAGCGGCTCGGCCTGTCCGTACATCTCCAGGCGCACCCGGGCCATCCCGCCGAACAGACCGGCCTCGATGCCCAGCAGGGAGTCGTCCAACAGCGGGTCGGTGTGCCGGACCAGCTGCTCCCAGTCCTTGACCAGATAGGCGCGGCAGGCGTGCAGGAACCGGACCTGGTGGTCGGCGTCGACGGGCGGGAGTCCGGCGAGCGCCCGGTCCAGCTCGGGCACATGGCGGCCGTCCAGCCAGTGCGAGGCGTGCGCGAGGAGCAGATCGCGCGGGCTCTCCAGCACCGGCTGCACCCACCAGCCCAGCCAGTACCAGGAGTTGAGCGTGCGACGGTGCCGGGTCCGCTGCTCGCCGAAGCGCTCGCGGTGGCGGAACATCCGCAGCAGCGCGGTCGTCGTGTCGACGCGCAGCGCGTGCAGCCCGAGCCAGCCGTCGGCCATCCCGGGATCGATCCGCACCGCGGTGCGGAACTCCTCCCCCGCCTGCGGATAGGCGCCCATGGTGTAGGCGTCCACGCCTCGCAGCCAGGCCAGGTCGGCCGGGGCCTCGGGGCCCTGCGTGCCGAAGTCCATCACGTCCCCCACAAACCGTGCCCCGTCGGTCTGCCGTCGAGCCGTCGCCCGTCGGCTGCCTTGGTCGAACCGCTGTGCCGCGGACCGGAGTTGCAAGGTGCGCGCAGCAGTCGTCCAGGTCGCACCGAGGGCATCGTACCTGCGTGGGCGTCGCTCGCCGTAGGGTGCCGCACAGGCCGTTCGGCGAGGTGGGAGCAGACGGGGCGCACGCCGAACCGTGACCCAGGGTGAGCGAACGGCGCCGTGTCGCGCCTGGAAGAAGGGGGTCCGGACCCGGAAGAGGGCAGAACGAAGCCCCCGATCACGGGGGAACAACCGGGGGCTTCGCGTTCGAGGGCGGCTTCGATGCCGCACATTGAGAACGTAAGACCTGTACGGGCCGCCGGTCAAGCGGAGTTGGAGCACTTGGCGAAGTTCGAGTGCAAGGACCTTCACAGGTTCACCACATCGCGGCTGGTCCCTCACGGTGGGTGACATCCTGGTGCGGACCAATGTCGCCCATCGGCCCCCGCAGCACCTCGTATCCCACCGGCAACTGCCGTACCAGCAAGTCGGCGTACGGCCGCGACGGATCCTCGGCGAAGTGGCCGAGTTCGGCCGGAACCCAGCCGTCCCAGAACTCCCGCTGTTCCTCCCCGTCCCGCGCGCGACCACGTGCCCAGGCCTCCCGCGCCGGTACGTCCATCCACAGCAGGCACGCCAGCACGGGCCGCAGGGCATGCCGGCCGGCGCCGACGCCCTCCAGCAGGACGACGGGTCCGGCGGGCAGCGGCCGGGGCGCACCGAAACGGCGCGCGCGCCAGTCGTACGGGGTGTACCGGGCGTCCTCACCGCGGCCGAAGGGCTCGATCACCTGGGTGAGCAGCCGTCCGGTCCACGAGAACAGCTCGCCGTGAGTGGCGATGTCGTCCAGATGCAGCACCGGCGCTCCGCCCAGAGCCTCGGCCAGGGCCGCGGCGAACGTGGACTTCCCCGAGCCGGCGTGGCCGTCGACCCCGATCAGACGGACCGGCCCGCACGACGGCGGCAGGCGGCGGAGCCGGGAGGCGAGCTGGCGGATGACGGGTCCAGGGGAGCGAGGAGGAGAGGAACGGGGAGACGGCCGGGAGGGGCCGGGCGGGCGGGAGTGCAGTCGTCGGTACGGCCCGAGAATTCTACGTCCGTACGCCACACCGGTGGTTCGGGCCCTCGTCCGTGGGCGTGGCCCGGGCGACGGTGCTGGAAGGCGCGCCCGCCGCCGTCCATAGTGGGCGCACAGCCGCGCCGAGACCTCGGGGGTCCTTCCGCCCATGAGCAGAGCCGAACAGCCGTCCCGCAGGAGAGTCCTCGCCGCCGCGGTCGCCGCCGCGGTCGCCGGTGGATCGGCCCCGACCGCGACGGCCGCGACGGCCGCGACGGCCGCCGGCGCGACGGACACCGGCGACGCCGAATCGGCCCCCGCCCGATCCGTCGACCACCATGCCTGGACCACCTACGCCGACTGGCTCACGGGCGCCGTCCAGGGCGTCCGCGCCGTCCAGGGCGACCGCCCGGGCGTCGTCGTCGCGGCTCCGCTCGGCTCCGTCGACTACACGGATCCGCACACCAGGACCACCGCCGCCTGGGAGTACGCGACCTGGACGTCCCCGACCCGGGCGCTCGCGGTCCCGGCCACGGAGGTGATCGCCTCCTGGAACGCGAGCACCCCGGCCGGCGCCTGGATCCAGATCGAGCTGAAGGGCACGTACTCCGACGGCAAGGACACCCCCTGGTACGTGATGGGCCGCTGGGCCTCCGGCGATCAGGACGTCAGGCGCACCTCGGTCGACGGCCAGGCCGACGGCCGGAGCACGGTCTGGACCGACACCCTGGCCGTCGACGACGCCTCGACGGGGCTGCGGATCGCCGCCGTGAGGCTACGGCTGACCCTGTACCGCCGCCCCGGCTCCGAGGCCACCCCGACCGTGTGGCGGCTGGGCGTCATGGCCTCCGACGTCCCGGACCGCTTCACCGTCCCGGCCTCCGTGCCCGGCCTCGCGCGGGAGCTGATCGTCCCGCGCTACTCGCAGGAGATCCACCGGGGCCGCTACCCCGAGTACGACAACGGCGGCGAGGCCTGGTGCAGCCCCACCTCCTCGCAGATGATCGTCGAGTACTGGGGCGGCCGGCTCACCCCCGAGCAGCTGGCCTGGGTCGACCCCTCCTACAGCGATCCGCAGGTGTGCCACGCGGCGCGTTACACGTACGACTACCAGTACGGCGGCTGCGGCAACTGGCCGTTCAACGCCGCCTACGCGGCCACCTTCGCCGACCTGCGGGGCGTGGTGACCCGGCTCGGTTCCCTCACCGACCTGGAGACGCTGATCGCCGCCGGGATCCCGGCCATGACGTCCCAGTCCTTCCTCAAGGAGGAGCTCACGGGGGCGGGTTACGGCACCTCCGGGCACCTGATGACCGTGATCGGCTTCACCGCCCGGGGCGACGTGGTCGCCAACGACCCGTTCTCGGCGGACGACGCGGCGGTGCGGAGGGTGTACCGGCGGCGGGAGTTCGAGAACATCTGGCTCAGGACCAAGCGCTACGACGCGAGCGGCAAGGTCGCCTCCGGCAGCGGAGGCGTCTGCTACGTCTATTTCCCGGCGCGGCCGACCGCCCGCCAGTGCGCGGCTCTCACCGCGGTGGGCATCCCCGTGTGAGCAACGTCTCTGCCGCAAAGGTCCCGGCAGGTGGCAAGGTGGACGGATCGTGGGGGGATCCACCAGTACGTCCGATCTCAGCGAGACACCATGACCGCACAGACAGCCACCGCCGCCCGAGTCCGCACCGGAGGCCCCGACGCCGACGGCCCGAAGATCCTTGAGCACGTCGTGGGATGGGTCCTCGTCGCGGTCGTCGCGATGCTGGTCACCCAGCTCGGGCTGCTGTGACTGGCGTGACCTGACGCACGGTTGACCTGACATACTGCGGAAGTCCCGCCGACCGCCCGAGACCAGGGTCGACATTGAATATCAGTGAACAGCGCGAAGTCGTCCGCCCCCGGGCGCGCGGCACCGAGCGCTCACTGGCGCGCCGCGCCGAACTCATCTCCATCGGGCGGAAGTTGTTCGCCGACACGTCGTACGACGCCCTCTCGATGGACGACATCGCCCGGCAGGCGCATGTCGCCAAGGGGCTGATCTACTACTACTTCCAGTCCAAGCGCGGCTACTACCTGGCGATCATCCAGGACTCGGTCGCCGACCTGGTCACCTTCGCGGCGAGCGGGATGGAACTGTCCCAGCTGGACCGGCTGCACCGCACCATCGACGGCTACCTGCGCTACGCCGAGCACAACCAGGCCGCCTACCGCACGATCGTCAGCGGAGGCGTCGGTTTCGACACCGAGGTGCACGCCATCCGGGACGGTGTGCGCGCGGCGATCGTGGCGACCCTCGCCGAGGGAGCGTACGGCCGCAGCGAGATCCCGCCCCTGCCCCGCATGGCCCTGCTGTCCTGGGTGTGCAGCGTCGAGGGGGCCACGCTGGAGTGGATCGACCGCCCCGAACTCTCCCGTGAGGTCATGGGCGACCTGCTCGTGAAGACCCTGGGCGGTTGTCTGCGCGCCGCCGAGGAGCTCGACCCCGCTTTCCCCGCACCGAAACCGGCTCGCCGCGACGTCTGACGCCGACGCTGCGGGGGAGGCCGCCGAGGGGAGGCCGCCGGTGGGAGGCTCGTGCCCTTCGCCCCGGCGCGCAGGGGCACCGGCTACCGGACGGCCCTGATCGCGTTCGCCGTAGGGCGTCGCCCGTCCCGGACGGCCGCCCCGCGCAGCGTCGAAGTCGCCCGTCGGCCGCGACGGGCGGTCAGCGCACGTCGCTCAGAGAGTCCGCGGAGCCGCCGAACTGTCCTGGCCGCACCTGCGGGGCCACCAGCCGCACCCACTCGGGATCGTGGCGCCCCGGCAGGGTCCGGCCGCGGTCGGCCCAGGTGCGCAGCAGATCGCGGTAGATGGGCGGATCCTGGGCGGCCGGCGGGGCCGGCGGAACCGATCCTGCGCGGGCGGATTCCGGGCGGGACGGAACGAAGAGCTGGCGGTGACGCCCGGGTGCAGCCGAAAAGGTGGGGGTCATGCCAGGGCAACGGCGGTGCCGCGGGACAGGTCACCGGCCGCCGCCGTAGAGCGTGAGTTCGGAGGGTGTCCCCGTGTCGCGTGTGCGTCTCCGGCCGCGACGTGCGGCCGCCGCGCGCCCCCCACCCGACCTGACGCGCATTCGGCTCAGGGGCGGTCAAAGCACCGCTCAGGCAAGTCAGTTGACGCGCGGTCGGGTCCCGTTCGCCCTGCGGCGCGCTCGTCGCCGTCGACGGTATCGCGCCGTACGAGCGACATGATCCCGCCGACTGCCGCCCGGACGGGCGGAGTTCCCCGCGCCCCCGGCAGCGGAGGCGGTCGACGGAGTCGAAGCGGCCGGCGGCGGGCGCGAGGATCCTGGTCAGGCCGCGGCGCGGCGCATCACCGGCACGCGCATCGGGCGCGAGCCCGGGCCGCCGACGTGCGAGAAGGGCTGCGTGCGCCAGTCCAGTCCCTGAGGGAGCGTCAGCAGCAGTGCGGTGTCCTGCTCCTGGGGCTCCGCGGACTCGTCGGCGGAGCGGGCCTCGGACGCGGCGCGCCCCGTCCCGGCGCAGACCGTGAGCCCGAACGGGTTCCACGGCGAGGCGCACAGCGCGTGCTCCGGCAGGATCTCCTCGTCCGCGAGCAGCGCGATGGGCTGCGCGCAGTCCGGGCAGATCACGCGGTACATCTCGAAGGTGTCGTACGCGTCGAAGTGGTCGGCGTCGTCGGCGTCGAAACCGTCGGCGTCGAAGGGTTCGACGCCCTCCGGCTCGGGCTCGACGACCGACTGGAGCCGCTTGGGCGCGGTGCGACCAGGGCGCTTGGGACTCTGCATGGGATTCTCCCCCTCGGGCTGGGCCGTGACGGCACTGCGGCCTCGACCACAGCAAGCACTTCCCAGCGCGTCCGGGCGGTAACCACGAGGCCATCACGAAGCCTTGACAAGTGCTGTGGCATTCGTCACATGCCGTTTGCAGATGCCGCACGCCTCACGCGCCCCGGCACATCACAAACCGGGTATGACCTGGGCTGCATACGTATACGCGGAGATCGCCCGCACGGTAGGTTCTTGCGTCATGGAGGAGCTGGACCGACAAATCGTGCAGCTGCTCGTCAAGGACGGGCGGATGAGCTACACCGATCTGGGCAAGGCCACGGGCCTGTCCACGTCCGCCGTGCACCAGCGCGTGCGCCGGCTGGAACAGCGCGGCGTGATCCGCGGGTACGCGGCCGTCGTCGACCCGGAGGCCGTCGGGCTGCCCCTGACCGCCTTCATCTCGGTCAAGCCGTTCGACCCCAGCGCCCCCGACGACATCGCCGAGCGGCTGGCGGGCGTGCCCGAGATCGAGGCCTGCCACAGCGTCGCCGGCGACGAGAACTACATCCTCAAGGTGCGCGTGGCCACCCCGCACGAGCTGGAGGAGCTCCTCAGCCGGCTGAGGGCGCTCGCGGGGGTGTCGACACGCACGACGGTCGCCCTGTCCACCCCGTACGAGGCCCGGCCGCCGCGCATCTGAGGGACCGCGTGCCGGGCGGCCGGTGCGACGCGCGAGACTGTTCCCCATGAGTGAGCGCGCCCCCCAGCCGAAGACCGTCCTGCTCCGCCGCGGAGAGGTCCACAGCCCCGCCGACCCGTTCGCGACCGCGATGGTGGTCGACCGCGGCCAGGTCGCCTGGGTCGGCTCCGAGGGCGCCGCCGACGCCTTCGCGGAGGGCGTCGACGAGATCGTCGACCTGGACGGCGCGCTGGTCGCCCCGGCCTTCACCGACGCCCATGTGCACACCACGTCCACCGGCCTCGCGCTGACCGGACTCGACCTCTCCGGGGCTCCCTCCCTGACCGCCGCCCTCGCCCGCGTGCGGGACTTCGCGGCCGCCCGCCCGCAGGACAAAGTGCTGCTCGGGCACGGTTGGGACGCCTCCGGCTGGCCGGAGGGGCGTCCTCCCCGGCGCGACGAACTGGACGAGGCCACCGGCGGCAGGCCGCTCTACCTGAGCCGGATCGACGTCCACTCGGCCGTCGTCACCACCGCCCTGCTCGACCTGACGCCCGCCGTGCGCACCGCGGCCGGTCACGCGGACGGCGGGCCGCTGACCCGTGACGCGCACCACGCCGTTCGCGCCGCCGCGTTCGCAGCCGTGACGCCCGGACAGCGCGCCGACGCCCAGCGCGCCGCCCTCGCGCACGCAGCCTCCCTCGGCATCGGCTCCCTCCACGAATGCGGCGGTCCGCAGATCTCCTCCGAGGACGACTTCACGGACCTGTTGCGGCTCGCCTCCGAGGAGAGCGGCCCGCGCGTCGTCGGCTACTGGGCGGAGCAGGACGTCGACAAGGCCCGTGAGCTGGGCGCGCTCGGCGCCGCCGGGGACCTGTTCGTCGACGGCGCCCTCGGCTCCCACACCGCCTGTCTGCACGCCCCTTACGCCGACGCGGACCACACCGGCGCCGCCTACCTCGACGCCGCCGAGGTGGCCGCGCACGTGGCGGCCTGCACCGAGGCCGGCCTTCAGGCGGGGTTCCACGCCATCGGCGACGCCGCCGTGAGCGCCGTCGTCGAAGGGGTGCGCACCGCGGCGGAGAAGATCGGCCTCGCCCGGATCCGTGCCGCCCGCCACCGGGTGGAGCACGCCGAGATGCTCAGGCCGCAGACGATCGCCGCCTTCGCCGAACTGGGCCTCACCGCCTCCGTCCAGCCGGCCTTCGACGCGCTGTGGGGCGGCGAGGAGGGCATGTACGCCCAGCGTCTGGGCGTCGAGCGGGCCCGCACCCTGAACCCCTTCGCCGCGCTGCTGCGGGCCGGCGTGCCGCTCGCCTTCGGCTCGGACAGCCCCGTCACCCCCCTCGACCCGTGGGGCACGGTCCGCGCCGCCGCCTTCCACCGCACCCCCGAGCACCGCGTCTCCGTGCGGGCCGCGTTCACGGCCCATACGCGCGGCGGCTGGCGGGCGATCGGCCGCGACGACGGGGGCGTCCTGGTTCCGGGCGCACCCGCCGACTACGCGGTCTGGCGTACCGAGGAACTCGTCGTCCAGGCCCCCGACGACCGGGTCGCCCGTTGGTCCACCGACCCCCGCTCCGGCACCCCGGGACTGCCCGATCTGACCCCCGGAGCCGGTCTGCCGGTGTGCCTGCGGACCGTGGTGGGCGGCCGGACCGTGTTCGTGCGCCCGAGCGAGTGATCTTCCGGTCCGGCGCGGCGAAGATCACCCGTCCGCCCGTCGTCGTGCCACCGGCGTCTCCTCCCCTCTGACCAGGGCGTTGACGAAAGACCCGCAGGTCGCACGGCTGTTGACAGCCGACTGCGGAAGGCCGGTAGGTTCGGCGGAGTCCACCACCGGACGCCCCGCCCGGGAAAATCCGCGCACTCGCCGCGGCGCCGCTGGGTCAGGGACGGTGTGCCGAGCCGGCGCACCGCCACTGGCAGCCAGGCTCAGCGCCCGCGCCGCAGCGAGGGAACGTTCCGGCCGGTCGGGGAGGTGTGACCCGGGTGGGGCCCGGGCGCTCAGTAGACAACGGCTTCGGTCGACCCGCAGCCAGCGGATCCCGGACCGGCCCGAAGAGCGCCGGGCCCCCATCCGCAGCGGGCTTGCACCCGACCCGCCCGGGGTAGGGGCGTACATACAGCCCAAAAGCGCGTTGGTACCCCGCTTTTGTGGATTCGACACCACCATTCGAACGTCCTGTCACGTCATCGCAGGCCGGGGCCACTATGGTGGTCCCCTGCGTACGGACTTGAAGGGGCAGCAGTGAACGACGGCGACGGGACCCGCGCGGCACAGGAGCGGGGACGGCAGTTCGGGCCGCTCGGCACGGCCTTGGTGATCATCCCGACCTACAACGAGGCGGAGAACATCAAGAGCATCGTCGGCCGGGTGCGCAAGGCTGTCCCGGAGGCCCACGTCCTCGTGGCCGACGACAACAGCCCCGACGGCACCGGCAAGCTCGCCGACGAACTGGCCGCCGGGGACGACCAGGTCCAGGTGCTCCACCGCAAGGGCAAGGAGGGGCTGGGCGCGGCCTACCTCGCCGGCTTCCACTGGGGGCTGGACCACGGTTACGGCGTCCTGATCGAGATGGACGCCGACGGCTCCCACCAGCCCGAGGAGCTGCCGCGCCTGCTCACCGCGCTCAAGGGCGCCGACCTGGTCCTGGGCTCCCGCTGGGTGCCGGGCGGCCGGGTGGTGAACTGGCCCAGATCCCGCGAGGTCATCTCCCGCGGCGGCAGCCTCTACTCCCGCCTCGCCCTCGACCTTCCGCTGCGTGACATCACCGGCGGCTACCGCGCCTTCCGCCGCGAGACCCTGGAGGGCCTCGGCCTCGACGAGGTGGCCTCCCAGGGGTACTGCTTCCAGGTCGACCTCGCCCGCCGCGCGGTCAAGGCCGGGTTCCACGTGGTGGAGGTGCCGATCACCTTCGTCGAGCGGGAGCTCGGCGACTCCAAGATGAGCCGCGACATCCTCGTCGAGGCGCTGTGGCGGGTCACGGCGTGGGGCGTGGGGGAGCGGGTCGGCAAGATCACCGGCCGTGGAGCCGAACAGCCCGGGCGTCCGCAGAGTGCCGTCCCGGCCCGCAGCGGCGCCGCGAAGTCCGTCGAGCCCGGCAACGCCGTGACGTCCGGCAGCGACGCCGCCAAGTCCGTCGAGCCCGGCGGTGACGCCGTCGCGTCGGAGGCCCGCGATGCAGCCCAGGGCGAGGACAGGTCTCACAGCGAGGGCAGGTAGCTCGCACAGCGACGGCTGATCGTCCCCTTATGCCGCTCTGAGCCGGGTCCGGGCACACTGGAGGCATGACGACTGGCTCTCCGATCCGCGCATACCCGACCGACGCCCGGCCCCGCCGTCCTCAGCCCCGTCGCTCCCGCCTGCGGACGTTCCTGCCACTGGGCATCGCCGCGTGGCTGGTGCTGGAGATCTGGCTGCTGACCGTCGTCGCGGGCGCGACGAGCGGGCCTGTGGTCCTTCTGATCCTCGGCGTCGGGTTCGTCCTCGGCGCCGTCGTGATCAAGCGGGCCGGGCGGCGGGCCTTCCAGAACCTGAACGAGGCGCTCCAGAGCGGCACGGCCCCACGCAGGGGCGGTGGCAACGGTCTCATGATGCTCGGCGGCCTCCTGCTGATGATCCCGGGCCTGGCCTCCGACGCCATCGGCCTGCTCCTGCTGCTGCCGCCGGTGCAGAAGGCGCTCGGCGGCTATGGGGAGCGCAAGCTGCGCGAGGCCGCGGGCACCCCCGGCTCCCTGGGCGACGCCTTCCAGCAGGCTCGCATCCACCGTCCGGACGGCAAGGTGGTGCAGGGCGAGGTCCTCAGGGACGAGCAGTGACCCCGCAGGGCTGACTCCGCGCCTCCGCACCCCGGCTGCGAACCCCCGAGTCCGGTCTCGGCTCCGGACCGGGGGTTTCGCTGTTCCGGACCGGGTCTCCGGGCTCGGCTGCGGACCGGGGCCCCCAGGTGTGGGCAGTACGTGGGCAGCACGACGACCGCGGGCGCCGTACGTGTTCACGTACGGCGCCCGCGGTCGTTGTCGTGCGCTGTCGAAGCCGGTCGCAGCCCCTTAGGAGCTACGCGCTTTTACGGCTGTCGCGGGGATGGACCGCAAGGTTCATCGCCCCGGACCGCAGAACGGCCAGGCGCTCCTCAAGGACCTCTTCCAGTTCCTCGCGGGTCCGCCGTTCCATCAGCATGTCCCAGTGCGTACGCGCGGGCTTGGCCTTCTTTTCCTCAGGGCCGTCGCCGTCGACCAGAAGTGCAGGGGCTCCGCAGACCTTGCACTCCCACTCCGGCGGAATCTCCGCCTCGACCGAGAAGGGCATCTCAAACCGGTGCCCCTTCTCGCATGCGTACTCCACGGCCTGGCGCGGGGCCAGGTCGATACCGCGGTCCGTCTCGTAGCTGGTCACCACGAGGCGCGTGCCGCGAAGAGCTCGCTCACTCATGAATCGTGCCTCCCGGGCTTGTCGCCCACAGGACAGGTGTGTCGCTGTCGTCGTCATCCGGTCAACGTCCGGGCGGCGGTAAAGATTCCCGATCCGAGTCTGATCCGGGTCGTGCGTCGCCGTCGTAGCCGCAGCCTTGTCAACCAGTGCAGTACCCACCGGCGCCCGGTTTGTCACATCTGAAAGGAGATGTCACCCAGCGTTTCGGCATCTTTGACGCGCAGTAACGGTACGCCTGGCAGGCCAAACGCGTACACTACCGCCCTTTCGCCTTGAGCGCTAAATCCTCTCGGGCACGGGGTTGCCCGCGTCGCGGATCGCGCGTCCCACGGGTACCCGCCCGAGCAGCAGGAACCCGATCACGAAGAAGGCCACCAGCGAGACGATCGCGTCGCGGTAACTGCCGGTGAGCTGGTAGGTGATCCCGAACAGCAGCGGGCCGAGCCAGCTCATGCCCCGGTCGCTCATCTCGTACGCCGAGAAGTATTCGGCCTCCTTGCCGGGCGGGACGAGATGGGAGAACAAGGAGCGGGACAGCGCCTGGCTGCCGCCGAGGACCAGTCCGATGGCGGCCGCCAGCACGAAGAACCCCACCGGCGCCCCGGCCGGCAGGAAGAATGCCGCGCCCAGGGTGAGCGTCCAGGCCGCCAGCGAGCCGAGGATCGTCCGCTTCGCGCCGTACGTCCGGGCCAGCCGTCCCATCCCCAGCGCGCCCGCCACCGCGAGCAGCTGCACCAGCAGGACGGCGCCGATCAGTGTGGACTGGCCGAGGCCCAGCTCCTCGGAACCGTAGACCGAGGCCTGGGAGATCACCGTCTGGATGCCGTCGTTGTAGACGAGGTACGCCAGGAGGAACGAGAGGGTCAGCGGATGACGGCGCATGTCGCGGACCGTCGCGGCGACCTGCCGCAGCCCCGGAGCCGTCGTCTCCTCGCGCACGACGGCCGGCCGGTCGCGCAGCCGCAGCAGCGGGATCAGCGTGAAGCCGCCCCACCACAGTCCGGCCGAGGCCAGGCAGATGCGGACGGCCGTCGACTCGGAGACGCCGAAGGAATCATGGGCGAGATAGAGGACCAGGTTCACGACGAGGACCAGCGAGCCCGCCACATAGCCGAAGGCCCACCCGCGGGAGGAGACCGCGTCGCGTTCCTCGGGCGGAGCGATCTGCGGCAGGTAGGAGTTGTAGAGCATCATCGCCACCGACTGGGCCGCGTTCGCCACGACCAGCAGCACGCCGCCCAGCAGGTAGCGGTCGCCGCCGAGGAAGAACATGGCGGTCGTGGCCGCGGCGCCCGTGTATGCGGCGGCGCCCAGCAGCGGCTTCTTGCGGCCGGTGCGGTCGGCGGCCGCGCCCACCAGCGGCATCACCAGCACGGCGACGATCACCGACAGGGACACCGAGTAGGGGAAGAAGGAGCCCGCCCGTACCGGGACGCCCAGGGGGTGCACATACCCGTCGGCGTCCGCCGCCCGCTTGGCGACCGAGGTCAGGTACGGGCCGAGGAACACGCTGAGCACACTCGTCGAGTAGACGGAGCACGCCCAGTCGTAGAAGTACCAGCCGCGCTGCTCGCGCCGCCGCCCGTCGGCTTCGTCGGACGTCGCCGTCCGCACGGTCTCGATGCCCACCCGCGCCCTCGCTTCCCGGTGCCGGAACCGCGTGCGGGCGTCCGGGCCCGAGGTCAGACCCAGACGCCCCGGTCCTCCATGACCTTGCGCAACGCGTCGATGTGATCGGTCATGATGCCATCGACGCCCAGGTCCAGGAGCCGGTGCATCCGATCCGGATCGTTGATCGTCCACACGTGCACCTGCAGCCCGAGCGCGTGCGCGGTGCGGACGAAGCCGGGGTCCACGACCTGCACGCCCGACTGGGCCTCGGGCACCTGCGCGGCGATCGCCGAGCGGCGCGGCCTCACGGGCAGGCCCCAGGACCTCAGCCGCAGGTCGAGCACGCCCCGGGTGCCGTACGACGTCGCCAGGCGCGGGCCGGCCAGCCGCTGGGCGCGGGCGACGCGCGCCTCCGAGAACGAGCCCACGCAGACGCGGTCCCACGCCTTCGCGCGGGCGATCAGGTCGAGCAACGGGTGCAGTGCGGGCTCCGCCTTGAGGTCGACGTTCCACCGCACCTCGGGGAACGTCTCCAGGAGCTCCTCGAAGAGGGGCACGGGCTCCTTGCCCGCCACGCGCGCGTGACGCACCTGCGACCACGGCAGGTCGGCTATGCGGCCCGCGCCGTCGGTCACCCGGTCCAGCGTGGAGTCGTGGAAGGCCACGAGCCTGCCGTCCCGGGTGGCGTGCACATCCGTCTCGACATAGCGGTACCCCGCGTCCACCGCGCGCCGGAACTGCGCGACGGTGTTCTCCAGACCGGCCGCGGCCCCACCGCGGTGCGCGAACGGGATGGGCCCCGGATGGTCGAGGTAGGGGTGGCGTACGAGGCTGGTCACGGACGCAGTATCGCTCCCCGCGGTGTCCCGGTGGCAACGACGGCGCTGCCGCCGGGCGCCGCCCGGACGGCGAACACCCGCAGGAAGAACTGGGCGAGCGGTCCGATCGTCACCGCGTACAGCAGAGTGCCGACGCCGATGGTCCCGCCGAGGGCGAATCCGGTCGCCACGACCGCCACCTCCACCGTCGTCCGCATCAGGCGCACCGAACGCCCGGTGCGCCGGTGCAGACCGGTCATCAGCCCGTCCCGCGGGCCCGGCCCGAAGCCGGCCGCGATGTACAGGCCCGTGGCCATGCCGTTGAGGACGAGTCCGGCCGCCAGCAGGGGGATCTGAGCGGCCGGCGTGTGCGCCTCCGGGACGCACGCGAGAGCGCCGTCCATGGCGAGCCCGACGACGAACACGTTGGAGACCGTGCCGAGGCCCGGGCGCTGGCGCAGCGGGATCCACAGCAGCAGCACCGCCGCGCCCACGCCGATCGACACGACGCCGATCGACAGCCCGGTCAGCTCGGCGAGACCCTGGTGCAGCACGTTCCACGGCTCCAGGCCCAGACCCGCCTGCACGAGCAGGGCGGAGCTGGCGCCGTAGAGGGCGAGGCCGGCGTAGAGCTGGAGCAGCCTGCGGACGACATGGCCGTTCGGCTCCCGCGAGGACGGTCTCCGCGAGGACGGTTCCTGCGGTGAAGGCTCGGACAAGGGGTCCCCCTGGTGGTGGCAGTGGCCTGACTCGTGACACTCTGTGGCTCGGAAGCGCACGTCATCCATGGCCAATTCGGGGAAGGTGGACTGGTAAACATGGCGCAGTGGACCTCTGCGGTGGGGGCCGCGCAGCTCGCCCGGCTCCTCAAGTCCCAGCAGGACCGCCCGGCCGGCCCCGGAGCCCGGCGTCCGCCCGCGTACCGCGCGCTCGCCGACGGCGTCCGGCTGCTCGTGCTCGAAGGCAGGGTCCCCGTCGCGGCCCGCCTGCCCGCCGAACGGGAACTGGCCCTCTCCCTCTCCGTGAGCCGTACGACCGTCGCCGCCGCCTACGAGGCACTGCGTGCGGAGGGTTTCCTGGAGTCCCGGCGCGGCGCGGGCAGCTGGACGGCCGTGCCCGCGGGCAACCCGGTCCCGGCCCGAGGTCTGGAGCCGCTGCCCCCCGAGGCGCTGGGTTCCATGATCGACCTGGGCTGCGCGGCCCTGCCCGCGCCCGAACCCTGGCTCACCCGTGCCGTGCAGGGCGCGCTGGAGGAACTGCCCCCGTACGCCCACACGCACGGCGACTATCCGGCCGGCCTGCCGGCGCTGCGGGCGATGATCGCCGAGCGCTACAGCGCGCGCGGGATCCCGACGATGCCCGAGCAGGTCATGGTCACGACCGGCGCCATGGGCGCCATGGACGCCATCTGCCATCTCTTCGGCGGACGCGGCGAGCGCATCGCCGTCGAGTCGCCCTCCTACGCCAACATCCTTCAGCTCATGCGCGAGGCGGGCGCCCGGCTGGTGCCCGTCGCGATGGCCGACGGCCTGGCCGGCTGGGACATGGACCGCTGGCGTCAGGTCCTGCGCGACGCCGCGCCCCGCATCGCGTACGTCGTCGCCGACTTCCACAACCCGACCGGCGCGCTCGCCGACGACGACCAGCGGCGTCGGCTGGTGGAGGCGGCCCGCTCGGCCGGGACGGTGCTGGTCGCCGACGAGACCATGAGCGAACTGTGGCTCGACGACGTGCGGATGCCGCGGCCCGTGTGCGGCTTCGACCCCGGCGGGTCGACCGTGATCACGGTCGGTTCGGCCAGCAAGGCCTTCTGGGCCGGGATGCGCATCGGCTGGGTGCGGGCGGCGCCGGACGTCATCCGCAGCCTGGTGGCGGCCCGCGCCTACGCCGACCTGGGCACGCCGGTGCTGGAGCAGCTGGCGGTGAACTGGCTGTTCAGCACCGGCGGCTGGGAGCAGGCCGTGGAGCTGCGCCGCCGCCAGGCCCGCGGCAACCGGGACGACCTGGTCGCGGCGGTACGGCGAGAGCTGCCGGAGTGGGAGTTCGCCGTCCCCGAGGGCGGGCTGACCCTGTGGGTGCGGGCCGGCGGGCTGTCCGGGTCCCGGCTCGCGGAGGCCGGGGAACGGGTCGGACTGCGGGTGCCCTCGGGGCCGCGGTTCGGAGTCGACGGCGCCTTCGAGGGGTATGTGCGGCTGCCGTTCACCGTGGGAGGGGCTCTGGCGGACGAGGCGGCCACGCGCCTGGCCGCCGCCGCGCGGATCGTGGAGAGCGGGGGCACGGCGGGCGGCGAGGGACCGCGCACGTTCGTGGCGTAGGGGAGCGGCCGGGGGC
>NZ_JAHHIU010000148.1 GCF_024539815.1 Streptomyces hayashii
GTGCGCCGGCGGACGCCCGCTGCGCCACCAGGCGGCCGCGGGTGCGTCCGGTGGGATCGCCGAACCAGGAGGCGAGCTGGGTTTAGAACGTCGTGAGACAGTTCGGTCCCTATCCGCTGCGCGCGCAGGAATATTGAGAAGGGCTGTCCCTAGTACGAGAGGACCGGGACGGACGAACCTCTGGTGTGCCAGTTGTTCTGCCAAGGGCATGGCTGGTTGGCTACGTTCGGGAGGGATAACCGCTGAAAGCATCTAAGCGGGAAGCCTGCTTCGAGATGAGTATTCCCACCCCCTTGAGGGGTTAAGGCTCCCAGTAGACGACTGGGTTGATAGGCCGGATGTGGAAGCCCAGTAATGGGTGAAGCTGACTGGTACTAATAGGCCGAGGGCTTGTCCTCAGTTGCTCGCGTCCACTGTGTTGGTTCTGAAACCACGAACAGCCCCATGCCATGGTCACGGTGTGGTGCGGCTGGACAGTTTCATAGTGTTTCGGTGGTCATAGCGTGAGGGAAACGCCCGGTTACATTCCGAACCCGGAAGCTAAGCCTTACAGCGCCGATGGTACTGCAGGGGGGACCCTGTGGGAGAGTAGGACGCCGCCGAACAATCTTTGGAAAGGACCCTTGGTCCCAGCGTTCAGCTGGGACCAAGGGTCCTTTTCGTTTTTCTGGAGCGCGCCGGGTACACGGGTGCGCGAGAATGTTTGCTGTACCGATGACAGGAGTCACCCATGTCCACCAACTCTCCCGACGACCGACCGGAGCGCGACCAGCGGCGACGGGACAGTGGGGACCGCGGCGACCGCGCAGGCAACCGCGGCGACCGCGGCGACCGCGGTGACCGTGGCGGCTTCCGTCGCGACAACGACCGTGGTGGACCCGCTCGTCGGGACGACCGACGCGACGAGCGCGGGCGGGACGACCGCGGGCGTGACGACAGGAATCGTGACGATCGCGGTCGTGGTGAGCGCGGGGGATTCCGCCGTGACGACCGGCGTGATGACAACCGTGGTGGTTTCCGCCGGGACGACAACCGTGGTGGTGGCACTTACGGCCGTCGGGACGATCGCCGTGACGACCGGCGGGATGACCGTCGTGAGGGGGACCGGGGGGCCAGGCCGGCGTTCCAGCGTGATGACCGCGGGGACCGTGGGCCGCGTCGTGACGATCGTGGTGGCGACCGTCCGGGCTTCCGCCGCGACGACCGGGGTGACCGGGGCGACCGTCCCGCATTCCGTCGTGACGACCGTAGGGACGACCGCGGCGACCGTCCCGCGTTCCGACGGGACGACCGCGGGGATCGTGGGGACCGTCCCGCATTCCGTCGTGACGACCGTAGGGACGACCGCGGCGACCGTCCCGGTTTCCGTCGGGACGACCGCGGGGATCGGCCGGCGTTCCGTCGGGACGACGACCGTGGGGGCAACGTCCGGCGGGACGACAACCGCGGTGGCGGTCACGGCCGTCGGGACGACAACCGCGGTGGATTCCGCCGCGATGACAATCGTGGTGGTGGCTTCGGCGGTCGCGACCGTGACCGTGGCCAAGAAGGCGGCGGTTTCGGCCGTCGGGACGACCGTCGCGATGATCGGCGGGATGACCGTCGTGAGGGGGACCGGGGGGCCAGGCCGGCGTTCCAGCGTGATGACCGCGGGGACCGTGGGCCGCGTCGTGACGATCGTGGTGGCGACCGTCCGGGCTTCCGTCGCGACGACCGGGGTGACCGGGGCGACCGTCCCGCATTCCGTCGTGACGACCGCCGCGACGACCGCAGGGACGACCGTAGGGACGATCGTGGTGGGTTCCGGGGGCGGGACGACCGGGGCGCCGGCCCCCGTGGTCCCCGTCGTGACGACCGTGGTGGACGGCCGGGCGGTTTCCGTGGGCGCGACGGGCGTGACGACCGTCGGGACGATCGCGGCGGGAGCCGGTTCCGCGATGACCGGGACCGGGACCGCGAGCCGATCAAGCGGCTGCCGATCCCGGAGGACGTCACCGGCGAGGAGATCGACAAGGACGTACGGCAGGAGCTGATGAGCCTGCCCAAGACGCTCGCCGACGACGTCGCCAAGAACCTGGTGATGGTCGCCCGGTTGATCGACGAGGAGCCCGAGCGCGCCTACGCGTACTCCAAGGTGGCCCTGCGGCTGGCTTCGCGTGTCGCCGCCGTCAGGGAGGCGGGTGGGTTCGCCGCGTACGCCAACCAGAAGTACAGCGAGGCGCTCGCCGAGTTCAGGGCTGCCCGGCGGATGAGCGGCTCCGTGGAGCTGTGGCCGGTCATGGCCGACTGCGAGCGTGGGCTCGGGCGGCCCGAGAAGGCCCTGGACATGGCCGGCGCTCCCGAGGTGCACAAGCTCGACAAGGCGGGGCAGGTGGAGATGCGACTCGTCGCGGCCGGCGCCCGTCGTGACATGGGACAGCTGGACGCGGCCATCGTGACGCTGCAGAGCCCCGAGCTGGCGGCCGGGTCCGTCCAGCCGTGGACCGCGAGGCTGCGCTACGCCTACGCCGACGCCCTGCTCGCCGCCGGGCGTGAGGACGAGGCGCGGGAGTGGTTCGCCAAGGCCATCGAGGCGGACCGGGACGGCAGCACGGACGCCTCCGACCGGCTCGCGGAGCTGGACGGGGTGGACTTCGTCGACGCCCTGGACGAAGAGGGATCCGACGCGGGCGACGGAGCTGACGAGATCGTCGTGGAGAAGGCGGCTGAGGCGGAGGTCGTCGAGGACGCGGCCGAGGCCGACCACGCGAAGGCCGAGCGCGACGAGGACTGACGTACGACGAGGGGCGGGATCCGGTGTCACCGGGTCCCGCCCCTTCGTGCGTTCAGGGTCCTTCGCGCGTCCGCGGGTCAGGCGTCGAGTGCGCGCAGGACCAGTCCCGAGGCCGGCTTCGGGCCGAACGACGTCGACTTGCGGGGCATGGTGACGCCCTGGCGGGCCAGGTCGCGGACGACCTCCTCGCGGACGGGGTGCAGCAGGACCGCCGTGCCGCCGTCGCGTTCGGCCTTGCGCACGGTCGCGGCGGTGTCGTGGATGTAGGCGATGCGGGCGGGATCGTCCTCCGGGATGCCCCATATGCGGTCGAGGAGCGTGGCGTGCAGGACCGTCGCGTCCAGGGTGCGCCAGGCCTCCGGGCGGTCGGCGGGGATCGTGCGGGCGAGGAGGGCCGGGTCCGGGCGGTCGACGAGGTGGAAGGCGCCGTCGCCCGCGAGGAGGAACGCGTTGCCGGCGCAGGCGGCGTCGGCGAGGACGTCGAGGGCTTGCGGGAGGGCGACGTCCAGGGACCGGACGCGGAAGTGGCCGTCGAGAGCGGCCAGGGCCTCGGCGACCGGGAGGCCGTGCAGGAGGCGGTGGATGGCGCGTACGCGCAAGGGATAGCGCGCCGTGTCCACCAGGAGGACGAGACCGTGGTCCCAGGGGCCGGGTTCGGACTGCTCGGCGCGCAGTCGGAGGTAGGTCGCCCAGCGGTGGTGGCCGTCGGCGATCAGGGCCTGACGGTGGGAGAGGTCCTGCTGGACGCGGGCCGTCTCGGCGGGATCGGTGATCGCCCAGAGCCGGTGGCTGTAGCCGTCCTCGGTGGTGGTGGACAGCAGCGGGGGGAGGGCGGCCGCGCGGTCCACGGCCTCCGCTGCGGCGCCGTCGCCCCGGTAGGTGAGCAGAAGGGGTTCCAGGTTCGCGTGGGTGGCGCGCATCAGGGCGGCGCGGTCCGCGACGATGTGCGGCATGACGTCCTCGTGGGGCAGGACGACGCCCTCCGAGGGCTCCGAGACGCGCAGGGCGCCGATGAGCCCGCGCTGGAGCATGCCGTCGTCGTGGCGCTGCTCGTAGACGTACAGGGCGGGCTCGGGGTCGGCCGTGAGGACGCCCTCGGAGAGCCAGCGGCGCAGGGTGTCGGCGGCCTGTTCGTTGCGGGCGGCGGCGGTGGCGGCCTGAGGGAGGATCAGGCGGACGATGTTGTACGGGTCCGCGTCCTGGAGGTGATGCAGGCCGTCGGGGCGTACCACGACGTCGTACGGCGGGGAGGTGACGGCGGCGAGGCTGCCGACCCGGTCGGGGTCGTAGCGCAGGCCTCGGAACGGGGTGAGTTCCAGGCCTCGGGGCGCCGTCGCCTCGGAGGGACCTGCTGTGTTCATCCCGGCATCGTACGTGTGTCGGTGGCGTGCGGGATGATCGAGGGAAAGCGGATCGAGCGAGGAGCGATGTGGAATGAGCCGGAGCGTCAGGACGAGGCCCGAGGGCAGTGGGCAGGCCCTGAGCGAGGCGTACGACACGGCTCTGCTCGACCTCGACGGGGTGGTGTACGCGGGCGGGAACGCCATCGTGCACGCCGTCGAGTCGCTCGCGTCCGCGCGGGCGGGCGGGATGCGGCTCGCGTACGTCACGAACAACGCGCTGCGCACACCGGACGCGGTGGCGGGTCATCTGTCGGAGCTGGGCATACCGACGGGGGCCGACGACGTCATCACCTCGGCGCAGGCGGTCGCGCGGCTGATCAGCGAGCAGGTGCCGGCGGGGTCGCGGGTGCTGGTGATCGGCGGGGAGGGGCTGAGGGTCGCGCTGCGTGAGCGCGGGCTCGTGCCGGTGGAGTCGGCGGACGACGATCCGGCGGCCGTGGTGCAGGGCTTCGGCGGGCTGGACCTGCCGTGGGGGCGGTTCGCGGAGGCGTCCTACGCCGTCGCGCGCGGGGTGCCCTGGTTCGCGTCCAACACGGATCTGACGATTCCCAGCGGGCGGGGCATCGCGCCGGGCAACGGCGCGGCGGTGGAGGTCGTGCGGATCGCCACCGGCGCCGAGCCGCAGGTGGCGGGCAAGCCGCTGCCTCCGATGCACCGGGAGACGATCCTGCGCACGGGCGCGGAGCGGCCGTTGGTGGTCGGGGACCGGCTGGACACGGACATCGAGGGCGCGTTCAACGGGAAGGTCGACTCGTTGCTCGTCCTGACCGGCGTCACCGACGGGCCGCAGCTGCTCGCCGCGCCGCCGCAGCACCGGCCCACGTATGTCGACGCCGATCTGCGCGGGCTGCTCGCCGGACAGCCGGAGGTCGCCGTGGAGGGGGACGGGTTCCGGTGCGGTGGCTGGACGGCCTCCGCGGGAGCGGACGGTCTGGAGCTGGCGGGCGACGGCGAAGCGCTGGACGGGCTGCGGGCGTTGTGCGCGGCGGCCTGGACGGCGGCCGGTGACGGAGCCTGCGAGCTGGACGGAGGGAAGGCGCTGGCACGGCTCGGGCTGTGAGGCCCGAGGCCCCTCCAGGCCTGATGTCTCGGACGTGCGGCGTGGGGGGAGCGGAGGCGTGAAGGGCGTGTGACGGGCCGGAGGACGGGAGGGTCCGGGGGCCTGGCGTCGTTGCGAGGGTAGGCTAACCTAACCGGGTGTTGGTCGACAGTGTTCCCGTATCGCGCGCGGAGTCCGCCCCCGCGCCCCCGGACCGCCGGGCGGTCCGCTCCGTCGGACTCCTGGCCGCCTTGGCCGTGCTGTTGCTGGTGGCGGTGGCGAGCATCGCCGTCGGGGCCAAGGAGTTGTCGGTCGCGCAGGTCTGGCACGGGTTGTTCCACGACTCGGGGACCTACGCCGACGTCGTCGTCGACGAGCGGCTCTCGCGGACCGTGCTCGGGCTGCTCGTCGGGGCCGCGCTCGGCCTGTCGGGGGCCGTGCTGCAGGCGCTGACGCGCAATCCGCTGGCCGATCCCGGACTGCTCGGCCTCAACGCGGGCGCGTCGGCCGCCGTCGTCACCGCCATCTCCTTCTTCGGCGTCACCAGCCTGAGCGGCTATGTGTGGTTCGCGTTCTGCGGAGCGGCCGCGGTCGGCGCGCTGGTCTGGTTCCTGGGCGGCAGCCGGGGGGCCACCCCGGTGCGGCTCGCGCTCGCCGGCACCGCGGTCAGCGCCGCTCTCTACGGCTACCTCCAGGCCGTGATGATCCTGGACGACGCGGCGCTCGCCCGGATGCGTTTCTGGACCGTCGGCTCGCTGTCCTCGGCGACCGACGCGACCATCCGGCAGGTGCTGCCCTTCCTCGTGGCCGGCACGCTCCTGGCGTTCGTCCTCGCCCGGCCGCTGAACGCCGTGGCGATGGGCGACGACACCGCGAGGGCGCTCGGCGCGAACCTGAACCGCACCCGGGCGCTGTCGATGCTCTCCGCGACGGTGCTGTGCGGCGCGGCGACCGCGGCCTGCGGGCCGATCGTGTTCGTCGGCCTGATGGTCCCGCACGTGGTCCGCTCGTTCACCGGGCCCGACCTGCGCTGGATCATGCCGTACGCGGCGGTCCTGTCGCCGGTGCTGCTGCTCGGCTCCGACGTCCTCGGCCGGGTCGTGGCCCGCCCCTCGGAGGTCCAGGTCGGCATCATCACCGCGATCATCGGCGGCCCGGTCTTCATCTTTCTCGTACGACGGCGGAGGACGGCCCAGCTGTGAAGAGCACGCAGAAGACCCCTCGCGGCCCCCGTGCGCTGCGCACCCGGGGCGGGCTGTCCGTGCGGCTGGATCCGCGGGCGCTGATCGTCGTCGTGCTGCTGGCGGCCGTCGCGCTCGCCGCGGGCGTGGTGCTCATCGGCACCGGCGACTTCCCGATCTCGGCGGGCGACGTCGTGAGGACCCTGTTCGGCGGCGGCGACGCCGGCCAGGAGTTCGTCGTCAACGAACTGCGGCTGCCGCGGGTGCTCGTGGGACTGCTCGTGGGGGCCTCGCTGGGGCTCGGCGGAGCGCTGTTCCAGGCCGTGTCGCGCAACCCGCTGGGCAGCCCCGACGTGCTGGGGCTCGGACAGGGCGCGACGGCCGGCGCGCTCGTGATGATCGTGCTGTTCTCCGGGAGCGCTGCCCAGGTGACCGCCGGCGCGCTCGTCGGCGGGCTGGTGACCGGGGCCCTGATCTACCTGCTGGCGTGGAGGCGGGGCGTGCACGGCTACCGGCTGGTGCTCGTCGGCATCGGCGTCTCGGCCGTCGCGACGGCCGTCAACGGATACCTGCTCACCAAGGCCGACTTCGTCGACGCGGCGCGCGCCGTGGTGTGGATGACCGGCACGCTCGACGGCCGTGACTGGAAGCAGGTCTGGCCGCTGCTCGTGCTGGCCGGTGTGCTCGTGCCGCTGGTCCTCTCCCACGCGCGCGGGCTGCGGATGATGGAGATGGGCGACGACGTCTCCCACGCCCTGGGCGTGCGCGTGGAGCGTGTACGGCTGGTGCTCATGGTGTCCGCCGTGCTGCTCACCGCGGCCGCCACCGCCGCCGCGGGACCGGTCAGCTTCGTGGCGCTCACCGCGCCGCAGCTCGCCCGCCGGCTGACCCGCTCGCCCGGACCGAACCTCGTGGCGTCCCTGTGCATGGGAGCGGCCCTGCTGGTGAGCGCCGACTGGGCCTCGCAACGGCTCTTCGGCGACGGGCAGTTGCCCGTGGGCGTGGTCACCGGCGTGCTCGGCGGCGTCTACCTGCTGTGGCTCCTCGTCACCGAGCGCAGGGCGGGCCGGATATGACCGCCGTGGTGGACCACCGCAGCAGCTCGGCCGAACGGAACAACCGAAGGAGCACCGTGAACCGCCTGTCCGCCGAGGACGTCACCCTCGCCTACGACCAGAGGATCATCGCCGAACAGCTGTCGGTGGAGATACCGGACAACTCGTTCACCGTGATCGTCGGACCGAACGCCTGCGGCAAGTCGACGCTGCTGCGGGCGCTGTCGCGGATGCTGAAGCCGAGCCGGGGCCGGGTGCTGCTGGACGGGCAGGTCATCCAGTCGATGCCCGCGAAGAAGGTGGCGCGGACGCTGGGGCTGCTGCCGCAGTCGTCCGTCGCGCCCGACGGGATCACCGTCGCCGACCTGGTGGGCCGCGGCCGCTACCCGCACCAGGGCGTCCTGCGGCAGTGGTCGGCCGAGGACGAGCGGGTGGTGCGGGAGTCCATGGCGCAGACCGGGGTCGCCGAGCTCGCCGACCGTTACGTCGACGAACTGTCCGGCGGACAGCGTCAGCGCGTGTGGATCGCGATGGCCCTCGCCCAGCAGACCCCGCTGCTCCTGCTCGACGAGCCCACCACGTACCTCGACATCCAGCACCAGATCGACGTCCTCGACCTGTGCGCCGAGCTCCACGAGGAGCAGGGGCGCACGCTCGTCGCCGTGCTGCACGACCTCAACCACGCGGCACGGTACGCGACCCATCTGATCGCCCTGAAGGGCGGCGAGGTCATCGCTCAGGGCGCGCCGAGCGAGATCGTCACCGCCGCTCTGGTCGAGGAGGTCTTCGGGCTGCGCTGCCAGGTCATCGACGACCCCGAGACGGGCACGCCGCTGGTGGTGCCGGCGGCGCGCAAGGCGCGGGCGGACGCCGTGAGGGCCGTGGCGGCTACAGAAGCTTCCTGAGCTGGAACAGGTCCTTGAGGCCGGCCTCCAGCTTCACCCGGCCCGAGCCCCACGCCTTGGCGAAGTTCAGGTCGCCGTCGACCAGCGCCACCAGGTCGTCGCCGGTCATGGTCAGTCTGATCTGCGCCTTCTCCACGGGCGGTCCCTGAAGGGTGTCCCGCACCACGATCCGGCCGCCCGTCATACGGCCGACGAACGTGACGTCCAGGTCGGTGATCCGACAGCTCACCGAGCGGTCCAGGGCCGTGGCCGTGCGGACGTCCCCTTCGGCGCTCTGCATGGAGTCGGAGAGTTTTTCGAGTGCGGCGCGGCACTCCTCGATCGTGGCCATCGCGCACGACGGTACCCCAGGCGTTCGAGGTAGCGTCTGGGCATGAGCGACACAGTGCCGCAGACCGCGACGGAGGCGCCCGAGCCGCCGACGGCGGCCGCGCCCGAGGAGCGCGAGCCGGAGCGGCGGCAGACACGCGGGGAAGAGCACGAGCAGGATCGGGAGCAGGCGCACGACCCCGCCGCCCCCGCGCCGCTGGCCGTCCCCCGCACCTCCACCGGACACGCGGAGGTGGACGCTCGGCTGGAGCGACTGGCCGACGCCGACCACCTCGCCACCGACGGACACGTCGAGGTGTACGAGGATGTACACCGGGGGCTGCGCGACGCGCTCACGGCGCTCGACGCCCGCCCGGAACCCCCGGCGCCCGCACCGTCGCACGACCGGCGGACGCCTTCACCCTCGTATGGCAGTAGGAGCTGAACCGAACGTGGCAGGAGTCGCACGTCGCCGTCTGGACGCGGAGCTGGTCCGCCGCAAACTCGCGCGCTCGCGTGAGCACGCCGGGCAGCTGATCGCCGCCGGCCGGGTCAGCGTCGGCAGGACCGTCGCGACGAAGCCGGCCACGCAGGTGGAGACCGCCGCCGCGATCGTCGTCGCCGTCGACGCCGACGACCCGGACTACGTCTCCCGGGGCGGTCACAAGCTCGCCGGGGCGCTGGAGGCGTTCACGCCCGAGGGGCTCGCGGTGCGCGGGCGGCGGGCGCTCGACGCCGGCGCGTCCACCGGAGGGTTCACGGACGTGCTGCTGCGGGCGGGCGCCGCGCACGTCGTCGCCGTGGACGTCGGATACGGACAACTCGCCTGGTCTCTTCGGAGCGATGAACGCGTCACCGTCAAGGACCGTACGAACGTACGCGAGTTGACGCTTGAAGCGATCGATGGGGAGCCTGTGGATCTTGTCGTGGGGGACTTGTCCTTCATCCCGCTCGGGCTGGTGCTGCCGGCCCTGAAGCGGTGCACCGGGCCGGACGCGGACCTGGTGATGATGGTCAAGCCCCAGTTCGAGGTGGGGAAGGAACGGCTCGGCAGCGGGGGCGTCGTGCGCAGCCCGCAGTTGCGTGCGGAAGCCGTGCGGGGCGTGGCCGCGAAGGCGTGGGACCTGGGACTCGGGGTGCGGGGGGTCACCGCCAGTCCGCTGCCCGGGCCCTCGGGCAATGTCGAGTACTTTCTGTGGCTTCGGGCCGGGGCGCCTGCCCTTGACCCGGCCGACGTCGACCGTGCAGTTGCGGAGGGGCCGCGTTGAGTCAGAACCGAGCTCGTACTGTTTTCCTGCTCGCGCACACCGGGCGGCCCGCGGCCATCCGCAGCGCCGAGCTGGTGGTCAAGGGGCTCCTGCGCGAGGGCATCGGGGTGCGCGTACTGGAGTACGAGGCGTCCGACCTGCATGTGCCGGACGACGTGGAACTGGTCGCCGAGGCCACCCCGCAGTGCCTGGAGGGGTGCGAGCTGCTCATCGTGCTGGGCGGTGACGGCACGCTGCTGCGCGGCGCGGAGTTCGCGCGGGCGTCCGGGGTGCCGATGCTCGGCGTCAACCTCGGGAGCGTCGGCTTCCTCGCGGAGGCCGAGCGCGACGACCTCGACAAGGTCGTCGACCGGGTGGTGACCCGGGCGTACGAGGTCGAGGAGCGCATGACCGTCGACGTCGTCGTGCACCGCAACGGCGACATCGTGCACACCGACTGGGCGCTGAACGAGGCGGCCGTGCAGAAGGCGGGCGCCGAGAAGCTGCTCGAAGTGGTGCTGGAGATCGACGGGCGGCCGGTCACGGGGTTCGGGTGCGACGGGATCGTCCTGTCGACGCCCACCGGTTCCACCGCGTACGCGTTCTCCGCGGGCGGGCCCGTGGTGTGGCCCGAGGTCGAGGCGCTGCTGATGGTGCCGATCAGCGCCCACGCGCTGTTCGCGAAGCCGCTGGTGACCTCGCCGAACTCGGTGCTCGCCGTCGAGCTGCTTCCGCACATCCCGCCGGGCGTCCTGTGGTGCGACGGGCGGCGGACCTTCGAGCTGCCTCCGGGGGCCCGCGTCGAGGTCCGGCGCGGCGCCGTGCCGGTGCGGCTCGCCCGGCTGCACCACGCCTCGTTCACCGACCGGCTGGTGGCGAAGTTCGCCCTGCCCGTCGCGGGCTGGCGCGGGGCGCGGAACTAGGACAGGCACTGGTCGCCCGCGGGGAGCGGGAGGCGCGTCCACTCGCGCGGGTGACAGGGTGCCTCGCACTTTCCCTCCCCGACCTCGTAAGGTCGTCTCCGTGTTGGAGGAGATGCGGATACGGTCGCTCGGAGTCATCGACGACGCTGTCGTCGAGCTGTCGCCAGGCTTCACCGCCGTCACCGGTGAGACGGGCGCGGGCAAGACCATGGTGGTCACCAGCCTCGGACTGCTGCTGGGCGGACGCGCTGATCCCGCCCTCGTGCGGATCGGTGCGGAGAAGGCGGTCGTGGAGGGGCGGATCACGGTGCCTCCCGGCGCCGCGGTGGTCCTGCGGGCCGAAGAGGCGGGAGCCGAGCTCGACGACGGGGCGTTGCTCATCAGCCGTACCGTTTCCGCCGAGGGGCGGTCGCGGGCGCACGTGGGCGGGCGGAGCGTGCCCATGGGCGTGCTCGCCGAACTCGCCGACGAGCTGGTGGCCGTGCACGGGCAGACCGACCAGCAGGGGCTGCTCAAGCTGTCCCGGCAGCGGCAGGCGCTCGACCGGTACGCGGGCGACGCGGTGACCGTGCCGCTCGCCAAGTACACCGAGGCCTACCGCCGGCTGCGGGCCGTCGCCGTCGAGCTGGACGAGATCGTCACCCGCGCGCGTGAGCGGGCGCAGGAGGCCGACCTGCTGCGCTTCGGGCTCGACGAGATCGCCGGCGTCGAACCGCGCGCCGGGGAGGACGTCGAGCTCGCGGAGGAGGCCGAGCGGCTCGGGCACGCGGAGGCTCTGTCGTCCGCCGCCACGGCCGCGCACGCCGCGCTGGCCGGGAACCCCGAGGACCCCGAGGGCATCGAGGCCGCCACGCTCGTCGCGGGCGCGCAGCGGGCCCTGGAGGCCGTCCGGTCGCACGACCCGGCGCTGTCCGCGCTCGCCGACCGGATCGGGGAGATCGGGATCCTGCTGGGAGACGTCGCGGGCGAGCTCGCCGGGTACGCCGACGACCTGGACGCCGATCCGCTGCGGCTGTCGGCCGTGGAGGAGCGGCGGGCCGCCCTCACCGCCCTCACCCGCAAGTACGGGCAGGACGTGAACTCCGTGCTCGCCTGGGCCGAGCAGAGCGCCGCCCGGCTCACCGAGCTGGACGGCGACGACGAGCGCATCGACGAGCTGACCGCCGAGCGGGACGCGCTGCGGGCCGAACTCGGCGGGCTGGCGCAGGCGCTGACCGACGCGCGCACCGATGCCGCGGAGCGGTTCGCCGCGGCCGTGACCGCCGAGCTGGCCTCGCTGGCCATGCCGCACGCGCGCGTGTCGTTCGACATCCGGCAGACCGAGGACCCGGAGGGCGTCGAGGTCGGCGGCCGTCCGGTCGCCTACGGACCGGCCGGTGTGGACGAGGTGGAGCTGCTGCTCGCCCCGCATCCGGGCGCCCCGCCGCGGCCCATCGCCAAGGGCGCGTCGGGCGGTGAGCTCTCGCGGGTGATGCTGGCCGTGGAGGTCGTGTTCGCGGGCACGGATCCGGTGCCCACGTATCTCTTCGACGAGGTCGACGCGGGCGTGGGCGGCAAGGCGGCCGTCGAGATCGGGCGCCGGCTGGCGCGGCTCGCGAAGACCGCGCAGGTGGTGGTCGTCACCCACCTTCCGCAGGTCGCCGCCTTCGCCGACCGGCAACTGCTGGTCGAGAAGACCAATGACGGGTCTGTCACCCGGTCCGGCGTGAAGGTTCTGGAGGGCGAGGAACGCATCCGCGAGCTGTCCCGCATGCTCGCGGGCCAGGAGGACTCCGAGACGGCCCGGGCCCACGCGGAGGAGCTCCTCGCCACGGCTCGCGCCGACGGGTGACGGCCCCGCCCGCCGCCGGGCAGGGGCGGACACGAGGAAGAGCGCGGGGCGACGAAGGACCGCGGGGTGCGGAAGGCGCGCGGGGCGGCGGCGGGCGCGGTCCGGGCGAGGTCGACTGATCGAACAGGGAATCGGAGGGCTTCACCCGTGAGGGTGAAGCCCAGGGGGTTGCGGCCGGTCGCCCGGAGGGCGGAGGGCACGGAACACCCGTACGTCCTGGCATCCTTGGGCGTAATGCGTGGAGGAACGCCAGCGGTCCACCCCTCCGCCCGGCCCTTCTGTACGTTTCTTCGTGACCGTCCGACGCCGAACCAGGAGCCCCGGCCACGTGAGCAGCCACTCACCGCACGGCCAGTCGTCGCTGCGCACCGTGCAGGTGCTGGGCGGCGGCAACGCCGGCAGCAGCGCACACGTGCGTTCCCTGACCGCGGGGCTCGTCGCGCGGGGCGTGCGGGTGACCGTGTGCGCCCCCATCGGCGCCGATGACACCTACGACTTCACGGGGGCAGGCGCCGAACACGTGCACGTGCCGCGCAGCAGCGATCCGGGTTCGGTGGCGGCGCTCCGCGCGGCCTGCACGGACGCGGACCTCGTCCACGCCCACGGACTGCACGCCTCCTTCCGCGCCGTCCTCGCGCTCAGCGGCCGACGCACCCCGCTCGTCGTCACCTGGCACAACCGCGCCCACGCCGAGGGCGCCCGTGCGCATCTCCTGCGGCTGCTGGAGCGACGGGTCGCGAGGACGGCCGCGGTGGTCCTCGGCACCACCTCCGATCTCGTCGACCGGGCCCGCCGCACGGGCGCCCGTGACGCGCGGCTCGCCGCGGTGGCGCTGCCCCGGCGCCGGCCGGTCGAGACGCCGCTGGAGGAGTGCGAGCAGCCGCTGCCCAAGCTGCGGGCCGAACTCGGCGCGATCGGCCGGCCCCTGCTCGTGGCGGTCGGCTCACTGGACCGGCACCGGGACTACGACCTCCTGCTGGACGCCTCGCGCGCATGGCGCGAGCTGGATCCCGCGCCCCTGGTGGTGATCGCGGGGGAGGGTCCGCAGCGGGCCGAGCTGCAGCGCCGCATCGAGGACGAGGAGCTGCCGGTCCGGCTCCTCGGGCTGCGGGACGACGTCGGCGAACTCCTGGCCGCCGCCGACCTGGCGCTGCTGCCGGGCGGCGGGGAGTCGCGGTCGGTGCTCGCGCAGGAGGCGCTGCACGCGCGCGTCCCGCTCGTCGCGGCTCTGGGCGACGGCGTCCGCGAGCTGGTCGGCGACGCGGCCGAACTGGTGCCGTCCCGCGACGCGAAGGCCTTCGGCGCCGCCGTCGTGCGGCTGCTCGGCGACCCCGAACGGGCCGAGCGCCTGCGGGACATGGGCGCCCGGCAGGCGGCCACCTGGCCCACCGAGGACGAGACCGTCGCACAGGTGCTCAGCGTCTACGACGAGCTCACACAGCCCCGCCCGATGAGCTGAGCCCCTCCGCGCATCCGGGCCGCGCAGGGAACCGACCGGCCGCCGGGCCGAATCGCACCTCCCTCCGGCCTGCGGGGTGTGCCGGCCCTCACGGCACGTGGCGTCGCGCCCGTAGCGCCAAGCTCAACGCCAGGACCGTCTGGGGATCGTCGAGGTCGGTGCCGAGCAGTTCGCCGATGCGGGCGAGGCGGTTGTAGAGGGTCTGGCGGTTCAGGTGCAGCTCGCGGGCGGTCTCCGCCTTGCGGCCGGCGTGCGCGAGATACGTCTCCAGGGTCGGCAGCAGCGGCGGCTTGGAGCGCCGGTCGTGATCGCGGACCGGGCCGATCGCGCGGTCCACGAACGCCGCCAGGTCACGGTGGTCGCGCAGCCGCCACAGCAGGAGGTCGATGTCCAGACGGCGGGCGTCGTACCAGGGGCGGTCCGGCAGGCCGTGCGCTGCGGTCGCCGTCTCCGCCGCGTGCCTGAGACCCGCCGAGGCGGCCGCCCAGCCGCCCGCCACCCCCACGACGACCACCGGCGGCGCGGCCCCCGGGCGTTGCATCCCGGCCCGCTCCACCCCGGCCCGCAGCGCCGCCGCGACCCGGTCCGCCACCGCGGGCCGCTCCGACTCCGAGCGCAGGCCCAGCAGCACCGGCACCCGGCCCTCCACCGGCCGCACGCCCAGCAGCGCCGGCACGCCCACCGAGGCCAGCTCCTCCGCGACCGCCCGCGCCAGCACCGCCCAGCCCCCACCCGGGGAGATCGCGTCGCCCAGCCGCATGACGACCGGCAGCAGCGGGCCGGCGGCCGGCCTGAAGCCGAGCACCCGCGCCTGCCCCGGCGCGTCCCCCGCGGCGATCCGGCCCTCGGCGAGATCCGTCAGGAAGTCGCCCCGGCCGCGCGCGGCGAGCTCCTCCTCCTGACGGGCCTGCATCAGCACCACCGCCAGGATCCCGGCAGCCCGTTCGGCCGCGATGCGGTGCACGGGAGCGAGCGGGGACCGCACGGGCAGCTGCACCAGCCGGGCGCGCACCGCACCCGCCCCCGGCCCGCCCCCGGGCACGTCGACCAACACCGACCCGGCGGGCGGCGGCGCGTCCTTGTGCGGGCCGCGCAGTCCCTCCCACACCTGGAGCGGATCCGCGCCCTGCGGGCCCTCCCCGGCCGCGTACAGCAGCCGTCCGTCGGTCGTCTCCAGGAACACCGGGTTGTCGCCGAAGCCGGCCAGGATGCCCAGCACCTGCGGGATCCCCCCGCCGCCGAGCAGGGCCTGCGTGCAGCGCCGGTGCACCTCCTCGGCCTGCTGGAGAAGGGCGTAGTGGCCGTTGACGATCTCGGTGTGGACCTCCTCCGTGACCGTCACGAACGCCACCTCGCGGTGCAGTTGGACGAGCGGGAGCCCGGTCGTGCGCGCCGTCTCGACCAGGGCCGCGGGCAGCCGGTCGAAGCGCGGTCCCAGCTCGATCACCAGGGCCGCGATGCCCCGCTCGGCCAGGGTGCGGACGAACGCCCGCTGCTCGGCCGGACGGGTCCCGAGACCGTAGCCCGTCGTCAGCAGCAGTTCCCCGCCCTTGAGCAGCGAGGCGATGTGCGGGACCTCGCCCGCGTGCACCCAGCGCACCGTGCGGTCCAGCCGCTCGCCGCCCGCGAGGACCTCGGGCAGCCCGCCGCGCAGGCCGGGCAGCTCCAGCGCGCGCTGCACGGTGATGCCGGTGCTCCGGCTGTCGAATCGGTGGTCAGGGCGGCTGTCCATGCAGCGGACGCTACCCGCGCGGACCTTCCGGTGACATCTCCGCGATGGCCTCAGGCGGGCCTGATGTTGTGGTTGAAGCGGAACACGTTATCGGGGTCGTACCCGCGTTTCACGTCGGCGAGCCGCCGGGCGTTCGCCTCGCCGACGCCCGCCACGACCCGGTCGGCGCCCTCGTCGCCGATGAAGTTGAGGTACACCGCTCCGGTGCTCCACGGCCGCGCGTCGGCCCGGACGTCCCGGACCCACTGCACGCACCGCTCGTCGTCCGCCGGGTCCTCCCACAGCCCGAAGGGGTGGACGGCCCACGGCGCGTCGCGGTACGGCACGGGGTACTCGTGCGGGCCGGCGCCGATCGCGCCGCCCTGCGGGAACAGGGCGTGCATGGTGCCGGTCGGAACAGGCACGGTCCGGCCGCGGGCGCAGTACACGTCGACGAAGTCGTCCGGGGCGCCGGTCAGGTACTCCGCCGACCAGTAGTTCCGCATTCCGGGCGGATCGTCGAGCATGCACTGGACGTCGGCGTACGGCATCGCCCCGACGACCTCGGCCTCGTGCGGCAGCGCCAGCAGGGGCTGGGCGAGCTTGCGCAGGTCCTCCTCGGACCCGGCGTACGTCAGCAGCACCCCGCACAGCAGCGAGCCGACCAGGTGCGGCGGGACGAACTCGGCGGGCGGGCCGGTGAAGTAGATGACGGCGCCGCCCGCCTCGTCCGGGCCGGCCGTGATCAGGTCCCGATAGGTGCGGGCGACCTCGGGGCCGAAGTCCGGCAGGTGCAGCAGCAGCGCGATCGAGAACTCGGGCAGCTCGTGCAGCTTCAGGGTGAGCGCGGTGGCGACGCCGAAGTTGCCGCCGCCGCCGTGCAGCGCCCAGAACAGGTCCGGGTGCTCGTCGGCGCTCGCGCGCACCTGCCGGCCCTGCGCGGTGACCAGCTCGACGTCGAGCAGGTTGTCCACGGCCAGGCCGAAGCGCCGGTCGAGCCAGCCGGTGCCGCCGCCGAGGACGAAGCCTCCGACGCCGGTGGTGGAGGCCCGGCCGCCCGTCGTGGCCAGCCCATGGGGCTGACACGCGCGGTCCAGGTCGCTCATGGTGGCCCCGCCGGCGATCCGCACCGTCCGGGCGGCGGGATCGACGGTGACCGCGCGCATGTGACGAAGGTCCACCACCAGGGCTCCGTCGCCCAGGGCCATGCCCGCGACGCTGTGCCCGCCGCCGCGCACCGCGACCGGCAGGTCCAGGTCGCGGGCGAAGCGCAGCGACCGTACGACGTCGGACTCGTCGACGCACTGGGCGATCACGGCCGGACGGCGGTCGATCATCGCGTTGAAGACGGTCCGGGCCTCGTCGTATCCCGGATCCTCAGGGGCGAACACGTCGCCGACCAGTTCCTCGCGCAGCGCGGACAGTGCCGCGCCCGCCGTTGATGGGGAGGCCATGAGGCGCCCCCTTCCGTGCAGGGGCAGATGGCTCCAGCGTAGGCGGGCGCGGCGGCCCGGTCCTGTTCGGCGGCCGCACGTCACCGGTCCGTAAGACCTCGGTCCGGCGCTCGGGCCCCGGGCTCAGCCGCCGTACGCGCCCGACGCCGTCAGCCGCAGCGCCGTGTCGATCAGCGGGACGTGGCTGAAGGCCTGCGGGAAGTTGCCGACCTGGCGCTGCAGGCGCGGGTCCCACTCCTCGGCGAGCAATCCGAGGTCGTTGCGCAGGGAGAGCAGCTTCTCGAAGAGCTTGCGCGCCTCGTCGACCCGGCCGATCATCGCGAGGTCGTCCGCCATCCAGAACGAGCAGGCCAGGAACGCGCCCTCGTCGCCCGGGAGGCCGTCCACGCCCTCGTCGCCGCCCGAGGTCGGGTAGCGCAGGATGAAGCCGTCCGGGGTGGACAGCTCGCGCTGGATCGCCTCGATGGTGCCGATCACCCGCTTGTCGTCCGGGGGCAGGAAGCCCATCTGCGGGATGAGCAGCAAGGACGCGTCCAGCTCCTTGGAGCCGTAGGACTGGGTGAAGGTGTTGCGCTCCTTGTCGTAACCCTTTTCGCACACGTCCCGGTGGATGTCGTCGCGCAGCTCGCGCCACTTGTCCAGCGGGCCGTCCGCGTCGCCGGACTCGATCAGCTTGATGGTGCGGTCGACCGCGACCCAGGCCATCACCTTGGAGTGCACGAAGTGGCGGCGCGGGCCGCGCACCTCCCAGATGCCCTCGTCGGGCTCGTCCCAGTGCTGCTCCAGGTAGCGGATCAGTTTGAGCTGGAGCAGGGAGGCGTAGTCGTTGCGGGCCAGGCCGGTCATGTGGCCCAGGTGCAGGGCCTCGGTGACCTCGCCGTACACGTCGAGCTGGAGCTGGTGTGCGGCTCCGTTGCCGACCCGGACCGGGCCGGAGTTCTCGTAGCCGGGCAGCCAGTCCAGCTCGGCCTCGCCGAGCTCGCGCTCACCCGCGATGCCGTACATGATCTGCAGGTTCTCGGGGTCGCCGGCGACCGCGCGCAGCAGCCACTCGCGCCAGGCGCGGGCCTCCTCGCGGTAGCCGGTGCGCAGCAGGGAGGACAGGGTGATGGCCGCGTCGCGCAGCCAGGTGTAGCGGTAGTCCCAGTTGCGGACGCCGCCGATGTCCTCCGGCAGGGACGTGGTGGGCGCGGCGACGATGCCGCCGGTGGGGCCGTAGGTCAGCGCCTTGAGCGTGATCAGGGAGCGGATCACGGCCTCACGGTAGGGGCCGTGGTACGTGCAGTGCTCGACCCACTCGCGCCAGAACTCCTCGGTCGCCTCCAGGGACTGCTCCGGCTCGGGCAGCGGGGGCGGCTGCTTGTGCGAGGGCTCCCACGAGATCGTGAACGCGATCCGGTCGCCGGGCGCGACCGTGAAGTCGGCGTACGTGGTGAGCGACTTGCCGTAGGTCTCGCAGTCCGTGTCGAACCACACCGAGTCCGGGCCCGCCACGGCCACCGTGCGGCCCTCGTGCTTGTGCACCCACGGCACGACCCGGCCGTAGGAGAACCGCATCCGCAGGGTCGAGCGCATCGGCACGCGGCCCGAGACGCCCTCGACGATCCGGATCAGCTGGGGCGCGCCGTCGCGGGGAGGCATGAAATCGGTCACCCGGACCGTGCCGCGCGGGGTGTCCCACTCGGACTCCAGGATCAGCGAGTCGCCGCGGTAGGTGCGCCGGGCCGCGCGCGGCGGCGGCGCGTCGGAGGCGTGCGCCGGCCCGAGGCGCCAGAACCCGTGTTCCTCGGTGCCGAGCAGACCGGCGAAGATCGCGTGCGAGTCGAAGCGGGGCAGGCACAGCCAGTCCACTGTCCCGTCACGGCAGACCAAGGCGGCGGTCTGCATGTCTCCGATGAGTGCGTAGTCTTCGATGCGCCCGGCCACGTGCAACTCCAGTCGAACGGCCACGTCACCCCCATGGGACACGGGGGCTGTCGCTAGTGCGGTCAAGGGGTCGTTTGTAATGCGTCGTTGAGCGCTGAAGCAAAGCAGCCGCTCGGCCCTCAGGGCAAAACGCCGATTATTGCTCAACGAACTGACGAGCTCTCGTTGTTCCGGTGGGGGACGGGCGGGGGTGTGCCGTCTTGCCGACCGGGCTCGGCAGTGAGTGTCCGAGCAGGATACGACGCACGTAGATGATCTGTGTGCCGCTCCCGGCGACGCGGGTGGGCCGAACGGGTGAGCAACGGGTGAGAAACCGGTGTTGAAACGGCCTCCCGTGTCGGGCCGTGCGCGGAGCGTGGCCGGAAGCCATCTCTCCGAGGCGCTGATACCCTGGTAGCCCGTGGACCGGTGGTCTCGAAGCCCCCGAACCGCACACCCCAATCGCGACCACGGGAGCCCCCTCTTGGCCATGACGCCCAAATCCACGACGACCAAGCACATCTTCGTCACCGGGGGTGTCGCCTCCTCGCTCGGCAAGGGTCTGACGGCCTCCAGCCTCGGCATGCTGCTCAAGGCGCGGGGACTGCGCGTCGTGATGCAGAAGCTCGACCCGTACCTGAACGTCGACCCGGGCACGATGAACCCCTTCCAGCACGGTGAGGTGTTCGTCACCAACGACGGCGCCGAGACCGACCTGGACATCGGCCACTACGAGCGCTTCCTCGACCGCGACCTCGACGGCTCGGCCAACGTCACCACCGGGCAGGTCTACAACACGGTGATCGCCAAGGAGCGGCGCGGCGAGTACCTCGGCGACACCGTCCAGGTCATCCCGCACATCACCAACGAGATCAAGCACCGCATCCGCCGCATGGCGACGGACGAGGTCGACGTCGTGATCACCGAGGTCGGCGGCACCGTCGGCGACATCGAGTCGCTGCCGTTCCTGGAGACGGTCCGCCAGGTCCGGCACGAGGTCGGCCGGGACAACGTCTTCGTGGTGCACATCTCGCTCCTGCCGTACATCGGCCCCTCCGGCGAGCTGAAGACCAAGCCGACCCAGCACTCGGTCGCCGCTCTGCGCAACATCGGTATCCAGCCGGACGCGATCGTGCTGCGCTGCGACCGCGAGGTGCCGACCGCGATCAAGCGCAAGATCTCGCTGATGTGCGACGTCGACGAGGACGCCGTGGTGGCCTGCCCCGACGCGCGCTCGATCTACGACATCCCCAAGACCGTGCACGGCGAGGGACTGGACGCCTATGTCGTCCGCAAGCTGGACCTGCCGTTCCGCGACGTGGACTGGACGACGTGGGACGACCTGCTCGACCGCGTCCACAACCCCGACCACGAGATCACGCTCGCGCTGGTCGGCAAGTACATCGACCTGCCCGACGCCTACCTCTCGGTCACCGAGGCGCTGCGCGCCGGCGGCTTCGCCAACAAGGCCCGCGTGAAGATCAAGTGGGTCACCTCGGACGACTGCAAGACCCCGGCGGGCGCCAAGGCCCAGCTTGAGGACGTCGACGGGATCTGCATCCCGGGCGGCTTCGGCGACCGCGGCGTGCTCGGCAAGGTCGGCGCGATCCGCTACGCCCGTGAGAACAGGATCCCGCTGCTGGGCCTGTGCCTGGGGCTGCAGTGCATCGTGATCGAGGCCGCGCGCAACCTGGCCGACATCGGCGACGCCAACTCCACCGAGTTCGACCCGGCCACCGCGCACCCGGTCATCTCCACGATGGCCGAGCAGCTCGACATCGTGGCCGGCGAGGGGGACATGGGCGGCACGATGCGTCTGGGCATGTACCCGGCGAAGCTGGCGGAGGGCTCCATCGTCCGTGAGGTGTACGACGGCAAGGAGTACGTCGAGGAGCGGCACCGTCACCGTTACGAGGTGAACAACGCCTACCGCGCCGAGCTGGAGAAGAGGGCGGGCATCCTGTTCTCGGGCACCTCGCCGGACGGCAAGCTCGTCGAGTACGTGGAGTACCCGCGCGACGTCCACCCCTACCTGGTGGCCACCCAGGCGCACCCGGAGCTGCGGTCGCGGCCCACGCGTCCGCACCCGCTGTTCGCCGGCCTGGTGAAGGCGGCGGTCGAGCGGAAGGTCGCCGCGGGGCAGACTTCGAAGTGACACACCGGTTGTACGGTGGCCGGGGTGCAAACCTTCAAGGGTTTGCACCCCGGTTTCGTTTGCGCAGGTGGCACGGTGGAAGGACGCAAGGCATGACGATCAAGGACACTCCTCAGGCGTGGGAGATCCGGGCCACCCAGACCCCCTTCGTGGGCAACAAGACCTCGGTGCGCACCGACGAGGTGGTCATGCCCGACGGCTCCGTGGTCCGCCGGGACTACCAGGTCCATCCCGGCTCCGTGGCGGTCCTCGCCCTCGACGACGAGGACCGGGTGCTGCTGATCAAGCAGTACCGCCACCCCGTGCGGCACAAGCTGTGGGAGATCCCGGCCGGTCTGCTCGACGTCCCCGGCGAGAACCCGCTGCACGCGGCCCAGCGCGAGCTGTACGAGGAGGCGCACGTCAAGGCCGAGGACTGGCGGGTTCTCATCGACGTGTATACGACACCGGGCGGCTGTGACGAGTCGGTGCGGATCTTCCTGGCCCGGGGCCTGTCGGAGGCGGACGGACAGCGCTTCGCGGTGGAGGAGGAGGAGGCCGACATGGAGCACGCGCGCGTGCCGGTCGCCGACCTGGTCCGGGCGGTCCTCGCGGGCGACGTGCACAACAACTGTCTGGCGGTCGGCGTGCTGTCGCTGGTGGCCGCCCGCGCCGGAGAGGGCGTCGAGGCGCTGCGTCCGGCGGAGGCCCCCTGGCCGGCCCGTCCCTTCGAGGCCTGAACCCGCCCGTCGTCGCCGTCACCCGTCACGAGCGGGAACGCGCCCGTTCCGCGTTCTCGCTCGTGGCTTGAACGCGCCCCTTCCGGGGCGCCGCTCGCAGGCCTGGACTCACCCGTTCCGCGTCACCCCGCGCAGGCCCGGACCGCCCGTCGCCCGGTGCGTGGCACCGGGTCACCGGTCACCGGTCGCCCGCCGCGAGAGCCCGCCGCCGTCCGCTTCCACCCGGCTCGGCGTCCCCTCCGGACCACTCCCGGTGTGACGATCGGCTGATCCGATCGGGGGAGTCCCGGCCGCGCGCCGCCGTGCTCCTCCCGGAACGTCGCAGAGCGTGAACTAGGCTCTGGAATCACCCGATCCGGAGTCCCGGCGGGTTGCGTGCGCGGTGGGACGGGAGTGTGGCCCGTGACGGATCAGGCAGTGGACACAGGCGGCGCGCAGCTGTCCGGACACGCTGCGTCAGAGGGCCATTTCCTGGGCCGCACCCGGGAGTTGAAGGAACTGCGCGCCGACATCGAGCGCGCGGGGCTGGACACCATCTCCGGCCGGAAGGCCCCACGCGCGCGCGTGCTCCTGATCGCCGGCCGGCGAGGCTCCGGACGGACCGCGCTCGCCGAGGAACTCGTCCGGCAGGTCGCCGACCGCTATCCGGACGGCGTGCTGCGCGCCCGTCTCGCCGAGCCCGACGGCACGCCCGTGCCGGTCGAGCGCGCGGCCCGCGAACTGCTGGCCGCGCTCGACGTGCCGGCCCCCGCCGGCGCCGACGAGGACGACCTCGCGGCCCTACTGCGCGCCTCCCTCGCCCGGCGACGGGTGCTGCTGCTGCTCGACGACGCCACCGGCGCCGAACAGGTCGACGCGCTGCTTCCCGACACCCCGCAGTGCCTGCTCGTGGCCGTCTCCTCCGGGCCCCTCACCGGCATCGCGGACGTCCGCCCCTGCACCCTGGGCGGCCTGGACACCAAGTCCGCCCTCGAACTGCTGACCCGGTACACCGGCTCCGTCCGCATCACCGTCGACCCGCTCTCCGCCGAGGGGCTCGTGGAGGCCTGCCAGGGCGAGCCCGCCGCGCTGACGCTGGCCGGCGGCTGGCTCGCCGCCCGCCCGCAGGCCGCCGTCGCCGACTTCGCCCGGCAACTCCACGCGGAGATCGACGAGGGCTCACCGCTCAGCCGGGTGTTCGGGCTCGTGCACGCCGCGCTGCCCGCCCCCGCCGCGCGGGTGCTGCGGCTGCTGTGCCTCGCCCCGGCCGGCCTCGCCGACCCGCACACCGCCTCCGCGCTGGCCGGCTGCTCGGTGGGTGCGGCCCGCACCGTCCTGGACGATCTCACCGCCCTCGGGCTGCTGCGGGCCGTGGACTCCCCGCTGCCCCAGTACGAGATCCCCGGCTGTCTGCACCCCCTGCTGCGCGCCGCCGCCGCGACCCACGACCGCCCGGCCGAGCTCCAGCTCGCCCGGGCCCGCATGCTGGAGCGCACGGTACGGCTGCTGCAGTCCTGCCGGGCCATCACCGAGACCGACAGCCCCCAGGCCCGCGAGAAGCTCCAGGGCATGCCCCGCGCCCTGCGCTTCCCCACCCCGCGCGCGGCCGCCGAGTGGCTGAGCGTGCGCCGTCCCGCCCTGCTGGCCTCCGCCCGCCTCGCGGTCGCGGACGGGGAGCTGGACACCCTCGCCCGCCGGCTGATGTCCCAGCTGGTGCGGGCGATGGTCGCGCACGTGGGCACCCGGGCGGCCGCCCCGGACCTGTACGGCGTCCACCAGCTCGTCCTGGACGTGGCCGAGCGCCGCGGGCTGCCCCGGGAGAAGGCCGCGGCCCTGCTGAACCTGGCCGACGTCGACGCCCGGACGGGCCGCACCGCCGAGGCCCTGGTGCGCTACCGGGCCGCACTGGACGCCGGACGCGAGGCGAACGACCCGTACGCGATCGGCCGCGCGATGGAATCCGTAGGCGGCGCCCACCTGGAGCTCGGGGACTACGAGCGGGCTGCCGACTGGTTCGGCCGGGCCCTCGCCCAGCGACTGGCCCGCGACGAGCGCGCGGACGCCGCGCGCCTGTACGGCCGCATCGCCACCGCGCACACCTACGCCGGGCGCTATGGCGAGGCCCAGCGGGCCTGGCGGGCCGCCGCGGCGGGGCACCGCAAGAACGGCGATGTCGGCGCGCACGCGCGGGCGTTGAGCGAGCTGGCCCGGGTCCAGGAGTACGCGGGCCGCCCCGAGGAGTCGCTGCGCACCTGCCACGAGGCGGTGGAGTGGGCCAGGCGCGCCGAGGACACCCGACTGCAGGCCGCGGTGCAGCTGAGACTGGCCGACACCCTGGAGCGACTGGGCGACCCGGCGGCGGCCCGCCTGCACCGGGGCGCGGCCGAGCGCATCCTGGAAGAGGAGCCCTCGGACGACGATACGGGGCCCGAACAGCCGGAACGCGCCACTAACACCTGCGAAATCCGCAGTGCATCCGCTGAAGATTGATGCAATGAAAGGCTAGACAGCGGGAACGCCTTCATTAAACTGGCTCTGCCGCACGTTCTCCTGTGGTGCGTCCCGGTGTGTCCTGTACCTCCGGGAATGTCTTCGCTGTACCCCCACACCCTCTGAGCCAAGGACCGTGATCGACGTGAAGGTCGGCATCCCCCGCGAGGTCAAGAACAACGAGTTCCGGGTGGCCATCACCCCCGCCGGTGTGCACGAGCTCGTGCGCCACGGCCACCAGGTCGTCGTCGAACGAGGCGCCGGTGTCGGCTCGTCCATCACGGACGAGGAGTACCTGGCCGCGGGCGCGCGCATCCTGGAGACCGCCGACGAGGTGTGGGCCACGGCCGACCTGCTGCTGAAGGTCAAGGAGCCCATCGCCGAGGAGTACCACCGCCTCCGCAAGGACCAGACGCTCTTCACGTACCTGCACCTGGCGGCGTCCAAGGAGTGCACCGACGCCCTCGTCGAGTCCGGCACCACCGCGATCGCCTACGAGACCGTCGAGCTGCCGAGCCGCGCGCTGCCGCTGCTCGCCCCGATGTCCGAGGTCGCGGGCCGGCTGGCCCCCCAGGTCGGCGCCTACCACCTCATGCGCGCCAACGGCGGCCGCGGTGTGCTGCCGGGCGGCGTCCCGGGCGTGCTGGCCGCCAAGGCGGTCGTCATCGGCGGAGGGGTCTCCGGCTGGAACGCGGCGCAGATCGCCATCGGCATGGGCTTCCACGTGACCCTGCTCGACAAGGACATCAACAAGCTCAAGGAAGCCGACAAGATCTTCGGCACGAAGATCCAGACCGTCGTCTCCAACGCCTTCGAGCTGGAGAAGGCCTGCCTGGAGGCCGACCTCGTCATCGGCGCCGTGCTCATCCCGGGCGCCAAGGCCCCGAAGCTGGTCACCAACGAGCTGGTGTCCCGGATGAAGCCCGGGAGTGTCCTTGTCGACATCGCGATCGACCAGGGCGGCTGCTTCGAGGACTCCCGTCCCACCACGCACGCCGAGCCGACCTTCCCGGTCCACAACTCGGTGTTCTACTGCGTCGCCAACATGCCCGGCGCGGTCCCCAACACCTCCACCTACGCGCTCACCAACGCCACGCTGCCCTACATCGTCGAACTGGCGGACAAGGGCTGGGTGGAGGCGCTGCGCCGCGATGCGGCGCTGGCCAAGGGTCTCAACACCCATGACGGCAAGGTCGTTTACCGCGAGGTCGCCGAGGCGCACGGCCTGGAGCACGTGGAGCTGGACTCCCTGCTCGGCTGAGCCGGCGGGCTCGCGGGAGCCCCGGGAGCCAAGTCACCTTTTCGTAAAGGCGATACGTCAACAAGGCGCGTCAACCGCGTCCACCTGGCCGGACCTTGCCCGACAAGGTCCGGCCGGATGTGTGTATGGTCACTTTGCGGCTCTCGGCCAACTCGCCTCGAACGTAACTCTTCGACCGATTCGCACACCGGTGAAACCTGCCGTGCGACGGCCGTACGCCCTTGACAGAGGGATGTTTCATTGCCGACACATCGGGCCGGGTCCGGCGGATTGTGTTGCTGCGGACGCCCGACACGCCATAGAGTCGCCAACCGTCGGCATGGTGCCACGCTGACCTTGTCTAGAAGTTTCCTGGTCACCAAGGAGGTAAGACGACTTGTGAATGAGTCGACATTTGCTCCCGGGGGTGGTCAACCAGGAATGCCTACGCGGGACCCGGGTTCCGCGGGGCGCGAGGCTGTCGGCTCCGTCGCTGTCCGAACCTTCGCAGCCCACCAGAGCCAGCGCAGCCCCCATATGGCTCTGTCAGCACACCAGAGCATGGATGGCCATCACGTGAACGCCATGGCCGGCGACGGAAGTGGCGCGCCCCACAACCACTTCGCCGACTACGACGAACTGCCCGACGGGCACTTCTACGATCCCGATGCCGAGTACGAGCCGGACCCGGAATACGCGGCCACGCTCGCGCCCGACGCGGCCCGACAGCGCCGTGAGCGCGTCGGTCCGACCGGACGCCCGCTGCCGTACTTCCCGATCCCGGGCCCGCTGACCGAGCACGGCCCCGCGAAGATCATCGCGATGTGCAACCAGAAGGGCGGCGTGGGCAAGACGACGTCGACCATCAACCTGGGTGCCGCGCTCGCGGAGTACGGCCGGCGGGTGCTGCTCGTGGACTTCGACCCGCAGGGCGCGCTGTCGGTGGGTCTCGGCGTCAATCCGATGGAGCTCGACCTCACCGTCTACAACCTGCTCATGGAGCGGGGCATGGCGGCGGACGAGGTGCTCCTCAAGACGGCGGTCCCCAACATGGACCTGCTGCCCAGCAACATCGACCTGTCGGCCGCCGAGGTCCAGTTGGTCTCCGAGGTCGCGCGCGAGTCCACGCTCCAGCGTGCGCTCAAGCCGTTGATGGACGACTACGACTACATCGTCATCGACTGTCAGCCGTCGCTCGGCCTGCTCACCGTCAACGCCCTCACGGCCGCCCACAAGGTGATCGTGCCGCTGGAGTGCGAGTTCTTCGCGCTGCGCGGTGTGGCGCTGCTGACCGAGACCATCGAGAAGGTCCAGGAACGGCTCAACCCGGAGCTGGAGCTCGACGGCATCCTGGCGACCATGTACGACTCGCGCACGGTGCACAGCCGTGAGGTGCTCGCACGGGTCGTCGAGGCGTTCGACGACCACGTCTACCACACGGTCATCGGGCGCACGGTCCGCTTCCCGGAGACCACGGTCGCCGGTGAGCCGATCACCACGTACGCCTCCAACTCCGTCGGCGCCGCCGCCTATCGTCAGCTCGCCAGGGAGGTGCTCGCCCGGTGTCACGCCGAGTGAGTCTGCCGGGGGCCGACGAACTCTTCCGTACGACAGGGGGAATGGCGCTTCAGCCGTCCGCGCCCCGGCGCCCCGCCAACGGCGAGGCCCGGGTGCCGGCGCCGGCCGGCGAGAGCGACGGGGTGGCGGCCGCCGGCCCGGAGGACGCGCCGCAGGCCGTTCCCGCGCAGGGCGGTGACGGCGAGGGCGCCGAGCACGCGGCGGCCGACGCCGGCCAGACCGACGCCGGGGAGTCCCGCACCAGGGGAGCCCCGGGGGAGCGTCCGGAACGGCGCCAGGGCGCGCAGGAAGGTTCTGCCGCGGGCGCACCGGACGACGGCCAGCAGCGCAAGCGCGGGAGGGCGCCGTCTCGTCGGCCCAGCGGCCGTGAGCGCCACGACGAGAAGATCACCGTCTATGTCTCCGCCGAGGAGCTCATGGACCTGGAGCACGCCCGTCTGGTGCTCCGCGGCGAACACGGACTGGCCGTGGACCGGGGGCGCATCGTCCGCGAGGCGGTCGCCGTGGTCCTCGCCGATCTGGAGAGCCGCGGGGACGCCAGCATCCTCGTACGGCGACTTCGCGGGCGGTAGCGGTAGCCTGCGAGGGCCATGACCTCGCACGACGCTCCCGCATCCGCTTCCGGTGGCGCACCCGGCCGCCGGCGCGCGCTGGGGCGTGGACCGGGGGCGGTCCCGCCGTCCGCCGAACCGAACCCCGATCCCTCCGCCCCGGCCCGGAACCCGCTGCCCGCGGACGCCCCTGGACCGCGACCGGACGCGGCGGACGCGGACACGGCGGACCCGGACGCCGGGCCTCCGGACGCGACGCGTTCGGAGGTCTCGGAGGCGCGGGCGCCGGGGACCGGAGTCCGGGCGTCCGATGCGGCGGAGCCGGACGTCCCGGAGCCGGACGTCCCGGAGCCGGACGTCCCGGAGCCGGACGCGGCGGGCCGGGGTCTTGCCGAGGCGGATGCGGCGGTGGCCGTCGCGGAGGACGGGGCCGCGTCGCGGGACGTGTCCGACGGCGTCTTCAAGGTGCGGCTCGCCAACTTCGAGGGGCCCTTCGATCTGCTCCTCCAGTTGATCTCCAAGCACAAGCTGGACGTCACCGAGGTCGCGCTGTCCAAGGTCACCGACGAGTTCATGGCCCACATCCGGGCCATGGGCCCCGACTGGGACCTCGACCAGACGACCGAGTTCCTGGTCGTGGCCGCCACGCTCCTCGATCTGAAGGCGGCCCGGCTGCTGCCCGCCGCCGAGGTGGAGGACGAGGCCGACCTGGCGCTGCTGGAGGCCCGCGACCTGCTCTTCGCCCGCCTCCTCCAGTACCGGGCCTACAAGCAGATCGCCGACATCTTCACGCACCGGCTGGAGAGCGAGGGCCGCCGCTACCCCCGTACCGTCGGCCTGGAGGCGCACCACGCCGAACTGCTGCCCGAGGTGGTCATCAGTATCGGCGCGGAAGGGTTCGCGAAGCTCGCGGTCAAGGCGATGCAGCCCAGGGCCAAGCCGCAGGTGTACGTCGACCACATCCACGCGCCGCTGGTCAGCGTGCAGGAACAGGCGCGGATCGTCGTCGCCCGGCTGAGGGAGCTCGGCGAGGCAGGCTTCCGGGCGCTGGTCGAGGACGCCGACGACACCCTCACCGTCGTGGCCCGTTTCCTCGCGCTGCTGGAGCTGTACCGCGAGAAGGCCGTCGCCCTGGACCAGGAGACCGCGCTGGGCGAGCTCCGGGTGCGCTGGACCGGCGGGGACGGGGAAGCGCAGCCGACGGTCACCGACGAGTTCGACCGGCCGCCGGAGGAGCCCGGGAAGGAGACACGCAAGTGAGCGAGGAGACCGTCGCCGCGCTGGACCTGAAGCCGGCCCTGGAGGCCGTCCTCATGGTCGTCGACGAGCCCGCGACCGAGGAGCATCTCGCGAAGATCCTCCAGCGGCCCCGGCGGCAGGTCGCCGACGCGCTGCGCGAGCTGGCCGACGAGTACACCGTGCAGGGACGCGGCTTCGAGCTCAGACTCGTCGCGGGCGGCTGGCGCTTCTACACCCGCCCCGAGTACGCGGCGGCCGTCGAGGGCTTCGTCCTGGACGGCCAGCAGGCCCGGCTCACCCAGGCGGCGCTGGAGACCCTCGCGGTCGTCGCCTACCGCCAGCCGGTCAGCCGCAGCAGGGTCTCCGCGGTGCGCGGAGTGAACTGCGACGGTGTGATGCGCACCCTGCTCCAGCGCGGTCTGGTGGAGGAGGCGGGCGCGGAACCCGAAACAGGTGCGATCCTGTACGTGACGACGAACTACTTTCTGGAGCGGATGGGCCTGCGCGGTCTGGACGAGCTCCCGGAGCTCGCGCCCTTCCTCCCGGAGGCGGCGGCGATCGAGGCCGAGACCCAGGAGGGCGTGCCGTCGTTCGATCCGGACGCTCCGGATTCCGAGGACGCAGACGACAAGACGGAAATTTGATGCGAAGCAGCAGCGGCAGGAACAGCAGCGGAAACAACGGCGGGAGCCGTGGTGGCAACAGCGGCGGCCGCGGCGGCAGCAGCGGTGGCCGCAGCGGCGGCAGCGGGGGCAGCGGTGGCCGCAGCGGGGGCAGCGGCGGCCGCGGTCATCACCGCGGCGCCGGGAACGCCCGCGACGACCAGCAGGGCGGCCGGCCGAAGAACCCGCGCCCGGAGGAGCGCCGCTACGACGTGGGCCCCGGCGGCACCCATGAGGGACCGAAGTCCGGCCGTGGCGCCTCCGCGCGCGGCGGCGCCAAGGGCGGCCCCAAGCAGGGCCAGGGCACCGGGCGCGGCCGTTCCGTCCCGGCGACCTCGCGGGAGTACGAGGCGAGGGCCGAGGAGCGCAACCGCGAGCGGTACGCGGGCAAGAAGGACGTCAAGCTGCCCAAGACCTTCCCGGGTGCGGAGCAGGAGGGCGAGCGGCTTCAGAAGATCCTCGCCCGCGCGGGCTACGGCTCCCGGCGGGCCTGTGAGGAGCTGATCGAGCAGGCGCGCGTCGAGGTCAACGGCGAGATCGTCCTGGAGCAGGGCAAGCGGGTCGACCCGGAGAAGGACGAGGTCAAGGTCGACGGGCTGACGGTCGCGACGCAGTCCTACCAGTTCTTCTCGCTCAACAAGCCGGCCGGCGTCGTCTCCACGATGGAGGACAACGAGGGCCGTCAGTGCCTCGGCGACTACGTGACCAACCGCGAGACGCGGCTGTTCCACGTGGGCCGGCTGGACACCGAGACCGAGGGCGTCATCCTGCTCACCAACCACGGCGAGCTCGCGCACCGGCTGACGCACCCCAAGTACGGCGTGAAGAAGGTCTACCTCGCGCACATCGTCGGCCCGATCCCGCGCGACCTCGGCAAGAGGCTCAAGGACGGCATCCAGCTGGAGGACGGTTACGCCAAGGCGGACCACTTCCGCGTCGTGGAGCAGACCGGCAAGAACTACCTGGTCGAGGTGACCCTGCACGAGGGCCGCAAGCACATCGTGCGCCGGATGCTGGCCGAGGCCGGCTTCCCGGTCGACAAGCTGGTGCGCGTCGCCTTCGGGCCGATCACCCTGGGCGACCAGAAGTCGGGCTGGCTGCGCCGGCTGTCCAACACCGAGGTCGGCATGCTGATGAAGGAAGTCGACCTCTAGGAAGTTCCGGGCCCCGCAGGGCTTGTGCGCACGAACACCTCCTTTTTATAGTCGTGGTGACTATTAAGAGGAGGTGTTCGTCATGCGGGGCGACGACGGGCACACCTCCGGCGGGCAGGCGTACGACAAGTACGCCTACGAGCCCTTCGCCGTCACCGTCGATCTCGCCGTCCTCACGCTCCGCGCGGACACCCTGCACGTCCTGCTCGTCGAGCGGGGTCAGGAGCCCTACGCCGGCCGCTGGGCGCTGCCCGGCGGCTTCGTGCTGCCGGACGAGTCCGCGGAGACCGCCGCCCGGCGCGAACTCGCCGAGGAGACCGGCCTCAAGGACGTCTCCGGCCTCCACCTGGAGCAGTTGCGCACCTACAGCGAGCCCGGCCGCGACCCCCGGATGCGGGTCGTCTCCGTCGCCTTCGCCGCCCTGCTGCCCGACGCCCCCGAGCCCACCGGCGGCGGCGACGCCCTCCAGGCGTGCTGGCAGCCCTACGACGACGTCGGGCCGCTCGCCTTCGACCACGACCGGATCCTGGCCGACGCCCACGACCGGGTGGGCGCCAAGTTCGAGTACACCTGCCTCGCGACCGCCTTCTGCCCGGCCGAGTTCACGCTCGGCGAGCTCCAGCAGGTCTACGAGACCGTGTGGGGGACCGGCCTCGACCGGCCCAACTTCCGCCGCAAGGTGCTCGCCACCCCGGGCTTCGTCGAGCCCGTGCCCGGTGGCGCGCGCCTGACCGGCGGCCGGGGCAAGCCCGCCGCCCTCTACCGCGCGGGCGCCGCCACCGCACTCCACCCACCCCTGCTGCGACCGCCCCGGGAAGGACGTTCCGCATGACCACCTCGACCACCGTGAGGAAGCGCGCCACCGGGTCCCTGCTGGGACTCGCGCTGGGGGACGCGCTCGGGTTCCCCACCGAGTTCAACGACGTGCCCTCGATCCTCGCCAAGTGCGGGCCGTGGCGGGAGATGGAACTGCCGAAGCGCGCCTTCGTCTCCGACGACACGCAGATGACCCTCGCGGTGGGGCGCGCCCTGCGGACCGCCATGGACCGCGGACTCCTCGTGCCGACGTCGCTGGCGCGGACCCTGCGCGAGGAGTTCGTGGACTGGTATCAGTCACCCGACAACAACCGCGCCCCGGGCCGGACCTGCCTGACCGCCTGCAACCTCCTCAAGGACGACAAGCGCCTGTGGCAGGACGCCAGCCAGGTCGGCTCCAAGGGCTGCGGCGCCAACATGCGCGTCGCCCCGATCGGCATGGTCCCCGGCCTCAGCGACGAGCAGCGGGCCGGCGCCGCCCAGCTCCAGTCCGCCCTCACCCACGGGCACCCCACCGCGCTCGCCGCCTCCGACCTCACCGCCCACGCCGTACGCCTGCTCGTCCAGGGCGCCGACCCGGCCGCCCTGATCGGGCTGCTGCGCTCGTACGCCCTCGACAACCGCTCCCGCTACCACCACCGCTGGCTGGGCGACCTGTGGACCCGCAGCCAGGACCCGAACCCGGAGCACTTCATCGCGCGCGGCTGGGACGAGTGCCTGGGCGTGCTGGAGCGCCTCCAGGAGACGCTGCGCGACCCCTCGCCCGAGGACGACCCCTGTCTGGCGGCCGGAGAGGGATGGATCGCCGAGGAGGCCATGGCCGCCGGCCTGCTGTGCTTCCTGCTCTTCCCCGACGAGCCGGTGACCGTGCTGCGCCGGGCCGCCTGCTCGTCCGGGGACTCCGACTCCGTCGCCTGTCTGGCGGGCGCCTTCGTGGGCGCGTACGCCGGAGCCGACGCCTGGCCGACGCAGTGGGCGGACCGGATCGAGTACCAGAGCGAGCTGATGACGCTCGGGGCGCTGTGGGACCAGTGAGCCGGTGACCCGGCAGATGCTCAGGCCAGGCTGATCGAGCCGCGCGCCACCGTGATCTTCTCGGCGGGCAGCGGCCGGGGCGCCGGGCCGCCGGCCACCGAGCCGTCCGTGATGCGGAACTCGCTCTGGTGGCAGGGGCAGTGGATGATCCCGTCGGAGATGTCGGAGACCGTGCAGCCCAGGTGCGTGCAGACGGCGGAGAACGCCTTGAAGTCGCCCTTCGTCGGCTGGGTGACGACGACCTTCTCGTCGGCGAAGATCTTGCCGCCGCCGACGGGGATGTCGGCCGTCTTCGCCAGTTCCTGGCCGGCGGCGGTGTTCGACGACTTGTCGGACGACGACGAGCCGCTGTCGCCGTACTTGCTGCAGGCCGCCGTGAGCGCCGCTGCCGCGCCGCCCGTCGCCAGGAGAACCGTGCGTCGTGTCGCGGGGAGGGTCATGTCGTCACTCCGAAGGTGCGGAAGAACCAGAGGGCGGAGGTGAGCCAGATCACCGTCAGCACGGCGAGGACGAGTCCGCCGACGATCGGCAGCAGCCATCCCGGGAGTCGCTCCCAGCGGAGCAGCAGCATCTTGGCACTGAATGCGCCGAAGAAGAAGCAACCCAGGACGGAGTGCCACATCACGCGTGTTTCGTACGTCTGATACCCAAGCGCGTACAGGCAGTGCACCGCAACCGGCACCGCGATCAGGAAGGCGGCGCGGCCCGACCAGCGGTGCAGCGCGGCGGACCAGGCGGGGCCGGGCAGCTTCCCGTACAGCATCGGCGCCGAGACGAGCTGGACCAGGGCGAAGAACATCGCCGCCGACGCCAGCCAGGCCTTCACCGCGCCCGTGCTGCTGAAGCCGGCCAGGTCGAAGGCCGTCCCGGCCGGGTCGTGCACCTTGCCGTACACGCCCAGGCCGACCGCCACGGCCCCGGCGACCAACGCGGGGACCAGATAGCGGGCCGGATGCGGGCCGGGCCCCGCGGGCCCGGGGAAGCCGCGGGTGGCGGCGTTCGGGTCGACGGTCATGCGGGCTCCCTGCTCGTACGGGGCTCAGGGGGTGGCGGAGCGGGCCGGTCGCCGTCCGGGGC
>NZ_JAHHIU010000149.1 GCF_024539815.1 Streptomyces hayashii
TCCATCCCGGCTATCTCCGCATCGTCGCGGGCGGTGAGGAAGTGGCTCGCTACGCGTTCAGCGGCGCCGCCTGCCTGGGGCTGAGCGGGCGCGGCGGGCGCCTCCTCCTCCGCGACCTCGCCGCCGAAGTTCTTCAGCAGGGCGTCCAGACCGCCGTCGAAGCCCTGGCCGACGGCCGCGAACCGCCAGACGTCCTTGAGGTAGATGTCACCCAGCATCACGGCCCGCTCGGTGGTGAACTCGGCGCCGCTGAACGCGTAGCGAGCCACTTCCTCACCGCCCGCGACGATGCGGAGATAGCCGGGATGGATCTGCGACATCTGCCCGGCGCCGTCGAGGGTCGCCGTGAAGGAGAGCTTCTGGATCTGCGGCGGGATCCGGTCCAGGGTGATGCGGAAGGACTCCGTGTCGCCGGCCTGCGCGCCCAGGAGCTGGATGGACTCCTCGGGAGACTTCGGCTGGTTGAAGAAGACGAAGTACCGGTCGTCCGAGAGCCGCTCTTCGGCGTCGAGGCCGAAGCAGCTGATGTCGAAGGTCAGGCCGGGTGCGGTGATCTGCACGCCTACGTACAGATCGGTGCCCGCGGTGAGGTCACTGATCTTGGCCTTGTGGCCGCGTTGGAATTCCCTGGGCATGCGTAACGACCGTCCCCCATCCCGATTGCGAGTGCGTCGCGTCAGGCTAACGGCAAAGTCGGACAACGCACGATGTCGGTACAGACCCGGTACACAACCGGCATCACAGGAGGTGGGACGCGTTCCCTGCGCGCGGGGTGCAGGTCACTCCGCGCGCGCGGTGCAGGTCACTCCGCGTGCGCGTCCGGTGGGTGGGGCAGACGTTCGGCCGCTACGACGCCCTCCAGGTAGCCGCGGGCGCGCTCGGTGCGCGGGTACGCCTCCAGCAGCCGCCAGAAGTCTGGGCCGTGTCCCGGCACGAGCAGGTGCGCGAGCTCATGGGCGAGGACGTAGTCGATGACGTACTCGGGCATGCCCTTGAGACGGTGCGACAGCCGGATGCTGCCCTCCGCCGGGGTGCACGATCCCCACCGGGTGTTCTGGTTGGTCACCCACCGGACCGAGGCGGGCCGGGCCCTGCCTCCGAAACACTGGGCCGACAAACGCTCCGCGCGCTCGGCCAGCTCGGCGTCGCCCGGCACTCGCCGGCTCTCCTGGGCGGCGAGCTTGTCGAGCATGACGTTCACCCAGCGTTGCTCCTCGGCCTCGGACATCCGGGCGGGGATCAGCACGATGGTGCGGTCGCCCTCGCGGTACGCGGAGACCGTCCGACGTCGGCGGGCGCTCCTGCGGACCTCGATCGCGCTCGCCCATGGGCCGCTCGGCGGCTGGCTCGTCGTACTGCGCTGTGGTGTTCCGGCGCGGTGCAGTGGGTCGGCGGACACGCCCCGACGTTACCCGCTGCACACGGGGGAAGTCCCGACTCCGGGGCGGTTCGGTTCCGATCTCTCCTGTCACGTTTGCCTCGTACGACGCATTTGTACGATGAATGCCTCTGCCTGTGGACAACTTTCGGCAGGCTCCGGCAGGGGCGGGCATGCTGGCACTCGTCGGCGGAGCGAGGACCCCCACGCCCCGCTCCGTCGACATGACGGGGAGTTTCCAGGCATACGGGGGCCTTCGATGCATCCGACAGTGAAGCCCGCGCTGCGGCGCGGCTGGCGTGACCTCAACACGGTGCAGTTCGGGATGACGCCGGCGCACGCACTGACGCTCGGCCCGGTGGACACGGCCACCGGGAGCTTCCTCGACCTACTGGACGGGACCCGCGGGCCGGCGCTGCTACGGGAGGAGGGCCGCCGCATGGACCTGCCCGACGGCCATGTCGACGCGCTGGTGGAGCGGCTGGCCCGGGCGGGGCTGCTCGACGACGCGCGCGGCGGCGGACCGGACGCCCACGCGCTGCGGGAGAAGAAGGAGGTCATGGACCGGCTGCGCCCCGACCTCGCCGCACTCTCGCTTCTCACGTCGGAACCGGGCGACGCGATCGAGCGCCTGGCCGCCCGGCGCGGGCTGCGGGTACAGGTGCGGGGCGCGGGCCGGGTCGGCGCGGTGCTCGCCGCACTGCTGTCGGGGGCCGGCGTCGGCGAGGTGGACGTGCAGGACGGCGGCCGGGTGGAGCCGGGGGACGTCGCTCCGGGCGGCCTGCCGGCCGAGGCGATCGGCGAGCGCCGGGACGAGTCCGCGCGCCGCGCCGTACGCCGGGCCGCACCGGACCGCCCACCGCGCAGGTCCCCGGGGGCGTCGCACGGGTCGGACACCCCGGGCTTCAGCCTGGTGGTCCTCGCCCCACGCGACGACGTGTCCGTGCACGCGCCCGCGCCCTCGGCGGCGGAGCCCCTGATCGCCTCGGGCACACCCCACCTCTACACCGGTGTCGTGGAGGGCACGGGCGTCGTCGGTCCGCTGGTGCTGCCGGGCGAGACGGGCTGCGCGGGCTGTCTGCAGCAGGAGCGCATCGACCGGGATCCGGCCTGGCCGCGGCTGGTCGCCCAGTGGCACTCCGGCGGAAAACGCGCGGTACGCGCCTGTGATCTGGCCCTGGCCACGGCCGTCGCCGGGCTGGCGGCCGCTCATGCCCTCGCCTTCCTCGACGGTCGGGCCCCGGCCGGCGAAGGCGCGCGGTGGGAGGTCAGCGCCCCCACCCTGCAGTGGCGCGCCCGGCCGGTACGGCCCCACCCCGCGTGTCCGTGCGGGGCCGCGCGCAAAGGTGAGCGGGAACACCCCTCCGAGGACCAGGGATCACACGCGACAATGGATGGGCATCGGCATCCGACGGAGCATCGCCGTACGGCGGACGCGACGCGGCTGTCTGGGACTTGGAGGGCGCATGTCTGATCTTCCCCGGAAGGCGGTCACCCGGACCGCCAAGCTCGCCGCGCTCCCGCTCGGCTTCGCCGGGCGGGCGACCTGGGGCCTGGGCAAGCGGATCGTGGGCGAGTCCGCGGAGATCGTCGGCCGCGAACTGCAGCAGCGCACCGCCGAGCAGCTCTTCAAGGTGCTGGGCGAGCTGAAGGGTGGCGCGATGAAGTTCGGACAGGCGCTGTCCGTCTTCGAGTCCGCCCTGCCCGAGGAGGTGGCCGGCCCCTACCGCGCGGCGCTCACCAAGCTCCAGGACGCGGCGCCGCCCATGCCGACCCGCACCATGCACTCCGTGCTCACGGCGCAGCTCGGCGAGGACTGGGCGGAGCTGTTCCTGGAGTTCGACGACAAGCCGGCCGCGGCCGCCTCGATCGGCCAGGTGCATCGAGCGGTGTGGCACGACGGCCGGGAGGTCGCGGTCAAGGTCCAGTATCCCGGGGCCGGCGAGGCACTGCTGTCCGACCTCAACCAACTCAGCCGGTTCGCACGGCTGTTGGGTCCGCTCATCCCGGGCATGGACGTCAAGCCCCTGATCACAGAACTCAGGGACCGGGTCTCCGAGGAACTCGACTACGGCCTGGAGGCGCAGGCCCAGCAGGCCCACGCGGAGGAGTTCGCCGACGACCCCGACGTCGTGGTCCCGGCGGTCGTCCACCAGTGCGACCAGATCCTGGTCACCGAGTGGATCGACGGCGTGCCGCTCTCCGAGGTGATCGCCGACGGGACCGAGGAGCAGCGCGATCGTGCCGGTCAGCTGCTGTCCCGCTTCCTCTTCTCCGGTCCGGCACGCACCGGCCTGCTGCACGCCGACCCGCACCCCGGCAACTTCCGTCTCCTGCCGGGCGGACCGGGCGGCGAGGACGACTGGCGGCTGGGCGTGCTGGACTTCGGCACCGTGGACCGGCTCCCGGGCGGCCTGCCCGACCCGATCGGCGAGTCGCTGCGCATGACCCTGGACGGCGAGGCCGAGGCGGTCTACGAGCTGCTCCGCAGGGAGGGCTTCGTCAAGGAGTCCATAGAGCTGGATCCCGACGCGGTCCTCGACTACCTCCTGCCGATCATCGAGCCGGCCCGGGTCGACGAGTTCACCTTCACCCGCGGCTGGATGCGCAGCCAGGCGGCCCGGATCGCCGACATCCGCTCCCCCGCCCACCAGTTGGGCAAGCAGCTCAACCTGCCGCCCGCCTACCTGCTGATACACCGGGTGACCCTGAGCACGATCGGCGTCCTGTGCCAGCTCGGCGCGACGGTGCGACTGCGCGACGAACTGGAGGAGTGGCTGCCCGGGTTCCTCCCGCAGGACGCCACGGAAGCCACGGAAGCCGCCGGAGCCACGGACGAGCGGGAAGAGCTGGAGGAAACGGACGAGCTGGAGGAACTGGAGGCCGAGGAGTCGGCGGCCGAGGCGTGAGCGGAGTGCGCGGCCGGTGGGGGTGCGAGGGTGCGGGAGCGCGAGGGTGCGGGAGCGCGAGGGTGCGGGAGCGCGAGGGTGCGAGAGCGCGAGGGTGCGGGAGCGCGAGGGTGCGGGAGCGCGGCGGTCCCGGGGCACGGAAGACGCGGGGGCACGAGGGCGCCAGAAGGGGCGGAGGGCAAGCGGGCGGGGGCGTGAAGCAGGTAGGGGAACGGTCTCCGACAGCGGTCACGCGCGACGCGGTGTGATGCTCCTCACCACCAGTCGGAGTCCAGTCGTCCCTCGATCGCCCTGAGGTTGTCGCGGGCACAGGCCTCGCAGAAATAGCGCCGGACGCCGGCCTCCACGGAGCACGTCCAGGTGAGGGGCGGCGGATGTGCGGCCTGCGCACCGCAGCGGGCGCACACCACAGGGCCGGGTCCGGTCGAGGAGCCGGGATCGGTCGAGGAGCCGGGTCCGGTCCAGGAGCCGGGTCCGGTCCAGGAGCCGGGATCGGTCGAGGAGCCGGGCTCGGTCGAGGAGCCGGGATCGGTCGCTGTCTCCGGGAGGACGCGTCATCCTTCCGACGATATCCCCGTGGCAGCGGTTCGCTCGCACAACGCACCGCGGGGGCCGGTCCGTTCGGACGGACCGGCCCCCGCGGGAAGGCTTCGCCCCTGGTGTCTCAGGGGCCACCGCTTCGGGTGGGTGTCGTTACTGCATCACGGCCATGGCGAGCGCCCGGCGGGCGCGCAGCGAAGCGCGCTCGGCCCGACGCTGCATCCGGCGAGCGGCCAGCAGGCGGGCGGCCTGGCGGCCCTGCTCGGCCTCGCGCAGTCGGTCGTGCATATGCGCACGAGCCAGGGCTTCTGGGATGAGTTGCATCTCGCGGGTCCTGTTCTGACGCGAGTCGTACGCGCCGGTGGTGGTGACGTCTTCGGTCGCGGAGCCTGCGGGCTCGCTGGTGAACGGCTTCATCGGGGCCTGCTTCTTGGGGTCTTGCGTGAGGGGGCGGTCGATCGTTCCTGAGATGTTCATGCTGTGACCGGGTTCTTGCGCGGGCGACCACGCGGCCGCTTGCGGGCGACGACGACACCCTGGACGAACAGCTCCCCACCCCAGACGCCCCAGGGCTCGCGCCGCTCCTTGGCGCCGGCGAGGCAGGCCTCGACAAGCGGGCAGGTGCGGCACAGGGACTTGGCGTACTCGACGTCGGCCGGGGTCTCGGCGAAGAAGACCTCGGGGTCGTAGGAACGGCAGGGGACGGGCACGCCGAGGTTCTCGATGGCGTCGTCGAGCGCGGTGAGCGCCGTGAGCGGGGTCAAGGTGGGGTCCTTCGTGAGGCCGGGCGGGGGGATCGTGTCGGAAGGCGGTACGGACGGGGCGTGCGCTTCGAGTTGCACGGTGTGTTTTTCCTCGTCTGGTCGGTCCGGTCCGGTAGGACCGGTTGTCGGCGGGTACCGGGTTCTTTTCTTGTCCCGAGGCCCCTTCGCTCCGTCGTCCCCGTGTTCGGGGCAAACAGAAGGGCCGCGGATCCCGGGTGGGGTTCCGCGGCCCTGAAGGCGCCGGCCTGATCGACGATCAGGCTGGATCACTCCAGGGTTCCGGCCCACGGAAGGCCCACATCAGGTGGTGCTGCGTCGTCTGCTTCCGGGATCCGGCACCGGCTGCCGCAAAGGCATAGGCATGCGCCTGTCCCTTTACTGCTTCCAGTGCCTTGGTCGGTCGCTCATTGCGCTCGCGGACGGGAAGATCCGCGGAGGCAACGGAGGCGGACGCCAGCCGGCCGGCACTGATGCCGGACAGACCGGTGCCCAGGGTGGAGGCGCCGAGCATGCACGTGGAGACGACCGAGCAATCGGTCAGTTTGGCGGCGGAGCTGCGGTTGATGATGATCACTGGAATCGCCTCCTCTCGGCGTCTCGGGGGACCGGGGGTGAGCCCAGTCCGACGGATATGCAAGTACAGCACGGAAGCAGGGCCTTGGAGAAGGCCGCCGTTCCCGTGTCTAAGAACCTATGGGGATTCCCGGGGCATGCGCAAACTATTTTTCCGACGAGTTCCGATCAATGTCCCGCGCCCCGGCCCTCAGTCCTGCGCACTGCCTCCCGCAACGTCTTGGCCTGCGCAGATGGCCAGAACGTCGGTGCCGTAGCGGTTGAGCTTGCGCACGCCGACCCCCGGGATCCGCGCGAGCTCGCCCTCCTCCTCGGGCACGGCCTCGGCGATCGCCATCAGGGTCTTGTCGGTGAAGACGCAGTACGCCGGCTGACCGCTTCGCCGCGCCTGGACCGCCCGCCAGTCCCGCAGCCGTTCGTAGAGCCCCTCGTCCATGTCGGAGGGGCAGTCCTCGCAGCGCATCAGCTTCATCTCGCCGGCGTCGGTCAGGGTCCGTCCGCAGACCCGGCAGCGGGCCGGGCTGCGCTGGGTCCGGCGCGGCGCGACGGGCGCGAGCGCGGCCGCGCCGGTGAAACCGCGCTCGATGCCCCCGGCGCCTCCGGCGCCGGCGCGGCCTGCGGCGGCGCCCGAGCCGGGGCGCAGGCCGTCGAGGAAACGGCTGGGGCGCCGGACGGGGCGGCCGCCCGGTGAGCGGGAGAGCGCCCACGAGACGTGGAGTCGTTCACGGGCCCGGGTGACCCCGACGTAGAGGAGGCGGCGCTCCTCCTCGACCTGCTCGTCGGTCTTGGCGTAGGTGATCGGCATCATGCCCTCGGCGACGCCGACGAGGAAGACGACGTCCCACTCCAGGCCCTTGGCCGAGTGCAGGGAGGCCAGGGTGACGCCCTGCACGGTCGGAGCGTGCTGGACGCTCGCCCGCTCGTCGAGTTCGGCGACCAGATCGGCGAGCGTGGCGCCGGGCCGGGCGGCGGCGAAGTCCTGGGCGAGGCCGACCAGCGCGGCCAACGACTCCCAGCGCTCTCTGACGGCCCCGGAGCCGGCCGGCGGCTGGTTGGTCCAGCCCTCGCCGGAGAGGACGGCACGCACCTGCGAGGGCAGGTCGACGACGTCTTCGAGAAGCGCGTCGTTGCCGCCGAAGCGGGCCGCGCCGCGCAGGGCGACCCTCGCCTTGCGTACCTCGGGCCGGTCGAAGAAGCGCTCGGCGCCGCGCAACTGGTACGGGACGCCGAGGTCGGCCAGAGCCTGCTCGTAGGTCTCCGACTGCGCGTTCGTACGGAACAGCACGGCGATCTCCGCGGCCGGGACGCCCGCGTCGAGGAGCTCGCGGATCCTGCGGGCCGCGCCCTCCGCCTCGGCCGGCTCGTCGGCGTACTCGGTGTACGCGGGATCCGGTCCGGGGGCGCGCTGGGAGACCAGCTCCAGGCGGTGGTCCGCGGCCCGGCCGCGGGCCTGGGCGAGCAGGCCGTTGGCGAGATGGACGACCTGGGGCGTGGAGCGGTAGTCGCGCACCAGCTTGACGACGGTGGCGCCGGGGTGGCGGGTGCGGAAGTCGAGGAGGTGGTCGGGGGTGGCTCCGGTGAAGGAGTAGATCGTCTGGCTGGCGTCGCCGACCACGCAGAGGTCGTCCCGCTCACCGAGCCACAGTTCGAGCAGACGCTGCTGGAGGGGGCTGACGTCCTGGTACTCGTCGACCACGAAGTGCTGGTACTGGGCGCGTACCTGCTCGGCGATGTCGTGCCGGTCCTGCAGGACGGCGACGGTCAGCAGCAGGACGTCCTCGAAGTCGATGACCGCGCGGGTCCGCTTGATGTCCTCGTAGGCGGCGTAGAGCTGGGCGATCTCGGCGGGATCGCGGGGGATGTCGCGGCCCGCCTTGGCGGCGGCCAGGGCGTAGTCGGCCGGGACGGTCTGGGTGACCTTGGACCACTCGATCTCCGCGGCGGCGTCCCGCAGCTCCCCCCGGTCGAGTCGGATGCGGCACGCGGCGGCCGCGTCCGCGACGAGTTGGATCTTGCGGTCGACGAGCCGCGGCAGCGATCCACCGATCGCTTTCGGCCAGAAGTACTGGAGTTGGCGCAGGGCCGCGGAGTGGAAGGTGCGGGCCTGGACGCCCTGGGCTCCGAGCTGGCGCAGCCGGCCCCGCATCTCCCCGGCGGCACGGTTGGTGAAGGTGACGGCGAGCACACTGGAGGGCTGCAGGATGCCGGCGCGGACTCCGTAGGCGATGCGGTGGGTGATCGCCCGGGTCTTGCCGGTGCCGGCTCCCGCCAGCACGCACACCGGACCGCGCAGCGCGGTGGCCACCTCGCGCTGCTCGGGGTCGAGCCCTTCGAGCACCGCGTCGGCCGAGTCCGGTGCCTGCGGGAAGAGGGAGGAGTGCGTTGCTGCTGTCACACAGCCATGCTGCCAGGTCCCCGGTGACGGACGGGCCGGTTGTCCACAGGCGAGCCCTCGCAGTCGTACTAATGCGGCGAGCGTCACGTCGGGGCCCCCGCCCGACCTCGGCTCGCGGGAATGGCAGCCCTTTCACGTACGTTCTCCCCGTACGAACCGCCTGTCCCCCCGACCCGCCGAAGGAGCACGAGAGACATGCTGGGCACCGTGACGATGTACAGCACCACGTGGTGCGGCTACTGCCAGCGGCTGAAGAAGCAGATGGACCGCGAGGGCATCGCGTACACCGAGATCAACATCGAGCAGGACCCGGATTCCGCGGCGTTCGTCGAGAAGGCGAATGGCGGAAACCAGACGGTGCCCACTGTTCAGGTAGTTCCCTCCAGTGGTGGCGCTGAGGTCGTGATGACGAACCCGAGCCTTGCCCAGGTGAAGCAGGCGCTCGGCGTCTGATCCCCGCGATACGCACCCCGATCGGCCTGGAGCTGATCGGGGTTTTGCGCGCGCGGGGGGGACTTTCCTGTTTTGGAAAGCCGGAGATCTTGACCGTGCCGGCCGAAGGCCAGAAGCATCGAACGCGACAAGGACTGTCGACGTGAGGGGCAAGCCGCGGGCGCACCGCTGCGGAAGCTGTCGGGAGATCCTGACTGCAAGAACGGAACGTGCCCGACGCTGTGGGGCACGGACGACGGCAAGGACTACGTAGTGCAGGGCTACGTGATCACTGATCCTGAGCGGCTGGCACAGCTCGACCTTCCCGAGGGGGAGACGGCCGTCATCCCGGCCTCAGTGCTTGAGGAGCACTTCAGTGCTCGCAGGTGAGGAGTTCGGCCGTCTCTTCGAGACCTTCGAGCGGACCGCGTTCCGGCTGGAGACGCTCGACGCGTACGACGTGGAGGAGGAGCGGGAGGAGATCGCTCGGTTCCTCGCGGGTGAGGACATGGGCCCGGAGTGGAGCGACAACCCATGGGTGCGCTCGATGACCGACAAGGGCAGGAGCGTGTCCCGCGTTCACGTCCTGCGCTCCCCTCTGACTGACTACCTGCGTTACGAGCTTTCGGCTTACCCCGGCAACATCAAGGCTGGGGAGTCCATCGGGATCATCGACCTTGCCGAGCAGAAGGTGACCGGCCTGCCCGATCACGACTTCTGGCTCTTCGACGACCGTGACATGTGCCGCATGCACTACACCCCCGAGGGCAAGTTCATCGGCGGTGAGCTCCTGCCTGCCAACCGGCTGAGGGAGTACCAGGGTTACCGCGAGATGGCGCTCACCTGCGCCGTGCCGTTCGCGGCCTACTGGGAGCGGCATCACTGACCACGGAGTCGATCGGGAGAGCCCTGCGAGCACTGCGGGAGGCATCGGGACTGACCGGTGACGCGGTGGCCCGCAGGGCTTCCATGTCCGCAGGGAAGCTCTCGAAGATCGAGAACGGCAGGACCCTGCCGACCGTTCAGGACGTCGACCTGCTCCTGTCCGCGCTCGACGTCTCGGACACAGTGAAGGAACAGTTCCTTGCAACTGCCCGAGCCGAGGTCACCGAGGCCACAGCGTGGCGCCTGCTGCGCCGTATGGGCCCGTGGAAGCACCAGAACACCATCAAGGCCATCGAGGCCATCGAGGCCAACACAGCCACTCTCAGGCTGTTTCAGGGGCAACTCATCCCCGGACTCCTCCAGACACCGGAGGAGCGCTTCACCGGGCGTATGCCGTGCTCGTCGCAGGTCCTGTCCCCGATGCCCTTTTGAAAGTGATGCATGGGCAGCACGAGGCATCGGCGGGTGGACTCGACCTCGATGAAGCCCCACCCCTTGGCCTTGCGCACATGGTGGTTCACGGCGTTGTTGCTCGGCACTCTGCCGTCCCTGTCTGCCAGGATCTTGTTCAGCTCCCCTGGCGGGAACTCGGCGTGGCCGATCTGATTCGCCCATGCCATGGCCGCGTACTCGACGCGGTGGGCGTAATCGAAGCGTGGGTCTCTCGCTCGCCGCTTGTACTCCTCCTGAGACACGGCGGCGAAGTCGCCCTCGAACTGGAAGGGGATACGTCCCACGGTTGGCAGTCCTTCCTGTGTGGCGCAGCGTGCGCCAGTGACCCCCGCCGGACGGCGGGACATGTGCCTCCCTTTCTCCGCGGGGGTGGACCGGCCGCGGTTGGCACGGTCTCTTCACAGGTGGGCGCCCAAGGCTTCGGGCCTGGACTCGGTCTCGTGCAGTCGGGAGCGACGGCGGCGACCTGGCCCGGCATCGTACGACATGATGAACGAGGAAGGTCCCCGTCGTCGGGGGCCTTCCTCGCGTGCTCGGCCTTCGTCAGGCAGGGGCCGGGACCTTCTCGACTTCCTCTGGCCCTGTGACTTCCTGATCGGTCTTCGCTCGCTGCGCTTCACGCTCCGCTTCGAAGTCCTCCCAACGGCTGACGATCTCCCACTCCGCCCCCGTAAGCGCCTTCGGCTTCTCGTACGGCTTGCCCGGCAACGAGATCGGCGTGATCGGTGAGAGCACCTGAGAAGACTTGGAGGGCACATCCCAGTACGTGATGCCCTGCTGCTTGATGTTCTCGATCAGGTCGCCGGGATCGATGGCCAGGACGTCATGTCCGAAGTAGGCCTTGACCTTGTGCTTCTTCAGCCACTCGCGCCGTTCGTCGACGCTCGACCGCTCCCACCACTCCGCGTAGCCCTCGCCCGTACCCGTCCATACGGTCACCGGCTTCGGCCCCTCCTGGCTGGTGACCTTCTCCCGGTCCTGGGCAAGGCTGGCAACTTGCGAGCCGTACGCGACGGCACTGATCTCGCCCTGCTGAAGTTCCTTCAGGAGCTGGTTCATCCTGCCGTCGATCACGGCGAGCTTCGCTGCACGGCTGTCGTCGATGGTCGTCTTCGACTCCATCCGTTCCAGGTGGCCGATCTCGCCCAACAGGGCCGACTCCAGCCAGGGGTACAGGTCTTCTGCCCAGAACCTCTGCTTCGGGCAAGCCTGGATGCCCTTGCTCTTGTTGCCGTGACAGCGGTACCGCTCTCGCTTGCCCTTGGCCGGGTCGCCCTTCACGAAGTACAGGGAACTGCCGCACAGCATGCAGAACGTGACGCCCACCGTCGGCGACGTAGAGCCCTTCTGCTTCTTGTACTTGACCGAGGCGACGGCTTCCGACAGCTTCGCCCACTCCTCCTCGTTCAGCACTGGCTCAGAGCGCATGACGGGTGTGCCGTCATCGTTGCGGGCTACGGCTCCAGTGGCACGTACGTACTCCCCGAGGAGGGAGCGGCTGACCAGTACGGCTTGCACTGTGGTCGGCGTCCACCTGGCTCCCCGAGGCTTCGGGTCCGCCAGCCGAGTCGTGCTCTCGCCTGCCGCCGCGCGGATGCGAGCGATGTCCTGAGCCGTGGGCACGCCTTGCTCGTTCAGCCAGTCGGCGACGGCAGAGAAGCTCGGCTTCTCGATGAAGCGCCGGATCATCTCGATCAGCGTCGGGCCGTACTCGGGGTCGAGTTCCAGGGTGAAGCCTGCGTCGCCCTTCACCGCTCTGCGTCCGAACGGGACAAGGCCTCCCGGCCAGCGGCCGGCCTTCCGCATCGTCTCCCGGGAAGCCTTGTTACGGGCCTTGATGGCGTCCAGCTCGGCCTCTGCGACCACGGCCAGGATCTTGGCGATGGTCTTGCCCCACGGCTTCGAGAGGTCGAATCCCTCCTCGCAGGAGATGAGGCCCTTACCGTTCGCCTCGCACCACTCGATGATGTCCGAGAGGTGGCGGACCGAGCGCGCGATGCGGTCGATCTTCAGGATGATGATGTGGTCGAACTGGTCCTTCTTGTTGTTGAGCCAGTCGCCCAGGGACGGGCGTACCCACGGCGAGATGGACGCCGACACGTCGATGTCGACGGCGAAGTCGACCAACTCCATCTCTTCGGCGTCCGCCCGCTTGCTGATGCGTGTGCGCTGCGTTTCTTCGCCGGTCTGGTTCTCGTTACCTACAGACAGACGGACCACGCCGAGCGCCCTGGGCTTGTCGTTCACCCTTGCCCCTCCCCAAGACATGGGCGGCCTCCCCTGGCCGCCACAAGCAAGAGGGAAGTCTACAGACCGTGCCGACCGTGCTCTTCCCCGACGGTTCGACGCTGACGAACCCGTCGCTGGCGCAGGTGAAGCAGAAGATCGGCGTGTGATCGTGTCCGGCGCGTGACGAGGCGCGGCCGTACGAGGAAGGGCGGCCCCGAGCTATCGGGGCCGCCCTTCGTCCGTGTCGGGTCAGACGCCGCGGGTGGGCAGCGGCTTGCCGTACCAGAGCTCGATCAGGCGAGCCGCGATGGAGATCCCGTAGGGGGGCAGCACCTCGCCGGACTCGAACGCGGCGCCGAGTTCGTCGCGGGAGAACCAGCGGGCCTCGTGGATCTCGTCGCCGTCGACCTCGATGTCGGTGGACGTGGCCCGGGCCATGAAGCCCAGCATGAGGCTGGACGGGAAGGGCCAGGGCTGGCTGGCGATGTACTCGACCGGGCCGACGGTGACGCCGGCCTCCTCGAAGACCTCACGGCGCACGGACTGCTCGATGGACTCGCCCGGCTCCACGAAGCCGGCCAGCGTGGAGAAGCGGCCCTCGGGCCAGTGGACCTGGCGGCCGAGGAGGATGCGGTCGTCCTCGTCCGTCACGGCCATGATCACCGCGGGGTCGGTGCGCGGGTAGTGCTCGGCGCCGCAGGCCGGGCAGCGGCGGACGTGGCCGGCTGCGGCGATGACCGTGCGCTCGCCGCAGCGGGAGCAGAAGCGGTGGGTGCGCTGCCAGTTCTCCAGGCCGACCGCGTGCACCATGAGCCCCACGTCACGGGGTGACAGCAGCAGTCCCGCCTCGCGCAGTCCGGCCGGGCGGGCGGACTGGTCGATACGGCCGGGCAGCGCGTCCTTCTGCAGGGCGAAGTAGCTGACGCCGTCGTCGTCAGTCCCGAGGAAGTAGCGGTGCGCCTCGGTGAGGGGCGCCTCGAACGACGGGGTCATGACGAGTTCGGTGCGGCCGTCGGACGTCTCGTCGATGAGGACCTGGCCGCCGGAGACGACGAAGCATCGCGTCGTCGGGTGGCTCCACGCCGCGGCCAGCCAGGCCTCGTCGAGCCGGTGGTGGGCGGCCCGGTCGACACCGCTCGGCGCGGTGAGCGAGATGGGTCGATCGGCGTTCTGGTCGGTCCAGGTGGTCACGGGTACTTCCAACTCCCCCGGTGGAACGGTTGTTTCGGCGGGCGGTTCAGCGGGACGTACAGCAGGGGACGACCGGTTCGGGTGCGGTGCGGCGGTGCGGGGCGGTCTCTCCAGTGTGCGCCCCACGCGCGCACCCTCCGGGCCGATCGGGGACGTCAGGGCGCATGACGCCAGTTCTCCGCGAGGTCGCCCCAGAGGTGGGCGGCGGTCTCGACGCCCTTGAGGAGGAGGTCCAGCTCGACCTTCTCGTTCGGCGCGTGCCAGCCGTCCGAAGGGACCGAGATGCCCAGGAAGAGCACGGGGGCGCCGAGGACCTCCTGAAGGTCGGCGGCCGGTCCGGAGCCGCCCTCGCGGGTGAAGCGGACGGGCGCTTCGAAGGCGCGGCCCATGGCGCGGACCATGGACTGCAGCGCCGGGTGGTCGAGCGGGGTCAGACACGGGCGGGTGGCCGGGCTGAAGGTGATCTCGTGCCGGATCCCGGCGGGCAGCTGCTCGGCGGCCCACACGCGGACGGCCTTCTCGACCTGGTCGGGGTCCTGGCCCGCGACCAGTCGGAAGGACAGCTTCACGAACGCCGAGGACGGGACGACCGTCTTGCTGCCGGGACCCTGGTAGCCGCCGCCGATGCCGTTGACCTCGGCGGTCGGGCGGGCCCAGATGCGCTCCAGGGTGGAGTGGCCCGCCTCTCCGTGGACGGCGTGCGACCTGGCGGTGCGCAGCCACTGCTCCTCGTCGAAGGGCAGCTCTGCCAGGAGTTCGCGCTCGCGGTCGGTGAGCTCGACGACGCCGTCGTAGAAGCCGGGGACCGCCACGCGCGCGTGCTCGTCGTGCAGGGCCGCCACCAGGCGCGCGACCGCGGTGGCCGGGTTGGGCACGGCCCCGCCGAAGGAACCCGAGTGGATGTCCTGGTCGGGGCCGAAGAGCCGGATCTCGCACTCGGCGAGGCCGCGCATGCCGGTGCACACCGTCGGGGTGTCCTCGGACCACATGCCCGTGTCGGAGACGATCACGGCGTCCGCGGCGAGCCGCTCCGCCTGCCGCTCCACCAGGTCGCGGAAGTTCGGGGAGCCCGACTCCTCCTCGCCCTCGATCAGCAGCTTGAGGGTGACGGCCGGGGTCGGGCGGCCCGTGGCGGCGAGGTGGGCGCGTACGCCCAGGGTGTGGAAGAAGACCTGGCCCTTGTCGTCGGCCGCCCCGCGCGCGTAGAGGCGGTTGTCGCGCACGACGGGCTCGAAGGGGTCGGTGTCCCAGCCGTCCTCGCGGGCTGCGGGCTGCACGTCGTGATGGCCGTAGACCAGGACGGTGGGAGCATGCGGATCGCCGGACGGCCACTCGGCGTACACGGCCGGCGCACCCGGCGTCGGCCAGACCTCGACGGTCGGGAAGCCGGTGTCCCTCAGCTTGGCGGCGAGCCAGTCCGCGCTGCGCCGTACGTCGGGTGCGTGGTCGGGCTGGGCCGACACCGACGGGATGCGCAGCCACTCGGCGAGATCGTCGAGGAAGGCGGCGCGGTGCTGCTCGATGTACGTGCGGACGGCGCTGACGGCACTGTCAACGGGATGGCTCATGGTCACGAGCCTATCGGCCCGCGCCGCCATCCTCGCCGGGCCCTTGAGCGCGCTGTGCTCACCCGGCCGGTGCGTCGCGGTCGTCCCCGGCGGCCTCTTCCCCGGTCAACAGGCGCTCCAGCGCGGCACGATCGGGCAGTCCCCGCGGGCGTACGACGTCGCCCGTGCGCACGTACAGGAACGCCGCTGTGACGGATTCCACGGGGACGCCCTGCTGCTCGGCCCACGCCAGCCGGTAGAGGGCGAGCTGGAGGGGGTCGGCGGTGCGGGCGCGGTGGGTCTTCCAGTCGAGGATGTCGTAGGTCGCCGAGTCTCCGTCGCCCTCCTTGTAGACGGCGTCGATGCGGCCCCTCACCACGCGGCCCGCGAGGGCGAGCTGGAAGGGCTCCTCGACGCGGTAGGGCGTGCGGTGGGCGTACTCGGTGCGTTCGAAGGCGTCCTTGAGCTCCTGCAGATCGCGTTCGTCGGCGATCTCGGCGTCGTCTCCGGGCAGTTCGTCCGGCCCGAGCAGGGGGAGCGTCAGTTCCTCGAAGCGGGCCTCCACCCAGGCGTGGAACCGGGTGCCCCGGCGCGCTGCCGGTTGCGGGGGGCGTGGCATGGGGCGCGCGAGTTCCTGGGCGAGACCGTCCGGGTCCTCGGCCAGACGCAGCACCTGGGAGGCGGTCAGGGTCGTCGGAAGGGGGACGTCCGTGACGCTCCGGCGGGCGCGCAGCAGCTCCCCGGCGAGCGCGTCGAGGTCACGGTCCCAGGAGGCGACGGCTCGGGCTTCCTCGGGGGTGAGCCGGTTCCCGCGCGGGCGGACGGGGTCGGCCTCGGGGCCGGTGGCCTGGTGGGGCACGGAGAGGCGGGCGTCGGCGGGGCGGTCCCCGGAGGGAGCCGCCCCGGAGGGAGCCGCCCCGGAGGACGCGTCCTCGAAGGACGGCTCCTCGTAGGAGGGCTCTTCGAAGAGCGGGTCCTCGAAGGGGTCGGCCTCGTCGTAGGGCGGCTCGTCCTCGTCCGGCGGAGGGGGCCAGTCGGGGTCCTCGTAGGCGTCCGGGTCGTGGGCGGCCGCCGGTCGGCCGTCGTCGTGCGCGGCGAGGTCGTCCAGGTGGGCGAGGACGGTCTCGGCGGCGGCGCGCCGACGGGCCAGCGCGGCGTCGTCCAGCGGGAGCGGCCACACCTGGTCGAGCGTGGCCCGGTGCAGGACGGGATTCTCCTCGCCCTGCACCGGTTCGTCCGCCCAGACCTCGATCTCACCGTGTCCGGCCGCGCAGTGGTCGTGCAGGGCGTGGAGGAAGGCGGACGGGCCGCGGGGCTTCTTCTGCGTGGGGCCCCACCAGTGGCCGGAGCCCAGCAGGAGGGAGCGCGGGCGGGTGAAGGTGACGTAGCCGAGGCGGAGCTCCTCGGTGTGCTGATGCTCCTTCATGGCCTCGTGGAAGGCCTTCATGCCCCGCGCGTCCCAGGACTCCACGTCGGGGAGCGTGTCGGCGTCGCCGCGCAGCTCGTGCGGCAGCACCTTGGCCTGCGCGGTCCACTTCTCGCGGCCCTGACCGCTGGGGAAGGTGCCGTCGACCAGGCCGGGGACGGCGACGACGTCCCACTCCAGGCCCTTGGAACGGTGTGCGGTGAGCACCTTGACGGTGTTCTCGCCGCCCGGAAGCGCGTTGTCCAGGCCCTTCTCGTACTGGGCGGCGGTGCGCAGGAAGCCGAGAAAGGCCAGCAGGCTCGCCTCGCTCTCGTGGGCGGCGAAGGAGGCGGCGATGTCGAGGAAGTTGGACAGGGTCTCCCGGCGGCGGGCGGCCAGGGCGTGCGGGGACGCCGACAGCTCGACCTCCAGTCCGGTGACGGCGAGGACGCGGTGCAGGACGTCCATCAGGGGGTCGGCCAGCGAACGGCGCAGGTCGCGCAGTTCGGTGGCGAGGCGTGCGAAGCGCACGCGCGCGTCCGGCGAGAAGGGCAGCCCGTCGGCGTCCCCGGCACCCCCGGCGCCGCCGTCGCCGTACAGGGGCGTCTCCAGGAAGGTGTCGAGGGCGTCCGCGAGCGATATGACCTCGGACGGGTCGACCCCTTCGACGGCCTCGGCGAGGCGGCGGTCCGGGTCGTCGCCGCCGTCCCCGCGCGCGTGGCTGACGAGCAGCCGGGCCCGCCGGCCCAGCAGGGCGAGGTCCCGCGGGCCGATGCGCCAGCGCGGGCCGCTGAGCAGCCGGACCAAGGACGCGTTGGCCCCGGGATCCTGCAAGACCTCGCAGACGGCGACGAGATCGGCGACCTCGGGCAGGTGCAGGAGCCCGGACAGGCCCACCACCTCGACGGGGACGTCCCGGGCGACCAACGCGCCCTGGATCTCCGCGAAGTCGGTGGCCGTGCGGCACAGGACCGCGATCTCGCCGGGCGCTTTGCCGGTGCGCACGAGATGGGCGATGGAGTCGGCGATCCAGTCCATTTCCTCGGCGTGCGTGGACAGAAGGGCGCAGCGGACCATCCCGTCGCGTTCGGCTCCGGGGGCCGGGCTGAGCGCCTCCACGCCCGCGTGCATGGCGCGCAGAGGCTCGGCGAGGCCGTTAGCGAGCTCCAGGAGGCGGCCGCCGCTGCGGCGGTTCTCGCTGAGCGACTGGCGCCGCGCCCTGCTTCCGTCGGCGTGCGCGAAGTGTTCGGGGAAGTCGTCGAGGTTGGCGACGGACGCGCCCCGCCAGCCGTAGATGGCCTGGCAGGGGTCGCCGACGGCGGTCACGGGGTGGCCGGTGCCGGCGCCGAACAGGCCCGCCAGAAGGATGCGCTGGGCCACCGACGTGTCCTGGTACTCGTCGAGCAGGACCACGCGGAACTCGTCCCGCAGCAGGGGACCCACTTCGGGGACCTGGGCCAGCTGCGCCGCCAGGGCGATCTGGTCGCCGAAGTCGAGCAGGTCGCGCTCGCGTTTGGCGGCCCGGTAACGCAGCACCAGGTCGGCCAGCTCGCGTCGGGCGGCGGCCGCCTCGGGCGCCTTGCGCAGGTCGGCGTTGGTGAGTCCGGCCCCCTCCAGGGAGTGCAGCAGTTCGGCGTCCCACCGGCGCAGGTCCTCGGGCCGCACGAGGTGCTCGGCGAGCTCGGCGTCCAGGGCGAGGAGGTCGCTGATCAGGTCGGCGAACGAGCGGGTCAGCGACGGGTAGGGGCCGGGCGCCTCGCGCAGCACGCGCGCGGCGAGCTGGTAGCGGGTGGCGTCGGCGAGCAGGCGGGCCGTCGGCTCCAGTCCGATGCGCAGGCCGTGATCGGTCAGCAGACGGCCGGCGAAGGCGTGGTAGGTGGAGATCGCCGGCTCGCCCGGCGGATTGTCGGGGTCGATGACGTCGGGGTCGGTGACGCCTGCCCTGACAAGTGCCTTGCGGACGCGCTCGGCGAGTTCTCCGGCGGCCTTGTTGGTGAAGGTCAGACCGAGGACCTGCTCGGGGGCGACCTGGCCGGTGCCGACCAGCCACACCACACGCGCCGCCATCACGGTCGTCTTGCCCGAGCCGGCTCCGGCCACGATCACCTGCGGGGCGGGCGGCGCGATGATGCAGGCCGTCTGCTCCGGGGTGAAGGGGATCCCGAGGAGCTCCTTGAGCTGCTCGGGATCGCTGATACGGGCGGGCATGGGGAGAGGCTAGCGGCGGGCACCGACACTCGATGACAAACCGCCCGTCATCCCGGCGGAAGCACAGGTCAGCGGGGGTGGTGCGGTCCGTCACACCCGCGCCGGAAGACACCGCTCGACGTCAGCTGCCGACGCCGGCTCCGTTGGCGCCGCCGCTCCCACCGACCCCCTCCGCCCGTTCGTTTCGCCCGCCCCCTCGATCCGCTCGGCGCCCTCGATTCGCTCGACCCCGCTCCTTGCTCGGCGCCGTCGATTCGTCCGTGTGCGGCGCGGCTCACTCGACGACGTGCCGTCCTTCGGGCCGGGCGCTGCACGAGGCGCGGAACGCGCAGTGGGCGCACTGCTGGCCCGCGGTCGGGGTGAACCGCTCGTCGAGGACCTTGCCGGCCGCTGTGGCGAGCAGGTCACCGACCCACTCCCCCTCCAGCGGCTCCTGGGCCTGCACCTTGGGCAGGGTGTCGCCGCCGTCCCGCTTGGCGGCGCCCTGGCGCAGCTGGACGAGTTCGGCGCCGCCCGGTACGGGCCGTACGCCGTCGAAGACCTCGTCGACGGCGCCTTCGCGCACGGCGAGCTGGTAGACGGCGAGCTGGGGATGGCGCTCCACCTCGCGGGCGGTGGGCGTGTGTTTGCCCGTCTTGAAGTCGACGACATAGGCGCGGCCGTCGCCGTCCGCCTCCACGCGGTCCATCTGGCCGCGGATGCGGACCTCGTACTCGCCGGCTTCGAGCGTGACGTCGAAGTCGTGCTCGCTGGCGACCGGTGTGCGGCCCGTGCGGTCCATCACATGCCACTGGAGGAAGCGTTCGAGCGCCACGCGCGCGTGCGCCTTCTCCTGTGCCGACTTCCAGGGGGCGTCGAAGGCGAGGGCGTTCCACACGGAGTCGAGGCGCTCCATGAGGACGTCGAGGTCGGCCGGGGTGTGCCCGGAGGCGACCTCGTCGGCGAGGACGTGCACCACGTTGCCGAAGCCCTGGGCGACCGTGGCGGGGGCGTCGGCCTTCACCTCGCGGCCGAGGAACCACTGCAACGCGCAGGTGTTGGCGAGCTGGTCGAGGGCGCTGCCGGAGAGCACGACGGGTTGGTCGCGGTCGCGCAGCGGCACCTTGCTCTCGGTCGGCTCGAACATGCCCCACCAGCGGTAGGGGTGGGCGGCCGGCACCAGCGGCCTGCCGTCCTCGTCGGCGAGCGCCGCCAGCCTGGCCAGGCGGCGGGCGGCGGCCTCCCTGAGCGTGGCGGACGCGCGCGGATCGACCGTCGTGGCGCGCAGTTCGGCGACCAGGGCGGCGACCGACAGGGGGCGGCGGGGCCGGCTCGTGACGTCCTTGGGTTCGACGCCGAGTTCGGTCAGGAAGCGGGAGGGCTGATCGCCGTCGTCGGCGGACGCCTTCACGGCGGTGACGACGAGCCGCTCCCGCGCGCGGGTCGCGGCCACGTAGAAGAGGCGTCGCTCCTCGGCGAGCAGCGCGCCCGGGGTGAGCGGCTCGGCGAGTCCGTCGCGGCCGATCCGGTCGGCCTCCAGGAGGGAGCCGCGGCGGCGCAGGTCCGGCCACAGGCCCTCCTGCACGCCCGCCACCACGACCAGGCTCCACTCCAGGCCCTTGGCGCGGTGGGCGGTCATCAGACGCACCGCGTCGGGGCGTACGGCCCGTCGGGCGAGGGTGTCGGCGGCGATGTCCTCGGCCTCGATCTCGGCCAGGAAGTTCAGGGCGCCGCGCCCTCCGGTGCGCTCCTCCGCGCGCGCGGCGGTGGCGAACAGGGCGCAGACGGCGTCCAGGTCCCGGTCGGCGTTGCGACCCGCCGCGCCGCCGCGCCGGGCGGCCCGTTCCAGGCGCGCGGGCCAGGGCGTGCCGTCCCAGAGGTCCCACAGCGCCTCCTCGGCCGTGCCGCCACGCGCGAGACGCTCACGGGCCGTCGCCAGCAGCGCGCCCAGCCGCTGGGCGCCGCGGGCGTAGGCCGGGTCGTGGGCGACCAGCCGCTCCGGCTGGGCCAGCGCACGCGCGAGCAGGACGTCGGAGGGGGGCGGCAGCGGGTCTCCGGCGGCACGCTCCTCGTCGCGCAGCGCACGGCCGAGGCGGCGCAGATCGGCGGCGTCCATGCCGGCGAGAGGCGAGGCGAGCAGGGTGAGCGCGGTTTCGGTGTCGAGCCAGCAGCCGTCGGCGCCTCCGGCGTCCCGGGCACGCTCCGCGGACTCCCCCGCCTCCGCGCCCTGCGCGCCGTCGGGGTCAGATGGGCCGTCGCCGTCAGGCTCCGCTGGGCCGTCGGGGACCGTGGGGCCGTCGCCGTCCCGCGTGCCCTCTGGGTCGTGCGCCGTCCCCGGGACGTACGCGCCCTCGGCGTCGGCTTCCTCGCCGGGTGTCGCCGAGGCGGTCGCCGACTGCGGGACGGCTTCTGCCGTGGCGACCGCCCGCAGAGCCGTCAGCAGGGGGGCGACCGCCGGTTCGTGGCGCAGGGGGAGGTCGTCGCCGTCGGTGTCGAGAGGGACGCCGGCGGCCGTGAGGGCGCGGCGGACCGTCGGGATCGTGCGGGAACCGGCGCGCACCAGGACGGCCATCTCCCCCCACGGCACGCCGTCCTCCAGGTGCGCCCGGCGCAGGATGTCGGCGACGTTGTCGAGCTCGGCGCCCGGGGTCGGATACGTGTGGACCTCGACGCTGCCGCCGTCCCGCGCGGCGGAGAGTTCGCGGTGCGCCCGGACCTTCTCGGCGGGCAGGCGGGTCAGGGGCATCCGCTGGGTCAGCAGCCGGGTGGCGGCCAGCAGGGCGGCTCCGGAGCGACGGGAGGTGCGCAGCACCTCGACGGGCGCCGGACGGCCGTCGGGGCGGGGGAAGGCGTGCGGGAAGTCCAGGATGCCGTTCACGTCGGCACCCCGGAAGGTGTAGATCGACTGGTCGGGGTCGCCGAAGGCGACCAGGGTGCGGCCGCCGCCGGCGAGGGCGTGCAGCAGGCGTACCTGGGCCGGGTCGGTGTCCTGGTACTCGTCGACGAACACCGCGTCGTACTGCGCGGCGAGCCGCTCGGCAACCTCGGCGCGGTGGGCGAGGAGGACCGCACGGTGGACGAGCTCCGCGTAGTCGATCACGCCGTGCAGGTCGAGCACGTCGAGGTACTCGGCCAGGAAGGCGGCGGCGGCCCGCCAGTCGGGACGTCCGATGCGCCGGGCGAAGGCGTCCAGGGAAGCGGGGCCGAGGCCCAGCTCGCGGCTGCGGGCCAGCACCGCGCGGACCTCGTCGGCGAAACCGCGGGTGGTGAGGCAGGCGCGCAGTTCGTCCGGCCACCGCACATGCGCGAGGCCGAGCCGTTGCAGATCGAGCTGGCCGGCGAGCAGCTCGCGGACCGCCACGTCCTGCTCGGGGCCGGACAGCAGCCGCAGGGGTTCGACGAACAGCTCGGCGTCCTGGTGGGCGCGGACCAGGGCGTAGCAGTACGAGTGGAAGGTGGTCGCCTGGGGCGCGTGCGCGGCGCCCATGCGGTGGGCCATCCGGTCGCGCAGTTCGACGGCTGCCTTGCGGCTGAAGGTGAGCACCAGGATGCGCGCGGGGTCGCCGCCGCCCGCGATCCTGGCCGCCACGGACTCGACGAGCGTGGTCGTCTTCCCCGTGCCCGGGCCCGCCAGGACGAGCAGCGGGCCGGCGCCGTGGTCAACCACCGATCGCTGGGCGGCGTCCAGGCAAGGGGGGCTCACCCGGACCGCCGGGGTGCGCACCAGTCGGTAAGCGCCACGGTTCCCCTGTCGCCCCTGGGGGTGCGACAGACGCCTGGTGAAGGAAGAGGAGCTCACGTGGTTCGCCGGTCCTGGTGGGTGTGCTGGTTGACGGAGCGACGCTCGGGAAGAGCGGTGATCGCGGGATGAGGGGGACGTGTCCAGCCGACGCTACGCCGACCGGCAGCCCGGAAAGACAGGTTCCGCTTCTTCCCGCGCGACTCTCGTCACCCACGCGACCCGGGTTGCCCACGCGGCCCTCCCGGCCCGCACAGCCCTTCCGGCCCACGCAGTCCTCCCGGCCCGCAAGCCACGCGCGTCCCTCGCCCCTCGAACGTACGCCATGCCACGGACGTGCCCGGTTCGCACCGTTTCCCCCGTACGGGCCACAAGATCCCCCCAGCCCCCTGCGATGGCGGAAGCTGTCAGGTGTGACCTCCCGTGTCCTCGCCGCCGTCCCATCTCGCCCGTCTCATGTCGAGGCGCGGCACATGGCCCTCGGCCGCCCTGCTCGCCTCCTTGAGCGGGGTGCCCTCGGCGCGGTAGTGGTTCAGCGCCCGCAGCTCATGGCCGGGGAGCAGTACGCCGTCCGCGCGCACGACACGCCACCACGGGGCGGCGCCGCCGTAGAGCGCCATCACCCGACCGACCTGTCGCGGTCCGCCCTCCTGCAGCCACTCCGCGACGTCCCCGTACGTCATGACCCGGCCGGGCGGGATCAGCTCCGCGACCTCAAGGACCCGCTCGGCGTACTCCGGCAGCGCGTCGGTGTACTCCGGGCGGGCGTCGTCCGGAAGGCTCTGCTCGCTCATCCGCCCCATCCTGCCCCACGGCACCGACAATGCGACGGGCCCGCGACTCCGTGTGCCTCTCGCACCCCGGCGATCCGTCGGGCAGACTGTGCGCCCCCGCATTTGCACCCTGATGCCCCCGTGTGTCGGTGCGGCATGCCACCATCGTGCGGGCGGTGACCGGTGATACGAGACCAAGAAGAGACGATGAAGCAGCAGGGCGTGCAACCTGAGGACAAGGAAGGCACCTCTGACGCTGCGTCGCGCCCGGACGTCGCCGACGAGGCACTGGAGGAGGTGCACATCGACGAGGTGGAGGGCGACGAGCCCCTGCTTCCCGCGCGCGTGCACCGTCCTTCCGACCTGATGCGCCTGCTGATCGGCGTGCTCGCCGTCGTCGTCCTGCTGGGCATCGCCGCCTTCGCACACGGAACGACCTCGGGTCTCGAACAGGACATCAACAAGGGCACCGGTCAGGCGCCCGACCTCCTGATCAAGATCGCGGGGCTGGCGTCCAGCATCGCGATCCTGCTGGTGCCCGTCGCGTTCGCGATCGAACGGCTGATCAAGCGGGACGGACTGCGCATCGCCGACGGCGTGCTCGCGGCGGTCCTCGCGCACGGCGTCACCCTCGCCACCGACCTCTGGGTCGCCAAGGGCGCTCCGGGTTCGATCCAGGAGGCGCTCACCCAGCCCTCCCCCGGTGACATCCACGCCCTCACCGATCCGGTCCACGGCTACCTGGCGCCCGTCATCGCCTATATGACGGCCGTCGGCATGTCGCGGCGGCCGCGCTGGCGCTCGGTGCTGTGGATCGTGCTGCTGCTGGACGCCTTCTCGATGCTCGTCACCGGCTACACGACACCCTTCTCGATCATCCTCACGGTGCTGATCGGCTGGACCGTGGCGTACGGGACGCTGTACGCGGTCGGCTCGCCGAACGTGCGGCCCACGGGACGGACGCTGATGGCGGGCCTGCGCCACGTCGGGTTCCGACCGGTGAGCGCGGCCCGCGAGGAGGTCCCCGACGCCGCCGAGGGAGACCGCGGCAGACGCTACTTCGTCACCCTGGAGGACGGCCCGCCGCTGGACGTCACGGTCGTCGACCGGGAACAGCAGGCCCAGGGTTTCTTCTACCGCGCATGGCGCAATCTGGCCCTGCGCGGCTTCGCCACCCGCAGCAGCCTTCAGTCGCTGCGCCAGGCTCTGGAGCAGGAGGCGCTGCTCGCCTACGCGGCCATCGCGGCGGGCGCCAACGCGCCGAAGCTGATCGCGACGTCGGAACTCGGACCCGACGCGGTGATACTCGTCTACGAGCACACCGGCGGTCGCACCCTCGACTCGCTGGCGGACGAGGAGATCACCGACGATCTGCTCCGCAACGCCTGGCACCAGGTGCGGGCCCTGCAGTCGCGGCGGATCGCGCACCGCCGGCTCGCGGGCGACGCGATCCTGGTGGATCGTTCCGGCAAGGTGATCCTCACCGACCTGCGCGGCGGTGAGATCGCGGCCGGCGACCTGCTGCTGCGCATGGACGTCGCCCAGTTGGTGACGACGCTCGGGCTGCGGGTCGGCGCCGAGCGGGCGGTGGCCTCGGCGGTGGGCGTGCTCGGACCGGACGCGGTCGCGGACTGTCTGCCGATGCTGCAGCCCATCGCCCTGACGCGCTCCACGCGCGCGACGCTGCGCCGGCTGGCACGAGAGCGGGCACAGCGGGAGCGCGAGGCAGTCCTCCAGGCCTCCCTGCAGGCCAAGCAGGCGCGTCTGGAGGCGGCAGACCACGACGACGCCGGGGCCGTCGTTCTGGAGAAGCCCGGCAAGAAGGCCGAACGTGCGGAGGCACGGGCCGAGAAGCGGGCCATCGACGAGGCGGTGGAGGAGGCACGCGAGGAGGACCTGCTGACGCAGATCCGGCACGAGGTGCTGCTCATCCGCCCCCAGGCGCCGGTCGAGCCGGCCCGGCTGGAGCGGGTGCGGCCGCGCACCCTGATGAGTTTCATCGCGGGCGCCATCGGTGCGTACTTCCTGCTGACGCAGCTCACACACATCGAGTTCGGCCCGCTCATCGAGAACGCGCAGTGGGGCTGGGTGGCCGCCGCCGTGCTGTTCTCCGCGCTGAGTTACGTGGCTGCGGCGATGAGCCTGCTGGGCTTCGTCCCGGAGCGGGTGCCGTTCCCGCGGACCGTGGGAGCGCAGGTCGCCGGGTCCTTCGTGAAGATCGTCGCTCCGGCCGCGGTCGGCGGGGTCGCGCTCAACACGCGCTTCCTGCAACGCGCGGGGGTGCGGCCCGGGCTCGCGGTGGCCAGCGTCGGCGCCTCGCAGCTGTTCGGGCTCGGCTGCCACATCCTGATGCTGCTGTCGTTCGGCTATCTGACCGGGACGGAGAAGACGCCGTCGCTGTCGCCGTCCCGCACGGTCATCGCGGGTCTGCTCACGGTGGCGGTGCTCGTGCTCGTGGTGACGTCGGTGCCGTTCCTGCGCAAGTTCGTCTCCACGCGCGTGAGGTCGCTCTTCGCCGGCGTCGTGCCGCGCATGCTCGACATCCTGCAGCGGCCGCAGAAACTGGTCACCGGCATCGGCGGCATGCTCCTGCTCACCGCGTGCTTCGTGATGTGCCTGGACGCGTCGATCCGCGCGTTCGGCGACGGGTCGACGTCGCTGAGCATCGCCAGCGTCGCCGTGGTCTTCCTCGCGGGCAACGCGCTGGGCTCCGCCGCCCCCACGCCGGGTGGAGTCGGCGCCGTCGAGGCGACCCTGACGGTCGGTCTGATCGCGGTCGGGCTTCCCAAGGAGGTAGCGGCTCCCGCGGTGCTGCTCTTCCGTCTGCTGACCCTGTGGCTGCCGGTCCTCCCGGGCTGGCTCGCCTTCAACCACCTGAGCCGCAAGGGCGCCCTGTAGGGGCACGCCCGGCCCGACCGGACGGCTGTCCCTCGTACGGGCCCGCGCCCCGCGCGCGTGCCCGCACACCACCGCAGGATGGGTTCATGCCGAACCCGTCCCGTCTGCGCGTCGCCGCCGTGACCGCCGCCTGCGTGCTGTCGTCCTTTCTGGCGGCGGGTTGCGGCGACGAGGCACGGGGCGAGGACCTGACGGCCCAGAAGCTGACCTGGAAGGACTGCCCCGCCCCCTCGCAGTCGGAAGGAGGCGGCAGCGCACCCTCTCCGCTGCCGCACGGCGGCACATGGCAGTGCGCCACCATGAAGGCGCCCCTCGACTGGGCGCACCCCCGGGGCGACACCATCGGCATCGCCCTGATCAGGGCCCGGGCCGACGGCGAACGCAGCGGACGCATCGGCTCGCTGATCTTCAACTTTGGCGGCCCGGGCGGCTCGGGTGTCTCCACCCTGCCTGCCTTCGGCGACCAGTACGCGGCCCTGCGCACCCGCTACGACCTGGTGAGCTTCGACCCGCGCGGAGTCGGCCGCAGCGCCGGCGTGCGGTGCGAGAGCGACCAGCAGCTCGACGCCTACTTCCAGCAGGACTCGACACCCGACGACGCCGCGGAGCGCACCGCCCTGCTGGACCACACCAGGAAGTTCAACGCGGCCTGCGAGAAGAACTCCGCGAAGATGCTCCCGCATGTGCGGACCACCGACGCGGCCCGCGACATGGACCTGATGCGTCAGGTCCTCGGCGATCGGAAGATGCACTACTTCGGCATCTCCTACGGCACCGAACTGGGCGGCGTGTACGCCCACCTGTTCCCGAAGAACGTGGGACGGGCGGTCTTCGACGGGGTCGTCGACCCTACGCAGACGTCCGAGCAGGGCTCGCTCGGGCAGGCCGGCGGCTTCCAGCTCGCGCTCGACAACTTCGCCGAGGACTGCACGTCCAAGAAGCAGGACTGCCCCGTCGGAGACACCGCGAGCGACGTCGAGGACCGGATCGCGAAACTTCTGCGGGCCCTCGACCGCAAGCCGATCCCGGGCATCTTCCCGCGGGTGCTGACCCAGAGCGCCGCGACCAACGGCATCGCCCAGGCGCTGTACGCCAAGGAGTTCTGGACGTATCTCACCGAGGGCCTCGAACAGGCCTACGCGGGGGACGGCCAGACCCTGATGCTGCTGTCCGACCTGATGAACGGGCGCAGTGAGAACGGCGAGTACAGCAACATCACGGCCGCCAATGTCGCCGTCAACTGCGCCGACGACAAGCCTCGCTACTCGACCTCCTACGTGCAGCGGAGGCTGCCCGAATTCCGCGCCGCCTCCCGCGTCTTCGGGGACTTCCTGGCCTGGGGCATGGTGAGTTGCGCCGACTGGGCCGTGCCGGGCGCCGCCGACCACCCGGACGTGAGCGCACAGGGGTCCGCGCCCATCCTGGTCGTGGGCAACACTGGAGACCCCGCGACCCCGTACGAGGGCGCGCGCAAGATGGCGGGCGCGCTGGGCCGGGGAGTCGGGATCGAGCTGACGTACAAGGGGCAGGGCCACGGCGCGTACGACAGCAAGAACACCTGTGTGCAGAGGGCGGTGAACGGCTACCTGCTGAACGGCACGGTCCCCGCCGCCGGAACGGTCTGCTCCTGACGCCCGCCGTGCTGCGGACCGGCCCCTTCGGATTCCTCCGAGTTCCGGAAAAGCAGCAGGTCAAAAGGTTATCCACAGGCTCCGACGGGTGGTTCGCCCGACGCCTACTATGGCCTGACAGCCGACCGCCGCCGAGCGCGGGCGGCCTGCGAGGGGGGAAGTGCGATGGCGCGATGGGGACGGTGGACGGCGTTGGGGGCCGCCGCCGCGCTGCTGGCGACGGGCTGCGGCGGCGGGTCGGGCGGGAGCGGTGACGGAAAGGGGAGCACGGCCGGCGCCCATGCCTCGACCGGCTCCTCCGCGACGGCGGGCGCCGCGCTCGCTCCGCCCGCCTCGCTGACCGGACAGAGGCTGGACTGGGGACGCTGCAAGGGCACCGCGGACTCCGCCGCGCCGGACGGCGACTGGCAGTGCGCCACGCTGAAGGCGCCCCTGGACTGGTCGAGGCCGGACGGCGACACGATCGGCATCGCCCTGGTGCGCGCCAGGTCCCGCGCGAGCGGCGACGACCGGGCCGGCTCGTTGCTGTTCAACTTCGGCGGGCCCGGCGGTTCGGGCGTCTCGACGCTGCCCTCCTTCGGCTCCACGTTCTCCTCGCTGCGCGAGCGCTACGACCTGGTGAGCTGGGATCCGCGCTCGGTCGGCGCCAGCGAGGGCGTCCGCTGTCGCAGCGACAAGGACATCCAGGCCGCCGAGTCGCTGGACTACACCCCCGACACCCCGGCAGAGGAACAGGCCTTCTTCCAGGACGCCACCGACTTCGGCAAGGGCTGCGCGAAGGCGGCGGGCAAGCTGATGGCGCACGCGTCGACGACCGACACCGCCCGCGACATGGACCTGATGCGTCAGGTCCTCGGCGATCGGAAGATGCACTACTTCGGCATCTCCTACGGCACCGAACTGGGCGGCGTGTACGCCCACCTGTTCCCGAAGAACGTGGGGCGGGTCGTCCTGGACGCGGTCGTCGACCCGAGCGCCGACGCCGTGGGCCATGCGCAGAACCAGGCGCGCGGCTTCCAGCGGGCGCTCGACGACTACCTCCGCTCGACCGGCCGGGACCCGAAGAAGGGCACCCAGGAGATCGCGGACCTGCTGGACCGGCTCGACGCCAAGCCGCTGCCCGCCTCGGGCGGGCGGAAGCTGACGCAGACCCTCGCCCTCACCGGCATCGTGGTGCCGCTGTACAGCGAGCGGAGCTGGCCACGCCTGACCAGCGCCCTGGCGGCGGCGAAGGACGGGGACGGCTCCGAGCTTCTGACGCTTGCCGACGCCTACACCGACCGCGACGCCTCGGGGCACTACGGCACGTCGGCCCACTCCCAACGGGTCATATCGTGCTTGGACGACCGGCAGAGGCCGACCGTGCAGGCGACGAAGGAGCGGCTGGCGCAGTTCGAGGAGATCTCGCCCGTCTTCGGGGACTTCCTGGGCTGGGACACGGCCGGCTGGTGCCACGACTGGCCGGTGGCCGGACAGTTCGACACCCCGGAGGTGAGCGCGGCGGGCTCGGCGCCGATCCTGCTGGTCGGCAACACCGGGGACCCGGCGACGCCCTACGAGGGCGCGCGCAAGATGGCGGACGAGCTCGGCAAGGGGGTCGGAGTGCTGCTCACCTGGAAGGGCGAGGGGCACGGCGCCTACACGAGCGGGAACGCCTGCGTCGGCTCCACGGTGAACGCCTATCTGCTGAAGGGGACGGTGCCGAAGGACGGCAAGGTCTGCTCATGACGACGGCGGGGGCTGCGCGCACTCGTGGTACGCGCAGCCCCCGCCGATCCGACCGGGCGACCCGGGGGCCGAGGCGGACGACCCCGTCAGTAGACGGGCTTGCTCGGCTCGATCTGGTGGACCCAGCCGATCACGCCACCGCCGACGTGCACGGCGTCCGAGAAGCCCGCGGACTTCAGCACGGCGAGGACTTCCGCACTGCGGACACCCGTCTTGCAGTGCAAGACGATCTTCTTGTCCTGCGGCAGGCCCTCCAGGGCGGTTCCCATCAGGAACTCGTTCTTCGGGATCAGCTTGGCGCCCGGGATGGAGACGATCTCGTACTCGTTCGGCTCACGGACGTCGATGATCTCGATGTTCTCGCCGTCGTCGATCCACTCCTTGAGCTGCTTGGGAGTGATCGTGGCGCCGGCCGCCGCCTGCTGGGCCTCCTCGGAGACGACGCCGCAGAAGGCCTCGTAGTCGATGAGCTCGGTGACGGTCGGGTTCTCGCCGCAGACCGCGCAGTCGGGGTCCTTGCGGACCTTGACCTGCCGGTACTGCATCTCCAGGGCGTCGTAGATCATCAGGCGGCCGACGAGCGGCTCGCCGATGCCCGCGAGGAGCTTGATGGCCTCGTTGACCTGAATGGAGCCGATGGACGCGCACAGCACGCCCAGGACGCCGCCCTCGGCGCAGGAGGGGACCATGCCCGGGGGCGGGGGCTCCGGGTACAGGCAGCGGTAGCAGGGGCCGTGCTCGGACCAGAAGACCGAGGCCTGGCCGTCGAAGCGGTAGATCGAGCCCCACACGTAGGGCTTGTTGAGCAGCACGCACGCGTCGTTGACCAGGTAGCGGGTCGCGAAATTGTCCGTGCCGTCGACGATCAGGTCGTACTGAGCGAAGATCTCCATCACGTTCTCGGCTTCGAGCCGCTCTTCGTGAAGGACCACGTTCACGTAGGGGTTGATGCCGAGGACGGAGTCGCGGGCGGACTCGGCCTTGGAACGGCCGATGTCGGCCTGGCTGTGGATGATCTGCCGCTGCAGGTTCGACTCGTCGACCTCGTCGAACTCCACGATGCCGAGCGTGCCCACGCCCGCCGCGGCCAGGTACATCAGCGCCGGCGAGCCCAGGCCGCCGGCGCCGACACAGAGCACCTTGGCGTTCTTCAGCCGCTTCTGCCCGTCCATCCCCACATCGGGGATGATCAGGTGGCGGGAGTACCGTCGGACCTCGTCTACGGTGAGCTCAGAGGCTGGCTCGACCAGGGGTGGCAGCGACACGGGGACTCCGTTGGTCGGTCGATCACTACAGTTGTTCTCCCCGTAACACTGCCACGGCCTTCTTCATTCCGAGACACCCGTACCAATGCGCGAGACAATTTCGTCCCAGTAGCCGGGCAGGGTCTCCCAGGGGTCGGCCAGGCCCGCGCGATCGGCGCCGTCGGTGAACCAGATCGTCCCCGCGCCCTGCCAGCGGGCGATGCGCAACGCCTCGTCGAGATGGCAGCGCGGCACCCCGTGCACGAGGTGGCAGAAGCGCTCGGGCGGATGCTCGGCGGTCCACTCCGCCACCTGCGACCAGCGGTAGTCGCTCCACGGGCCGCGGAAGGTGACCAACTGGTCTGCGTGCTCCGCGTAGCCGGGGTACGGGTGGGCCCCGTGTCCGAGGACGAGATGGGGCGTGCCGTGAAGCGTCCGGATGGTGTCGGTCGCGCGGCGCACCGCGGGGAGCGCGGCGCGCTCGGCCGGACAGTGGTCCAGGAGAAAGCCGTCGACCTGGTACCAGTCGAGATGCCGCCGTGCGTCGGAGATCACCTCGGCGAAGGCGCGGGCGCCGTGGCGGAGGTCGAGGCGGCCGAGGACGCGGACGCCCGCGTTGCGCAGGCGGCCCGCGGATTCCAGACAGCGCGGGTCGGGCCGGACGCCGGGCCCGTCGTCGACGTCGAGGACCACCCAGTGCAGCGGCCGGCCGGGGCGGGCGAGCTCGGTCCACTCGGCCGACGCGAGGAGGGGGTGCGCGAGGCCCGGGACGCCGAGGCCGGTGCGGACGTCGGTGGTCCCGGCGCTCGCGGTGCCCGCCGGAGTTCCGGTCAGATACGACATGCCGCCTCCATCCAGATGTCGGCCAGGGACTCCTCCAGGTTGATGCGGGGCCGCCAGCCGAGCCGGTCGCGGGCCGTACGGACGTCGGCCTGCTGCCAGCTGCCGCAGCCGTCGGGATACGGGTACGCGACCGGACCGGCGTGGTCGGAGTCGAGGCGGGGATGGCCGATGGCGCCCCTGAGGTGGCCGCCGGGCGGGCCGTCGAGTTCGTGGAGGGCGCCACCGTACCCGGCCACGCGCGCGAGCACCGCGGCGGCGTCGCGCAGCCGGACGGCGCGGCCCGAGCCGATGTTGATGACGCCCTGCGCGGCGGAGAGGGAGGCCGCGTGCACGGCGCGGGCCACGTCCCGGACGTCGATGAAGTCGCGCTGGACGCCGAGGCCGCCGAGCTTGAGTTCGCCGTCGCCGGACTGCATCGCGCGGCGCATGGCCTCGGCGAGCCGGCCCAGCGGGGAGCCGGCGGGCGTGCCGGGGCCCGCGGGCGAGAACACCCGGAGCACGACGGCGTCCAGACCGGAGCCGAGGACGAGTTCGGTGGCGGCGAGTTTGCTGACGCCGTACGGGCCGCCGGGGCGGGGCACGGCGTCCTCGGCGGTGGAGGAGCCGGGCTGGCTCGGGCCGTACTCGGCGCCGCAGCCGATCTGCACCAGCCGGGCGCCGCAGCCGCTGCGCCGCAGGGCCTCGCAGACGGTGGCGACGGCGACGGTGTTGTGCCGGGTGAGCTCGCGGGCGCCGCCGCGGGTGGTGCCCGCGCAGTTGACGACGACCTGGGGGTGGACCGCGTCGAGGAACCGGGTGAGCGCGCCGGGGCTGCCGGACGCGAGGTCGAAGCGGACGTCGGCGTCGTCGCCGCGGCCGAGCGCGGTGAGCTGGACGGCCGGGTCGGCGAGCAGACGGTCGGCGACGAAACGGCCGAGGTACCCGTTGGCTCCGATCAGCAGGACCCTCATCGTGCGGCTCCCGGGGTGTGCGTCGCGGCGGAAGCGGGGGCCGCGGGGGCTCCGGTCGCCCCGTGTGCTCCGGCGACCGCGGGTGCCCCGGTGGCACCGGTGGCACCGGTCGCTCCGGATCGGGAGATGGTCATCTGGTCTCTCCTTCGAGGGTGTTGCGGTGGGTTGCGGCCGGGTGGTGGCACGCGCGCGTCGTGCCCTCGGGACACGGCAGGGGCTGCGTCGCACGGGACGGCCGGGGGTCGGGGCGATGGCAGGCAGGGCTCAGCACGGCTGGTCCGTTCGGACGTGGGCGGAGGCCCTGGTCAGCGTCCGGGTCGCATGGATCAGCAGGATCAGGGCGGCGCTCGCGCAGACGAGGGAGGGGACGCCGGCCGGGCCCCAGGCGGCCATGAGGCTCTCGACAGGCGTGGCCAGGAAGCCGCATCCGGGCAGGCGGCCCGCGAAGACGGCGGCCGGGGCGAGCACCTCCGCCGCGCCGACCGTCGCGATGACGACGGCCGGGGCGTGGGCGAAGCCGTGCACGGTGAGAAGACGGGCGAGGAAGAGGAGGGCTCCCAGGGCGAGGACCGGGGCGTATGCGGCGGGCTCGCCCACAGCCGCGGCGCACACGGCGGTCAGGGCGGCGAGCGCGCACAGGAACAGGGCGAGGGCGGCGAACAGCAGCGGCCGCACCCCGGCCGCGAACTCCTCCAGGCCACGGCTGGAGTTCAGTCGGCGGCGGGCCTGAACGGCGAGGAAGTGGGCGCTCCAGGCGGCGGGCGCGCAGGCCAGGGCGAGGGTCAGCAGGGGGGCGGCGGCGAAGGGCCAGGAGCCGCCCGCCGTGCCGTCGGGCAGGGTGTCGGGGCCGCCGTCGACGGCGGCCCGCAGCAGGCCGTCGCCGAGGGCGGCGTAGCCGATGAGCCAGCAGGTCCAGGCCTCGGTCCGCTGCAGGCCGTGGTGTGCGCGCCGGGGCCCGCTCAACGGGCCCCGGCGCAGCGCCGCGTGCACGGCGAGCACCACGGCGAGGAGGCCCGCGGCGGCGATGAGCAGGCAGGTCCGCCCGTGGGTGAGGCGTACGCCGGTCAGGGTCGCGGCGCACAGGGCCCCCGGCAGGAGCGTGAGCAGCGCCCAGTCCGGTCGGGGCCGGGGAAGGGCGGTGGGCGCGGCGGGCG
>NZ_JAHHIU010000150.1 GCF_024539815.1 Streptomyces hayashii
ACCAGGGGGGAAGCGGGACCAGGGGGACCGAGGGGACCGAGGGGGAGGAGCGACGCACTGCCATGGGTGAGGTCTTCGCCGCACGGTACGAACTGGCCGACCCGATCGGCCGGGGAGGGGTCGGCGCGGTCTGGCGCGCCTGGGACCACCGCCGACGCCGCTACGTGGCCGCCAAGGTGCTTCAGCAGAGCGACGCGCACGCGCTGCTGCGCTTCGTGCGCGAGCAGGCGCTGCGGATCGACCATCCCCATGTGCTCGCCCCCGCCAGCTGGGCCGCCGACGACGACAAGGTCCTGTTCACGATGGACCTGGTCGCGGGGGGTTCGCTGGTCCACCTCGTCAACGACTACGGGCCGCTGCCGCCGGTGTTCGTGTGCACCCTGCTCGATCAGTTGCTCGCCGGGCTCACCGCGGTCCACGCGGAAGGCGTCGTGCACCGTGACATCAAACCGGCCAACATCCTGCTGGAGGCCACCGGCACGGGCCGGCCGCGCCTGCGGCTCTCCGACTTCGGCATCGCGATGCGGCTGGGCGAGCCTCGCCTGACCGACACCAACCTCGTGGTGGGGACGCCCGGTTACCTCGCGCCGGAGCAGATGCTGGGCGCCGATCCGGACTTCCCCGCCGACCTGTTCGCCGTCGGCCTGGTGGCGCTGTACCTGCTGGAAGGCGCCAAACCGGACGCCAAGGCGCTCGTGCAGTACTTCACGGAACACGGGACGCCGAGCGCCCCCAAGACCGTTCCGGAGCCGCTCTGGCAGGTGGTGGCCACCCTCCTGCAACCGGATCCGCAGGCACGATTCCGTTCGGCCACGGGGGCGCGCAAGGCGCTCGCCGCCGCCGTCGAACTGCTGCCCGAGCCGGGCCCGGACGACGAGATGATCGAGATCTTCGACCAACTGGGGCCTCTCCCGCCGGGGTTCGGTCCCGAAGGTCCCTCCGCCTCCACGCGGGGCGCCGCCTCCCCGCTCACCCGGCCCGGCGTCGCCGACGGGGCCGTCCCCGGCACGGCCCGTCCGGACGCCGGATCTCTGCCCTTGCGGCCGGAAACGATCGCCCCCGGGTCGGCCCCCAGGGGCAACGGATCCCTTTCCTCCGGTACGGCGTGGCCCGGCACCGGCGCTCCGGCCGAGCCCGGTTCCGGTACGGGTGCAAACACCGGCACAAGCACAGATATGGGCACGGGAACGGGCGCGGGTACGGATACGGGATTCGATGCCCGGGCCGACAGCAGCACCGGTTCCGGTTCGGCGTGGCCCGGCACCGACTCCGTGCCGGTCGACCCACGGCGGGCAAGGCATCCCTCCATGTCGGACACCGGAAGCTTCCACCTGCCGCCGCCGCAGCCGACGGGAACCTCCTCCCCCGCGCCGACGCACACGCCGGCGCAGCCCGCCGTGCCCCGGCCGCCCGCGTACGCACCGCCACCCGCGCCCCTGCCGGCCGCACCGCACGCCCCCCAGGGCTCCCCTGCCCCGTCCTACGCGCCTGAGCCGACGTTCGCGCTGCCCTCCCAGGGCGGCCACCACCCGGACTCCTCCACCGCCTCGTACACCGCACAGGACCCGGGTAGCCCTCAGCCCCCGCAGTCACCCCAGTCCTCGCAGACCTCTCAAGCCCCACAGTTCGGGCAGGTCTCGCAGGTCTCGCAGGCCTCGCAGCACGGTAGACGTCGACGAGGGCACCGTGCCGTGCGCCGTGAGCGCTCCGGGCCGCCCGTCAAGGTCGCGGTGCCGATGCTGCTCCTCGCGCTGGCCTGCTACGCCGTGGGGTTCTGGGCGTTGGCGCGGATCTGAGCCGCGGCCCTGCGCCGAGCGGTCAGCGTCCAGGCGCCGAGCACCGCCAGCAGCACGCTTCCGGCGCCGATGCCGCCCACGGCGACCGCCTTCATCGCGGGGTCCCCGTCCGGCGCGCCACCGCCTCCTGAGGCTGCACCGCTCGTCAGACCCGGCCCCGCCGCGAGCTCGGGATCGCGCGGGCCGACGTCGAAGAACCCGCGCGGCGCCGACCGCCCGGCGTAGCCCGGGGCGGCCTGTGTGCTCCCGTCGACCCGTACGCGCAGGGTCAGCCCGTAGGGGCCCGCGCCGAAGCGCTCGCCGACCTGGGCGGCAAGGTGCACCACGAGGTAGTAGGAGCCGGCGAACCGCAGTGCCTTCGTCGCGCTCGCGGACGCGTACCGGTTGACGTACCTGACCGGCGGTACGGGCGCCAGCGCGGCCGACTTCTGACGGCCGCCGTAGCCGACGCTCGCGTCCTTGACCTCGGCTCGCACCGGGCTGTAGAGGGTCATGTCCAGGGCGTCGACCACATACCCGGAGTCCTTGTCCGCGCTGCCCAGGTCGACGGAGGCGGACACCTGGCGGCCCCAGTCGAGGGGGACCTTGTAGAAGAGGGTCTGGCCGGGGACGATCTCGTCGCGCCAGACGCCCTGTTCCACGGCCGTCGCCTTGGCGAAGCCGGCCCCGCCCCGTACGGCCACCGGCGTGCCGGTGGGCGGTGTGGGGGTGGCGGAGTCCCATTCCTCGGGCGCCTTCGTGGCGACCGCCCTGGTGAGCGCCGGCTCGGAGACGGGTGCGATCTCCAGCTCCCACGGCTCCTCACCGGCACCGGTGCCAGTTCCCTCACCCGTTCCGGCGCTCGCTCCGGCTCTGGTCCTGGTGCGTTCGACGATGACGTAGTACGTCCCGCCCCCCTGGCACGTCCCCCTGCCCGGCAGAAGCTCGCGTGCGCCCCAGGCCGTGATCGGCTGCGGGCTCTTGGACGCTCCGACGATCGCCGAGTCGCGTGAACAGGGGGTGCTGTCGGCGTCCTGCACGGAGACGCTGATCCCGTCGCCGACGGCGAGCTTCGTTCCCGCGCGCGGGATGGCCGTCACGGCGACGTAGACGTTGGAGACGTCGTCGAGTTCGAGCCGGAAGTAGGCCTTCGCGGTCTCTCCCTCCGTCCCTGCTCCCTGTCCTCGTCCCTCCCCTTGTCCCTCTTCTTGTCCTTGCCCCCGACTCTGTCCCTGGCTCTGTCCCTGGCTTTCGTCAGGGTTCTGGCCCTCGCTTGCGGTCCGGGAGGGAAGGGAGAGGGAGCTCCGGTAGGTCGCGCCGGGTTCGAGCCCTGCGGCCCCGGTGGTGCCCGTGGCCGCCTGGACGGTGCGGACGTCGTCGGAGAAGGCGTACGCCGTGACGTCCGGCGCGGCCACGGCGGCCAGTCCGGGCGGCACCGCCGATGACACGCAGAGCGCCGCGCCCACAGCCGCGATCCGTACGGCGGCTCGCCACCCGGCGACCCCACGCCGTCCGCTTCGCCGCCCCGCACGCCGGCCCATCGACCCCGCCCCCTCGCCTTCGACCGAACGTGGGCCATCCTGCCCCGCCCGCGCCCACGGCACCCGTGCATTGCGTGCGAGCGTCCGAAAAGCCCGCCTCTAACCCTGCTCGGACGCTCGTGCAACACAGAACACAAAACCCCGACCGCTACGGCGGCCGGGGTCTGCTCAGTCTTCGGTATCGATACTCACGAACCCGTGGGCACGGAGTCAGTCGCCTCCGTCCACAGATCCTGCTCGGCGCGATCCGCCTGGATCTGGCGGTACACGAGGAGCCCGCCGATAGCGGCCAGTGCGACCAGGAGAAGCTTCTTCACCGCGCGACCTCGTCTTTCCTTGACGTTGGGGACCTCTGGCGCCCGACTATACACACCGACCGATACCGATCGGTGACCTGCGTCCCGCCCCAACTCCCGCCTTCGGCAGTGCAGTAGGAGCGGTCGGCGCCGTTCCGATCGGAGGGTGATCACACCTCCACAGAGGGTGATTTTCGCCCGACATCATCGCTGAAGCACCAGCTTCTCCCGCTTTCCGCCCTCTTGCGGCCATCCGGGTGGTGTTCATCAGAACAACGCCACGCCGCGAGCGTCGGTCCACCACTTCGCGACGTCCATACACATCATGAGGAAAGTACGCAAATCGCCCAACCCGAAAGTGAGGGGCCATGACCGACAACCGGGTCATGAAGCTGTGGACCGCCGTCGTCACCGCCGTTCTGGCGCTGTGCACGGCGCTCGGACTGATCACGACGACCGCCGCCACGGCGACGGCGCTGACCGAGCCGGCGCACACCGGCGAGAGCGCGAGCACCGCGCACACGCCGGCCTGGCCGACGGCCTCGTCGCCGTGGCTCGGGTCCCAGGCCCGCTCACTTCCGCCCACGATGAAGCAGCGCATCCGCGCCGAGGCCCACGGCAAGTCCCCCAGCTGCCGTCACCGCGGCCTCCCCGACACGGAGCAGGCCGAGCAGAGCGCGTCCTCCTGCGAGCCGGCCGACCTCGCCGAACCGGCCGTCCCCCTCCAGCGCTGAGCCCCCCGGGCGTCCTCGACCCCGACGTAGACGTAACGGCGAACCTGCGTACAGCCCGCACGGACAGGCCCGGCAGCTCCCTCAGGAGCACCCGGGCCTTCGCCACGTCCGCCACCTCGCGCCCCGCCCACCGACGGCCGGGGCTGATGTCCGTCTCTCACGCCCTCCGTCCAGGAGGGGGCGGGCGGCCGTCGACGGTCAGTGCCGGGCGGCTGCCGTACGGCGTCGCGACGCGAACAGCACACCTGCGCCGGCCGTGATCACCACGGCGGCGGATCCGACGATGAGAGCGGTGTCGCTGCCGCCTCCGGTCGCGGCGAGTCCGTTGCCGGCGGCCGGCGAGGGCGCGGACGTCGAGGGCGCCGGGGACGTCGGGGCCGCGGGTGCGGCGGCCGAAGAGGAGGGCGTCGCGGAGGCGGCCGGAGACGTCGAGGGGGCCGCTCCGGTCGGGGTGTCGGAGGGGTGGGAGGAACTGGCCACCACGCACGGGGTGTCGGGGGAGATCGGCAGGTCCGTCAACAGCTCTTCGTGGACGTCGCCCGCCGTGACGTAGATGTTCCACTGGTAGCCCTGCAACCACGGCACCAGGACCGTCGTGCTCGCACCGGCCGCGGTGGGGTGCTCGATGCGCCCGGTGCCGAGGGTCTCGCCATCGCTGCCGACCGCCATCCGTATCCGCACGGTGATGTCCGCGGGCGTGCCGGAGGGGTCCTTGTCCGTGACCGTGATGGCGGCCCGGGCCTCGCCCGTGCCGGTGTCGCATGTCGCCTTCGCGGTGAAGTCGCTGATGTCGGACGCGTAGGCGCTTCCGGAGGCCAGGAACACGGCAGCTGTCGCGGTCACACCAGCAGCTATGACGGCACGCTTGAACATCACGGGTCCCTCCCCAGGGAACGTTCACGAAAGGTGCCCGGATCCGGGTCCCCGTTCGCCGCGGGGCACACCCGCGGAACGCTTCGAGGGGCCGCAAGCCCGATCGGAGCGGCTCATCATCGCACCCTGGCGATCCGTCACCGCATCTGCCCCCGGCTGAGAGATGTCAGCGACTGATGCAGTCCTGACGACGTCTAAAGACCCAGCCCGCCTACGACGGACAGCTCCTGCCTGGTGAACTCTCCCGTCAGCAGCGGCATCGCCGTACCGATGGCAGCCTTTGTCTCCGGCAGCTCCAGCGAGGCATCGTGCTGTCCCTTGCTCTGCCAGACCTCGGTCACCCAGATCGTCACGTCATCGTCGTCGGACACGCTGACGACGTAGAGGTGGCATCCCGCCTCGCGGAGACCGTCCACACCACTCAGCAGAATGGAGACGACTTCGTCGCGGGAACCGGGCTGGGTTTTCATCGAGGCGATGTAGCCGTAAGTCATCGTTGACTCCTTCTCCCGACCGGCGTGAAAGACACCCGGCCAAGCTCGTGGGGGACAGTGAGCGGGGCTGTGACGCTGCTTGCAGAACTGCTGGAGGACCCGCTGACCCGCTGACCGGCTGATCGGCTGACCGGCTGACCGCGGCCGTTCGCCGCCGTTGGTGTGAGCCATGGGTGTCAAAAGGCCCCCGGACCGATGGTCCGGGGGCCTTCTGGCTGGTGGGGCTAACAGGATTTGAACCTGTGGCCTCATCCTTATCAGGGATGCGCTCTAACCAACTGAGCTATAGCCCCGCCGCGCTGTGCGGTGTGTGTCCCGCGCGCTGACTCCTGAAGATTAGCGCACGACCTGGGCAGTCCCAAAATCGATAGTCGCGGGGGTCTCCACGGGGGTGCGCGGCCGCCGGTGCGGCCGGGTCACTCGTCCTCGGCCAGGGTCAGTTCGACGCCGCCGACGAAGCCCGCGGAGAGGTTGTAGATGAAGGCGCCGAGGGTCGCCAGGGCCGTCGCGAGGACGACGTCGATGACCGCGATGATCGCCGTGAACATCAGGACGTGGGGGAGCGACAGGAACGACTGGAGGTCGAAGCCGTTCGACTCGTTGGAGCCGGTCGCCTCCGAGATGGTGCCGCCGACCGTCGAGAAGACGCCCATCGCGTCCATGACCATCCACAGCACCGCGGACGCGACGATCGTGCAGATGCCCAGGGCGATGGAGAGCAGGAAGCTGACCTTCATGACCGACCACGGGTCTGCCTTGGCCACGCGCAGCCGCGCCTTGCGCACGCGGGGCGCCGTGCGGGCGCCGGTCCGCGGCCGGCGTACCGCGCCGGCCGTCGCCGGGGCCGCCTGGGGCGGGTAGGCCTGCGGCGGGTGGTAGGGACCGGTGGGCTGCTGCGGCTGCCGCTCACCGGGCAGCGGCGACGCCTCGGGCTGTTTGGCCTGTGCGCCTCGGGTGTCCGTCACGGTTCCCCCCTGGGATCCCTTCGAGCCTTGTGTGTCGGTCGAGGGCGAGGGGGAGGAGGGCGAGCCGGCCACGGGCGCCTTGATGGCCTTCAGCTGGGTCGTGTGGGTGTCCGCCGCACGACCCTCGGCGCCCGCCGCGCCCCGCGCGTCGGTCGTACGCGCGTCCCCCTCGGACGCGGCGGAGCCACGGCCGCCGCCGCTCTTGTCCGTACCGGCAGACGTACCGGCGCCCGTGGCTCCGCTCACGATGACTCACTCCTCGTGCTACTCGGACGAGGGCGCCTCACCCTCGTCCGTGCCGGCGGGCGTGGCGGCGTCGGCGGTCTCGTCGACGGCGATGTCGCCGTCGACCTCCTCCGCCTCGCGCCCCGCCTCGGCGTTACGTGCGATGCCGACGACGGCATCGCGCTTGCCCAGGTTGATCAGTTGGACGCCCATGGTGTCACGGCCCGTCTCCCTGATCTCGTTGACTCGCGTACGAATCACACCGCCGCCCAGCGTGATGGCGAGGATCTCGTCGGTCTCCTCGACCACCAGCGCGCCGACGAGAGAACCACGGTCCTCGACGATCTTGGCGGCCTTGATGCCGAGGCCGCCGCGACCTTGGACGCGGTACTCGTCGACGGCGGTCCGCTTCGCGTACCCGCCGTCTGTGGCAGTGAACACGAACGTACCGGGTCGAACAACATTCATCGAGAGCAGCTGGTCTCCCTCGCGGAAGCTCATGCCCTTGACGCCCGAGGTCGCACGGCCCATGGGCCGCAGGCTTTCGTCCGTGGCGGTGAACCTGATCGACTGTGCCTTCTTGCTGATCAGAAGCAGATCGTCGTCCGCCGACACGAGCTCGGCTCCGATCAGTTCGTCGTCGGAACCGTCCTCCGTCTCACGGAGGTTGATCGCGATGACGCCACCGGAACGCGGCGAATCGTAATCCTTCAGAGGCGTCTTCTTGACCAGCCCGCCCTTGGTGGCCAGGACCAGGTACGGCGCCACCTCGTAGGTGCGGATCGCGAGGATCTCGGCGATCGCCTCGTCCGGCTGGAAGGCCAGCAGGTTCGCGACGTGCTGGCCGCGCGCGTCCCGCCCGGCGTCGGGCAGCTCGTAGGCCTTGGCCCGGTAGACGCGGCCCTTGTTCGTGAAGAAGAGCAGCCAGTGGTGCGTGGTGGAGACGAAGAAGTGGTCGACGATGTCGTCTTCCTTCAGCTTCGCGCCGCGCACGCCCTTGCCGCCGCGCTTCTGGGCGCGGTAGTCGTCCGTCTTGGTGCGCTTGACGTAGCCCCCGCGCGTGACGGTGACGACGATGTCCTCCTCGGCGATGAGGTCCTCGATGGACATGTCACCGTCGTAGGGCACCAGCATCGTCTTGCGGTCGTCGCCGTACTTCTCGACGATCGCGGCCAGCTCCTCGCTGACGATGCCGCGCTGGCGCACCGGGGACGCCAGGATCGCGTTGTACTCGGTGATCTTCGCCTGGAGCTCGTCGTGCTCCTGGATGATCTTCTGGCGCTCCAGGGCGGCCAGTCGGCGCAGCTGCATCTCAAGGATGGCGTTGGCCTGGATCTCGTCGATCTCCAGGAGCTGCATCAGGCCCGTGCGCGCGATGTCGACCGTGTCGCTGCGCCGGATCAGCGCGATGACCTCGTCGATGGCGTCCAGGGCCTTCAGCAGGCCGCGCAGGATGTGCGCCCGCTCCTCGGCCTTGCGCAGCCGGAAGCGCGTACGGCGGACGATGACCTCGATCTGGTGCGTCACCCAGTGGCGGATGAACGCGTCCAGGGACAGGGTGCGCGGAACGCCGTCGACGAGCGCCAGCATGTTGGCGCCGAAGTTCGTCTGCAGGTCCGTGTGCTTGTACAGGTTGTTCAGGACGACCTTGGCGACCGCGTCCCTCTTGAGGACGATGACCAGACGCTGGCCCGTGCGCGACGACGTCTCGTCGCGGACGTCCGCGATGCCGCCGACCTTGCCGTCCTTCACCAGGTCGGCGATCTTCTGTGCGAGGTTGTCCGGGTTGACCTGGTAGGGCAGTTCGGTGACCACCAGGCACTGGCGGTTCTGGATCTCCTCGACCGCGACGACGGCCCGCATGGTGATCGAGCCGCGGCCCGTGCGGTACGCCTCCTCGATGCCCTTGCGGCCCACGACGAGCGCGCCGGTCGGGAAGTCGGGGCCCTTGATGCGCTCCATGAGCGCGTCCAGGAGCTCCTCGTGCGAGGCCTCCGGGTTCTCCAGGTACCACTGGGCGCCGGACGCGACCTCACGCAGGTTGTGCGAGGGGATGTTCGTCGCCATGCCGACCGCGATACCGGCCGAGCCGTTGATCAGCAGGTTCGGGAAACGGGCCGGCAGGACGGTCGGCTCCTTGGAGCGGCCGTCGTAGTTGTCCGTGAAGTCGACGGTCTCCTCGTCGATGTCGCGGACCATCTCCATCGACAGCGGCGCCATCTTGCACTCGGTGTACCGCATGGCCGCCGCCGGGTCGTTGCCCGGCGAGCCGAAGTTGCCGTTGGAGTCCACGAGCGGCATGCGCATCGACCACGGCTGGGCGAGCCGCACCAGGGCGTCGTAGATCGAACTGTCGCCGTGCGGGTGGTAGTTGCCCATGACGTCGCCGACGACGCGAGCGCACTTGTAGAAGCCGCGCTCGGGCCGGTAGCCGCCGTCGTACATCGCGTACAGGACGCGACGGTGGACGGGCTTGAGGCCGTCGCGGACGTCCGGCAGGGCGCGCGAGACGATGACGGACATCGCGTAGTCGAGGTACGAGCGCTGCATCTCCGTCTCAAGCCCGACGGGCTCGATGCGCATGGCGATGTCGCCGCCCTCTTCAGGGGTGACGGGAGTGTTCTCGTCGGTCATTGCTGGTGGGGATCCTTCCTGATGCGGTCAGCTGAGACCGACTCAGATGTCGAGGAAGCGGACGTCCTTGGCGTTGCGCTGGATGAAGGCGCGGCGCGCCTCGACGTCCTCGCCCATGAGGACCGAGAACAGGTCGTCGGCCTGGGCGGCGTCGTCGAGGGTGACCTGGCCGAGGACGCGGTGCTCCTGGTCCATCGTGGTGACGCGCAGTTCCTCGGCGTTCATCTCGCCGAGGCCCTTGAAGCGCTGGATCGAGTCCTCGCGCACCCGCTTGCCGCGCTGGCGGCCCATCTCGATCAGCGCGTCGCGCTCGCGGTCGGAGTACGCGTACTCGATGTCGTCCCGGCCCCACTTGATCTTGTAGAGCGGCGGACGGGAGAGGTACACGTGTCCGGCCTCGACCAGCGGCCGCATGAAGCGGAACAGGAAGGTCAGCAGCAGGGTGGAGATGTGCTGGCCGTCGACGTCGGCGTCCGCCATCAGGATGATCTTGTGATAGCGCAGCTTCTCGATGTCGAAGTCCTCGTGCACGCCCGTGCCGAAGGCGGAGATCAGCGCCTGGATCTCCTGGTTCTGCAGGATCTTGTCGATCCGCGCCTTCTCGACGTTGAGGATCTTGCCCCGGATCGGGAGGATCGCCTGGTACTGCGGGTTGCGGCCGGACTTGGCCGAACCGCCGGCGGAGTCGCCCTCGACGATGAAGATCTCGCACTTGGTGGGGTCGTTCGACTGGCAGTCGGAGAGCTTGCCCGGCAGCGACGCCGACTCCAGCAGCCCCTTGCGGCGCGTCAGGTCCCGGGCCTTGCGGGCCGCCACGCGCGCGGTGGCCGCCTGGATGCCCTTGCGGACGATGTCCGCCGCCTCGACCGGGTTGCGGTCCAGCCAGTCGTTGAGGTGCTCGTAGACGGCCTTCTGGACGAAGGTCTTGGCCTCCGTGTTGCCCAGCTTGGTCTTCGTCTGGCCCTCGAACTGCGGCTCGCTCAGCTTCACCGAGATGATCGCCGTCAGACCCTCGCGGATGTCGTCGCCCGTGAGGTTGTCGTCCTTCTCGCGCAGCAGCTTCTTGTCGCGCGCGTACTTGTTCACCAGGTTGGTCAGCGCCGCACGGAAGCCCTCCTCGTGCGTGCCGCCCTCATGCGTGTGGATGATGTTGGCGAAGGAGTACACGCCCTCGCTGTAACCGCTGTTCCACTGCATGGCGACCTCAAGGGACAGGCTCTTGTCCTTGTCCTCGGCCTCCAGGTCGATGACCGTCGGGTGCACCGCTTCGCCCTTGCGGGAGTTGAGGTACTTCACGAAGTCGACGATGCCGCCCTCGTAGTGGTACGTGACGGTCTTGACCTCGTCCTTCTCGTCCGCACCCGCCTCGTCCGCACCGGCGGTGGCCTTCGCCGACTCGCGCTCGTCGGTGAGCTTGATCGTCAGGCCCTTGTTGAGGAACGCCATCTCCTGGAAACGCCGCGACAGCGTCTCGAAGGAGTACTCGGTCGTCTCGAAGATGTCGGCGTCGGCCCAGAAGGTGACCGCCGTCCCGGTGTCCTCGATGGCCTCGTGCTTGGCCAGCGGCGCCGTGGGGACGCCCATCTTGTAGTCCTGCGTCCAGCGATGGCCGTCGGTCCTGACCTCGACGGCGACCTTGCTCGACAGGGCGTTGACGACGGAGACGCCGACGCCGTGCAGACCGCCGGAGACCGCGTAGCCGCCGCCGCCGAACTTGCCGCCCGCGTGCAGCACGGTCAGCACGACCTCAAGGGCCGGCTTGCCCTCGGAGGCGACGATGCCCACCGGGATGCCGCGGCCGTTGTCGGTGACCCGTACGCCGCCGTCGGCCAGGATCGTCACGTCGATGGTGTCCGCGTGCCCGGCCAGCGCCTCGTCGACCGAGTTGTCGACGACCTCGTACACGAGGTGGTGCAGACCGCGCTCACCGGTCGAACCGATGTACATACCGGGTCGCTTGCGGACGGCGTCCAGGCCCTCGAGGACGGTAATGGCGCTGGCGTCGTACGAGGCGGTGACCTCGTGGCCCGACGAGGCAGGTGCCTCGCTCTTCGCGCCGGCGTCGGTGGACGGGATGTTCTCGTTGGGGTTGCCGGAATCGGCCACGAAGCGCCCTTTCTGGCACAGCACCAGCCAGGCTCGTCGGCGGGTTGCCGGAGCGGCTGCGGCATGTTGCGTTGGTAAGCCTTGATCAGCGTTGCTCAGCTTTTCCCGGGCGGTCCCCACGTTCGGGGCGGGATTAGCTTCCAGTCTACCGGTAGCACTGACACTGATGGGGGTTTGCCGGTACCTGAGTCCGCATGTGCCGCCCTCAACCGGTCTCTTCCGGGTCCCGATATGCGGAAGGGGGCTCCAAGAGGCTCACGGAGGCACTCAGCGCTTCCAGGTGTCAACCCTTGGCTACTTGGGAGTCAGGTCCCGATTCGCACTCGCACGCGGACGCGCGAAAAGAAGGCCGGGCCGTCCCCACGGGACCACCCGGCCGCACTGAGACGTGATGCACGTCACCCGTAGGTGTCGCCGGGACCGGTGCTTCCAGGGGCCCTCAGGGGGCCGTAGCGACGCTGGGGACCACCGGGGCCGAGGACCTTGATCACCCGCACCGTGCCGTGCCCCAGGTCCTCGTTGAGCCGCGCCACGAGCGTCGGGGCGAGCAGCCGCAGGTTCGTCGCCCACGCCGTGGAATCGCAGCGCACGATCAGCGCCCGCTCCTCCTCGTCGTACCTCTCCGGCACACAGTGCTTGGCCACGTCCTCGCCGACGATCTGCGGCCACCGGCCCATCACACCGCCCACCGCGGCCGGCGCCTCCCAGCCCCGCTCGGTGAGCAGCCGGTTGATCGCGGCGCCCAGCGCCAGCGGGTCGCGGCCGTCCGCCCCCGCGCCGGAGCGCAGGCCGCCCCCGCGCCGGGCCTGCTTCTTCTGCTGCGCCGCGTCCCCCCGCGCGCGTGCCTGCTCCCGCGCCGCCCTGAGCGCCACGCGCGCGAGATCGACGCCGGACGGCTCCGGCACCCGCTTCGGAGCCGGCTCCTCGCCGCTCATACGCGCTCCACCGCCCCCTCGGACACGGCGTACCGCGCCCCCGCGAGCACACCCGGCACGTCGTCCTCGACCGCGGCCGTCACCAGCACCTGCTCGCCGGGCGCCACCAGCTCCGCCAACCGCTCCCTGCGACGGGCGTCCAGTTCGGCGAAGACGTCGTCCAGGACCAGCACCGGCTCGTTGCCCTCCGCCCGCAGCAGGTCGTACGAGGCCAGCCGCAACGCCAGCGCGTACGACCAGGACTCCCCGTGCGAGGCGTACCCCTTGGCGGGCAGCTGACCCAGCTTGAGCGTCAGATCGTCCCGATGCGGCCCCACGAGCGTCACGCCCCGCTCGATCTCCTGCTTGCGCGCCTCCGCGAGCGCCGCCGTCAACTGTTCGCAGAGACCCTCACGCGTGTGCGCCTCACCCGGCGCGGACGGCTTGTACTCCAGGGCCACGGGACCGCCGCCCGGCGCGAGCTGCTCGTACGCCTTGTCGGCGAGCGGCTGGATCGCGGCCACCAGGTCGAGCCGCTGGGCGAGCAACTCCGCGCCCACGCGCGCGAGATGCTGGTCCCACACGTCCAGCGTGGACAGGTCCATGGAACGGCCGCCGTGCCGGCGGGCCAGCGCCGCCGACTTGAGCAGCGTGTTGCGCTGCTTGAGCACCCGTTCGTAGTCCGAGCGCACCCCCGCCATCCGCGGAGAGCGCGCCGTGATCAGCTCGTCGAGGAACCTGCGCCGCTCACCGGGATCGCCCTTGACCAGCGCGAGGTCCTCGGGCGCGAACAGCACCGTCCGTACGATGCCCAGCACGTCACGCGGCTTGACCTGCGAAGACCGGTTGATGCGAGCCCGGTTGGCCCGGCCCGGGTTCAGCTCCAGTTCGATCAGCTGCTGCCGCTCGCCCTGTCTGACCTGCGCCCGCACGATCGCACGGTCGGCGCCCAGCCGCACCAGGGGCGCGTCCGAGGCGACCCGGTGGCTGCCGAGGGTCGCGAGATAGCCCACGGCCTCGACGAGGTTGGTCTTGCCCTGCCCGTTGGGGCCCACGAACGCGGTGACGCCCGGGTCGAGCGGGACCTCGACCCGGGCGTACGAGCGGAAGTCGGCCAGCGACAGATGCGTGACGTGCATGGTCGTGTCCCGACCTCCCCCAGCGTTGTGGATCGCGGGGCGACCCTGTGGATTACTTCTTCTCGACCGCGTGGCCGCCGAACTGGTTGCGCAGCGCCGCGATCATCTTCATCTGCGGCGAGTCGTCCTGGCGGGAGGCGAACCGCGCGAACAGCGAGGCCGTGATCGCGGGCAGCGGCACGGCGTTGTCGATGGCCGCCTCGACCGTCCACCGGCCCTCGCCGGAGTCCTGGGCGAAGCCGCGCAGCCTGTCCAGGTGCTCGTCCTCGTCGAGGGCGTTGACGGCCAGGTCCAGCAGCCAGGAACGGATGACCGTGCCCTCCTGCCAGGAGCGGAAGACCTCGCGCACGTCCGTGACCGAGTCGACCTTCTCCAGCAGCTCCCAGCCCTCGGCGTAGGCCTGCATCATGGCGTACTCGATGCCGTTGTGGACCATCTTGGCGAAGTGGCCGGCGCCGACCTTGCCGGCGTGCACCGCACCGAAGTCCCCCTCGGGCTTGAGCGCGTCGAAGACCGGCTGCACCGCGGCGACGTGCTCCGCCTCGCCGCCGTACATCAGCGCGTAGCCGTTCTCCAGGCCCCAGACGCCGCCTGAGACGCCGCAGTCGACGAACCCGATGCCCTTGGCGGCGAGCTCCTCGGCGTGCTTCTCGTCGTCCGTCCAGCGGGAGTTGCCGCCGTCGACGACGACGTCGCCCGGCTCCAGCAGCTCGGCGAGTTCGTCGACGGTCGACTGCGTGGCGGCGCCGGCCGGGACCATCACCCAGACCACGCGCGGCCCCTTGAGCTTGCCCACAAGCTCTTCGAGGCTGTGGACGTCGGCGAGGTCCGGGTTGCGGTCGTATCCGACGACGGTGTGGCCGGCGCGGCGGATCCGCTCGCGCATGTTGCCGCCCATCTTGCCGAGGCCGACGAGACCGAGCTCCATCAGTTGTTCCTTAGGTCGCTGTGTGGCGTGTGAGGCACCTGGTGCCCACGTCCGACCCTAAACCCGGATCGTCACGCACACCTGTGGGCATACGCGCTCAGACGTACCACCCGCCCCGCCGCTCTCACCTGCGGCTTCGTCCACAACCCGTGGACCCCTGGACCACAGCCTGTGGACGATCTCCGACGCCGACCCGACGCGGTGCGGATCAGCCGCTGAGCCGCACCGGCATGATCAGGTACTTGTAGGCGTCGTCCGCCTCCGCGTCCAGCGCCGGCCTGCCGCTGAGCAGCGCGGGCTTGGTGGACGTCGTGAAGGACAGCTGGGCGACGGGAGAGTCGATGGCGCTCAGGCCGTCCAGCAGGAAGGTCGGGTTGAAGGCGATCGAGATGTCGTCGCCCTCCAGCTGCGCGTCGACCCTCTCCACAGCCTGTGCGTCGTCACTGGAGCCGGCCTCCAGGATGAGCACGCCCTGCTCGAAGCTGAGCCGCACCGGGGTGTTGCGCTCGGCGACCAGGGCCACGCGCTTGACGGCCTCCACGAAGGGGGCGGTCTCGATCACGGCGACGGAGTTGAACTCGGTCGGGAACAGCGTGCGGTACTTCGGGAGGTCGCCCTCCAGGAGGCGGGTCGTCGTACGCCGGCCCGCGCCCTCGAAGCCGATCAGGCCCTCGCCCGAGCCGCCGCCGGACAGCGCCAGGATGACGCTGTCGCCGCTCGTGAGCGCCTTGGCGGTGTCCAGGAGCGTCTTGGCGGGCACCAGGGCGACAGCGGAGGCATCCGGGTTCTCCGGCTTCCACAGGAACTCGCGGACCGCGAAGCGGTAGCGGTCGGTGGAGGCCAGCGTGACGGTGTCGCCCTCGATCTCGATGCGCACGCCGGTGAGCACGGGCAGCGTGTCGTCACGGCCGGCGGCGATGGCGACCTGGGCGGCCGCGGAGGCGAAGACGTCGCCGGGGACGGTGCCCGTCGCGTTCGGCATCTGCGGCAGCGACGGGTACTCCTCCACGGGCAGGGTGTGGAGGGTGAAGCGCGAGGAGCCGCAGACCACGGTCGCTCGTACACCGTCTGTGGAGATCTCCACCGGACGGTTGGGGAGGGCGCGGCAGATGTCCGCGAGCAGGCGGCCCGAGACGAGGACGGTGCCCTCCTCCTCGACCTCGGTCTCCACGGAGACCCGTGCGGAGACCTCGTAGTCGAAGCTCGACAGGCTCAGCTGGCCGTCCTCGGCCTTCAGCAGCAGGCCGGCGAGGACAGGCGCCGGAGGACGGGCCGGGAGGCTGCGTGCCGCCCAGGCCACGGCCTCCGCGAGTACGTCGCGTTCCACCCGGATCTTCACTCTTGCCGCCTCCTGCTGTTGCCGGCGCTTCTCGCCCTGCCTGGCCTTCGTCGTCTGTCTCGGTGTGGTCGGCCCCGGTGAGGGGAAGGACCATCGGGGACCAGTCTGACGCACCGCACTGTCAGTCGGTGCCTCTCGGGGTCAAGTCGTGACGAGGGGCAGCCGGCCGCCGAACAGCGAGTTGTGCACAGGACCCACTTCGAAACGGATTCCTCGCTCTCTCTAGTTGTCAGTAGTAGTAGGGCCTGTGGATACCGTGGATAACCCCGTTTTCCCAGCTCAGAGGCGATATTTTATCCACCGACCCTGTGGGCGGAGCCGGTGGAAAACCGGGCCCTTCTGTGGAGAACGGAAAGTTCTGCACACTCCGTGCACAGGGAGGGGCGACTTGTCCCCAGCGTCGTCCCCAGGTTTCGCCGGCTTTCCCACAGGCCGTCTCGGCAACTTCGTGTGACGCCTTTCACTCGACGCGGTGAGGAGGCGCGTCACGTTGCCGAACAGTGGACAGACATGTGGAGAAGCCGGAGATCGCTGGGGACAACCGACTTCAGCCTGTGGGTTGCCGGTGGACAACTCCATGCACAGCCTGTGGATCATTTCTTCGTCCACAGGCTGTGGAAAACCTTTGTCCACGAATCCACAGCCAGTTGACCTGGTTCGATCGTCCCGCACCGCAGCTGCCTGTGGACACAGTCTGGACAACTTCGCAGTCCCCAGGGTGTGGACGGGAAAAAGTCACCGAATCTGTGGAGGGCGGCCGTAACCCGGGCCGTTAATCGAACACCGGGTGAGCGGCGAGCGACCGCTGTACGACCGCCGCGCGGCCCGCATCGGGCCCGGACATGCCCTGCGGACCCTCGCGACGAGCCCCGCCGGCGGTCCGTTCGCCTTCGCCGTCGGTACGCGGCCGCCTCCGCGGGCCTCCACGGGGACCGTCCGCGGGCCTCTGCGGGAACCGTCCGTGGGCCTCCACGGGGACCGTCCGTGGATCTCCGCGGGCCGGCCTCCGCGGGGCCGTCCGTGGGTAAGCGCGGGCAGGCCGTGGTGGGCCGGGCGGCGGCCGTCGTGGAAACGGCGGAGGGCGTCCCCGGAACTTCTCCGGGGGCGCCCTCCGCCGACGTCGAAACGCTCTGCGCCGCGGGTCCGCGGCGCGCCGTCAGCCGTTCTTGATGCGGTTGGTCAGCTCGGTCACCTGGTTGTAGATGGAGCGCCGCTCGGCCATCAGATTGCGGATCTTGCGGTCCGCGTGCATGACCGTCGTGTGGTCGCGGCCGCCGAACAGCGCGCCGATCTTCGGCAGGGACAGGTCCGTCAGCTCGCGGCACAGGTACATGGCGATCTGCCGGGCCGTGACGAGCTGCCGGCCTCGCGAGCTGCCGCACAGGTCCTCGATGGTGAGGCCGAAGTAGTCGGCGGTCGCGCTCATGATGGCCGTCGAGGTGATCTCCGGCGTGGAGTCGTCGCCGCCGGGGATCAGGTCCTTCAGGACGATCTCCGTCAGGCCCAGGTCCACGGGCTGCCGGTTGAGCGACGCGAACGCCGTCACCCGGATCAGCGCGCCCTCCAGCTCACGGATGTTGCGAGAGATCCGCGAGGCGATGAACTCCAGCACCTCCGGCGGGGCGTTGAGCTGCTCCTGCACCGCCTTCTTGCGCAGGATCGCGATACGCGTCTCCAGCTCCGGCGGCTGGACGTCGGTGATCAGCCCCCACTCGAAACGGTTCCGCAGCCGGTCCTCCAGCGTGACCAGCTGCTTGGGCGGCCGGTCGCTGGACAGCACGATCTGCTTGTTCGCGTTGTGGAGGGTGTTGAAGGTGTGGAAGAACTCCTCCTGCGTCGACTCCTTGTCCGCGAGGAACTGGATGTCGTCGACGAGCAGGATGTCCATCTCGCGGTACCGCTTGCGGAAGCTGTCGCCCTTGCCGTCGCGGATGGAGTTGATGAACTCGTTGGTGAACTCCTCCGAGCTCACGTAGCGCACCCGGGTGCCCGGGTAGAGGCTTCGCGCGTAGTGCCCGATGGCGTGCAGCAGGTGCGTCTTGCCGAGGCCCGACTCCCCGTAGATGAAGAGGGGGTTGTAGGCCTTCGCGGGCGCTTCGGCCACGGCCACGGCGGCCGCGTGCGCGAACCGGTTGGAGGCGCCGATGACGAACGTGTCGAACAGGTACTTGGGGTTCAGGCGCGCGGTCGGCTCACCCGGTCCGGGCGTCGGCGAGGACTGGGGGGCCGACGGCCCGGGCGCGCCCATGCCGGACTGCCCCGGGCCGCCCGGACCGCCGCGGTGCGGACGTCCGGGCCCGGACGCATCGGACGACTCCCGGCGGCCGGTGTCGCGCTGGTCGTAGTCGGAGCGGGGCTTGTCGTACTCCGGGCGCTTCTGCTCGTACGGCGACGGGTCGTAGGGCGGCCGCTCCGGCGACTGCGGGCGGTAGTCCTGCGACGGCGAGGCGTACGGGTCCTGGGCGGCGGGTCCGCCGTAGGAGTCCTGCGAGGACGGCGACGCGTAGGGGTCGCGGTCGGGGAAGCCGAGCCGCTGCTGCTGCCAGCTGTACTCGTCCTGCTGGGGCCGCGGCCAGGCGCCGGGTTCGGGACGCTGGTACTCCGAGGGGTATGCGGGGCGTGCGGTGGGCAGCTGGTCCGCGCGCGAGCCGGGGAGCTGGTCGCCCGGCGTCGGGGGCAGCTGTTCGGCGCGGTGCCGGCCGTAGCCCTCGTACTGGCTTTCGTACGGGGCGTCGTACCGGCCGTCCTGCCCGTCGTAGGGGCCGGCGGGGAGTTCGGGTTCCTCGTAGCGCGGCTGCTGGTGGGCGGGGTTCGACATCGACGCCGGGTTGGGGGGCGGGGGCTCGCCCGCGGAGTCGTCGACGGTGATCGCGATGCGGATCGGACGGCCGCACTCGCGGCTCAGCGTCTCGCTGACGATCGGGGCGAGGCGTCCTTCGAGGACGTTCTTCGCGAATTCGTTGGGGACGGCGAGCAGGGCGGTGTCCGCCACCAGCGCGAGCGGCTGGCAGCGCCGGATCCAGTGCTCGTCCTTCCCCTCGAAGCCCTGGCCACGGCCCTCACCGAGGAGCTGTTCCAGTACTCGTGGCCACACTGCGGCAAGATCGGCAGGCACGTCAGCCACAGGGCACGCTCTCTCGTGGGTCCCACGTTCGTGTGGTTGTGGGACGGTCGGGATTCATATCGGGCGGGGGCAGGGACAAAGGAACGAATCGGAGTTCAGCCACGGTAGTCAGGGCGGCGGGTACGGTTCAAGTTGTTGTCCCCAGCCTGTGGACAGTGTCTCCCCGTGACCGCCGGTTTGACCGGATGGCGCAGCCGCGCGTACCGTAACCAGGTCGAGTTGTCGATGGCTGCTGCCGCCTGCCTCCGATGGGCACAGATCGCGTCAGGTGATCGGGAAGCGGTGCACTCGGGCGTTGACCGCGAGCTACCTCGTGGGCGCACGGTGACAGCCAGGACGGCACCCCGCCACCACCGATTGATTTCTGGAGCCCCCGAGTGAGCAAGCGCACCTTCCAGCCGAACAACCGTCGTCGCGCCAAGACCCACGGCTTCCGCCTGCGGATGCGCACCCGTGCCGGCCGCGCGATTCTCGCGAACCGCCGCAGCAAGGGTCGCGCGAACCTGTCCGCCTGAGCCTGATCAGGTCATGACGTCGTGCTGCCTACCGAGCATCGGCTGAGGCGGCGCGAGGACTTCGCGACCGCGGTACGACGGGGTCGTCGGGCAGGACGCCCGACTCTCGTCGTCCACCTTCGAAGCGGTGCAACGGACCCGCACGCGCCTGGGGAGAGCGCTCCCCCGACGCGTGCGGGTTTCGTCGTCAGCAAGGCTGTGGGCGGCGCGGTCGTGCGCAACAAGGTGAAGCGCAGACTGCGTCACCTGATGCGCGATCGAGTCACCCTGTTCCCCCCCGGTAGCCTGGTAGTCGTACGGGCGCTGCCCGGGGCGGGCGACGCCGACCACGCACAGCTGGCCCAAGACCTGGACGCCGCCCTTCAACGGCTACTGGGAGGGGGCGCGCGATGAAGTACCCGCTGCTGGCTCTCATCAAGCTCTACCAGTGGACGATCAGTCCGCTGCTCGGGCCGGTCTGCAAGTACTACCCGTCGTGCTCCCACTACGGCTTCACGGCCATCGACCGGCACGGCGCGGTCAAGGGAACGGCACTCACCGCCTGGCGCATCCTGCGGTGCAATCCGTGGTCGCTGGGGGGCGTGGACCATGTCCCGCCGCGCAAGCGCCCGCGGTGGCACGAAATGCTGCGTGACGCCTGGCGTGCACGCAAGGGCGGGACCTCCGCCGCCGAAACGGCCACCGACGAGGACCTCTCTTCGAGCCCGGCCGCAGAGACACCGTCCCATGCCCAAGGAGCATGATTAGTGGACACGATTGCCAGCCTCTTCAGCTTCATCACGACACCTGTCTCCTGGGTCATCGTCCAGTTCCACAAGGTGTACGGGTCCATTTTCGGCCCCGACACCGGGTGGGCCTGGGGCCTGTCGATCGTGTCCCTGGTGATCCTGATCCGTATCTGCCTGATCCCGCTCTTCGTGAAGCAGATCAAGTCGACCCGGGCCATGCAGACGCTGCAGCCCGAGATGAAGAAGATCCAGGAGCGCTACAAGAACGACAAACAGCGTCAGTCCGAAGAGATGATGAAGCTGTACAAGGAGACGGGCACCAACCCGCTCTCCTCGTGCCTTCCCATCCTGGCGCAGTCCCCCTTCTTCTTCGCGCTGTACCACGTGCTCAACGGCATCGCGACGGGCGACAAGATCGGCGTCATCAACGAGCAGCTGCTGGAGAGCGCGCGTAAGGCGCACATCTTCGGCGCTCCGCTGGCGGCGAAGTTCACCGACGGCTCGGCGAAGGTGGAGGCGCTCGGCGCCTCGCTGACGGACGTCCGCGTGGTCACCGCGATCATGATCGTGCTGATGTCGGCCTCGCAGTTCTTCACGCAGCGCCAGCTGATGACGAAGAACGTCGACACCTCCGTCAAGACGCCGTTCATGCAGCAGCAGAAGATGCTGATGTACGTCTTCCCGGTCATGTTCGCCGTCTTCGGCATCAACTTCCCGGTGGGTGTCCTCGTCTACTGGCTGACCACCAACGTGTGGACCATGGGCCAGCAGATGTACGTGATCCGCAACAACCCGACCCCGGGTTCCAAGGCTCAGGCCGCCTACCTGGAGCGTCTGCACAAGCACGTCACGCACCACGGTGGAACGCGCCGGCGCAGCGAGAAGGCCATCGTCAAGGCCATCGTGGCCAAGGGCCGTGACCGCAACGAGGCCGAGCGCAAGTTCATCAACGGTCTGGCGAAGGCCGGTTTCGTGGCCCAGCCCGACGGCGTCGTGGCCAAGGGCGAGGCTCAGGCCGTCGCCCAGGCCGAGGACGGCACGCCGACGAGCACGGCCGCCGCGAAGCGCCAGCAGCCCAAGCGGCAGTCGAAGTCCCAGCGCCAGTCGGCGACGCCGAAGGCGGCGGGCGAGACCACCTCGTTGATCAAGTCCGAGGAGCCGGAGGACGACAAGCCCTCCGGATCCGGCGACGCCGCCAGGACACAGCCCGCTGCCAAGCCCGGTTCCGCGGGCCGTAGCAAGGCCCAGTCCGGGCAGCGCAAGGGCGGCCCGCAGCGCCCCAAGTCCCCGTCCAAGAAGTAGCCGTCCAAGAAGTAGAAGGAGCCCATCCCGTGACGGAAGGCACCACCTCCTCCGCCGCCGAGGGTGCAGACACCCTGACCCGCCTTGAGCAGGAGGGCGAGATCGCGGCGGACTACCTCGAAGGTCTGCTGGACATCGCCGACCTCGACGGCGACATCGACATGGACGTCGAGGCCGACCGCGCCGCAGTGTCGATCATCAGCGACGCGGGCCCCCGTGACCTGCAGAAGCTGGTCGGCCGGGACGGTGAGGTGCTGGAGGCGTTGCAGGAGCTCACGCGTCTCGCCGTGCACCGGGAGACCGGCGACCGCAGCCGGCTGATGCTGGACATCGCGGGCTACCGCGCCGGCAAGCGCGCCGAGCTCTCCGAGCTGGGTGCGAAGGCCGCGGCCGACGCGAAAAACAGCGGTGAGCCGGTGCGGCTGAAGCCGATGACGCCCTTCGAGCGCAAGGTCGTCCACGACGCGGTCAAGGCGGCCGGCCTGCGCAGCGAGTCCGAGGGCGAGGAGCCGCAGCGCTTCGTCGTCGTACTGCCCAACTGATTCGTTACACACGCATCCCCGGCCCCGTCTGTTGCGCAGACGGGGCCGGTCTTTGTCAGCCTGGTAGTTCTGGTGGTCGGCGCTCGAAGCAGCGCTGATGCGGTACGGAAGGACGGTCCCCGTGACGGAGGCAGCGGAGCTCCCCCCCGCGCCCGAAGTGGCTCGTGAGGTGTTCGGCGATCGCTACGGCGATGCGGTCCGCTATGCCGAGCTTTTGGCCGAGGCAGGCGTGCAGCGTGGGCTCATCGGTCCGCGGGAGGTGCCCCGCTTGTGGGAGAGGCACATCCTGAACTGCGCGGTGCTCTCCGAGGTCGTGCCCGAGGGTGTGACCGTGTGCGACGTGGGTTCGGGCGCCGGTCTGCCCGGCATCCCTCTGGCGCTCATGCGGGAGGACCTCAAGATCACCTTGTTGGAGCCGCTGCTGCGACGCACCAACTTCCTCACCGAGGTCGTCGAGCTGCTCGGCCTGGACCATGTGACCGTCGCGCGCGGCCGCGCGGAAGAGGTCATGGGCAAGATTCCACCGGTCCACGTGGTGACCGCCCGTGCCGTGGCGCCCCTAGACCGCCTGGCCACGTGGGGCATCCCGCTGCTGCGCCCCTACGGCGAGATGCTCGCTCTCAAGGGCGACACCGCCGAGGAGGAGCTGAAAAGCGCCGCCACGGCACTGAGCAAGCTCGGCGCGGTGGGCACCTCGATCCTCCAGGTCGGGGAAGGCATCGTCGATCCCCTGTCCACGGTGGTGCGGGTCGAGGTCGGGGAGAGCCCGGGCGGTGTGCGCTTCGCGGCCAAGCGCGCCAAGGCGGCGCGGACCGGCCGGACCCGGCGACGCCGCTGATATGTGAGGTGTCCAGCCCGGCGCCGCGTCGCCTGGCTGGACACCCGTCGCTGCGCTACGCCTGGTCGGCCTTCGGGCGGATCAGATTGTGCTGCTCCGCTGGGGAGAGCCTGCGGTCGTGATGGCGGGCCGCCCATCAGACGAGCGGTTGGGCATATCCCATCCAAGAAGCCAAACGTGCGCATATCGGGGTGTCGCACAGACGGCGACCTGGCCGCCGTGCATCGTGTTTCACGTGAAACGTCGCTCCCTGCTCCACGGCATCATCAGCCGCGGCCGCGCCGCTGCCGAACCGCGCGACCGCAAGCCTCTCGGTTCACTCGATGAGGGACGGGAGTTGTCCACAGAGGTGGATTTCTCCACAGAACGACAGGCCTCACTGGTTCACCACCCCGAAGACATGGGAGGCTCTGTTCATTGCGAGCCTGAAGTCGAGGAGAGTGAATCCTTGCGGTCCGACGCCAACATCGCGGGACCGATGACCGATCCGGTCCCCGGTCCCCGTACCGAGTCGTCGTTTGGGGAGGATGTTTCACGTGAAACCCCGCCCCCGATGGACGACACTCCGATCGGTCGTGCTGCCCAACTCGCGGTGGAGGCTCTCGGCCGCGCCGGTGAGGGTCTGCCACGTCCGGAGCACACCCGGGTGATCGTGGTTGCCAACCAGAAGGGCGGGGTGGGCAAGACGACGACGACGGTCAACCTCGCCGCGTCCCTGGCCCTGCACGGCGGCCGCGTCCTGGTGGTCGACCTCGACCCCCAGGGCAACGCGTCCACCGCCCTGGGCATCGATCACCATGCCGAGGTGCCGTCCATCTACGACGTGTTGGTCGACAGCCGTCCCCTGGCCGAAGTCGTACAGCCCGTGCCTGACGTGGAGGGCCTTTTCTGCGCTCCCGCCACCATCGATCTCGCCGGTGCGGAGATCGAGCTGGTGTCCCTGGTGGCACGAGAGAGTCGCTTGCAGAGAGCGATCCAGGCCTACGAACAGCCGCTGGACTACATCCTCATCGACTGCCCGCCGTCGCTCGGCCTGCTGACGGTCAACGCTCTGGTGGCCGGCGCCGAGGTCCTCATTCCGATCCAGTGCGAGTACTACGCGCTGGAAGGGCTGGGGCAGTTGCTGCGCAACGTCGACCTGGTGCGGGGGCACCTCAACCCCGAGCTGCATGTGTCGACCATCCTGCTCACCATGTACGACGGCCGGACGCGGCTCGCGTCGCAGGTCGCGGAGGAGGTGCGCACCCACTTCGGCGAAGAGGTGCTGCGGACGAGCATTCCCCGCTCGGTCCGTATCTCCGAGGCGCCGAGCTACGGGCAGACGGTGCTGACCTATGATCCGGGATCGAGCGGTGCCCTCTCCTACCTTGAGGCTGCACGAGAACTTGCGCTGAAGGGTGTCGGCGTCAGCTATGACGCGACGCACGCCCATATCGGCGCTCAGAACAACCCGAACATGGTGGAGGGGATCCAGTGAGTGAGCGACGGAGGGGGTTGGGCCGAGGTCTTGGGGCGCTGATCCCTGCTGCCCCGACGGAGAAGACGCCGGCTCAGGCCGCAGTGGGGGGTGGGGGCTCCATGTCACCCGCCGCTGTCCCGGTCCTGACGGCGGAAAGAGGGGTGGCCGCGGCTAAGGTCACCACGCTGCCGCCTGTTTCACGTGAAACAGAGGAACTGCCGGGGAGTGACTCGCTGGAGGTGCCGGCGTCGCCCATCGGCGCTCATTTCGCGGAGATCCCTCTCGACCAGATCACGCCGAACCCGCGTCAGCCGCGTGAGGTCTTCGACGACGACGCACTGCACGAGCTGATCACCTCCATCAAGGAGGTCGGGCTTCTGCAGCCGGTCGTGGTGCGCCAGGTCGACACCGCACGTTACGAGCTCATCATGGGTGAGCGGCGTTGGCGCGCCTGTCGCAAGGCGGGTCTGGAGGCGATCCCGGCGATCGTGCGAGCCACGGACGACGAGAAGCTCCTCCTGGACGCCCTTCTGGAGAACCTTCACCGGGCCCAGCTCAATCCGCTGGAAGAGGCAGCCGCCTACGACCAGTTGCTGAAGGACTTCAACTGCACGCACGACCAGTTGGCGGACCGCATCGGTCGATCCCGTCCGCAGGTCTCCAACACGCTGCGTCTGCTGAAGCTCTCGCCGGCCGTCCAGCGCCGGGTCGCTGCCGGTGTGCTCTCCGCCGGTCATGCCCGCGCGCTGCTCTCCGTCGACGACTCGGAGGAGCAGGATCGTCTGGCTCACCGCATCGTGGCCGAGGGGCTCTCGGTGCGGGCCGTCGAGGAGATCGTGACCCTCATGGGATCGCGTCCGCAGACGGCTCAGCGAGCCAAGGGCCCACGTGCCGGAGGCCGTGTCTCCCCGGCGTTGACCGACCTCGCGACGCGGCTCTCGGACCGTTTCGAAACGCGGGTGAAGGTCGACCTCGGGCAGAAGAAGGGCAAGATCACCGTCGAGTTCGCCTCGATGGAGGACCTTGAGCGCATCCTCGGCACGCTTGCTCCCGGTGAGGGCCCCGTTCTGCCGAAGGGCGTGGCGGAGGGCGACGCCGAGGAAGAGGAAGGCTGAGCCCAGGCTCGGCAGCGGCCGTGTCGTCCGTGAGCCGTGCAGAGCGAGCCGTTGTCCGGTGGGTACCGGACACGGCTCGCTCTTTGCTTGCGCGCGCTGTCGGGGGAATCGCATGGTGGATACCATGCGATAAGGCTTTGACGCATCCACCTGGCAGTACCTCGGAGCGGGAGGCGGGGGTCATGCGAATGATGGGCCGGACCGGACTGGTGAGCGCCGGACTGGGGCTGGGCGCGGTCGGCGGGTTCGTCGGCAGTCTGCTCAGAGAACGGAGCGCTCTGACGGCAGCCCGCGGTGGAGCGGGCGAAGGAAGCGAGGAACAGCCTTCATGGGGCGTCGGCTCGTACCGCTCACGCTGGACAACCTTCAGGACCTCCCCCAGCGCTGTCGCTCGTGCGTCTTCTGGGAGCTGGATCCCGTCAGCGGCGAAGCCGCGCTGAAGGCGGGGACGACCGCTCTGGAGAAGGAGGCATGGATCTCCGCCGTCCTGCTGGACTGGGGGTCCTGTGGCCGTGTCGTCTATGTGGACGATGTCCCCGTGGGCCATGTGCTGTACGCGCCTCCCGCCTATGTCCCCCGCTCTACGGCGTTCCCCACCAGTCCCGTGTCGCCGGACGCCGTGCAGCTCATGACGGCGTTCATCATGCCGGGCTACCAGGGGCAGGGGCTCGGCCGTGTGATGGTCCAGACGGTCGCCAAGGATCTGCTGAGGCGAGGCTTCAAAGCCATCGAGGCGTTCGGTGACACCCGCTGGAAGGAACCTGCCTGTCTGCTCCCGGCCGATCACCTGCTGGCGGTGGGCTTCAAGACGGTGCGTCCTCATCCCGCCCACCCTCGGCTGAGACTGGAGCTGAGGAGCACCCTCTCGTGGAAGGAAGACGTGGAGATGGCGCTCGACCGGTTGCTGGGAGCAGTCCAGAAGGAGCCGGTGCTGCGCCCGCTCTAGGAGACGCTGAGACAGCGAAAGGGCCGGTCCGTGGGGACCGGCCCTTCGTGTTTCACGTGAAACATCGACCGTCGGCGTGACGGTTCGGTGCGTCACTCGGAGATGAAGGTCTCCAGGTCGCGGACGAGCGCGGCCTTCGGCTTGGCGCCGACGATGGTCTTGGCGACCTCGCCGCCCTGGTACACGTTCAGGGTCGGGATCGACATGACGCCGTACTTGGCCGCCGTGTTCGGGTTCTCGTCGATGTTGAGCTTGACGATCTCGATCTTCTCGCCGTGCTCGGCGGCGATGGCCTCAAGGGACGGCGCGATCTGACGGCACGGGCCGCACCATTCGGCCCAGAAGTCCACCAGGACGGGCTTGTCGCTCTTGAGGACGACCTCTTCGAAGTCGGCGTCGGTCACATTCTTCAGGGTGCCGGCCACAGGGGGCTCCTTCATTCTTGTGCGTGGGGCGGGAGGGGATCAGACGGAGGTCTTCTCGGGCTCGGCCTGCTCCTCGTCCGCGAGGGCGGCGAGGTAGCGCTCGGCGTCGAGGGCGGAGGAGCAGCCGGTGCCGGCCGCGGTGATCGCCTGGCGGTAGGTGTGGTCCACGACGTCGCCGGCTGCGAACACGCCAGTCACGTTCGTCCGGGTGGAGGGCGCGGCGACCTTCAGGTAGCCCTCCTCGTCGAGGTCGAGCTGCCCCTTGAAGAGCTCGGTGCGGGGGTCGTGGCCGATCGCGATGAACAGGCCGGTCACCGGCAGGTCCGAGAGTTCGCCGGTCTTGAGGTTGCGCAGCTTCAGTCCGGCGAGCTTCGGGTCGCCCTGGATCTCGGCGACCTCGCTGTCCCAGATGAACTTGATCTTCGGGTCGGCGAAGGCGCGCTCCTGCATCGCCTTGGAAGCGCGCAGGGTGTCCCGGCGGTGGACGATCGTCACGGACTTGGCGAACCGGGAGAGGAAGGTCGCCTCCTCCATCGCGGTGTCGCCGCCGCCGATGACGGCGATGTCCTGGTCCTTGAAGAAGAAGCCGTCACAGGTGGCACACCAGGAGACACCGCGGCCGGAGAGGGCGTCCTCGTTCGGCAGGCCGAGCTTGCGGTGCTGGGAGCCGGTGGTCACGATGACCGCCTTGGCGCGGTGGACCGTGCCGGCGGTGTCCGTGACGGTCTTGATCTCGCCCGTGAGGTCGACGGAGACGATGTCGTCGGGGATCAGTTCGGCACCGAAGCGTTCGGCCTGGCCCCGCATGTTGTCCATGAGCTCGGGGCCCATGATGCCGTCCTGGAAGCCGGGGAAGTTCTCCACCTCGGTGGTGTTCATCAGTGCGCCGCCCGCGGTTACGGCGCCTTCGAACACCAGCGGCTTCAGCGAGGCGCGCGCGGTGTAGAGGGCCGCGGTGTAGCCGGCGGGCCCGGAGCCGATGATGATCACGTTACGGACGTCGCTCACGGCTTGTTTCCTCGTCTCTGGACAGCGTCGGTCGACCGGGGGAGCCTCTCTGGACTCTCACCCCACCCAACGGATCCTAAGGGGCGTACATTCCCGCTGTGTCCGGGCACACGAAGGGAGGACGCCGTGCGGGACGCCAAGAGGGTGCCGCACGGGATCGGGTGGAAGCGTCGCTTCGTCAGCGGCGGACGTAAGAGGTCGTCAGCAGAACCCTGGCCGGGCCCGACGACGGATGATCCACACAGGCCGTGTCCATGATGTAGGCGTCGACCCGCGTGCTGTCCGTGGCGTCGGGCAGGACGACGAGCACAGCGTCCGTCCCCTTGTATGTGCCCACCTCGGTGGCGAGGGCTCCCTCGTCGCGTCCGATGCCCTTCTGCACGCAAGGGGGAACGGTGGGCTGCCGCAGGATCTTCGGCGTCGGGCTCTCGGGCTCGCCCTTGATGCCCATGCTGGACGGGGGCCGGGAGCCGCCGCTCTTGGCCAGGAGATCGGTGACCTGGGTCTCCAGCTTGCCCGCGGAGAAGGTGTCGGGCGCCGCGGACTGGTGGGTCGCGCTGCCCGCGTTCCCGCCGCCGGTGAGGGACGACACCAAGACGGAGCCGAGCCCGAGCGCCGCAGCTGTGAAGACCGCCCCGAGGACGGCGACCTTGCGGCGGTTGCCCCGCTTGCGGTTCTGGCGCTCCTTGCGGCCCGGGCCCGTGGAGGTGGCGCGGGGATGGCCGGAGGGACGGTCCGCAGGCGTCGGTGTTTCACGTGAAACGGGGGCCGCGTCGACGTCATCGGCCCTCTCGGTGTCAGCGGTGACGGTGGCAGGCGTCTCGTGTGCAGGTCCGCTGTCGGGTGCGGTGGCGTTCAGCAGAGCCTCGGCCGCCAGGGCGGCGTCGATGCGATGGGCGACGTCGTCCGGCATGCGCGGCGGGGTGGGGAGGTCGCCCAGCAGGCCGCTGATCTCCTCCAGCGTGGCGTGGACGTCCGCGCAGAGTTCGCAGGCGTCCAGGTGGCGACGTACGTCGGCGCTTCGGGCGGGTGTGAGCAGGCCCTCGGTGAGGTCGGAGATCTCCGCGACGTCCGGGTGCCCGGTCGTGTCCGTCGTCGATGTCACGCTCGCCCACCTCCGCCCTTCACTGCAGCTGAATCGCCTGTCCCGGCGTTGCCCGGCCCCACGTCCCGAAGGTCCGCTGCCGGTGGGACGGATGTCCCCTGCGCCCGGTTCCGTCCTGGACCGCTTTCTCTTCCGTCGCCGGAGCCTTCGGGCCGCAGGTGGGTGAGCAAGGGCAGGAGTCTGGCTCTGCCCCGGGCACAGCGGCTCTTGACCGTCCCGGTCGGCACATCGAGTACGCGGGCGGCCTCGGCGACCGGGTAGCCCTGCATGTCCACGAGGACGAGGGCGGCCCGTTGATCGGGCGGGAGCGTGCCGAGCGCTTCGAGGAGCTGGCGGTGCACATCATTGCGTTCCGCCGGTGCGGAGGCCGCCTCATGGGGGTCGAGCAGTTGCTCCAGGCGCTCGGTGTCGTCGACCGGCGAGGTCTTGCGGGAGGCTGCCTTGCGCGCACGGTCCAGACAGGCGTTCACGGTGATGCGGTGCAGCCAGGTCGTGACGGCGGACTGGCCACGGAAGGTGTGGGCGGCCCGGTAGGCGGACACCAGGGCGTCCTGGACGGCGTCAGCGGCTTCCTCGCGGTCTCCCAGCGTGCGCAGGGCCACCGCCCACAGCCGGTCGCGGTGACGCCGCACGAGCTCACCGAAGGCGTCGGGGTCGCCCTCGACGTGCTGGGTGAGGAGGTCCTGGTCGCTCACTCCGTCGTATCCGGAGCCTTCCGCCATCGGACCCCCTCTCCCTTCGGTGAGACGTCAACCCGTGAACCTCACGTCGGTGATGCCCTGCTTGTAGCCGGCGTCGCTGTACTGGTCGCCGGCAGCGTACGGCAGGGCCGTGAGCCACACGAGCACGTACCGTGTCTTGACCGGCTTGGACGCCTTCACGGTGGCAGTGGTTCCGGTCGTGGTGACTGTGCCGATCTTCTTCATCGACTTCAGGGCGCTCGGCGACGGATTCAGGGAGTCCGCGGCGTACAGGTTCACGGTCGTGTGGTCGCTGCCGTAGTAGAGCCCTATGGCGGCCTTCGAGATCTCCTGCGCCGAGCCTAGGTCGTAGACGATGCCCACGCCCGGCTTGTAGGGCGCGAGACTCGGGCCGTCGATGAAGCTTGACGTCCGCCAGTAGGTCGAGCTGTCGCGATCGTAGGTCTCACCCACGTCGCCGGGGTGCTGGGCGTCGCCGCTCACCACGTACTCGGCGGCGTCCTTGATCTTCAGCTGCTTGACCGGCTTGGGGGCGGCGTTGTTCTTGTCGCCCTCGTCCGTCGTCTGCGTCTGGTTCGTGTCGTCGGAGTTGGTCCGGTCCATGAGGGCGTCCGCGAGCTGCCAGCTGCCCAGACCGAGAGCGGCGATGAGGAGGGCGGAGACCGCCCACTTCAGGGCTTTTCCGGTACGGCTCTGCAGCGGGGGTGGCGGGGCCCCGACCTGCTGTGTGACACCCGGATGCGTCGCCGGCCGACCGTAGGTGCCCTGCTGGTACGTCGTGCGCTGGTACTCCGGCGGTGCGGTGAACGCGGGCTCCGGCGGTCGGATGCGCGGCATCTCACCGATCGCCTTCACCAGCTCTTCCGGCGTGGTGCAGGCGGCCTCGTGCCGGGAGGCGGTCGCGCCGTCGTTGACCAGCGCGCGCATGGACAGCTCCGACAGCCCCCGGTGGACGCCTGCGCGCACCTGGTCGGGGGCGATCAGCCCGACGTCCTTCGGCAGCCCGGACAGGCCGTGCGCGTCGTTCTCGTACGGCCAGCGCTGGGTGAGCGCCGCGTACAGCAGCGCGCCGATCGCCTCGGTGTCGGTGCGCTGCGGTGCGTCGGTGGCGATGCCGCGCAGGGCGGCGTTCACGGCGAGGCCGCGGATGCGCCACTGGCCCGAGGAGGTGCGCAGCACTGCGTTGGGGTTGAGGCGCAGATGCGCCAGGCCCTCGCGATGGGCCGCAGCCATCGCGGAGGCGATCTGACTGACCATCTGATACGCGTCGTGCGGCTCCAGCGGGCCGGCCGCGAGGAGCGCTGTCAGTTCGGTGGCGTCGGGCAGCCACTCGTGGACGACGTAGACGAGGTCGTTCTCCTCGACGGCGTCCAGCACCTGGACGAAGCGGGGATCGCCGAGCAGCGCCGAGGACCGCGCCGCGGCCAGCACCGAACGGGCCCGGGCGTGGTCCGCGGGCAGGACATGGACCCCCACGGCACGACGGAGTTTCTCGTCGACGGCACGCCAACTGCTGAAACCGTCCAGACGGGTGACGCACTCTTCGAGACGGTAGCGTCTGGCGAGCTTGTGGCCGCTGTGCAGTTCCGGCGGTGAGGCCTTCCCGGGACGCTCCGCCCCGCCACTCCCCTGTGCCTCGTCGCTGTCCGTGTCCTGCTCCCGGTTCTTGACCACCCCGTCGGCCGTGGACTGGTCCGCTTGTGCGGTCAGCGGTTCATCACCGCTGTTGTCTGCCACGTCGACGGCAGCTGTGCTCCGTTCCGCCACCGTCGTTCCTGCCTCCCCATTCAGTGCGCGCCGTGCGACTTCGTGCGCGCCGTCCGACGCCGAACCCAATTGTGCCCACAGTCCGCCGCTATGCACGACACACGGCGGCGAACGATGGTTGTGCGACTGCCCCTCGCTCACCTTCGTTCAACTGGCGGCGCTCCTTTCCCGGACCTGATCCGTCCGGCGGCCTCTAGCGCCCCAGACGGCCGCGGACCATGCCGACCAGCGAGTTGAGTTCCTCGATGCGCATTCTGCGGGCGGCGACGAAGAAGACGCCGAGCAGAAGCACGCCGCCGGCCAGCAGCGCGGCGAAGGATCCGAGAACGCCCTGGCCCAGGCTGTGGCCGATGCCGTAACAGGCGGCGCCGCTGATCAGCGCGGCGGGCACGGAGGCGATGCACAGACGGGCGTACGTCCGCAGGACGTGGGAGCCGTCGAGGTCGCCGTCGAGCCGCTTGCGCAGCCGGTTCCAGGCGACGCCGACGCCGATCGCGTACGCCAGGCCGTAGGAGGCCGCCATGCCGACCACGGCCCAGCGTGCGGGCAGGACGAAGTAGCAGACCGCCGAGGCGCTCGCGTTGACGGCGGCCACGATGACGGTGTTGTAGAAGGGGGTGCGGGTGTCTTCGTAGGCGTAGAAGGCGCGGAGGACGACGTACTGCACGGAGTAGGGGATCAGGCCGAGGCCGAAGGCCATCAGCATGAAGCCCATGTTCGTGGCCTCGCTGGTGCCCGAGGAGCCGAAGATCAGCGTGCACATCGGGATGCCGAGCGCGAGGAAGCCGAAGGCGATCGGCACGATCGCCACGGCCGTGGTGCGCAGGCCCTGCGAGATGTCGTCGCGGACCGCGCCGCCGTCGCCCTCGGCGGCGGAGCGCGAGATGCGGGGCAGCAGGGCGGCCATCAGGGAGACGGTGATGATGGCCTGCGGCAGGCCCCAGATCAGCTGGGCGTTGGCGTAGGCGGCGAAGCCCGTGCCGTCGACCGGCGAGTCCTTGCCCGCCGACGTGGACAGCTGGGTCACGACGAGCGCGCCGGCCTGGTTGGCCAGGACGAACAGGACGGTCCACTTGGCGAGGGTCGCCGCCTTGCCGAGGCCGTGGCCCCTCCAGTCGAAGCGCAGTCGCAGCCGGAACCCGGTCTCGCGCAGATAGGGGATCATCGCGAGGGCCTGCACGACCAGACCGAGCAGGACGCCGATGCCGAGGAGCCGCTCGCCCTGTGGCGGGATGGTCGTGACCTTCATCCCGGAGTCGGCGGAGGTGCCGTAGACCCAGATGAACATGCCCAGCGTCACGATGATGACGATGTTGTTGAGGACGGGCGTCCACATCATCGCGCCGAACTTTCCGCGCGCGTTGAGGATCTGACCCATCACCACGTGGACGCCCATGAAGAAGATCGAGGGCAGGAAGTAGCGGACGAAGGTGATGCCGACCTCGTTGGCCGCCGGGTCGCTGGCGACAGAGTCGGACAGCAGGCGGATCAGGACGGGGGCGGCGGCGATCGCGGCGACCGTGAGCAGGCCGAGCGCCACCATGACCAGGGTGAGCAGACGGTTGGCGTAGGCCTCGCCGCCGTCCTCGTCCTCCTTCATGGCGCGCACGAGCTGCGGCACGAAGACGGAGTTGAGTCCGCCGCCGACGGTCAGGATGTAGATCATCGTCGGCAGCTGGTAGGCGACCTGGAAGGTGTCGCCGAGCAGGCCGACGCCCAGCGCGGAGACGATCAGCGCGGAGCGGACGAAGCCGGTGAGGCGGGAGACCATCGTGCCCGCGGCCATGACGGCGCTGGACTTCAGCAGTCCGGACGCGCGACCGCCCTTCTTCGGGGCGGGGGCCGCGGCGGCCGGGGCCGGGGCCACGTCGGGTGTCGCGGTGAGGTTCATGGTCTGGTCGACCGCGGGCGTCGCGGCCACCGGTGCCTGGTACGCCTGCGATGCTCCCTGGCCCCCCGCCGGCTGGGCCGGACCGGGTACGGCCGGGGACTCCGCCGACGGACGGGAATCGCTCTGCTGCTGGTAGCCGCTCTGCTGGTCCCGGAAGAGGTGGGCGAAGGCGTCCGGCTGGTGCTGCTGCTCGCCGGAGTGCGTGACCAGGTCGTCCACGCCCACGAACTGGGTGGTGCGGGGGTCGTCGCCGTACGGGAGGTACTGCGTGGGGCCCTCCGGCTCGGGCGCCGGGGTCTGGGCCCACACATGGGGGTCAGGGGCGTACGGGG
>NZ_JAHHIU010000151.1:0-6213 GCF_024539815.1 Streptomyces hayashii
GCGCAGATACTCGCCGGCAATCTCGGCCACCTTGCCGAACAGGGATACCCGGTGCCACTCGGTTTTTTCGACCTTCTGCCCGGTTTGCTTATCGGTCCATTGCTCACTGGTGGCCAAGCTCAAATTGGTCACGGCGTTACCGTTGGGAAGGTAACGAACCTCGGGATCCTGGCCGCAAGTCCCTACTAGAATCACTTTGTTTACGCCACGGGCCATGATGGAAACTCCTTTTAGATGCCCCGGCGTACCGGGGCTGTGGGGTGGTTTAAGTATGCGTCGCCTTGCGATCAGTCTTCGAAGCAACCGCACGGGCAGGTCATTGCATCCAGGCCATGATGGCAATAGCCGTTCTCGGCGTCCGCCTGTTCGCGTGCGGCGTTTTCAGTCGCATTCATGTAGCCATATTCCCGCGCATACTTGAAAACTTCCGCGAACTCGGGCGCTGTTTCGTCTGTGCCGAATTCACCCTCTACACCCGCGCAAAAGAAGTTGTGAACGACAGTTTCATAGGTCGAACCACGCTTACAGGCATACGAAAAAATATCGTCGACCTTGGCTTTCATTTCTTCAATGCTGGGGGCCTTTGGCTTGAAAATGCCCTGAGCAAAAGCCAGGAAGTCATCAGCGGTCAGCCAGTTGTGAAAGATTGGCGCGGTGGTTTGAGACTGGGTATCAATGTTCATTGAAAGCTCCTTCGCGATTTACCTGGGCGGTTGCCGCCGCTGGTTCCAGGCTGTCTTAGCGGTATTGCTTCGACGTAGAAATTATCGCAAATCCACCACCCCAAGTCAACTATTGGTAAAATCTAAATTGACCGTCGGTCGCTGTTCTCGCATGCGAGAAATTCGCTAATTCGCTTGCTTTTGGCGTGCTTTTGGAACTGCTCAGAGGCCGAGCGTTGGGCGCGGGAAATAAACGCTTTTCAAAGCAGCAGCCGCAGGCTGCATCAAAACCCTTGGGACTGGAGCGCGCTGCCGGTGGTGGGTCTGCTCGTCAGCTTCGGAAGGTCGCGGTAAGCCCGGACTATCCAGAGCCGGGCCGCGTGCAAGGGGTCGTGGAATACCGCAGGCGCGAAGCGACAAGGATATGCCGCGAAAGCCCCTTGCAGGCAAGGCCGGGCGGCGGATAGGCCATTGGGGCGATCCGCTACCTTCCGATGATGATGAGCCTACCTGGTGATGCGGAAGGACCGGCAAGCGGAGCGCGCAGGCCGCAGGCCGGAGACGTGAGGATCGAAGCCCGAAGGGCCAAGACCTGGCGCGCTTTTGGCCAGGGCTTGGTTCACGAGAGCCGCCCCCCGAAGGGGGCACGCAAGAGAGGGTATTAGTTGCGAATTTCCCATGGTTTGTAACGCAATACACCGCTTAAAAACACGATGACGATGACGGCAGACATTTCGTTATCCACTTTTCAATTCAGCCAACTCTGCTAACAGCAGCGTGCTTTGGGCTGAACTGAGTCGTCCCTGGTCTTTCAGTTCACTGATGACGGCAGATAAAGCCCCGTAGCCCTTCAAGGGGTAATTGGGCTCATGTTGTCGCCTCGAAATTGAATCGTGTAGCCGCTCCATAGGCTCGCAAACCTCGGGATACTTTGTAGGAAGGTCGGCCAGCTTGAGTGGCGCGATCACCAGCTCCGGGAAGTAGATGGCCAATGCTGGTCTATCGGACTCCATCAGAGCTTGAATGCCGTCGCGCAAATCCATTTTGGTGGATCCGCTGGCCAGCCAATAGGCTCCAGCGATTTCGTCCTCAGACGCGGTTTCGAGCCACATGAGAACATCGAGGTAATCGTTCGAGCGCTGCGCATTTGTGTTGTCCATTACTTCGGTCCTCAGAGGTCCATTTCATCGCGTGCGGAATCGACCAGCGAGCGGCATAGTTCGGCCCTTCGCATGTAGGTCAAGCCGTTGCCAGGCCAGATCGAGGCGGCGGCCTCGTAAAGTTCCGCGGCTGAATACCACTTCTTGTGCAGTTCTGCCAACCGCGCAGCGGATTGCAGTGCATGGCAGGAACGTTCGGCTTTGCTTTGAGTGAGGTCACGAAAGTGCATTTGTGGATCTCCTTCACTGATTTCCCGGGGCGGTTGCCGCCGCTTGTCCTAGGAAGATAAAGCGCCCCGTCAGGGGCGCAGATTCATGCTGCGTTATCGAGGTGATTGACTAACGAAAGGCCAACGGCCACTGGGCGAACCCATACAGGCATATGGCTGAGCAAGAAGGTTTCCCCTTGCTTGGCGAGCAGGATGGTTTGAGCCATTACACCGGCAATGGCTTCAGCAGCCTTTGGTGGAACCGCGTTCCCGATCCGTTCCCGCCATGCTTGATCGCTCAAGCCATCCAGTTCGAGCATTTCCTCGGGGTCGACAAGGCTTTGCAATGCAGCCATTTCAAGTGTGGTGAATGGGCGGTGCCAGGTGCCGTCGAGGCTTCTGATCACGCATGTCAGTCGATCATTGGCTGCCGGCATTCTTGGATCGGCGACACTCCAACGGCCATTGTCCAAGCGCGCACTGGCGGACACAGCACCGGCAGTGCTGTCCCAAGGGACCACGCCGTAATGCCCGCCAGTGAGATAGGCATCCCCTTTCACGCGGCGCAGGCCGGAGCGAGGATCCTGCACAGCGAAGGCCCCCTGCCCTGTTGTACTGCCCGCGATCACAGTTCGAGCGCAGCCATTCCAACGGGTTACGTTGTACTTGCCGTGTCCACCAGCTGCGCCACGCGGATCCGCAACGCTGAACGTGCCCTGACCTGGTGACTTGACCCCAATAATTGCGCCGCTGGTGTCCTCCCACTTGCGCACGCCGTATTGATGATATTGCGGGGCGTCTATGGGGCTGCGCGGATCTGCGACAGAGAATGCCCCGTTGGTAGGGCCTGATTGGCCCGCCACGGTCCCTACGGCTTTATTCCAGGCATTTACACCCAAATAGCCTGAGAACGCCTCTGGCACGATCACAAAGTCCCGCAGATAGCCGTCATGGATCGCCAGTTGATCGAGGCTGCGCCAATCCTTGCCCGCTTCGACAAGCGCGAGCCGCACCCATGTTTTCCATTGCAGTGACGGCACGCGGTGCATTGGGCCTGCGCGCTCGATGTCACCTGGCATCGGCATGCGGCCGAGGACGGCACCGACGGATTGCAACGACTTCTTTTCCGGCTCGTACAGGAACGGAGGAACCTTCTCGACGTGGCGGGCGACCAGCAAGAACCGTTTCCGGGATTGGGCCAGTCCCCCAGTTCGCCGCAGTCGTGGGTCGTCTCCGAGACGGCGTAGCCGAAGAACTCAAGGATCTGCCCGATCTGATCAAGCAAGTGTCGGCCACGGCTGGCCAGACGCGGTACGTTCTCGAACACGATCAAGCTGACTGGGTTGTGTTGCCATGCTTCGCACATGAGCCACACGCAACGTAGCGTCAGCTCGTTGAGCGCCTGATATTTGGGGGTGAGGCTCAATGCTTCGGACAACAAGCCCGACGCGCCTTTGCATGGGCTGCTGATGAACACAACGTCAGGATCTTGGTAGCCAGCGGCGCGGCGAATGTCATCCGGCGTAGCCTCCCGCCAATCCGCAGGCGGTTGCTTGCCGTGAAACGCGATGTACTGCTCGCGGGTGAACAGATCCATCTGAGTACCTGGTACACCGGCCAAGCGCTCAAAATCCTTGAGCGCTCCGGCGTCCACGTCGACACCACCGACGCAACGCCATTCGGCCTGCAGCTTGCCGACTATCTCTTTGTTCTGGTTGAAACCCTTTGCGCCGCCGCCAAGACCGCAGCAGAAATGAAAGTGCTTGAGCACGTACCTGATAGGCATGATCGTATTCCGTCACTGATGCCCGGACCGAGAGGTCCGGGCGTGCTGAGGTCAAATGGCTGAGGCTGTCGCTTCGGCCATGTCGCGGAAGATTTCGGCGTGCAGTTCCAACGGGAACTCGGCGAGAACTTCGCGCTGGCCGATGCCGGAGCGCTGCGCGACAACCATGTACAGGGTGACGGTGGAAGGGATTTGCCCAGGACGGGCTTGGTGGGAGGGTTCAACGGTAAAACCGCTGTACTCGCGAAGGGTCTTCGCGTCGCTGAAATAAAGCAGGTGGGTTTCGGTAGCCATTGTTTGAATCTCCTTCGAGTGGCTTGGAGCGGTTGCCGCCGCTTTGTCCCAAGCTGCCGAGGCGGTATTGCCTCGACAAATCCATTATTTCAAAGGAGCCCCAAAAAGTCAACTAAAAGTATCATTAGATTTTACCTTTAGTAATTTTTTATTAATTCACTTCAACTGACGGGCAATACAGGCCAGCTTAGTTTTGAATGGCTCGACAACTGGCTTCGCGCAATATTCAGCTAGTTCACTGGCTTGTCGTTGCGACACAAGAACGCTGTACGATACCGCACCGACAGCGACAAACAGAGCCAGTACCAGCAGCACAGTGCTGCGTTTTGATTTAGCGTTTTGCATCGATCTGATTTCCTTGACCTGGTGAAGTGGCCCGGCGGAGCGGGCGATGGGCTTAGCAGTTTATTTCAAGAATCGACATCAACTGGTGTAGCCATCAAATCAGTACCCCAGCCAATGCATTACGTCACGGGACTTGTATTCCGAGTGGTCGCCCAGCTCGTCTACAAGATCGGCGAAGGCGAGGGAATGTTTCTCGCACTCGGCTTTTGCTTCGTCGCGGCTTACCACGTTGTCTTCTTCGAGAGCTTCGTCCAGGGTCATCGTTATCACCTCATCTGTTGGGGTTGCCCGGTGCTTACCTGCACCAGGCGCGCCGAATGTTGATTACTTGGTGTCGTCGCCTTCGAGGTCACTGCGACTCGGCGCCAGGTCGACCAACGCGCGTTTCCCTTTCGGATCGATGACTGTGAACACGCATGCGCTACCTGGCTCGCCATTCGCTACACGCTTAGCGAAATACTGTTTCGCAACAGCTTGAGCAGCAGCCAGGGGACCGCCAGTTACATCAACGTCCATTTCCCAAATAACACGATGAACAGCCATTTCATTCTCCTTCGCAATTCGCTTGGGCGGTTGCCGCCGCTGGTTCCAAGCTACCGAAGCGGGATTGCTTCGACGGAGAAATTATCTCAAAAAATAGAAAACGAGTCAACTATAAGTATCATCTGATAGGACTATATATTTACTTTCTCGCATGCGAGAATGCGCCCATCCGCTTGACCTTGTGTCATATATATAATACACTTATACCCATGAAAACGATTATCCAAACCGCCACTTACATGACTTGGGAACGCAAACTGCGTGACAAGAAGGCCAAACTGATTATCGCGGCGCGGGTGTTGCGCGTAGCCCACGGGTTGCTTGGTGACGTGCAGCCAGTCGGTCAAGGCGTCAGTGAGTTGCGAATTCATCATGGCCCCGGCTACCGGGTGTATTTCCAGCAGCGCGGCGATCAGCTGGTCCTATTGCTCTGCGGTGGGGATAAAAGCAGTCAGGCGCGGGATATAGAAACCGCTAAAACTCTGGCAAGCCAGTGGAGTGAAGACGAATGAAAGAACCAATTTACGAATACGATCCAGCGGAATTACTCACAGACGCGGAATCTATCGCCATCTTTATGGCTGATGCTTTCGAATCGGGGGATGCCTCATTTATCGCGCAAGCGCTGAGCGTGGTAGCTCGCGCCAAAGGCATGACCGCAATTGCAAAAGAGGCAGGCGTTACCCGCGCACACCTCTACCAACTGAAAAACGGCAACCCGACTTTGAAAACCATGATTGGGGTAATGCGGGCGGTTGGCTTGGACATGACAGCCAAACAACACAGTGAAGCTGCCCACGGATAAAGGAGGCACCATGTCTGGCCGTGATACATCAGCGCGCCTGCCCGTCATTGACGGGCCATGCAAAGGCCAACGGATTGCACAGGTTCAAGACAGCTTCTCTTTCGAGATTGCTAGTACCTCAAGCAAGACCAAGGGGAAGTTTACATACCATTTACGCCGCCACCGGCTGATCGGGCTGGTGTGGGCTTCGCCTACGAACAAAAGCGTTTCGCCCATTGAATCCTAGGCAGAATGCTTGCAGACAAGCCCGCCAATGTGCGGGTTTTTCTTTACTCAAATGTTGACTCGGCGGCTCTGCCGGAGCTGCTCAGAGGCCGAGTGTTGGGCGCGGTAAATAAACGCTTTTCAAAGCAGCAGCCGCAGGCTGCATCAAAACCCTTGGGACTGGAGCGCGCTGCCGGTGGTGGGT
>NZ_JAHHIU010000151.1:6313-33620 GCF_024539815.1 Streptomyces hayashii
AAGCCCGAAGGGCCAAGACCTGGCGCGCTTTTGGCCAGGGCTTGGTTCACGAGAGCCGCCCCCCGAAGGGGGCACGCCTGCAGGTTGTCGTTCCTTCCATCACTTCCCGCTGGCTGTCGCGTAAAGGCTGGATTACTGTACATGCAAACAGTATTCCGGTGATTTATGAAAGTCGTAGCAATCCAGCCTCTCTTGGGATCTGGCGTCCCGCTTCAACTGTTGTCCTGCACCGCTGCCGGTGGATTTCCCAGCCCAGCGGCTGATTATTACGAACCGCCCATTTCGCTCGACGAACTGTTGAACATTCGCGCACCACATATCTGGATCGTGAAAGTCGAAGGCGAGAGCATGCGGGATGCCGGAATTTTCACCGGAACCCGGTTGATCATCGACCGGACAGTGACGGCGTGTTCCGGACACATCGTAATGGCATACGTCGACAATCAACCCGTGGTAAAGCGGCTGGCCAAGTCAGCTGCAGGGTGGACACTCGAATCAGCAAACCCGACATACAAGGCCGTTACTCCCGACGAATACAGCACCGTCGAAGTGTTCGGCGTCGTGACTTGGAGTCTGTCGCCTCATGAACTTTGAACCCCGGCGCCCTGTGTTCGGCCTGGTCGACGCGAACAAGTTTTACTGCAGCTGCGAGCGCATTTTCCGGCCTGAGCTGAGGGGTAAACCAGTGGTGGTTCTTTCGAACTCGGATCTGAGGGGTAGAAATCGTTAGTAAATCCTGTAGAGTCCGCGCCACCTTCTGAACCCCTTTGGAACAATAGTTTCCAGACTTCATAAGGCAATCCATTGGTGGTGGTTTAGGGCAGCGGCATGAGGCTGGTATTCGCAACAAAAGACCTAGCATTGGCAGGTCGATCCTTTGAAGGCTTTCCTTTGCTGATCGGGTCAGAGGGATGGCCAGTCGAGCCAGCCCAGTCCTTCCTTTGGCACACGCTCATCGAGTCAGGTGAGGCCCTAAGCGATTTGACTTGGGAAGCCTATGGGCGGCGTCTGTACGATTATTTCGCCTTCCTGGAGGCCAATGGTTTGGCCTGGAACGAGGAAAGCCCGGCCCATGGTCTGAGCATCCTGTCGAGGTACAGGGATTGGTCTAGCGGAGAATTAGCGCTTGATCCCAAAACGGTGAACAGTCGCTTGGCCCTGATTGTGAAGTTCTACCGATGGGCCAAGCAGCGCAACCTGATAACCGTGCTGCCCTTCGGGGAGAAAAGGGTCAGGGTGGCTCCACATTCCGGTCTTCTCAGTCATGTTGCTCAACCCGGAGCCGAGAGCACGAAGGCTTCGGTGATGGTGCGTGACCGAAAGCGCCTGACCAAATTCTTGACCAAGGATCAAGTCAAGGTATGCGTTGCCTTGGATACTGATCCAAGCCACCAGATATTATTTCACCTCATGGTGCGTACAGGGCTTCGCTCCTGTGAGGCCAGGTCTTTTCCTCTCAAATATGTGTTCAACCCTAGGTTAAAAAATGGACTGCGCCCAAGGCAAATGGTCAGCGTTGCTCTTGATCCTTCAGACATGCATATCAAGTACGACAAACCCAGGACTATCGATGTGCCATGGTCGCTGATGGAGAGCATGTGGTCTTATTCCCTTCACCAGCGAGAGGTTCGTAAGTCCAATGGTGATGGAGGTGTAACTGCGCTACTCCTAACTAATGAAGGCAGGCATTATTCAAAGGATTCCGTAGTGGACGTTATGAAGTCCTATGAGCGAAAGTGCGGCTTCTATGTTCGGGCTCATATGCTACGCCACACTTACGGGACTTATACCTTGCTTGCCCTTAGAAAAAGCAAAGAATTTGAAGGTGAGCCGCTGTTGTATGTCAGAGACAGGTTGGGGCATTCAGATGTTCAAACAACGATGATCTACTTGCACCTCATCAACCAGCTGGAGGCTCAATCCGTTCTTGCGCATGAGGACGAAATTGACATGATGTTCATGGCTGACTCCACTAAGCGCACCTGAGGTAGTTACGTTGGCCCGGCAAAAGAACTATAAGGCGGCCCTGCAATCCGTCACGAAAGGATTCGAGGCTGTCGAAGATAGTATCAAAATTGATTTGCCGAGAAACCCGAGAAATCATAGGCAGCTCGACCACTCTCAATACCTAGGTTCGGGCTTCGACGCCTGGGCAATTCAAAGCATTTACGTTATCAGGGCGTTGCTGCAAGGAGGAAACTTCTCCGTAGCCACTTTGATTGGTTACTCTGTGAACGGGTTGAGGTTCTTTCTGAGTTTCTTAGGTGGAGGCTCGGTCGAGTCGCCACCCACAACGCCGAACGGCCTGACCAAACGTCATTTGGAACGTTATATCTCTTGGCTAAAGCTAAAGTACCCCAATGGCTCGACGGCTAAGAACTACTACACCAGCTTTAAGTCATTGGTCATTGTTCTGGCTGATTATGGATTTGTAGAAACCGATACTGACGATCTCTTGCCGCCAAATCCATTCCCCAACAATGCGCGGAATACGAAAGACGCAGATCCGCTCACCATGGGGGAAATGCAAAGGCTACTCGGGGCATTAAAGTCCGACCTTGTTGCTATCCATAAGGGCACGTTCCTTGGCAATGGAGCAGAGGCCATGGCAGTGATGCTACTCATCACGGCGGCAAGATCAGGTATTAATACCACGCCACTTTTAGAAATGACGAGAGATGCCCTAAAGCCTCACCCGTTTGTGCCAAATCTCAGATTGATAACTACTATCAAGCGGCGGGGCAAAGGTGCGCAGAGTAAAACAATACGTCAAACTAATCTGCTAGACGATTACAGCGCCATTCCGCTCGATGGGGTTGCAGTCTTGAATAAGGCCCTTGAAATCAGCAAGCCACTTGTGGCGCTGGCATCCGAGGAGATTTGTTCATATGTATGGTTGTATCGCTCAGGGCAACGGGGTGGGGCGAACAATATTGTTACCCTTACGCCCGGCGCTTTATACGTGACTACCAAAAATATTTGTGAGCGTCATGCACTTCAAGACGATCTAGGTAATCGACTGCATGTCACGCTCAGTCGGCTGCGGAAGACTATGGAAAGCCGTTTGTGGAAGCTGAGCGGTGGAGACATTTTAGAAGTGTCCTCTGTCATGGGCCATACGCCAGGCGTTGCGGATAATCACTACTTAAAAATTAATGATGAAATTAAGACCGAAGGCGCAACTTTTGTCGGGGAGGCTTTTCCAGACAAGCTACGGGGCATCCACGTCACACCTACCCCACCAGGCGGCTGCAAAGATAGCCTTTATGGTAGTCGGGCGCCCAAGGATGGCGTAAATCACTGTTCGGAGTTTATTCACTGCCTCGGTTGTCCCAGCTATGCGATTGTAGGCACACAGGAGGACTTATACCGGCTGTTCAGTTACCAACAGTTCCTTTACGCCGAAGTCGAATATTTTCTCACTGATGAGTGGGAGGCATGGCGTAGGCGGCAGTTTGACTATATTAAACTTATCAATGAGTTCACTTCACGAAAATTTGATGCTGCTTTGGTTAAGCGAGCAAAGGCAAAGGCTGAATCATCTCCGCACTTGTTCTGGGCTAAAAAGATCGAGTTCATGAAGAAAAGAAGGGGCGGCGGGATTTGAACATAAGAAGCACGAATGCGTTGTTGAAGGCATATGATGTCCTCATTGCGCAACCGGTGACAGCCAATGGTCTGAGTCCCGCAGAACGAAATACTATTGTGATCAGTGCCATCGTTAATGACCGTGGGGAAACTCTGGTGCTTAGCAGGTTTGGCGATGCGCAGTGGGATCTTCGTCCGTTTTTTGATCAGGCTAATGTTGCCCATTCCTATAAATTTATCAATTGGGATATGAGCTTGCCTCGGGCGCTCATTGATGACTGCAAAGCTGTTGCTTACGCATGGTTTAAGCGAGGTCTACCTAGCTCCAAGCCTCCTATCGCACGGGGTATCACTACTTTCGCTGTTGCAAGTGTGATGCCCTTTATTCGTTGGTTGAACAATCTGGGAGTTTCAAGGTTTGCGGATGTTCGTCCGATCCATATCAGTAATTATGTTTATCATTGCAAGAATGAATTAAAGTTAAGGCCGCTCCCGCTCTATGGACGGTTACGGGTTATTGATTTCCTTTGGGTATTTGCTGCTGATACGATTTTTCCCCTTCAGAGTGATCCTTGGGGTAACTCTAAATTATGGCGAATTTGCGGAGTTAGCAAAGTAAAAGGATCGGCTTCTGCTAATAAAAACGTTGGGCGGACGGATATTATTCCTTCTGGTGAACAATCTAAAATTTTCAACTATTGCGAAAGTATCGTTCGGGAGATGAAAGCTGAGTTAGCGGTCAGTGGTATAGGATATCATCCTAGTGATGAGCGAATGTCGATTCGATGCAGAGATGCTGTGCTGTATATAGTTTCAATCACTAGCGGCATGCGTAATGACGAGGCCATTGGGATTGAGGTTGGCGCTTGGCGTAGAGAGATCAAAAATGGAGTTAAATTTTGCTGGGTATCCACAATAGAACATAAGACGGGCAAGGGGCGCGTAGAGTATCTCGTCCCAGAATTGACTCTAGATGCACTGGAGCTTTTGGCCAAATACTCGGTTCCTATCAGGAAAGAACTGGAACTAGAGATTAGAAATCTTGCAAGAACTATCGATCCCAGTAATCCCACCGAGCACCTTCTGAGGCTGGAAAAGGCTCGCAGGGACTCGAAGAAACTATTTTTGGGGCGACACGCCCAGGGCGGTAAACTTCAGGATAAACATGTTGAGGCGCTTAGCGGGCAAGCATCCAATGCTGCGTTTGACCGTATAGCTAAAGCCGCTGGAAGTGATTGGCCATTGAGGACGCACCAATGCAGGCGAACCTATGCAAGGTGTTTTGTTGAGTCCCGTATGGGTCGCACTTCGTTAATCTACCTAAAGTGGCAGTTCAAACACAGTAGCATGAGCATGACTCAACTCTATGCATCCAATCCGCAGCAAGACCTGACGCTTTTTGATGAGATCTTTCAGCAGATGACAGAGTTTAAAATCGATCTGATCGAATCATGGCTCGGTGATCAGCCCTTGGCTGGGGGCGCAGGCGAAAAGATTGTGGAATTGCGGGCGATCCCAATCAAGGATAGAGCAGCTCTACTTGCCCAGACCGCTCCACATGCCAACATTCGTGCGACTGGACACGGATGGTGCATTGCCACGGAGCGGGGCTGCGGAGGTGCTGGTCTATATGAGGCCACACGGTGCCCAGGGTGCAAAAATTCAGTCATCGATGAATTCTTCGCTGGCACCTGGCAGGACATTTATATCCAGCAGCAAGAGTTGATTAAGATCGAAGACGCGGGCCCTGCCGTTACGCAGCGAGCAGCGCGCGATTTGCAAGTCGCACTCGACGTCATCACCAGTTTGGGGCTCTCTCCCATAAACGATGAGACGGACGAGGCTGTAAATGGTGAATAAGTCTACTCAGGATCAGACACCAGCCCGTTCAAGGTCGAAGACCCTCGCCGCGCTAGATAAGGTCATTGATGGCCTCGTCGCAGGCAACGAAAAGCTCTCCATTGCTTCGGTTGCCCGAGCAGCAGGTGTTACGCCGGGTCTCATTCATAATACCTACCCAGCGGTGGCGGAGAAAATTCGCACTCTCATGGGCAAGTCGGTGCGCGCCCAGCGAGACTCGAAGCACCAAGCACTGATGAGTGAGAAGGAGAAAAACAGGGCGCTTCGTGCGGAAAACGACCAGCTTTTGGCGGAGCTTGCCCGAATCGCTTCTGTAAACCAGCGCCTCCTTTTCGAAATGGCTGAGTTAAAAGCGGTCTCCAGCGGAAAGGTTGTGGCTCTGACTCAGAAGCCCAGCAGATAAACGGCTTTTCTGCCTGTTCAGAAATACCGTGGTCAATCCAATCGAGGCTATTTGGCTATTGCGGTATCTGCGAGAACACTGCTACGGCTAAGAACTATGATGCCGCCAAACGCAGCCAGGATCGAACCGATCAAGACCCCAACTTTGACTTCATCAATCAAGTGAGCTGATCCGGCAAACGCCAGGTTGCCAATGAATAGGCTCATGGTGAAGCCAATGCCACACAACAGCGCCACGCCGTAAAGCTGAGTCCAGGTGCTTCCTTCTGGTAACTTGGCCAAGCCCAGACGAATGGCTAAGGCCGCCAATAGGAAAATGCCTATCTGTTTGCCCACCAACAAGCCGAGCGCAACACCCAGCGGAACTGGATCGACCAGGTTTTCCATGGAAATACCTGCCAGTGAAACCCCAGCATTTGCGAAGCCAAAAATCGGCACCACAGCGAACGCTACCCACATGTGCAGCTTTTCTTCTAGGAACAGCAGTGGAGACCGGGCTTCCTCTTCAGGCTTGCCCATTGGGACGCACAGCGCTACAGCGACACCAGCAAGGGTGGCATGCACCCCAGATTGCAGCACGAAGAACCACAGCACACCACCGACAAGCAAATATGGGAGCAATCGTCTGACGCCCAATCGATTCATTGCGATCAGAATGACCAGAGTTGCGAGCGATGCCAGTAACATCGGCATGGAAAGACCAGTGGTGTAGAAAAAAGCGATGATGACCACAGCCCCCAGGTCGTCAATGATCGCCAAGGCAGCGAGAAAAACCTTCAGCGAAGTCGGGACTCGCTTACCCAGCAGCGACAAGACGCCCAGGGCGAATGCGATGTCGGTAGCGGCTGGGATGGCCCAGCCCTTCAAGGTCTCAGTATTACCCCAGTTTATTGCGATGTATATCAGCGCAGGCACAACCATGCCGCCTATAGCACCAAATCCCGGCAAGGCACGCTGGCCCCAGGTGGAAAGTCCACCTGCCAGCACTTCTCGTTTGATCTCCAGGCCGACCATTAGAAAGAAGATGGCCATCAGGCCATCGTTGACCCAATGCTCGACAGACATGCCCAACCAGACACTGTGCAAGGCTGCGAAGTAACCTTGGGATAGAGGCGAATTAGCGACAATCAGCGCAGCCAAAGCTGCCCCCATCAACACAAGACCTCCAGCGGATTCCGATGACAGGAAGCGAGCCAAGATTGCAGCCGCTCTAGGGGTTTCTGCGGAAGTTCTATTGTGGGTCATCAGTTTCCTTGCGCTTTGATCTAAAGCGATTATTTTAACATCCGAGGTTTATCAATATGGCTGAGCAAATAGCCTGTAACAGTTATTGTCCTAGGCTAAGATAAGACTCAACCTATCCCCTAGGGCTCTGGAACGCGTGGTACAGAGTTATGCTCCGAGCAGAACATTGACTTGCAGGCTAGTCAGGGCTTTTTAGCTATGACCAACAAACCTGCCACGATCAAGCCCGCACCGGCGATCATGCGCAACGTGATGATCTCTCGAAGCACCAGGCCGGCGAGCAGCATGGCAACGACCACGCTACCTTTATCGATCAGTGCCACCGTGGCGACATCCCCGACTTTCAGTGCCTTGTAGTAGAAGATCCATGACAAGGCAGTGGTGACGCCAGACAGTCCTAGCCAATACAGATTTCGGCTTGTGATGTTGGCCACTTCCTGTGTCGGAACAGCCCAGGCGGCGAATACGAGTACAAAGGCACACACGAACAGGGTTCGAACTGTTAGACCAAGCTCAGCTGAAATGCCTGCGAGTCCCATCTTGGCGATCACAGAAGTAAACCCGGCAAAAAACATTGAGATGAAGGCATAAGCCACCCATTTTTCCATGCGCGTGTTTCCATCGATATTTAATGTTCCGGGCGACTGAGAGGCCAATTACAAATCACGCGCCCCTCAGTTCGACTCCCGGCTGAATTCCAACTGGCGGAAGAGCTATTTGGGGATATATGCAGCTACCGATTTGCGAATCTCTTCCCGCGCCTCATCTGAGCTCCCCCAGCGGCCCATCTTCACCCACTTGCCTGGCTCCAATGTTTTATAGTTTTCGAAGAAGTGCTGGATCTGCGCGAGGAGTAACGCAGGGAGGTCTGAGCACTCCTTGACGTCGCTGTACATAGAGCTGAGTTTTTCATGAGGCACTGCGATCACCTTGGCATCCGCTCCGGCTTCGTCAGTCATGTACATCACACCAACCGGGCGACTGCGGATTACAACACCAGGTGAGACGGGATATGGGCAAATCACCAGAACGTCGAGAGGATCGCCATCGTCGCTCAGCGTGTTCGGGATAAACCCGTAGTTGGCCGGATAGAACATCGGTGTGCTGAGGAAGCGGTCAACAAAAATTTGTCCGCTCGGCTTGTCCACCTCGTACTTAATCGGCGAGTGGTTTGCAGGAATCTCGATAACGGTGAAGAAGTCATCGGGGATTGCGTTACCAGCTGGAATGTCCGCGTAGCTCATGCTCATATCTCCAAGCGTCTATGAAAGGCTAAGGCCGCTGACTTTTTTGCCAACGGATACACGTGATTCGATTTTTACGCTGACCAAACCAACAGATTTCCCGGCTGCAGGACGAATGACTTCCTGATCGCATCCAAGTCAGTCCATGGTCGCGGAGATTTCGAGCTGTCCTCATCACAGTCAAAGTGGTGTGCGAACGGTTGATCACTCAATGTCTCGGGCTGCTGCGCCGCGCACTTTCTACAAATGACAATGCCGCCCTGGATTCTCCATCTCCGGTTCCAGTCGACTAGCTTCTCTGACGGAGTCATTACGTCTCTCTCGTTTCAATCTGGTTGGACTCAAGCCGGTGGATATCACCGCACAAACGCATCATGTCCTGCATAAATGGCACGGCTTCCAAGATGCTCTTCTATGCGCAAAAACTGGTTATATTTTTCGACGCGTTCGCCTCGGCATGGAGCTCCAGTTTTGAGATGGCCAGTCCCCATGGCAACGGTCAGATCAGCGATGAAGCTATCTACAGTCTCGCCGCTACGATGAGAAACCATTGCGCCCCAGTTAGCACCGTAGGCCATTTCGATGGCGGCTTTGGTCTCAGTCAGGGTTCCGATTTGATTGGGTTTGATCAGTACGGCATTTGCGACATTCTCTGTGATGCCTCGCTGAACCCGTTCGACGTTGGTGACAAACAGGTCATCTCCAACCAACTCGATCCGGTCACCCAGCACAGTATTCAATAGCTTCCAGCCCGACCAATCGTCTTCCGCGAGGCCATCTTCCAGTACCGCAATCGGGTACTTGTCGACCCAGGAGGAATAGAGGCTAATCAGCTCTTGGGCATCGACCTTACGACCTTCCGACCGCAGATGGTAAAGACCGTTTTCATAGAAACCGCTGGATGCTGGATCGATAGCGATCTCGATCTGAGATCCAGGGGCGTAACCGGCCCTTTCAATTGCCTTAATGATCAGCTCAATGGCGTCTGAATTTTTCTTGAGTGCCGGCGCAAAGCCGCCCTCATCTCCGACCGCTGTTGAATAGCCGGCGTCTTTAAGCACCGCTTTCAGCTCGTGGTACACCTCAGCGCCCCATCGCAAGGCTTCCTTGAAACTGCCAGCCCCTGTAGGTGCAATCATGAATTCCTGAAAGTCAGGGCCTTGCCAGTTGGCGTGAACACCGCCATTGAGAATATTGAACATCGGAACGGGCATTCTTGCTGCTTTCTCGCCGCCCAGATATTGGAACAAGGGCACATTCATCGCAGAAGCCGCCGCTCTGGCAGCGGCGAGGCTCACGCCCAAGATCGCGTTTCCTCCAAGCCTGGATTTATCAGAGGTTCCATCCAGCTTAATCATCAGATGATCAATCTGTTCCTGGTCAGCCGCATCCAGGCCTCTCAAAGACTCAAGTATTTCGGTATTTACATTGCTAACGGCTTTTAAAACTCCTTTGCCGGAATACCGCTGTATATCTTGGTCACGCAACTCAACTGCTTCGTGAGCGCCTGTAGAGGCACCGGACGGTACTGAAGCCCGGCCCAGGGCTCCGCACTCCAAGGTGACGTCGACTTCAACGGTAGGGTTACCGCGTGAATCGAGAATTTCACGTGCATGAATGGCCTGAATTTGCGTTTTCATAGATCTTCTCCAAGTAACGATTCGGGAACGTCATTAACCATGTGAAACCGTTGAGAGGCCTCTATGTCGGACGTCAGCTCTCCATGAGTATCCTGAACAGCTGCACTGCCGACACCGCAATTGCGGGAACCAAGAAGCCTCCAATAATTAGTTCAGGAATCTCTCCCACCAAGGGTATGAACTGCCCTCCCTTTGCCATCTGGAAAAGCTCCATCATTTGGTTTGAAGCAACCATTACAGAGCAGCAATACGCCGTTTGGGCTTGTAGCCTGGCGCGCCTTTGATTTAGCAGATAAAAGGTCAGCAAGGACACTCCAACGCTTACGATGAAAAGCGCGGCGAACTCATAGACGGATCCTGTGAAAAACCTGCCCATCACAAGCCCGAATACGATGCTCAGCGTCACTGCGCTCATGTGGTCTCCCAATTCTCTAAAATGATTTTGATGAGCCGACGTCGGTGAGCTCCATTTCGCGATCTCATCTTTGGATTGCCAACCGCCATCGCGCTCAATGTTGCTGTGCTCTCAGCTCGTAGCCCGGTACGCAGGTCTGGGCTACGTCGGCCTTGCAGGACTTCTCACTGGGCATACGCATCGTGACCAATGCGCCTTCGAGCGAGGTGACGATGTACCACCCCTCGCTCGAGACCTTTTGACTGCCTGCGATGCCGGCCAGAAAAAGTGACCAGAAAACCAGTCCTACGAGAAGCGTCTTGTTGTCACGAGCCCAGTTAGCAGGGGCTGGCTGTGGACGTAGGTTATAAACTCGGTACATGGCGTTATCCTTTTTATTGGTTGTCCAACAAGGTGCGTTTTTTAGTTTTTCGCCTGGCCCACTCGACCGTATTCGATGGGCAATTTGATATAGCTCAGTGAAAACGACTCCTTGGCCAATGCCTCCAGCAACCTGTCGCACCCAATTTCATCAGTGGATATAGTCACCGTGACGGGATGATCGGCACCGCTGAGGAAATGCGCCGTATGCAAATGCCCCAAATGATCTAGCCCCTCCGTACCGCTCACCAACGTCGCACCCAACGCGCCCTCTCGCTTGGCGAACTCGACCAACCACTCTCCCAGTGGAAGGTGCTGGTAGTTGGTACTCTGTTCGGTGAAAAACGTCAGCTGAAAGCCGTTCATAGCTACATCCTCTAATGTGGCGAGTGACCGACGCTTCGGTCGGCCTTACTTCTTCATTTCCGAGCTGTTTTCAAACTGAATTACGACGCGTCAGTGAGCGGTAACTCACATAAGAGAAGAACTGCTCGCACCTTGCGTAACTCGTCAGCGTGGTCGCGCAGGAATGCGCGCAGCTTGTCCTCTGTATCTAGCAATTCCAGACACTGGGGATGACGCATATCGCCAAGCTCCGGGTGATGATGGGAGATGCGATGGCCTGGCAAATAACCTGCAGAAATCGTCTTGAGCATGACCTGCTCAATTTTTGCTTTTTGAGCAACTTTAAGGAGGTGCTGGGCTAGTGCAGGTGCGCTTAGGTGGTGCCAGAAGCTGGTCACGCGAGCCCGGCTAGCGCCAGGAAAATAGAGTTGCAAAGCTGTCAGGCGATCTTGGTGATGTTCAATCATTTCTCTTCCCCCACAAGAGTCACTTTCCGCTCGCTGGCGGATTCACTTTGAGCATGAAATTGCTTGATATCAGAGAGCCGGATTTCCTCCGGAAGAGGACGGTGATGCTTGCTGTGGCCGACGCGCTGGGCGTGATAGATCCCGGTGTGTCCGGATACGAGGTAACTTGCGATACAGGCAATGGCTGCAAGCGGAGCAATTTCGGGCCCGAAGAGCTCCATGGCCATAACGATGGTTGCCAGTGGCGTATTAGCTGCACCGGCAAAGACGGCGACAAAGCCGATACCAGCCAGCATGCCGAAGGGAAGGTGCAAGAGGGGAGCCAGCGCATTCCCCAAGGTGGCACCGATGTAAAACAGCGGTGTCACTTCACCGCCTTTGAATCCAGTGCCCAAGGAGACAACGGTGAACACCATCTTTCCAAGCCAATCCCAAGGGGCCATTGGCATTTGAAAGGATTGGACGATGCTCGGAATGCCTAGCCCGATGTACTTATCAACGTCGATGTAATGGTTACTACCGAGCGCCCACACTGCGACTGCGATCAGCAGGCCGCCGGCAAAGGGTCTTAATGGTGAATAGGTGATAAGCCGCTTAACGAAGGCTCCGAGCTTGTGGGTCGCTGTCGCGAATAGCAGGCCGGTAAGGCCAAAGACAATCCCAGCTACCACCACAGCCATGACACTCCACAGCTGCACCGGAACCACTTCCCCAATGACGTAATGCGTGTGAACCACGCCCCAGGCTTGCCCCACCTGGTCAGCAACGATTGCCGCAACCACGCAAGGGAAAAGCGCGTCGTAACGCATACGTCCAATGGCCAATACTTCAAGTCCGAATAAAGCCCCGGCAAGAGGGGTGCCGAAGACGGACGCAAAGCCAGCACTGATACCGGCCATGAGAATCACCCGACGGTCTTCGCGGCGCAGACGGAAGACATGCGTCAGTTGATCGGCAAGGGCACCGCCCATTTGCACCGCCGTCCCCTCACGTCCCACAGATGCACCAAAAAGGTGGGAAACCACGGTTCCGATCAGCACCATCGGTACCATGCGCAAAGGCACGATCTTCTTAGGATCATGGATCTCATCGATGATCAGGTTGTTTCCGGCATCAACGGGTTTGCCTATCAAGTGATATGCAAGTCCCACAGCAAAGCCGGCCACTGGCAGGAGCCAGATCACCCAGGGATGGGTTTCTCGCCACTGGGTGGCATGATCCAAAGAAAGGAGGAATAACGCAGAAGCAGAGCCTGCCAAAAGAGCTACAAGACCAGCAAGCGCAAGCCATTTCGCTATATAGGGCAGTAAGTCGAGTTGTTCAGGTCGTCGAAATTTAGACATTTGGCCAGCCACAAAAAAGTAAGTGGGCCTGACCAAAAAGGGAATCTGAGCGCGAACGCCTACAGACCTGATTGATCAGGTTTCTGTAGGCATCATCAGCTGCTACGGGCGCAGCGGTTGGTTAATGGAGGAATGCCATCTCCAATCCGTCGATCTTAGCTAGCTCCGCTCAAAATGTAAAATCATGTTACGGAAACAATAAGCACAGGAAGATCTCCTGAAGCCTAGCTTGGTAAAAGGATGCCGGACTAGGTGGTTTTTTTGCCGACGAAGCCCATTTCAATTGGAGTCTTTATGTAAAACACCGAGATTTCCTCAAGCTCCAATCGTACGAACAACCGTTCAGATTCGTCCTCGGTGATAGCCATGCGAATCTCGGTAGGCTGATCCGCCAGTTCAAAAAAATGGGAGGAGTGCAGCCGACCGGTATGCCCAAAACCCTCGATACCCGTAGATAGGGTCGCACCACGTAGTCCCATTTCTTTCGCCAAATCAACGATCCAGTCGCCGAGCATCTTGCCCTGATAACGACGGTTCTGTTGGGTAAAGAAAATCACCAGAAAACCTTTCATTTTCATCTCCTCAGCGCGTACCGATCATTTGATAGGACAGAAGCCCGGCAGCCGTCATCGTCAGCGAGCCCACGACGTGTAATGAAATTGAGCCGAACGCCCAGAGCAATCTGCCTTCCTGGATCAGGGCAACTGTTTCTGCCGAAAACGTAGAAAAAGTGGTGAGCCCTCCACAGAAACCCGTGATGATCAGCAGGCGCCACTCAGGGCTCAGAGTCGGGGATGCGGCCAAAAACGCGATTGCTAAGCCGATGATGTAGCCCCCGATCATGTTTGCAATCACAGTGCCTGGGGGAATCGTGGGGAACAATGCGTTTAGCTTCATACCCAATAGCCAGCGCAACCAGGCACCGAGTGACGCGCCAACGGCGATAACCAAAAGTGATTTCAGCATGGTGGGCTCACCTCGTCAGACCTAGGCCAAATAGGTAACAGGTAAGCACAAAAAAAGAGAGGCGACTGGGGTCGTAGGATCATAATCCTGTCCTAGCTCAGGGACAGGGAGCGGATACACCTACGCACCCTGTCCAGGGTTCACGTAGGCATCATCAGCACTAGGCGGTTAAAGGAGGAATGCCATCTCCTGAAATCATCGTATATCAGCCCCCTCAGAAGTATCAAGGCAATACCAAACTTGAATTCAAGGAATACATCGGGGATATCGCGGCGGTGGCGGCTCTCGACAAGGTGGTGCTCAGACTCCGTCGTGTATGTGCGCGGTCGACATCATTGGCATGAACCAAGCGACCTCCATGCTGGTGGATCGGTTCGGCGTCCATTACAAACCTGACGTCATCGATACTCTGATGCGTGATATCGAGGCCTGACTTCGACGGATAACTCTCGATGTGCGCCTCCAGGACGGACGCCACGAGCGTCAAACTATCTATGCCGAATTGCCTTCGTCTGTGTGAATCAAAAGGCTTATTTGATCCCGCTGAATCGCCAAAACCATAAAAAATGTTAGTGGTGTATTTTCAATATAAATCAATATGTTATCTTCCGCTAACTGTTAGTGTCATTCAGATACTCAGATGGCTGCATCGTTGCTTGCACCAATGAGGCCAAGGCGCTTGGTTTGAAGATGGGAGATCCTTATTTCAAGATCCGGGCATTTCTGGAGCGTAACGGTGTTGCAGCGTTCAGCAGCAATTACACGCTCTACGGCGAGTTATCGCACAGGATGGCCATGGCTACAGCGTCCCTGGTCAGTGCCGTGGAACAGTATTCAATTGATAAGAATAAGTTGCATACTGTGGACGCCCAAAGTTAGATAGGGTTCCCATGGACATTGGCGCTTTTTCTTACAGAGATATCCCTTGGCTACCGTTGAGCACATCCACTTCAGTCCGCATGACCTTTCTGTCAAAGACCGCCTGATTACCTACTCGTCGAATAGCTCCCGGGTAGTAATCGAAGGGCTACCACAAATTTTCTGGGTAAACGGCTTGCCCTGGAGAGAGGCGAACCTCTGGGCTATGGAGCGTGTCACCAATGGGGAAGCAATCCTAAAGACCGTTTCCAGCAACGTTAATGGACTGCTGAACTACGCGAAGTTTTTGGAGAGCCGCAGACTTGAGTGGTTTGAGTTCCCGTCTCGAAAAGCTGATCGGTGTCTCGTTCAGTACCGTGGGGCGCTTATTAAGGCGCGAGATGCTGGTCATATCAGCCCAGCAACGGCCTCCGAGTACATGCGCAACTGCATCAGTTTCTATAGGTGGGTCAGGAAGCGTGGGCTTCTATCTCCGCTGTTGCCACTATGGAAAGACAAGCGCTTTTTCATCAAATACTTTGACCAGGTTGGTTTTGAACGAACCTTCGCTGGCACTACTACCGATCTGGGGATTCCCAACCGGAAACGCATCGGGATCACTTTGGAAGGCGGGTTGCTTCCTGTCACCTCATCTGACCGCGACGTCATTCTCGATTTTGCAAAACGTAATGCCTCGCCTGAGCTGTACCTGATGCTAGCTCTAGGCTTTTTCACGGGTATGCGACTGGGAACAATCTGTGACCTTCGTATCGGCGCGTTGGAACGTGCGATACCTGATCCGTCCGCTAAAGGCCTGCTTAGGATATTTGTGGGGCCAGGTGCGTCCCCGCCCGTGCATACCAAATTTGGAGTAACTGGCCAGGTATGGATTCCCGAAGCTTTGTGTTCAGAAGTTTTGGAATATTCCAAGGGGCTCCGCAGGTTAAGTCGCGAGGCATCTGCTGCCGATGAGAATCGAGACCTAGTTTTCTTGACTCGTTTCGGTAATACCTTCGGACGGCGCAGCAGCGATCAGTCTTCGGCCATAAACGTTGAGATGTCATCGCTTAGAAAAGCAGGCATCACAGCTGGCGTTAAGGTACTCAGGACATTTCGCTTCCATCAGTCCCGGTGCACCTTTGGAACTGAGCTAGCCAAGCTGGCTTTAGCAAATTGCGATGATGTGGCGATAGTGATTGCGACTGTTAGCAATGCATTGCTTCACGGTCGAAATTCGGAGGCTACTACCTTCAAATACATCAAGTTTGTGCAAGCCACACCCGCTAAGCAGGCCATTGCGAACAGCTTCATGGCTGCGTTTACAGGGATTTCTTCCAGGCACGGAGCGAGCAATGAATAATCGGACGTCTTCAGACCTAACGTTTCCAATGCTTGAGTACGCGAAGAACGAGACGCCTTGGGATCTGACCCCATTTTTATACAGCGGTGGTGCAAAGGCAAAAGTGAAGACTGTACGCAATGAAATCACATCAGGTGTTTTAGGGGATCCTTTGCTGGAACGGGTAGAGCTTGTAAAGGAGCTCCACGAGTGTTTGGCCGACGACCTTGTAGGCGGGGGGAGCCGCTTTTCGGCGAATAACAAGATCGGTTCGTTGCGGCAGTTTTTTCGGTGGGCGGATCAATCCGGACGCCAGTTGAGCATTGACAAGGTTGCGCAAGCTTACCTGGGGTGGGCAGAGCATCTTTTACACCGTCACCGTGTGGAAGGATATTTAACTGCCGGATCGTTATACGACACTGCAAGTTTGACAGCGACGATGCTTGATCGAGTGCTAGGCCGAAGCTCGACACTTTTGTACAGCACACGAATTCGCAAACCCAGAGGCAACGGACGGGTTAGAAATGGGAGCGCTGATAAGCAAAGTGTGGAAGAGAGCTTTTCTTTCGGGCAGTTAATTGCCGACCTCTGTACGTCACTCACTTATGAGGCTGTGGCGGGACCACTCCCCATCCAAGTGGCATTGAGATCGGGTACAACGCTACCTATCTGGTGCGGCCTTCGCGATACAGAGAAAGAAGCGTCACGACGGGTTCGACCTCAAACCAAATTCCAGATTGCGGCCATCCTTCGACACCGAGAATTCCGGGACTCTGACGTTTCAATCGAGACTCGATACCCGGCAGTAAATCTGAGAATCGAAGCCGAGATGCTTATGTTCATCGCGCAAACCGGCATGAATTTGTCGCAGGCGCATCAACTTCGGATCGACCAATACCACTATACGAGTCACCTTGATGGTTACCAAGTCAGGTCTTACAAAAAGCGTCGTCAGGGCGAAGTGCTATTTGAAGTTTTCTCAAGCTACAAGGAGTGGTTTGAACGCTACATTGAGTGGCGAAACACGTGGTTTCCGGACGACCTAGAGGGGCTTCTTTTTCCTCTCGTCCGTCTTGGGGGACGTCTCGTTGTAGAAGCTCCTCAGTTCACAGCTCTAGTGCGCCTCTGTACCGATTCCAATATTCGATTCGTTCGACCACGTAAGCTACGGGGTGCTCGTATTAACTGGTTGTTACGTGAATCGCAACGCCCTGAACTGGTCGCGGAAATCGCACAGCACACAGCTGAAACGTTGATCCGTGTGTACGCTGAGCCCAATCCGCAAATTGCGATGATTGAAATTACTCGATTTCACCGGCAATCAGATCCCGTCATTTGCTCACCTGCTCCAGGTGCTTGTGCGACGTCCTTGCCAGAATCGGTCGTAGATGCTCCGACGAATGCACCTGATCCCGATTGTATCAACGCTGCTGGTTGCCTCTTCTGCGTCAATCATCGGGATATTGAAAGCGAAGATCACGTCTGGTCGCTAAGTAGTTTGCGCGTGCTCAAGAGCTTGGAGCTAACTAGATATCGTCCAGCTTCCACGGATAGATCTGAGGAGGCTGACCATCCTGCAATGCTTGCGATTGAGCGTCTGAGTGCGAAGCTGCGGTTCTTTCAAGAAAGTAGCGAGGTGCGTCGGCTTTGGGTTGAGGAGGCACTGGCTCGCATAGCTGAGGAGAGTTATCACCCAGCTTGGGACGGATTTATTCGGCTGGCGGAAGTTACAGCGGGACCTTCCTTATGAATATCCTCACGACGTTAGGGCTTTCTATTGAGTCGCCTCTCGCCGTTCCCGGAGCGCCAAATTACCGTCCTGAGAGCTGGCCTCCGCCACCTGATTGGCCTGTCGTAATTGATGCACAGGGCAAAGTAGTAAGCCGTTGGGGCGACCCAGTTTGGAGGCTTGACCCATGGGCCAAGAAGGCGTTAACGCTAAATTTCGGGGATGGCCCCGCCACAAAAGTCGCGGCGCCCATTAGCTCGGCGAACGCTGATCTGCTTCGTATCATCACAGGCTGGTGGCTATACGGGCCGTACGGCGCTCGCGGCTATCGATCTCTAAAGACGCGGTTCGATCAGATGCGGCGGTTGTTTGTTTTGTGTGAAGAGGCAGGAATACTGGCCAGCGAATTGAGCCGCTTTCCACGCGTATGCGAGGAAATCCCTGCCTTTCTTCATGCCTCAAGAAAGACTGAGTTTCTGTCGTTAATGCATGAGCTATACGCGTCTCGCAGCGCCGTAGGGTTTACTTTGCTGGATTCGGGCTCGCTAACCCGTCTGGCTGCGCTGTTTCCACCCCACCAAACAGCTCAAACACCGTACATTCCTCCACGTATTTGGCACTACCAAGTCACCAGGCTGCGAGAGTGTCTTGATGACTTCCTATCCCATCAACAACAAGTTGAAGCTTGTTACCGGTTCAGCATTGAGGCTTACGAACATAATCATAGAGTTTCAAAAAGAGTGGCGTGCGCAAACGCACAACCTTTTTGCGGCCATAAGATGCATTTATCAGGCGCTAAAACGGGGCTTCGTTTTCTCGGAGCGTTTGCAGATACCGCGAAACGCTTCGGCATTTTTGAGCTACTTGAACGTTGGGTGGGGCGCAGTGGTGAATTGCAAGTAAGAACGCTGACTAGCTATCTGAAACTGGTCAATAGCGCAGGTTTAGCTTACATCCTTAACTTCAGCCTCATGCGAGTCGAGGAAGCTTGGAATCTTCGAGCGGGATGCCTTGAGGTCGAGCACGACAAGAATTTCGGCGACATTTTTTTGTTACGTGGACAGACGACGAAAACGCAGGCCGATAGCGACGCCCTGTGGGTCACATCCCCATCTGTAAAGGTCGCAGTGAGGGCGATGGAGGTCATTTCTCTGTTTCGGTCATTATACGCACCTCATGTAGCTGCGAGCGGGCTCACGGGGCGTTTTTTAACCTCGTTTTCTTACGAACCGTGGGCCCCATCGAGCAAGAAAAATGATCACTCACTGAGACCAAGTATTCCGTCATATTCCGACCTTTTGAGCCACTACGGCAAGGTGTTTGACTTGGAGCGTTTGCGTATCACGAGTGAGGATTTGAAATTGGCCCGGCTAGCTACTCCTACATTGCCGGAGGACTATCAAGTGGGCGCGGTATGGCCGTTAGCATGGCATCAGTTGCGTAGAACTGGTGCAGTAAACATGCAAGCTTCCGGGCTCGTAAGCGATGCCTCGCTTCAGTACCAACTCAAGCACGTCACCCGAGCGATGAGCCTTTACTACGGACAAAATCACTCGCAGATGCGTCTAGAGGATAAGGCTCACACGCTGTACGTTCGCACGATGTACGAGACGCTTGGTAGAGAGTTACAGCAGCTTACGAGTGAGCGTTTTGTAAGTCCCCATGGAGATAAACGTAAGGCTGAGATCGTTCGGCTGATCACGCCAGAGGATGCAAAGAAGATGATCGGTTTGGCGAAGAAGGGTGCCGCAGCATGTCGCCAAATCCTTCTTGGCGTTTGCTCGAGTCGCAAGCCTTGTCCGTACGGAGGAGTCGACAACATTGCTCATTGCGGGGGCGGTGATTCGGAGGATGAAAAACCTTGCCCTGATGTGCTGTATGACTCAGAACGATTGGACGCAGTCGATGATCTTGAACATGTCCTCAAAGAGCGGCTTGTTAATGCTCAGTACGGAAGTCCGCTAATGGAGTCCTTAATCGCTCAACAACGAAGCGTAGAGAGCTTCCGGCGAGTCATAGGGGGAGCAAATGGACGTTGAACTCACGGCGCGTCGCAGCGCGGCCGATCAATATCGCGAGGCTTTTGAGCGCTTGAAACTCAATAAGCCGCAGCTTCTAACGAAGGGGACACCGGTTACTCAAAACAACGTGGCCAAAGAGGCCGGGAGCGATCCGTCGGCACTTAAGAAATCACGTTTCCCGAGTCTCATCGCAGAGATAAAAACCTACATCGAACAACATGCGGAGGAGCGACCTCGTTCGTTGAACCAGATAAATCATCTTGCCCGTCAGAAAAGCCGCGCCTTGCGAGATCGGATTGAGCAGGTTGCCCGACAGCGCGACCAGCTAGCAAGTTTATTGAGCGAGGCGGATGCGAAAATCATAGAGCTGTATGACCGTATTGCTGAGCTTGAACGACAGTTACCTGCGTCCAACATACTATCGTTGGATCCACGCGGGCCCAGAAAGCTTTGAGATGGCAGTCGTGGGGGTACACGATCCGCAACTAGCCGCAAGGCTAGGGGCGATACTCAATGAGCGTGTTGTGAGGCTATGCTCAACGAGCGTCCGCTTTGGCTGACCTTGCTGACTGACCAGGGGGACGAGACGACACCTGGAGTATCGTCGAGGCGGATCATCACGACAGTCGCGGTGGATTTAGAGAATTAAAACTGTCGCTGCGAAGCCCGGCTTTCTGGGGCTTCAAGCCAACTCTGGAGGAAACGCAAAACTGTCGCAAACCCTCAAGTCTCTGCTGTGGAGCGGAGGCCTAGAGAATTAAAACTGTCGCGACCACCCGATTAGGCATGTTGCAACTGTTCAGCGAGTCACGCCTGCGCAATTGCCGACCTGAGCGGGTAGATGAATTCATCCTTCCATCTACGTTCACACATTACAGACTCAACCCAGCCGTCCTTTCTGCTCATTCTCCAACTCGGTGTGACGCTAAGAACAGAACGCGCATCGACGGTAGTGGCGACGGGGACCGGGCACATCGACAGGGCTACATTCTTTGGTAAGCCCCGCGTCAGCGGTTCAGGCGTGCTGGTGCAGGTCGGGCAGCTATAGCTTCGCTCCCATACCCGAATGCCTGATTTTGAGTTTCCAAAGCGCCCGTAACGATGCCAGACCTCAGATGGCCGTCCAAACCCAACGCCATATTTTTCGGCGCTAACTTTCACGGCAGACATGCCCAGGTCAAAATATCTTTCCACCGCCCTCATTCTAGCTGTAGGTAGAAGCCCCTTTCCCACCCTGCTTGTCCTAAAGCAACTAATGAACATTGGGGCAGTTTCACCGGAGATTCTGTTGAGAAGCAAAACACAGCCGAACGGGTAGAGCCATCTGTCTCCGCATGCACAGTTTATGAGCAGCGCAACTGGTCTTGCTGGCGTTTGCTGGTAGTGCGACAAGTCATCGTAGAATGCTTGGCCACGACACACTGCACTCGCTATATCGGCTGCATCCAGTGGTGTTTTTGCGACGAACACGGGGTTTGTTCGTGCTAGATCCTCGTTGATAACGCCCGTCAGGCCGATACTGCCGAATATCCAAAGAGTCGGAACACCAGAGCGATTGCGTTGTTCAGTGCGCTCATATGTCCGCTGCGCAGACTGAGGCGAAATCTGCACTTCTATTGCTAGGCGCGGAGCAAAGGCCGAGTCGCCAACCAGAATGTCAGCCCGCCAATCGTCTACGCCGTCTTCAAGCTCGGCTTGAATGCCTAGAGCAACCAGCTTCTTGTAAATGGCCACCTTCATGGCGATATGGTCTGGGCTTTCAGTGCTGGAGTAGCCCTCAGGGCTCTCTCCAGGAAAATGGGAAAAGTACCTGGTGATGCCTCCATCCCGTCTGAGGGTTTTGGCCTGTGCCGGAAGTTTCGTATCCGGCATGAGCACCTGGCGGCCTTTCGATATTTTCACTACTTTCTTCCAATCTTCATCGCTAAGCACTGAGGCCACAGTACGACAGCCGTTCACTAAACCCACGCAAGCCAAGGCAACCTCCTTTTCCAAAGACGCAGTTCAGATTCACAACAGAGTCAGTATTTGATCTTTAGTAATCTGAAACGTCTGTCAGGTACGACGCCTGGAGAATACTTATTTGGCAGCGACCCGTCACAACGGCGACCAGCCTGCGACAGATTTTTATACCCTGCGACAGTTTTAATTCTCTGAATTTAGCGGGGACCATCGCAGGATGTACTTATGCTTGTGGTCGTGCGCTAACGTTTTAGATCGTTTTGGTTACGAGACACAAGCCCAGTGAGTACGGCACGGGCCCTTTGACGTCGCAAACAATCCAGTGAGCATGAGATGCTGCTATCATCCAGGGTTCAGCGGGGGTGAACGTAAACAAAGGTGATTTGCGGAAGCGTAGTAAGCGTCTAGCCAACACACCTTACTGACCCCAAAGCATACTCCGAAGCTACCAACAAACACCTGAACACCGCTTCTCCAAAGGATAGGCGCTGCGAAATATGCCCGATCCTCGTAGAGACTATTCAAGCTCTGGCTAGAATCAATTATTGTCGATGCCGAGGTTCCAACCATGACCCTAGCCCAACTCCTCCTATTTCTCCCCGCAGCAGCAATCGTTGCCGTCTCACCGGGCGCCAACAACCTGCTTGCATTCGCAAATGGCAGCAGGCAGGGTTTGCTGCCTACAGTGGTCGGTCTGTCAGGTCGGTGTACGGCCTTTGCATTGATGATCGCAATGGTGATTGTCGGTTTAGGCGCATTGCTAGAGGCGTCTGAACCCGCTTTCCAGATTATTAAGTGGGTAGGTGTCCTTTACCTCGCCTATCTCGGCGTAAGAATGATGATAGGCCGTGATTGTCACGAAGATGGGGCTTCGGTATTCCAGCCTGTCGATGCCTACTCCTTGGCACGCAGGGAGTTCATGACTGCCATGACCAACCCCAAAGCAATCTTGCTCTTCACTGCTTTTGTTCCCCAATTCATTGTTGCTGGTACTGGCGCCTCCTTCACTGCCCAGTTCGTCGTTTTAAGTGCAATCTACATTGCGGTCGAGTTTATCGCCGCTATAGGCTGGGCCCTTGCTGGCAGCATCATTCGATCTCTGCACCCTTCGAAGCGGAAATTGTCGATCATCAATCGCATAACGGGTGCAATGATGCTCGGCGCAGCCGCCTTATTGGCTACAGCCAGACGAACTTAAGTGTGTACGTCCGAGCGTCACCCTTACATGATTAAACGGGCTCCCACTTATGCGGAAGCAACTGCTTGATTTCACTCACCCGCTGCGTCGGCAGGCGTCTGAGAACGTCTTTCAGATAAGCATACGGATCATGACCATTCAGCCGTGCAGACTGGATCAGGCTCACGATCGCTGCCGCACGTTTACCGCTGCGCAGCGACCCTGCAAAGAGCCAGTTCTTCGGCCCAAGAGCCCATGGCCTGATTTGGTTTTCGGCCCATTTGTTGTCTATGGGTACGGCACCGTCATCAAGGTAGCGCGACAGCGCTGCGGCCGTGTAAGACCCGACTTGCTGTGACAATGCGCTTTCTAGACTGGCGCTCACGACTAGACAAAATCCATGTTCGAAGGCAAGTCTGAAAGTGGTGGCGACGTAGGGATGGGCGTTAACTTGGGTAAACCAACTCAGACGGCCTATGGGTCACAATTTATTGGTATAAAGGACGGTAAGGAGATTCGCTCCTCGAAATATTGCGATCCTATTATCTAAAATCGGGCGTGTAAGCCCGTCACAGGAGAGGCGATGTCAAAATCCTATGTGATTGGGATTGCAGCTGCAATTTTCGCTACGTTCAGCTGGGCGCTTAATTTTCTGTCTCCTTACATGATGGGAGATTTTGGACCGGTTGATTTTATTACATTGAGATTCATCATCTCTGGCTGCATTGGTCTTGTTGTTATTCGTGTTTATTGGCCTGGCGATCCAGTTTTAAGCTGGCGTTCAACTATGATGGCCGGGCTGCTTGGCGTCCTAGGATATGCTCTTTACATAGGATGCATTATGGGAAGTGTACTTCACGGTGGGGCTATAATCGCACCCGCATTTTTGAGCGCTACGCCGGTTATAGTTGCCATCACAGGCAATTTGATCAACCGAACAGTTTCCTGGAGCAGCTTCTGTGCACCCATAATTCTGGCAGTTTTTGGTTTGGTTGCAACGAATTATGGAATTTTGGTCAGCGTTTTAGATGGAGGCGCGCCCTCGTACCTTGTGGCAGTAGGTTATGCGTTAGGCGCAGTATTGGCTTGGTTAATGTTCAGCATATTAAACCAAAAGATATTGGCAAAAATTCCCCAAGTACATTCAGGTCTTTGGACTGGACTAATGATGAGTGGAGCAGGTGTCAGCGTCCTGCTTTTCTTACCTTTCGGGCTTGTGTTTGGGGTATATAGCTACCCGCACATTGACCTACGTTTGGACAATACTCTACCGGTTTTCGCCGCAGCATCAGCGCTGGCATGTTTTGCCTCCGTTGGAGGGGCATGGGCTTGGAACATTGCAAGCCAGCGGTTACCCATGGCCCTGTCTGGGCAGCTCATTTCTGTAGAAACGATCTTCGCCGCTGCGTTCGGCCTTATCGCCGAAAACCGTCTACCTACCGGTCTTGAGATGCTGGGAGTAATAGCCCTGTTAACAGGTGCCACAATCGCAATAAAGGTCATGACGCCAAGTTACCGCGCAGGTTCGAGTGTACAGGCGTGATTTGCTCTGAAAGCCCATCGGAGAAAGTTCTTTGGTAAGCGTCGTTTGGAGTCACCTACACAAACCCAGCTATAAGCGCGATGGTGTTCATTTTAAAACCGGAGACACCGTGGCGCTTAATGCCGGAGCTTGGAAGATGTGTTGGCTGGACACCGCTGACAGGACGCATACGTCAGTGCGCATTCCACGAACTGGCCGTCGACCGCTAGTGAGCAGGAACCGGGAAAATCGTATACTAAGGTTTTCCGACCTGCCGTAGCGGCCTGAATTTTCCATCTTCCAGTTTGTGGCTCTGCCGCCACACGTAATCGCCTGTCAGGTTGATGTGCTACCAGCCCAACGGCGACAGGTACTGATACAGATCTGTATTCACCGGCTTTCCGGCGTCGGCTGACCTTTGGGCTGCCCGCTCGAGAAACACCGTGTTCCACAGCACAATGGCTGCGGTCAAGTCCAGCAAAGATGGCTAGACACCCGTGTGCACCGGGGCGACATTACAATGTGTGATGCCCGGTGCTTGCGCATTATCACAAAGCGACACGTCCCCCTTTCGCGGAGTATACCTATGTTCAGTCACGTGCACGTCGGAGCTAGGGATCTTGAGTGTTTGGTAGTCTTTTACGACGCCTTGCTGGCGAAACTAGGCCTTATCCAGATGCCTGAAGGGAACGGTGGGGCTGCTCGCGGCGTAGGCTGGCGATACCCCAATAGGCGATGGCCCCAGTTCTACGTCCAGCACCCTATAAATGGTCTTGCAGCCACTTGGGGGAACGGTGTTCAAGTGAGTTTTCTGGCAGCTTCGGAGGCCCAGGTTCGTGAGGTCTGGGCGCTTGCTATTGAGATGGGAGGAACCAATGAGGGTAAGCCGGGCTTTCGAGAATATGCTTCAGATTTCTATGCAGCATATTGTCGGGATCCAGAGGGGAATAAGCTTTGTTTTGCATATGCTCCGGATCCCTAAGCGTAGCTTGAAACTTTGAACAGTCGAGAATCGAGGGCGCAGCATTATCTATCGGGAAGCAAGGCGTGTTCGCCGGACGGATACGGCAGTGGAGCTGCCGTCAAATGCGAGCATCACCTTTTCGGGCTTTTTATAGCTGCTAGCTGTGATCAGGATAGGCCGGTGAATTGTTCGCACCACAGCTTCTATCTGGCTGCCAAGGCTGTGCGCGTTGCGTGAGTTGTCTTCACCCACTCTTCCTATCACCAACAGTCGAATCCTCCTGAAGGTCGCTCAGATTTCTACCAAGTGTCCGTGGCGCTGCTTCAGCTCAGGAAACGCAGCGCCGGAAATGGCCGTTCGCTCCCTGGCCTTTTCCAGCATGTGTTGGCCATGCTCCAAGGCCAGTTTTGCACGCTGCGCATCCAGCGTGGCCAGATCTTCCAGTAGATGTTCACTGCTGCCGAGACCGATATTGCCGCTGAGGTCAGCGGATGCAGGATATTTCTCCTTATCCAGCACATGAAGCAAGGTCAGGGGGAGCGCTGAGACGTTGCGAAGCCCATGCTGCGTAATCACAGACCGCCAATGCGGATTGTGAGTTATCTGCATGCCATTACGTGGGTCATTGTCGTCCTCCTTAGTGGCTCATGAGCTTGTCGATGGCACCGGGTTTGTCATGCATACCGAAGCGGTCAACGATTGTTGCGCTGGCTTCATTGAGACCGAGCACTTCAACCTCAGCGCCCTCACGGCGGAACTTGATCACGACCTTATCCAGCGCTGCGACGGCGGTAATATCCCAGAAATGCGCCTGTGTGAGATCGACGGTGACCTTTTTCAGCGCTTGCTTGAAGTCAAAACCCTCAGTGAACTTGTCTGCAGAGCTGAAGAACACCTGGCCCACAACGTAATAAGTCCGATGCGATTGCGCCTCTTGCAGAGTGCTCTTGATGTCCAGATAGTGTCCGACCTTGTTGGCAAAGAACAGGGACGCCAGCAGCACACCGACCAATACGCCGTAGGCCAGGTTGTGAGTGGCCACGACGACCACGACGGTCGCCACCATGACGAGGTTGGTCGACAGCGGATGCTCTTTCATATTGCGCAAGGAATCCCAGCTAAAGGTACCGATGGACACCATAATCATCACTGCCACGAGTGCCGCCATCGGGATTTTAGAGAGCCATTCGCCAAGAAATACCACCATCAGCAGCAGGAAAACGCCGGCACACAATGTCGAGAGGCGGGTGCGGCCACCAGATTTCACGTTGATGACTGACTGGCCGATCATCGCGCAACCTGCCATCCCGCCGAGCATGCCAGCGGCGATGTTGGCCACACCCTGACCTTTGCACTCGCGGTTTTTGTTGCTGGTGGTATCCGTCAGACCGTCGACGATGGTCGCGGTCATCATCGACTCCAATAGGCCTACAACTGCCAGCGCTGCGGAGTAAGGAAAGATGATGCGCAGGGTTTCAAAGTTCAGCGGCACTTCAGGCCACAGAAAAATCGGCAGTGTGTCCGGCAATTGGCCCATGTCACCCACGGTACGGATGTCCAGCCCGAGGTAAAAGGCAAGTGCAGTCAGTGTCAGGATGCACACTAATGGCGAAGGAATCAGCTTGCCAATCACAGGTACATACGGAAACAGGTAGATTATCCCTAGGCCCGCTGCGGTCATGGCGTAGACGTGCCAGGTCACGTTGGTCAATTCAGGTAACTGCGCCATAAAAATCAGAATCGCTAATGCGTTTACAAAACCCGTGATCACAGAGCGAGAGACGAAGCGCATCAGCGAACCTAGCTTCAGGTAACCCGCGAGGATTTGAAGTACCCCACAGAGCAACGTGGCTGCCAGCA
>NZ_JAHHIU010000152.1 GCF_024539815.1 Streptomyces hayashii
CAGCCCCTGCCCCCGCCCGCGTGGCCCCGGCCTGCGCGCGTGTCGCCCCGGCCTGCGCCCGCCGGAACTCCGCGAACCGCTTCATCGCCGCTTCCTGCACCCGCGTGAGCGCCGGCAGCAGCCCGCGTCGGTAGAGGGCGACGGCGGTGGGGATGTTGATCGCGCCCGCCTTGACCGTCTCGTCCACCTCGGTCAGCCGCTCGACGACCAGCGTCCGGGCTCCGCCGAGGGCCAGCTCGCACGCCAGCATCAGCCCGACCGGTCCGGCGCCGGCCACCACCACGTCGTACTCCGTGTTCGTCATGGCTTTTACTGTAGTCACTAAAAAATTGTGGCAGCTATAGTTTTCCCTCATGGCGGAGCAAAGGAAAGCGGAACCCTCCCTTCGTGAGCGGAAGAAGCAGGCCACACGGCAGCGGATCTCGGACGTGGCGACCGGCCTGTTCGTGACGCGCGGCTTCGACGAGGTGACGGTCGCGGAGGTCGCCCGGGCGGCGGAGGTGTCCACGATGACCGTCTTCAACTACTTCCCGCGCAAGGAAGACCTCTTCCTCGACCGCATCCCCCAGGCCGTCGAGATGTTCTCGGAGGCGGTGCGCCGCCGCGACCCCGGCGAGAGTCCGATCGCCGCCCTGCGCGCCCTCGCGCTGCGGCTCCTGGACCAGCGGCACCCGCTGGGCGGCATCGCCGACGACTTCCGGTACTTCTGGCGGATCGTCGTCGACTCGCCCGCGCTGCGCGCCCGCGCCCGCGAAGGGGTCGAAGAGGTGGAGGAGGCCCTCGCCGACGCCTTCGCGGAGACGGCCCCGGAGCTCCCCGACGCGCGCCTGGCCGCCGCCCTGTCGGTCGCCGCGTACCGCTCGGTCTTCGTCGCCTCCGCCCGCCGTCTGCTCGCGGGAGAGGCCGCGGCCGACGTGGCCGGCGACCATCGTGCGCGCCTGGCCGCCGCCTTCGACGCGCTGGAGGGAGTGTTCGGGCGTCCGCCGGGCGACGACGCCACGCCACGCCCGACGCCCTGACCGGGCATGGAACCGGCCCCCGAACGTGTTGCACGGACAGAGCACACGCAGGGGACGACCGGGGGCGGCGCATGAATCGTGAACAGGCGTGGTGGACCAGAGCCAGACTGGGCCGCTGCGGGCCGCCCCTCGACCTGCTCACCGCCCGCTTCCAGCGGCACGTCTACGCGCCGCACACGCACGACGAGTTCACCGTCGGCGTGTGCGTGGAAGGGGCGGAGATCATCGCCTACCGCGGCGGCCACATCCGCACCGGCCCCGGCTCCATCGTCGTCCTGGACCCCGGCGAGACCCACACCGGCGGCCCGGGCGACGACACCGGCGGTTACGCCTACCGCGCCCTGTACGCGCCCCCCGCCCTCCTCACCGAAGGCACCGTCGGCGGTATACCGCACTTCCGTGATCCCCTCCTGGACGACCCCGAACTCGCCGCCGCCCTGCGCAGCGCCCACACCGACCTGGCCGCCTGCCCCGACCCGCTGGAGGCCGAGTCCCGGCTCCCCTGGCTGCTGACGGCCCTGGCCCGCCGCCACTCCACGGCCCGCCCGGTGTGCGACACGATCCCCGGCGCCGAGCACATCACCCGCGCCGTCCGCACCCGCCTCGCCGACCAACTGCTCGCCCCGCCCTCGCTGGCCGACCTCGCCGCCGAGCTGGGCCTGTCCCGCTACCAACTGCTGCGCGCCTTCCGCACGACGACCGGGATCCCGCCGTACGCCTGGCTCGCCCAGTACCGGGTGACCCGGGCCAGGGCGCTGCTGGAGTGCGGCCTGCGTCCCGCCGAGGTCGCCTCCCGGGTCGGCTTCGCGGACCAGGCCCACCTCACCCGCTGGTTCCGCCGCGTCCTGGGCGTGACCCCGGCCGCGTACCGCAACAGCGTTCAAGACACCTGAGCGGAACCGGCCGAGACTCCTCCCATGACTGCTCGCGGCTGGTTCCTGTTCTCCCTGATGGGAGTGGTGTGGGGGATCCCCTATCTCCTGATCAAAGTGGCGGTGGACGGCTCCGACGGCCTCTCCCCGTCCGTGGTCGTCTTCACCCGGTGCGCCCTGGGCGCGGCCCTCCTGCTCCCCTTCGCCCTGCGCCAACGCGGTCTGACCACCACCGTGAGGACGCACTGGAAGCCCATGCTGGCCTTCGCGGTCATCGAGATCATCGGCCCCTGGTTCACTCTCACCGACGCGGAACGGCGCCTGTCGAGCTCCACCGCCGGCCTGCTGATCGCGGGCGTCCCCATCGTCGGCGTCACCCTGGCCCGCTTCTTCGGCGACACGGAACGACTGGGCGCCCGCCGGACCGCCGGCCTCGCCCTGGGCCTGACCGGCGTCGCGGTCCTCACCGTCCCGCACCTGACCGGCGGCGACGCCCGCTCCCTGGCCGAGGTCCTGCTGACGGTCGTCGGCTACGCGACCGCGCCCCTGATAGCCGCCCGCCACCTCAAGAACGTCCCCTCCCTCCACCTGACGACCCCCTGCCTGGCCCTGGCGGCCCTGGTCTACGCCCCGGCCGCCGTCGCCACCCGCCCCGCGGCGGTCCCCTCCGCCACCGTCCTGCTCGCCCTCGCGGGCCTGGGCGTCATCTGCACGGCCGTCGCCTTCGTCGCCTTCATGGAGCTGATCAAGGAGGCGGGCCCGACGCGCGCCACGGTCATCACGTACGTCAATCCGGCGGTCGCGGTCGCGGCGGGCGCCCTGTTCCTGGACGAGCCCCTGACGGCGACGATCGTGGCCGCCTTCACCCTGATCCTCGCGGGCTCGGTCCTGGCCACGGCGGCGGGACCGAAGCGCGACTCCCGCCCGGTAACATGGTCGGCACGGCAGACGAGCCGGGCGGGCGGCCGCGTGGAGTCCCTCACGGGACTTCCCGAGGAACGTCCGGGCTCCACAGGGCAGGGTGATGGCTAACGGCCACCCGGGGTGACCCGCGGGACAGTGCCACAGAAAACAGACCGCCGAGGGCTCCGGCCCCCGGTAAGGGTGAAACGGTGGTGTAAGAGACCACCAGTGCCCAGGGCGACCTGGGCAGCTAGGTAAACCCCACCCGGAGCAAGGTCAAAAGGAGCACGGTAAAACGTGCTCTGCGCGGACGTTCGAGGGCTGCCCGCCCGAGTCCGCGGGTAGACCGCACGAGGCCGGCGGCAACGCCGGCCCTAGATGGATGGCCGTCACCGAGGCCCTCGCGAGAGACCTCGGCACAGAACCCGGCGTACAGCCCGACTCGTCTGCCGCTTTGACCCCAAATACCTGACTCTCAGGGCTTTTCGTCCTCCGACGACGCTCGCGGCCCCGTGGGCCGAGGCTGTGGCCGAAGGTTTTGCAGCGCATCATCTTAGACCAGGACATGCAGCAGCTCGAATGCAACGAACTCGTAGGCCCTGTTAACCGGACCGCGTCTTCGACGCGCTGGACGACCTGCTTTCCGGACGGCCGTCGGATGCACCGCTGGCGAGCGGGAGGGCCAGGGCATCTCCGGCTACGTGGCGGCCCGCGATCTCCACAGGCTGCAGCCTCGTGAAGGCGCTGAGCGCGCCGAGTGCCGACCGGGTGGAGTTCGAACTCGGCCCGTTCGAGGCGGACGCGGGCCCGTCGGCATGCGCGTGGCAACTGGTACCGCGTCCTGCTGACCGCATCGGCTCTCATCCCGGAGAAGCGTCGCCTGTTCGATCTGCCGAACCCGTTCTCCGCGCAGGGACAAGACCGCTTCCGGATCGTGAGCCGAGGGCAGCGCTATCAATGCTCGCCCCTGCGCGATGCGTACGGCAAAGACATCAGTTCTGCGGGTCCATGGAACGGAGCAGCTCGAGGAAACCCTGGGCCGGCACCAACTGGTCGTCGGTCACGGGGTCCGGGCTGAAGTGCATCAGACTGTTGCGGAATTGGCGGCACTCCTCAAGTGCCGCCAGGAAGTGCTCCTGGTCGATGGCCCAGCCCAGGGCGGCCCAGTTCTCGGGGGCCTTCAAAAGGTGTCCGTAGGCGCCGAAAGTCAGATTCGCGGCGGAGTGCACCCGGGAGGCCCGCCGCGCGGGAAGCACCGCGCGGACCCGCTCAAGCGGAATGTGCCGGTCGACCACGCGTCTCAGTCGCTGCTCGATCTCCTCGACGAGGACGAAGGGGCGCACGCGGGTGCCGAACTGAACCGTCAGGTCGGAGGCGGTGACCATGCCGCAGACTCTGTGATCGTGGTCCCGCACGAGGACGTACCCCGACTGCTGGACGACGCCGATCCAGTTGAGCAGATCGTCCGAGCGGTCGGCCTCCTGACCTCTGGTCGTGGCGGCTTCGAGGCTCGCACCGGGATCGGCCATGTGGGCGCGTCCGATCGACTCCCAGCTGACGACGCCACGCAGCCGCCCGTCCGCGTCGAGGACAGGGATCTGGCTGTAGCCGCGCAGCACCATGAGCGTCATGGCAGTTTTGAGGTCGGCCCCCACCCTCACGAACTCGGGCATACGGTTCGCGGATTCGAGGTTGCTCACGCGGTATGCCACGGTCTGTGTCTCGGACTCTGTCCCAGGACCGTCAGGCACGCCGGCCACGATGATGCGGGTCAGATCGAATGCCTTGTCCACAAGCCCGGTGCTCGCGAGCCTGGTCATCGCGCTGGTTCCCGCCTCGTCCGGTTCGGAGCCGCCCGCCACGACCGCGATCCTGCTCTCGATACTGCCCTCCGTGAAAGGTGGCACGGTCGCCAGGCCTCGTTCGTCCAGATCGTTCTTGATCTGCTCGACGGCTGCCGGGTACCGGCGTTGGACGCCCCAGATGGCGAGGAAATCCCGGACGGACAGGGTGAGCGGTTCGTCCGCGGCGCGGCGGCGCACCTCTTCGTACAGCTTGGTGGGCTCGGTCAGGCTGGCGGCGAACTCGTCGGCGTCGGGTCGTCCCGGGTCGGGTTTGCCCTCGGCCAAGGCGGCTACGCGTTCCGCCGCCGCGAATCTGCTGAGTTCGAAGACCGTCAGCAGGGAGCCCATGCTGTTCTGCAGGTCGGGCTGGATCGACTGCCGGTCGACGTCCTTGACGAGCCACTCGACCCGTCGAGCGTGACGTGAACTGTCCGGAGCGTCCCCGTGGTATTCGTAGCCGCCCGAGACGCGGCCGACAGCCACGCGTCCCGATCGCAGAGGTAGTACCACGTGGTCCCCCGCCTGGATGTCGTGGACGAAGCGGTAGAGCTGACCGGTCCAGTTCCCGACGGTGTAGGGACCCTCGTCGGGGTAGGCGGCCGCCACTGCGGCCTTGATGTCCTCGCGAGTCCTGACCTCGGTCAGATCTCCAAGCCCGTGCCATCCGACCAGGAGAACACCTTCCTCCAAAGCCTTGTGCTCCCGCTCGCCGTTCTCTCCCGCCCGCACGACCCAGGCCCGCATGCCGTCCCCTCCGCGTATGAACATGACACGTGATCGCTCCGCGTGAACATATAGCGTCCATCGTTCAACCACCCGTTGATTCAAGCCACTTGAAATTCCGGTGGTGTGCCATCCTCAACGCCCGCCTACGCACGGGCACTGCCCGTAAACTGATCGACACCAGTGCGGCCGGGGGGCCGTGACGTGAGCGTGGGGGTACGAGAGCGCCGATGGAGCCGCTGGACGCCGACAAGGACCCCCGCGTGCTGGGACCGTTCGAACTGCTCGCCCGGCTGGGGGAAGGCGGAATGGGCGTGGCCTATCTGGCCCGCCGGATCCCGCTGGACGGCCTTACGGACGAACTAAACGCGACCTACCATCTGGTCGAGCCGGACGAGGGCGCGGACGCCGCGGAGCCGCGTCTCGCCGTGGTCAAGATGATCCAGCCGCACCTGCTGGACAAGCCCGGGGCCCGGAAGAGGTTCGACCGGGAGATCGACACCGTCCGGGCCGTGGTCAGCGACCGGGTACCAGCACTCCTCGCGGCCGACACCGACGCTCCGGAGCCCTGGTTCGCCATGGACTACATCGAGGGTCCGTCGCTGCACACGATGGTGCAAGGGTCCGGTACGTTCTCCGTGGGCCCGTACGCCGCCCTCGGCCTCCACTTGGTCGACGCCCTGCGCGCCATTCACGGAACGGGACTGCTGCACCGGGACCTCAAGCCGGACAACGTCGTACTGGGGCCTGATGGCCCGGTCGTCCTGGACTTCGGGCTGGCCACCCTCATCGAGCGACGGACCAGCCAGGCGATCACCGGGCCCGGTGAAGCATGGGGAACCAAGCCGTTCATGTCCTACGAGCAGCTGCACGACTTCCCCAGTGCCAAGGAACCCACGGACGTGTACGCGCTCGGCGCCACGCTCTTCTTCGCGCTGACAGGCAGGCCGCCTTACTCGAACGAGCCCTTGCTCACGCCGCCCCACTGGAACGGTGTCGGCGCGGACTTCCGCCCGCTCCTCGCGCAGATACTGGTGGACGTCCCCGGCCTCCGTCCCGACCTGGACAGGGTGGAGATGGGGCTGCGGGCCCTCCTCCATGAAGCGGGGTTGACCCAGGACATGGCGTTCGAGGAGCTGCGGGTGCTCGTGGCGGAGGCCGGCCTGGCTCCGGAGCCGCCCATCGAGGCGCGCTCGGGCGGTGTTGATCCGGCGGTTCGGGACCTTGCCCAGCGTGCCGTCGACGCGGGGGCGGCACCCGATGCCCCGTGGGCCGGGGGCACACCGGTGGACCTGTCGAGCGGCGGCGCGGGTTTCTTCGGCATCGTCGACACCGACGACATCGAGCTCGCAGAGGACACCGCCGAGGACGGCGTGGCGGCCGAGTACACGCCGACGGTCGTCGACCAGCCCGAGGCACAGCAGGCCGAGCCGCCTTCCGCCCCTGTTCCCTCGGACGGGATCCCCGGGGCGCCCCCTGCCGAGCAACCTGACCCCACCAGCTACCCCCTCCAGCCTCCGCGGCCGGCCGCGAAGCAGCCCCTCGCCGCTCCGCCGACGGCCCCTCCCCGTGCCGCACTGCGTGTGGCCGAGCGGTTGCGGAAGGCCTACGCGCACAGCGGCAAGCTGTAGGCAGCGGAGACAGCGCGGCCACAGGCCGGCGGAGTCGCTTTGCCGCGCGGAACGCTCACGCGGGGCCCTGCCGATCGCCCATGCACAGCGCCGTTTTCCGTCCGCTCCCACCTCGCCTCTCGGGAGCCCTAGGCTTCAGGGGGACGCCGTCCCCCCGGCGGCATCAGCCGCCCCTCGGCTCATCGCCGCAGGCGTTCCCCGTACGACCCGAAAGGACCCGCACACCATGCCCGACACCGTGCCCGGCGGCACCGAGGACCGCCCTGCCCCGCAGGCCATGGCGCAACCCGAGGGAGCTCCGCCCGCCGGCACGGTGATCGAGGTGCGGGACGAGGAGTGGATGGTCCGCAGCAGCCACGAGGTGCGGCCCGGCGAGTTCGTGATCGAGGCGGTCGGTGCGTCCGAGCTGGTGCGCGGCCAGGAGGCCCGCTTCCTCGTGCCCACGATGGACCGGCCGCGAATCCTGCTCCCCGAGGACACCGAGCTTCTCGGTGACCGCTCTCCGCACTTCCGGCGCAGCCGCCTGTTCCTGGAGGCAGTGCTGCGCAAGACCCCGCTGCCGCAGACCGAACGCAGATTGGCACTCGCTGACGGCTTCCTCCTCGACCGCATGGACTACCAGCTGCGGCCCGCCGCGAAGGCCCTGGCGAACCCGCTGCGGCCACGGCTCCTCATCGGTGACGTCGTGGGACTCGGCAAGACCCTGGAGATCGGGGTGCTGCTCAGCGAGCTGATCCGGCGCGGTCGGGGCGAGCGCATCCTCGTCGTCACGCCGGCTCCCGTGCTCGAACAGTTCCAGCACGAGCTGTGGACGCGCTTCTCGCTGCCCCTGGTGCGGCTCGACAGCGCCGGCATCGCCCGGATCGAGCGGAAGATCCCGGCCGGCCGCAACCCGTTCACGTACTTCAAGCGCGTGATCATCTCCATGGACACGCTCAAGAACCCCAAGCGCTACCGTCCGTGGCTCGAACACATCCGCTGGGACGCGGTGGTCATCGACGAGTCCCACAACCTCATCAATCAGGGCAGCGACCGGCGCGCCCTCGCAGACCTCCTGGCCGAGCGTACGGACGCCCTCGTGCTGGCCAGCGCGACCCCGCACAACGGTGACATGCAGGCCTTCACCGGCCTGATCCGCCTTCTCGACCCGATGGCGGTCAAGGACCCCCGTAACCCCAAGGCCGAAGAGCTGGATCACCTCATGCTGCGCCGCACCAAGGTGAGCGACGAGGTGGCGAAGGAGCTCAAGGACCACTGGGCCCCGCGCGGCTGCTCCCACCCGGTGCGATGCCGGGCGAACGAGCTGGAGGAAGAGGTCTTCCAGGAGCTGGCGCAGAAGTGGCTCAAGCAGCCCGACGCCCAGGCCGGCACGGAGGACAGGCTCTTCCCGTACGTCCTGCTCAAGTCGTTCCTCTCCTCGCACCGGGCCCTGTTCGCCACAGTGCGTGAGCGGCTCGCCAGGACGGGTCACCGCCTTCCCGACGGACACAAGATCTCCGACGCGCCCCCGGCCGACGTCGAGGTAGGCACACCCGAGGCCACCTCCCTGCTGCGTCTCCTGGAGCTCGCCCGTGCCATCGACCGCGCGTCCGGCGGGGAGGACGGGCTGACCGCCACGTCCAAGCTCGCGGGTCTCGTCGAAGAGCTGCGCCGCATCGGCGTGGGGGCGGGCAACGTGCCCCGGGCGGTCGTCTTCTCCGAGCGCCGCGAGACCCTCGACTGGCTCGGCGAGGTGCTCCCCCCACTGCTGGGCTGGAAGAAGAAGGACGACGCCAAGGCCGCCGTCAAGGTGCTGCACAGCACCGGCGTCTCGGACAAGGTGCAGATGGAGTACGTCGACGAGTTCGCCCGCGCGGGCGGGGACGTCCGCCTGCTGCTCACCGGCGACGGCGCCTCCGAGGGCGTCAACCTGCACCGTCAATGCAATCACCTGATCCACTGGGACCTGCCCTGGAGCCTGATCAGGATCGAGCAGCGCAACGGCCGCATCGACCGCTACGGGCAGACCGAGCCGCCCGAGTTCCGCGCGATGATCCTTGAATCGTCCGTCGAGGGCGCGCTCGACGACACGGACATCGCCGAGAAGGTCCTTGCCCGGGAGGCACGGGTGCACGCCGTCCTCGGTGCCGTGGAGGCGGCGACGAAGGAGAACGACGGCGACCTTGAGGAGAAGCGCGTCATGGAGGCGCTGCTCAAGGGCGAGGCGCCGCAGGAGGCCGTGGCGGACCTGGAGTCCGTTCCCCTGGACGAGGGTGTCACCGCGGCGGACCTGCCGCTTGCGCAACAGCTGAACGCCGAGTTCGGCGCGGACGGCGGCCCGTTCGACGACGCCGACTTCGATTTCGACATGAACTTCGACGGCGACGCGGGCTTCGACTTCGACGCCGAGCCGGACGACACCCCGGGCGCCCCGCACGAGGAGCCGGCGCAGGCCGCCACCCCTGCCCCCCTCCACCACGTCGAGGAACTGCGCCTGTTCAAGGACCGCCGCGAGTACGTCCTCGCAGGCCTCGCGGAACTCGCCGACCTGGAGCCCTTCCGCCTGGACACCACCGTGAACGGCACCGATCTCAGCTTCGACACCCCGGACGACCTCGCCGACCGGCTCGACGTGCTCCCCGCCGGCTACCTGCGCGACCAGGGCATCACTCGCCGTATGAAGCTCACCTTCAGCAAGAAGGATGCGGCCGACTCCCTGAAGCGGGCCCGCGAGGACGCCGACTCGTCCTCGCTGTGGCCGGACGCCCACTACGTCGGCGAGCTCCACCCGGTCATGGAGTGGATCACCGACAAGGTCCTGGTCCAGCTGGGCCGTCAGCAGGCACTGGTGATCCAGGTGGACCGCACCCGCCTGCCCGGGCCGGTGTTCCTCACGCAGGGGGTGTGGTCCAACAAGGACGGGCGGCCGACGGTCGTCGCCTGGCTGGCCGTCGACCGGCTCGGCCTGTCGGACCAGCAGCCCCGGATCAGGGAACTGACTCCGACCCTCCTCGCCGACCTCGGCCTGGGCCCCGACATGCCCGACCACTTCGCCGAGGGCGACCCGGCCGCGCTCCGCCGCCACGTGCCCCAGGCCGTGGAGGCCACCCGCCGCGAGATGAGGCTGCGCCGCGAGGACGCGGAGAAGCTGGTGGACCGTCCTCTGCGGGAGTACACGCAGAGGGTCGGCCTCTGGCGCGCGCAGACCCTCCCCGGTTTCAGCGGCGGCCGCACCGCCCGCGACCGCGCGGCCGAGAACCTCGAAGAGGCGGCGGCCCGGCTCCGCACGACGGGCGACCCCATGGTGCGGGTCCTCGCGGTCCTGGAGCCGAGCTCATGACGACGTCCCGATCCCCACGGTCCACCACCACTGACGCGATCCGGCAGGAGCAGCAAGCGTGAAGTTCGACGCTCTGACCAACGAGGGTGAGTACTTCCCGCCCTTCTACCTGGACGAGATCCTGCCCAAGCAGCTCAAGACCGGCCGCCTGAAGGAGTGGACGGCCGAGGAGCGACAGGGCCGGCCCACTCCTCGTCAGGGCCTGCGGGACCTCACAGGCCCGTACCTCGACGCACGCCTCACCGTCGGCGGCGAGGCCGAGAAGTACAACCCGCTCCCCGACGCCGTGGCGATCGCGGCCCAGCGTTCGGCGACGGACGCTCTCAAGGCGCACGCGGGCCCGGACGGGCCCCCCGCCTTCCAGCCCGCGACCGCGCCCCGCGTCCACGACGACACCCCGGAGGGCGTCTGGCGGGCGGGCCTCGACGCCTGGCACGTACGGGTCCTCAAAGCCCTCGGATTCACTCCCGCCCCCGGACACCTCACCGTGCACAGTGCGGCGGCTCCGATCGCGGTGCCCGTCGCCCACAGTGAGCCCGGCGTCGTCGTCCTGACCGGCGGCTTCGCCGACGACGTCGCCGCCACGCGCGGCGAGGGCTCCGCCAACCGCCTCGCCGTCCCCGTCCGCGTGGCGTCCGGCAAGACCCTCACCACGGTCACGGACCTGGCCGCCTGGCTGCTGTCCGCCGACGACGCGCCCCGCTACGCGCTGCTCCTCTTCGGCGGGGTCGTCGTCCTCGCCGACCGGGAGAACTTCGCGCGCGGCCGTCACCTGGCCGTCAGCCTGGAGGTGGCGCTGCCCCGCAAGGGCCTCAAGGGTGCGACCGCCGGCGAACTCGACGTGATCGCCGCCCTGTTCGGGGCGCAGTCGCTGCGTCCGGCCGAGGACGGCGGGGACGACGACATCGCCCGTCTGGTGGCGGAGTCCCGGGACCATTCCGTCGGCGTGACCTCAGACCTGCGCGAGGGCCTCAAGAAGTCGGTCCACCTGATCGCCAACGAAGTGCTGGAGCTGGCCGGCAGGAAGAAGGTCAGGCCCGACGACCTCCCCGAGTGGCTCCCTGGCTCCCTCGCGGACCCCGGCGCCCTGCCCCGCCTGCTCACCAACGAGTCGCTCCGCTACCTGTACCGCATCCTCTTCCTCCTCTACGCCGAGGCCCGTCCCGAGCTGGACATCCTCCCGATGAAGAGCCCGGAGTACACCTCCGGGTACAGCGTGGGCCGACTGCGTGAGCTGGTGGTCCAGGAGAAGCTGTCCAGCGCCTCGCGCGACCGCCACCACTTCCACGACTCGCTGGCGCTGCTCTTCGAGAAGGTCTTCACCGGTCACCCGGTCGCGGAGACGGTCACCTCGCGCGACGCGGTGGCCGACCCCGACCCCGACAGCGAGACGCCGGAGCTGGCCGAGGACGACGGCTACGCGGGCGTCCGCATCGAGGCCCTGCGCTCCCGGCTCTTCGACCCCAAGTCGATAAGGCTCGTCGACCAGCAGATCGTCCACCCCGCCGACATCGCCGCCGACGGCACGGTCCCCGACACGGCCCGCCGGCTCGACCTGCGCCTGCGCAACAGGGTCCTGCACCAGGTGCTGCGCAACCTGACCCTGGTGGAGGGCCGCCGCGGCGGGCGCGGCGGCTTCATCTCCTACGCCAACCTCGACATCAACCACCTGGGCGCGGTGTACGAGGGCCTGATGTCGTACACCGGCTTCATTGCCGACGAGCCGTTGTACGAGGTCGCCAAGGGCGGCGACCCGAGCGGCGGCTCATGGCTGATCAAGGCGAGCCAGGTGGCCTCGCAGCGGTACCCGAACGACGTGTTCGTGGGGACGCAGTTCAACCCGCAGACCAACAGACTGGAGCCGGTTCCGCGCAAGGTCGACTCGTACGTCTACCGACTCGCCGGCCGCGACCGCGAGACCAGCGCCTCGTACTACACACCCAAGTCCCTCACCGAGGCGACCGTCGAGCAGACCCTGCGCTTCCGTCTGGACGAGAAGGGCGAGGTCGATCCCAAGGAGCCGGAGAAGGCCTGGATCAACGCCGCCGACGTCCTGAAGTGGCGCGTGTGCGAACCGGCCCTCGGCTCCGGCGCCTTCCTCAACGAGGCCGTCAACCAGCTCGCCGAGCTGTACCTGAGGCTCGCCGAGCGCGAGCGGGGCGTGCAGATCGACCCCGAGGACTATCAGCGCGAGTTGCAGAAGGTGAAGGCGTACATCGCGCTGCACAACGCGTACGGCGTCGACCTCAACGAGACGGCCGTCGAGCTGGCCGAGATCTCCCTGTGGCTGAACACCATGCACCGGGGCATGAAGGCCCCCTGGTACGGCCTTCACCTCCACCGGGGCAACTCGCTGATCGGCGCGGCGCGCAAGGTGTACCCCGGCAACAGCCTGAGCAAGGGCGGCTGGCTGACGGGCAAGGACCCGCAGAAGCCCCGGCATGTGCCCCTGGGGGAGAAGCTGAAGGCGCGGGAGGTGCACCAGTTCCTGCTGCCCGCGATGGGCTGGGGCTCGATCGGGGAGAAGGTCTCCGTGCGGACCCTGAACAAGGGCACGTCCGAGGAGACCGTCAAGGCCGTGGTCGACGGGAAGGTCGTCGACTGGCTGGAGCCCGAGCTTGTCGAGGCCCTGCGCAAGTGGCGGTCGGCGATGCGGCGCAATCCGAAGGGGGACCCGAGGCGGGCGTCCGCGCCGAAGCGGAAAGCCGCTCCGACTGCGGAGAAGCAGGCGGAGAAGGACGAGGCGCGAGGGCAGGGCGCGTTCGATCTCGGCCTGGAGATCTGGGAGCAGCCGACGCTGGGGATCTCGGCGGCGTCGGGAGGTGGTGGCGGCAGCGGTGCGTCGCGGGTGAAGGCGGCTGTGGCTCCGGCCAGGTCCGCGCAGGACGATGACGAGGAGCCCGGGGCCAGGACGCAGACCGGGCGGCTGATCGGGCTTGGCCGGCGGGTCGAGTACCTGTGGGACCTGGTCGTGATGCGGCTGACCCTCTCCGAGCAGGAGATCTCGCGGAATGTGGACGTGTGGGGAGCGACGGCTCCCCGCGACGGGCAGGGGGAGGAAGGCGAGGTTCGTCGCACTCCGATGGACCGGGACGCCGTCCTGAAGGCACTCCAGCGGAAGGGCACCCCGTACTGGCGGCTCAAGCAGGTCATGGACGCGTGGTGCGCGCTGTGGTTCTGGCCGCTGGAGGAGATCGGGCTGCTGGACGGCACGGACGAGTTCCAGTACCTCCCGAACGGCGAGGACCGCACCGCGCTGCCCAAGGGGGACGCCCGGCGAAAGGTCGCCCTCAAGTCCCTCGACGACTGGATCGAGTTCGCCGAGGCCGTACTCGGTCGCGTCGACGTGGACACCGGGGAGGGGCAGCAGGCGTCGCTGTTGTCCTTCGGGGGTGTGCAGGACCTGCGTGAGCTGGACGAGAAGGAGAAGGAACTCGACTGGAAGATGACCGAGGAGACGGCCTGGTCCCGGCCGGCGGATCTCGGTGACGTGTTCCCGTGGTACGAGTCCGTGCAGCGGATCGCGGAGGAACGGGGCTTCTTCCATTGGGAGTTGGACTTCGCCCATGTCTTCGCGGAGGGCGGGTTCGACTTGATGGTGGGGAATCCGCCGTGGGTGCGGCAGGAGTGGGACGAGAACGGGGTCCTCGCGGAGGCCGAGCCGTGGTTCGTTCTGGGCGGGAAGGACGCGGAGGCCGACCGGGAGTGGAACGTCGCCGAGGTACTGGGCAATCCGGAGAACCGGTCGTTCTATCTGGGTGAGCTGGGTACCGTCGCGGGCGTTTCGGAGTTCCTGTCGTCGGCGGACACGTATCCGGAGCTGGTGGGGACGCGACCGGATATGTATCGCGCGTTCATGTTGTCGGGTTGGCGGGCTATTGGCGAGCGGGGCATCGCTGGCCTGATTCATCCCTCCACACATCTGACCGGATCGAACGAGGCGGTCTTGCGCGGGGCTGCATATCGGCATCTGCGGTTCCACGCTGACTTCACCAACGAGCTGCTCATCTTCGCCAACCCGGTGGGGAACAGCAGTCACTTCAGCGTCAATGTGTACGGCAAGGACCAGGACATCCACTTCCAGCATCTGAGCTGGCTCCTGCACCCCAGCGTGCTGGTCAAGTCCGTCCGCCACACCAAGAAGGACGACCCTGTGCCGGGCGTCAAGCACGAGGGCAAGTGGGACCTGCGTCCGCACCGGGACCGTATCGTTACCGTGGACGAGACACGCCTCACGGAATGGCGCGAGCTGGCAGGAGAGGAGAATCCGCTGCCAGCCGAGCAGACCAAGCTCCTCTATCCCGTGACGCGAGCCGAGGAGTCGGCCATCGGCGCGCTCGCGAAGTGGCCCCACCGACTGGGAGCACTGCGCCCAAGGATCAGCGGGGGCTTCAACGAGAAGACTGATCGCACGAAGGGTTACTTCACCTGGACTCCCAGCGAGGTCGACAGCTGGCAGGACGTCATCCTCCAAGGGCCTCTGATCCATGTGGCCACGCCGCTGCACAAGCAGCCCCCCGAGGGCGGCTCGAAGAGCATGCGTGATTACGAGGCGTGGGATCACCTGAATCTTGCGGTGGATGCGGTGCCGCGCACGAACTACCGGCGGTCGGTCTCGGTTTCGGCCTACTACGAGGCTCTGTCCAGGCGTACCTGGACCGACTTGGAACTACTCAACGAACTGCGGCATGACGAGCAAGTAACCGACGTTATCCGAGAACTCACAGACGACGAGGACGAGCAAAAGGCCACGCTGGGCAGCTGGGCCTCTCGACCCTACTCACGATTCTTCCGCTTGGCCTGGCGTCGACAGATCGCATCGAACACGGAGCGCAGCCTATTTGCAGCTCTCATCCCGCCTGGGCCAGCCCACGTCCACATGATGCATAGTGCTGTGCTCGACAGCAGTAGAGAGACAGTGCTGACCGCAGGCTTCTGGGCGTCCCTGCCGCTGGACTACTTCTTGCGCGCTACAGGTCGCTCCGACCTTCAAAAGGGCGAGGCCGAGGTGATGCCTGCTCCCACAGAAGACCACCCCCTCGAAGCAGCCCTCCTCCTCCGCACCCTCCGCCTCAACTGCCAGACCAACGCCTACGCCCCCCTCTGGGAAGAGCTGTACGACGACTCCTGGCAGCAGGACACCTGGGCCGCCTCCGGAACCTGGCCCAAGTCCACGCCCCCGCTCACCGAAGGCGTGGGCCGCACCTGGACCCGCGACACCCCGCTCCGTACGGAGTTCGCCCGCCGTGCGGCCCTCGTCGAGATCGACGCCCTGGTCGCCGTATGGCTCCATATCAGCTCGGACGAGCTCCTCGCCATGTACGACGCCCGGTTCCCCGTACTCCAGCAGTACGAGGAGAACATGTGGTTCGACGCGACCGGCCGCCGTATCGCCAAGGCGCACCAGCAGCACGGCTACGGTCAGCCCAAGGACGCCTGGAAGAAGTTGAGTTCACATGACGAGTTCCCGACCGCGTACACGCTTCCCGACGGTTACACCGACCCCCTTTACCAAGCCCGCCGCAAGGTCGAGATGAAGGCGGCCCACGCCGAGTTCACCCGCCGTCTGGGCGGAGCCTGACGCACGGGAGCCCTGCCGCCCGACAAGGACCGGCAGGGCTCACGCGTACGCACGACCGTCAGGCCTCCCCGACAAACCCCGCCCACGCTTCACGCGACACACGGATGATCGGCCCGGCCACGGCCTTGGAGTCCCGGATGTGCACAACTCCCGTAGCGGCCGCGACCTCGACGCAGTCCCCGCCTTCAGCTCCGCTGTAGCTGCTCTTGAACCAGGCGAGATCCGACACGATGGCCGAGGACTCAGCGATGTTCATAGCTCTCCCAGCAACCTTTCGATGAACTCCAGGGACTCTCGCGGAGTGAGAGCCTGTGATCGGATGATCCCATAGCGGGCTGCAGCGAGAGCCGCCTGTTGTGGGTCGGTTTGAAGGGTGCTGGTTCCCTGCGCCTCGGCATACACGAACTTCTTGCCGTCGTCCCGGGTGACGACGGTGAACGGTCCGTCCACGCCCGCGCTTTCCTCGCAGTCGAGCGGCATGACCTGCACCTCGACGTTCCGCTTCTGCCCGATCAGAAGCAAGTGCTCCAACTGCCCCCGCAGTACGCCCGCTCCACCGAGTCGGCGGCGCAGTACCGACTCGTCCATCACGAAGCTCAGCAGCGGTGCGGGCCGTCGGTCGAAGATGTCCTGCCGAGCGAGCCGTGCGGCCACCCGTTGCTCAATTGTCTCTTGGTCCAGAGGCGGCCGTCGCATGTCGAGCACCGCCCTCATGTACTCCTCAGTCTGGAGGAGCCCTTTGACCATGAGGGTGTCGTACGAGAGCAGCTCGATGGCCGTCTTCTCCAGTACCGCCATCCCCTGAAAGAACACCGGATATTGCGCCCGCTCCACCTGCTCCTTCCACAAGGTCAGCAGCCCACCCGCCCCCAGGATCTCGTCCGCCTGCTCGATCGTCCTCGGTGACGGGATCCTCCGCCCCTGCTCGAACGACGCGACGGTGGACGCCGAATAGCCCAGCCGCCGTCCGAACTCGTCCCGCTCCAGTCCCGCCCGCACCCGCAGGGTCTTCATGCTCTGCCCGAACGCGGCCACGACCCCCTGCGCGGACTTGTCCGCCGCGGCCTGCCCGCCCGCCTCGCCGTCGTTCTCCCAGCTGTCCCCGAAGCTCACCGTCACCTCGTCGCCCGCTGTCTCGGTCCCCGTCTCCGCGTCCGCACCATCGGTCACCACTGCCGCCTCCCTGGTCCAACGCCCACCCGGGAGCGCCGTCACGCCGCGTGCCTCGTACTGGTACCGGCGCCGCGCGTACAACCGGCCCGCGTCGCTGCGTCACCACTGGTCACGCTACGCGACCGGCGACACCGTTGTCGGCATGACGAACAAACCCGGCAGCCCCGACCGCCTCACGCAACTCACCCGACCCGCCGACTACTTGATCACCCCTCACGCTCCCCTCGACCGCGCCTTCGAGATGCGCTTCACCTCCACCCCGCGCGGATCCCGCCTCGCCCGGCGGCTGGCCGCGAACCGGCTGGACGCCTGGGGGATCCCGTACGACACCTACGCGCACGACGTGATCGTGCTGGTCCTCGCCGAGCTGACCGCCAACGCGGTACGGCACGGTCACGTCGCCGGCCGGGACTTCCACCTCCACCTCCAGGTGATCGCCCACACCCGGACCGTCCGCGTCGAGGTGACCGACACCCGTGCCGAACGGGTGCCGCCCCGCCCGGACGCCCTCCGTGTCCCCGGTGTCGAGGAGGTCGGAGGGCGAGGCCTGCTCCTGGTCGCCGGCCTCGCCTCCCGCTGGGACTGGTACCTCCGCTCCGACGGTCCGGGCAAGACGGTCTGGGCCGAGTGTGCACTGGCCGAGGCTGCTACATGTACATCTGCTACATTTGTGACATGAGTGATCCGATCGTCGCATCCATGGCCGAGGTCCGCAGTCACCTGGCCGACGTCATAGACCGTGCCCGCCGGGAGGAGACCCCGACGATCATCACCCGCCGCGGCAAGCAGGAAGCCGTCGTGATCGACATCCAGGAGTACCAGCGGCTGCGCCAGATCGCCGAGGACGCCGAGGAGACCTGGCTCAACCGGCTCGCCGACGAAGCCGAGTCCGAAGGCGCGGAAGGGTCGGTCTCGCTCGAAGAGATGGCCGCGCTGCTCCGTGCCGACCAGGGCTGACCCCGGTGGGGTACGTCACGCGCTTCACACCTCACGCGCAGCGCGACATGCTCAAGATCCCGCGCCCGGACGCCCTCCGCGTCCTGTACCGCCTCGCAGAGCTGCAGAAGGCGATGGACGCGGGCGACACCAGCGCGTTCGACATCAAGGCCCTGCGGAGCCACAGCGCCCGATGGCGGCTCAGGGTCGGTGACTACCGCGTCGTCTACACCGTCGAGGACGGCCAGTTGATCGTGTGGATCCTGGCCGTCGGCAACCGGAAGGAGGTCTACCGGCAGATTCCCTGAGCTCCGCCGTCGGATCATGCGGAACCGGGGCCACTGTCAGTGGCCGGTCGTAGAGTGGAGCGTGATCAGTCCAGGCGGTGACGGGTGCCGGGACACGGGAGACGGGGGCCACGGCGTCATGAGACCCACACTCGCCGCGCGGACGCTGCGCGACACCACGGTCGAGTATCTGACGACGACCTTCGCCCTGGCCGAGCCCGACACACAGGACGCCCTGGAGGCCTTCCTCACCGACCCGGCCGACGGGCTCTTCCGGGGTCCGTATCTCCGTGTCCGGCGCCCCTTCCGGCCGGCGGAGGACGGCTGGCAGCGGCACCTGGACTGGTGGCCGGGGGGCTTTCAGTTCTACGCGCACCAGGCGGAGGCGTTCGCGCGGCTGAACGGCAAGGACGGACACCGGCCCGAGCCGACTCTCGTCACAACCGGTACCGGCTCCGGTAAGACGGAGTCCTTCCTCGTCCCCGTGCTCGATCACTGCCGCCGTGCGCGGGAGGCCGGGAAGGCGGGGATCAAGGCCGTCCTGCTGTACCCGATGAACGCGCTCGCCGGTGACCAGGCCGGTCGGCTCGGTGACCTGTTCGAACGCGACGATCGGCTCAGGGACGTCACGGCGGGGCTGTACATCGGTGAGGCGTCGGCGGCACGTGGGTCGGAGCCGCCGTACGGGCGGGTGATGGTGGACCGGGCCGAGATCCGCCGCAACCCGCCGGACATCCTGATCACCAACTACAAGATGCTGGACCTGCTGCTCCAGCGGCAGCAGGACGCCTCCCTGTGGCGGGACGCGGATCTGGCGTACGTAGTGATCGACGAGTTCCACACCTTCGACGGCGCGCAGGGCACGGACGTGGCGATGCTGCTGCGTCGCCTCGCGGCCGTGGTCGGGGCCGCCGAGAAGGGACGGCCGCTCGGTTCGATATGTCCCGTGGCGACCTCCGCGACACTCGGCTCCGGCGGCGGGGCGGGCGGGGCGCGGGCCATGCTGGACGTGGCCTCGCAGGTGTTCGGCGTGCGGTTTCCCGACGACGCGGTCGTGGGGGAGGACCGGCGGGACATCGACGAATTCCTTTCTCCCGTCGACCATTCGCTGCCCCTGCCGTCCCCCGAGGAACTGGCCGGCCTCCCGGACCCGGTGCGCACGCCCGGCGGTATGGACGCCGTGGCGCGAGCCACCCTGGGGTGTGACACGGCCGACCCGCGCGAGCTGGGGCGACGGCTGCTCGCCCACCCCCTCACGCATGCGCTGCTGCACACGAAGGACGCGCCGCTGACGGCCCTGGAGGTGCTGGAAGGCTTCGACGCCACGTCGGCCTGGCGCGCCGTCGCCGCACAGGAACCGGAGAGGGCCGCCTCCGCCCTGGCGCGCTTCGTCGCGCTCATCTCCGTGGCCCGCGATCCCGACGCGCCCGCCGACAGGGAACGGCCGCTGCTGCTGGTGGAGACGCACCTGTGGCTGAGGGCGCTGTCCCGCGTGCTCAGGTTCGTCAGCCCCGAGCCGGTGTTCTCCTGGTCGGACGCCGACCAGGCCGCCCTTGCCGAGCAGTCCCGCGCGGGCGCCGAACGGCAGGCGGTGACCGTGGCCGCGCAGGTGGAACGGCGGCGGAAGGCTCGAACCTCGGGGCGGCTGCCGGCCGCGTACTGCCGGCACTGCGGGCGCTCGGGATGGTCCGCGATCTGCCCCGACCGCAATCCGCAGAACCTGGTGCACGCCCCGGACGAGATCTACCGGGCCAGCGTCGCCGGCGGGGCCGCCAAGGGGCGGGTGCGGGCGATGATCGCGGCCACCCCGGCGGAGGCCGCCGAACAGGCCCGCGCCACCCTCGCGCGCCGCGCCCAGCGCGGCCGACGGGGCGCCGCGCACGACGCGACCCTGATGGTCCTGGAGGACAACGGCACGGCACTGCACCGACTGGAACCGGACGAGGTACTTCAAGACGACGGCGGGATCTCTCCCGCCCCCGACAACGGCGTCTACGTCTGGACCTGGTTCGAGAACCAGGAGCGCGGCGACTACTCGAAGCAGGACCGCTGCCCCGCCTGCGGGCAGACCCAAGGCATCCGCTTCCTCGGCGCCGGTGTCGCCCCGCTCGCCTCGGTCGTCGTCACCCAGCTCTTCACCGGCGGCGAACTGCCCGACGAGGACGAGGAGAAGCGGGACCGCCGCAAGACGCTGATCTTCAACGACTCGGTGCAGGACGCGGCGCACCGCGCCGGCTTCGTGGCCAGCCGCGCCTGGAAGTTCTCGCTCCGGTCGCTGATCCACGAGCAGCTGTCCGAGCGTGTCCGCACGGACCCTGCCTTCGCAGGTGACGGCGTTCCGCTCAACGAGCTGATCGCCTCCCTGGTGAGCCGGGCCGCCGTGCAGGAGAAGCGGGTCCTCGCCTCCGTCGTACCGCCCGACCTGCATGACGTTACCCAGGTCAAGCGCCTGCTCGAAGGTCGCAAGCGCATCCCGGAGTCGACCTGGGAGCTGGTCGGCCAGCGCCTCGCGTTCAACACGCTGCTGGAGTTCGGCCTGCACTCCCGCCTCGGCCGCACGCTGGAACTGACCCGCACGGTCGCGGCCGAGGTGCACCTGCCTGATCCCGGGAAAGCGGCCAAGGCGGCCGAGGCCCTGTTCGACTTCCACAAGGAGCAGCTCCTGCCCGCTGCCGTCGGTACGGCAGGCGGACCCCCCGCCGAAGGAGACCCCGAGCGGCTCCGCTACTTCGAGGGCTACGTCCGCGGACTCCTCGAACACATCCGTCAGATCGGCGGCATCCACCACGCCTGGCTGGACGACTTCATCGACGGGGAGGGCCGTAACCGCTACCCGGTCTGGAACGGGCGTCCCACCGGTATGCCCGCGTTCGGCCGTAACTCCGAAGCGCCGGCGTTCGTGCTGGTCGGCGCCCGCAGTGGAAACACCGACTTCGAACGGGTGGACACCCCGGCCAGCTGGTACGTCGACTTCACCCAGCGCTGCCTGGAACTGGACCGGCAGACCGCGGGGGAGTACCTGGCCGCGCTGTTCGAGCGGCTGGCCCACGACGACATCGGCGCGCTGGCCCGGCGGCGGACCAACACCGCCGACAAGCAGTCGAGTCACGGGGTGTACGGGCTCACGCCGGGACATGTACGCGTACGCCCGCTGGACGACGAACAGACCGCACTCGCCGTTCTCACGTGCCGGGAGTGCGGCTGGACGCAGACCGTGCCGCCGGAGCGGGCCTCCGTGTGGCAGGGCACGCGCTGTCCGCTCAAGCGCTGCGAGGGAGTCATCACCCCGCCCTCCGCCGAGGTCGGCGGCCGGGCCGGCCGCGACCATCGCCGCTCCAACTACTACCGGCGCCTGTACCGGGAGGCCAAGCCCTACAGCGTGGTCGCCGCCGAACACACCGGCGTCCTCAAGCGCAAGGAGCGCGAGGAGGTGGAGAAAGGTTTCCGGCGCGGCGTCAAGCACACCGACCCGAACGTCCTGTCCTGCACCCCGACCCTCGAACTCGGCATCGACATCGGCCAGTTGGAGTCGGTCATCCTGGCCTCGCTGCCGCCGTCCACGGCCGGCTACGTCCAGCGGGTCGGCCGCGCCGGCCGTGCCACCGGCAACGCCTTCACGGTGTCGCTGGCCGACACCAGCCCCCGCGCGCTGTACCACCTCGCCGAGCCGCGCCACCTGATCGCGGGCCCGATCCTGCCGCCCGGCTGCTTCCTGTCGGCGGGCGAGCTGCTGTGCCGTCAGTACACCGCGTTCCTGATCGACCGCGCGGCCCGGGGTGCCCTGGAGGGCGTCATTCCCCTGCCGGACCGGGTGACTCAACTCGTCGGCCGCACCGGCTGGCTGAAGCAGTTCCGCAAGGCGGCGGTCGGCCGTCTGGACCTCGCGGACGCATTCCTGCGGCTGTTCCCCGAGATCGACGGTGTTCCGGGCTCCGGCGCTTCCGGTGATGCCCGCAAGGTGCTGCGTCGGTTCGCCGCGGAGAAGCTCGGTCAGGAGCTGGACGCCGCCGAGCGCGCCTGGGAAGCCGAGCGCGCCGAACTCGTCCGGCGTCGCGACATGATCAACGAAGCGGCGGACGCGCTCCAGGAATCCGTGGACGACGAGGCACGTGAGAAGCGCACGCTGATCCGGGAGGCGACCGGCGTCACCAAGCGGCTCCAGGAGATGGCCCAGGCCGACGCCCAGGGCTTCCTCGTCGAGCACGGTCTGCTGCCCAACTACAGCCTCGTCGAGGACGGCGTCCGCCTGGAGGCGATGCTCACCTTCAAGGAGCCCGCGCGCCCTGCGCGTACAGCCACCGGGAAGGCGGACGCCGGGGGCGCGCCCAAGACCAAGTGGAGCAGCGAACCGCGCGTCTACGACCGGCCCGCCGAGGCCGCGCTCACCGAACTCGCCCCGGGCAACGCCTACTACGTACGCGGCTACCGGCACGTCGTCGACGGCTTCGACCTCGGTCCCGCCAGGAAGGACTCGCAGGCCGGCCTGCCCGTCGGGCTGCGGACCTGGCGGATCTGCCGGGAGTGCGGCCACGTCCGCACCGGGGAGCGGGCCGAGCAGGACACCTCGCCCTGTCCGCGCTGCGGCGGCCACGGCATCGGCGGACGCAGCGCCGTCTTCCAGGTCGTCGTGCCCCGCAAGGTGACCGCCCACGACAAGCGGGACGACGCCCGTATCGTCGACGACCACGAGAACCGGGTCCGGACCACCTACACCACCGTGACCGCCGTCGACGTCGACCCGCAGAACATCAAGGAGACCTGGCGGCACAAGAACAGGACCTTCGGGGTGGACCACGTCCGCGAGGCGGTCATCCGCCGCTTCAACCTCGGCAAGGCCCGGCACGGCCGCCCCAAGGACACCTACTTCGCCGGTACCGAGGTGGCGGCGCCCACCAGGTTCACCGTGTGCCCGCGCTGCGGCGGCGCCACCGACCGGGAGCCCGGTAACAGCCCCACCCAGGCCTCGCTCAGCCAGTCCCTGCTCGGCCGCCCCGAGCTCGCACACCACCGGCCCTGGTGCCCCACCCGCCGCCGCGACAAGCAGGCCACCCCCGAAGACGTACAGGTGATCACCGCCACCGAGCACCGCACGGAAGCGCTGCGCATCCTGCTTCCCGCCGCCACCCTGAACGTGCCGGAACGCCTCGCCTCCTTCTCCGCCGCACTTCACTTGGGCCTCGCCCGGCGCTACGGCGGCGACCCCGCGCACATCCGCTCCGCTCCCGCCACCGAACCCGACCGGGACAGCGACCTCACCCGCAACTACCTGGTGCTGTACGACGCCCTGCCCGGTGGGACCGGGTATCTCCAGCGGCTGGTGGAGCGCGAGGGGGAGGAGTTTCGGGCCGTACTCGCCGAGGCCCAGGAAGCGCTGCGGGCCTGCTCCTGCAGAGACACCCCGTCACGTCCCGCCTGCCACCTCTGCCTGCTCGGCTACGCCCCGGAGCGCGACTACAAGGACCTCTCCCGGCAGGAAGCCCTGTGGATGCTCGACGATCTGCTGGGCGCCGACGGACACAGCGGATGGGACTTCCGCAAGGAGTCGGCCGACGCCGGGATCCGGTTCGCGGCTCAGGCGGAGAGCGACCTCGAACGCCGTTTCATCGCGGCCCTCGACCGCTGGCTCGACGCACCTGAGAACGGTGCCCCCGCGGGCCACGAAGAGACCCCGACCGGCAGGCAGGGCAAGCAGTTCGCCCTCACCCGGCCCGGCGGCGGCCGGGTCCACTGGGAGGTCGTCGCGCAGAAGGACCTGCACGGCTACCGCACCCGCCCCGACCTCCTCTTCCGACCGGTCGCCGGAGACACCACGAGCGACGGCGCGCCACCGCTGCCGATCGCCGTCTACCTCGACGGCTACCGCTGGCACGCCTCCTCCCGCACCAACCGGATCGCGGCCGACGCCGCCAAGCGTGCCCTGCTGCGTGCCGACGGCATCCTCGTCTGGCAGATCACCTGGGACGACGTGGTGGCCTGGGAGAAGTCCCTGAAGTCCCTCAAGGCCCCGAAGGATGAGCCCGCCGAGGACGCGGACGAGCCACGCGACCCGCTCGCCCCTGTCATCGCGGGACCCGAGGCCGACGCGGCCTGGCCGCCGTACGACGTGACCTCCCCCACGGGACCAGGAGCGGTGGTGCGCAAGCGCTGGTCGGACGCGCGGCGGGATCCGTCGGAGGTCGACGCCCTCCTCTACGGCGGGGCGATCCCCTCCCTCCTGGGCTTCCTGCGCGACCCGCGGCCGAACAAGTGGCAGCAGCTCGCGCAACTTGCCGTCAGCGCGCCCGCCTTCCTCCGCAGGAACGACCTCGTCGACGCCGATCCGGTCACCGCGACCGGGTGGATCGAGGCCGCCGTCCGTGACGAGCCGGCCCCGGCCGTCACGGGGCAGGGGCTCAAACTGCTCTCGTTCCAGGACGGTTCAGGGCTTCCGCTCGTCCTCGCCGGGGCGCAGCGCGCCGACGCGAAGGCGCTGCGCTGGAGTGCCCTCGCCGTGCTCGACGACCGGCCCGAAGCGGTCGAAGGGGACCGGACCGACCACAGGCGCCGTTGGAAGGCCTGGCTGAGCTGGGGAAACATCATCCAGTTCCTCGACCCCACCGGCGCGGGTCAGGCCGACGGTCTCGCCCTCGCCCGCTCGACGCTCGACGCCTTCGACGCCGCTCTGCTCGCCGCCACCGCCGGTGCGGGCACGGGCCTTCTGGCCGCGCTGCGCGCCAACGCACCGGACACAGGCCTCGCCCTTCCCGAGGACCTCGACGCGGCCGACGACCGCCCTCATGGCGTCAACCCGGCGGCACCCGAAAAGCAGCCGGAAGCGGGGACTCCGGAATCGGGCGAGGAGATGACTTCAGTAGAGCGAACGGCCTGGCAGCTGGTCGTGGGGGAGCTCTCCACATGGGGAGATCCCGAGGTCGCGGCGCTTGCCAAGCAACTGTCCGCCGACGAGCACGTGCCGGCCGGCAAGGCGGGCTGGGATGTCGACGGCATCTCTCGCACCATCGAACTCGCCTGGCCCGCCCATAAGATCGGCATCGTCCTGGGGGAGGACGCCGAGGACACCGAGTACATGGCTCAGTGTGCGTCAGCCGGTTGGCACGTGCGCGCGCCGGGTGACTGGGACGTGGAGGAGCTCGCCCGGCTGCTGGGCGAGAAGGGGGTCGCGCAATGAGCTACGGGGCTGGTCGGTCGGGAGGCCGGGCAAGGACGCGGGTCCAGGTGGGTCTCCAGGCCCACGAGGACATCAGGCGTCGGGGTGGCGCCGTGGGGGACGCGGTCGCGACCTTCGTCCACCGACTCCGAGCCGACCGGAACAACCGGGCTCTGCGCCGGAACTTCCTGCGGGCCGCGGGTGACAACGGAGATCTGTACGTCGCGCACGCGGACACCTGCATGGTCCTGCTTCTGTCGACCGACAGCGAGAACGAGATGCGGGTCCTCGCGGTGCGCGACGGAGCCCTGGCCGGTGCCGAACTCGCCCGGCTCACCGTCGAGATCAACCCAGTGTCGGGCGCGATCGAGGTGGTTGACCAGAGCCAGGTCAGCGCCAACGTCATCGCCCTGCCGGACCGGCCCGAACCCACCGCGGAAGAGGCCACGTGCGACGGGACGGCGACGGCCGCCCCACCGGAGGCTCTTCGCGCCGAAGTCGCCGCACCGATGTCTACCAGCAGCCTCCGCACTCCGCTCTTCGCCCGTTACGACGACGAGCTTCTCCTCGACCTCGGAGTCGTCCGTTCCCTCCTGCCGACGCTGCGGAAGGTCTGCACCGACGAGCAGTTCGAGGGACTGCTCACCAACAACCTTCCGGAACTCACGCGGGACGTCCTCCTCGCACTGCGCGACCGTGTGGATCCGAAGCAGGTGCGGCAGTACATCACGGAGAAGTGGCGTTCCGAGGAGGACGTCAATCCCCGTGACTGGTCCCGTGCGGCCCACCGTGCCGTGTCCCAGGCCGAGACCGACGACGACGCCGTACTCGGCGCGCTCGGCAAGAGCTTCGACGCATGGAGGCTGTTCCTCCACCCCGAGCAGAAGCGCCTCGCCATCGGTGATTTCAAGGGCTCGGCGAAGGTGACGGGCGGTCCCGGTACCGGCAAGACGGTCGTGGCCCTCCACCGGGTGCGCCACCTGGTCGACCGGCTGCAGCCCGGCCACTCCCATGCGGTTCTGCTCACCACGTACAACGTCAACCTTGCGCTGGATCTCAAGGAGCGGCTGCGCCAGCTGGGCGGCGACGAACTGTTGCGGCGCGTCGACGTCAAGTCGGTCGATGTACTCGCCGGCGAGATCGTTCAGGAGGCCAGGGTCGAGCTGGGTCGGCCGATCGACGACAGTGCGGCCATGAACCTGTGGCACACCGTGATCACCGAGGCCAACCGGTTCGAGTACGACGCCGAATTTCTGGACAGCGAGTTCAAGCATGTGATCGTCGCGGGCGGATGCGGCTCCTGGGAAACCTACCGACGCGTCAGCCGCTCGGGGCGCCCACGCATCAGCACCGCCCAGCGCCACGAGATCTGGCAGCTCATGCTCGCCTACCAGGCCCACTTGGAATCCCCGCCGCTGCAGACGACGTACGCGCTGATCGCCGACAAGGCGGCTGCCATCGAACAGCGCCGGATGGCCCGCTCCGAGGAACAGGCCCGCTACAAGGAGGAAGTGGGAGGCCGTGACCTGGTTCACCGCGAGGCGGGCAGCGGCATGTGGCTCAAGCCGCGTTACCAGCACATCGTCGTCGACGAGGCACAGGACCTGTCCGCCTCGCATTGGCGGATGCTGCGCGCCATGGTCCGCAAGGGCCCGAACGACGTCTTCCTCGTCGGGGACGCCCACCAGCGCATCTACGGCAATCGGGTCGTCCTTGGCCACCAGGGCATCGAGGTACGCGGCCGTGCCTCACGACGTCTCACCCTCAACTACCGCACCACGCGGCAGATCCTGGGCAGCGCGAACCGTCTGATCGAGGGTGCCCCTTTCGATGACCTGGACGTGGGGACCGACACGCTCGACGGATACCGCTCCGTCCTCACCGGCCTGGCCCCACAGTTCTGGCGGGCCCCGGACCGGCTCACCGAGATGCGGGCCGTGGCGACCCTCATCCAGGAACGCCACGACACCTACGGCACGCCGTACTCCGCTATGGCCGTGAGCGTGCCCGACGGGAGCTCAGCCCAGGAGTTCGCCAATGTTCTGGCCCGGGAACCCTTCCGCATCCCTGTGGTCGAGTTGAGGCGAGAAGGAGTTCGGGCCGACCTGGACGCCGTACGCATCGGCACCATGCACCGTTTCAAGGGCCTGGAGTTCCAGCGCGTCTTCCTTACGTCCGTCGGTGAGGGCCAGGTGCCGCATCAGCGCATCGAGCAGTACCGGCTCGCGAATCCGGACCGCTACCGTCAGGAGGAACAGCGGGCCCGCTCCTTGGTCTTCGTCGCCGCTACCCGCGCCCGTGACGAGCTTGTGGTGACGTGGAGTGGAAAAGCCAGCCGATTCCTTCCGGGCAACGCTGACGATACCGCCCACCGCGCCTCGGACCTGCTCCGGCACGATGGGCCGCCGTCCGGCTCATCGAGCTCCGCGGCTGCTTGATCGGGCCGCGAAGTGCGACGGTGGGCCGGTCTTCACCGTCAGGGGCCGTCGTTCTCCTAGGCGATGGTTGGACGGAGACCGGGAGCGGTAGTCCGCTCGGCCTCCGTCCCGTTGCGCCCGCCGGCTCAGGACACGTGCCCTTCTTTCCTGGCGTTCAGGCGTCCGCGGACCACCGCGAACACCACCACCGCGATGGCCACCGCCGTGGACAGGACCACCTGGTCGCGGCCGCCGCCGTCGGCCGTGTCGGTGAGCATGTAGCCCAGGACGAAGACGATCAGGGCGATCGTCGCCCAGGTCAGGTAGGGGTAGAGCCACATCCTCACGACCAGCTTCTCCGGTGACTCGCGCTCGATGATCTTGCGCATCCGCAGCTGGGAGAAGCAGATCACCAGCCACACGAACAGGGCGATCGCGCCGGAGGAGTTGAGCAGGAACTGGAAGACCGTGTCGGGCCAGAGGTAGTTGAAGGCGACCGCGACGAAGCCGAAGACCACCGAGGCGAGGATGGCCGAGCGCGGGACGCCGCGGCCGCTGGTCTTCCCGAAGGCGGCCGGGGCGTCGTTGCGGCGGCCGAGCGAGAAGGCCATGCGCGAGGCGGTGTACAGGCCCGAGTTGAGGCAGGACAGCACCGAGGTCAGCACGATGGTGTTCATGATCTGGGCCGCGTGCGGGATGCCGATGGAGCTCAGGGCGGCGACGTACGAGCCGTCCTTGAGGATCGCCGGGTCGTCCCAGCGCAGCAGCGACACCACGATCAGGATCGAGCCCAGGTAGAACACCGCGATCCGCCAGATCACGCTGTTGGTGGCCTTGGTGACGGCGGCGCGCGGGTCGGGGGTCTCGCCCGCCGCGAGGGTGACGATCTCGCTGCCCATGAAGGAGAAGACGACCATCAGGACGCCGGTGAGGATGGCGCCGGGGCCGTGCGGCAGGAAGCCGCCGTGCGCGGTGAGGTTGGAGAAGCCGCTCGCGGGGTGGTCGGAGCCGGGGAGCAGTCCGAAGATCGCGAGGCCGCCGAGCACGATGAACGCGGCGATGGCGACGACCTTGATGCCGGCGAACCAGAACTCGAACTCACCGTAGGAGCTGACCGAGGCGAGGTTGGTGGCCGTCAGGACGATCATGACGATCAGGGCCCAGCCCCACTGGGGGACCGCGGGGATCCAGCCGGCCAGGATCTTGGCCCCGGCCGTCGCCTCCACGGCGAGCACCACGACCCAGAAGAACCAGTACAGCCAGCCGATGGTGAAGCCCGCCCAGCGGCCGAGCGCGCGGTCCGCGTAGGCGGAGAACGAACCGGAGGTCGGGTTGGCCGCGGCCATCTCGCCGAGCATGCGCATCACGAGGACGACGAGGACGCCGACGAGCGCGTAGGAGACGAGGATGCCGGGTCCCGCGGCGGCGATGCCGGAGCCGGAGCCCACGAACAGCCCGGCGCCGATGACCCCGCCGATCGCGATCATCGACAGGTGGCGGTTCTTGAGTCCGGCCTGGAGGCCGCCGGACTCGCCGGACTCGCCGGGTTCGCTGGACTTGCCGGGCTCGGAGGGAGGGGTTCTGGGGACGGTTGTGGTCATCTCGACATCCATGGGGAGAGAGCGGACAGGAGTGCGGACCAAGGCTCTGGAAATTAGTTCAGTACGATCCAAAAGAACAAGACTTGTTTAAGTGTTCACCTTGCTCTATTTTTCGTGCAGCGCGGACCCCACGTTTCCGGGAGCCCTCTGTGGACCACACCGTGACCCCGTTCGGCAGGCCGTTAAGGTGGCGCCGTGGTGAATGCAGCGGGCAAGTTCGGCCCCTACACCGGCTGGGACACTCGTGTGCTCGCCGGCCGGGGCCCCACGGGAGCGGAGCTCGTCCGGTCCCGGATCGCCCTGCGGGTGCGTCTGGGCTCGGTGTCGCCGGGGGACCGGCTGCCGGACGCGGGAGTCCTCGCCGAGGAGCTCGGGATCAGTGAGATCACCGTGCGCCGGGCGCTGGAGGCCATGTGCCAGGACGGCCTGCTCGACCGCCGTCGCGGCCGGGCGGGCGGAACCTTCGTCGCGACGGACTGGGACGCCGTCGTCGCCGTGATGCACGACGCGGACGAGGCTGCCGCACTGGACGCCTTCCACCTGCTGCTTGAGTGCGGGCTCGTGGCGCACGCCGCGGGAGAGCACCCCCGAGGTCCGCTCGACGCCCCGGTCGACGACCCCGTCGAGAACCCGCTCGACGGTCCGCTCGACGGGCTGCGCGCGCTGGTCGAGGAGATGGACCTCACCGACGACGCGGCGCACCTGCTCCAACTGGAGACCCGCTTCCACCTCGACCTCGCCCAGGCGCTCGGCGGCGCCGGGATCCGGGAGTTCGCCGCCGACCTGCTCGGCCGGCAGTGCCTGCTGGGGCCCGCGCCGGCCCCCGCGCACGTGCGGGCCCGCAACCGCTGTCACGCCGACCTGCTCGACGAACTCGCCCGCGGCGCGATGGACCCGGCGGTCCGAGCGGTGAAGGCGCACCAGCACGCCGAACCGCGCTGACCTCTTCGAAGGAGCTGTCGCCATGTCCCACCACGGACCCGTCGGACCGTCGCCGACGTCGGGTCGCGCCGGCGGCCCGCCCCAGCGGCTGCGCGGCGGAGTCCTCGGGATGGCGGACATCGCCGCCGCCACGATGGCCAACGTCGGTCCCGCCATGAGCTTCTTCTTCGGCTTCGCGTTCCTCGCCACCACCGCGGGCGTCGCCTCCCCGCTGACCATCGTCGCGGCGGGCGCGGCGGTCGCGCTGTTCGGCAACACGCTGGCCGAGTTCTCCCGGGCGCACCCCTCGGCGGGCAGTTTCACCACCTTCGTCGGCAAGACCTTCGGGCCGGTCAGCGCCGTCACCACGGCTCTGCTCGCCGGACTCGGCTACATCATCGCGATGGCCTCCGTGATCGCGATCTCCGGCGGGTTCATGCAGATCACCCTGAACCACTACACCGGCGTCGACCTGCCGTGGATCATCTGGACGGTGCTGCTGACCGGCCTGTCGGTGGTGCTGATGCTGCGCGGGATCGGCGTGTCCACCAAATGGGCCGGCTACTTCTTCGGCGTCGAGATGCTCGTGCTGGTCGTGGTGTCGGTGGCGGCGCTCGTCGAGCACCGCGGCGACCTCTCCGCGGCCCCGTTCCTGCCCTCCCACCTCACCCACGGCGTCAAGGGCCTCGCGGCGGGCTTCCCGCTGGCGGTCTACCTGTTCATCGGCTGGGAGAACTCGGCCGCGCTGGCCGAGGAGACGGAGAACCCGCGGCGCAACGTCGGCCGCGCCGTGTTCTCCTCCGTCGCGATCATGACGGTGAGCTACATCCTCTTCTCCTACGCCACGGTCACCGGCTTCGGCTACGACGTGCAGCGGCTCGGCGCGTCCCGGATCCCCTTCGTCGACGTCGCCCAGCACACCCTCGGGGCACTCGCCGTCCTCGCCTACGTCGGCGGGCTGACCTCCACGCTCGGCGTGCTGATCGCGGGCATCAACTCGCAGGCCAGGCTGGTGTTCAACGCCGGACGCGAGGGGCTGCTGCCGTCCTTCTTCGGCTATGTGCACCCCACGCGCCGCACGCCCAACAACGCGATCGTCACCTTCGCCGCGACCGCGCTGCTGATCATCGTCGGCTGGGGCGCGGGGCATGTGCTCGGGAACGACGGCGGTCCGATGAACCCGGTCGTGTTCTTCGCCGAGTCGTCGAGCCTGGGCGCCATCCTGATCCTGCTGGTCTACCTCGCCTCCAACATCGCGCTGCCGCTGTACTACCGCAGGTACCGGCCGCAGGAGTTCAGGATCCTGCGGCACGTGGTGCTGCCCGCGGTCGGCGCGCTCACCGTCCTGATCCCGCTGTACTACCTCGCCAAGCCCGGCCAGCCCGCCCCGTACAGCTGGTTCCCGTACGCGGCGCTGGCCGCCCTGCTGGCGGCCGTCTGTTACGCGGCCCTCCTGGTCCGGCGCGACCCGGGGCTGGCCGAGCGCGTCGGATCGGTCGTCGCCGACGCGGAGTGACCTCGGAGATCACGGGCCGACGGGCTCGCTCTCACGAGACCGCGGCCTCCAGGTACTGCCCGAGGTAGCGGAACCTGCCGTCGGCGACCTGGTAGTCGAACATCGCGTCGTGATTGAAGCCGTAGCTCTGCACGTACCTGACGGTGCGGGTGATCCCGGTGTGGGACACCTCGCGGAGTCTGCGGGCGATGGCCCCGCGCTCCCTCAGCGCCGTGCCGTCCTGGGTGCAGGCCTCCGCCAGGAACATCACGGCGTCGTAGGCCTCGGCCGCGTACCAGCCGGGGGCGGCGCCGTACCGGCGGCGGTAGGCGGCGGTGAAGGCCCGGACGGAGGGGCGGACCGCGGGGTCGACGAAGGAGGTCGTGAGGACCCAGCCGGTCGCGGCCGCGCCGGCGGCGGCGAGGAACGCGGGGCCGAAGGCGCCTTCCGTCGCCATACGGGTTCCGGTGAACCCGGCGGCGTGCAGGGCGGCCGCCAGTCCGGCGGTCCGTGGCGCGTCACCCGTGCACAGGACGGCGTCCGAACCCGCGGCCAGCACCTCCGCGGCCAGCGCCGTGTAGTCGATCTTCCCGGCGGGGACGCTGGTCAGCGTGGCGCCCCGGCCGGCCTGGCGCAGTGCGCGCTGGGTCTGGTCGCACAGCGTCCAGGCGAGGTCGCCCTGCGCCCGGTCGTCCACCAGGAACACCTTGCGCGCGTCGGCGTGGTTGCCGAGGTAGCGGACGCAGGGGGCGGCGAAGAGGTCGTCCTTGACGTGCAGCGCGGCGTGGGAGTGGAACAGGTTGAGGCCGAGCGCATCGTTCAGGGTGTCGGCGCCCACCGAGACCGACACCACCGGCATCGCCGCCTTGGTGTACGTGGCCTCGGAACCGAGGAAGCACGCGTCGGTCGTGGGCCCCAGGACCGCCGAGACGGCCGGGGTCCCCGTGAGCTGCCGGGCCAGGTCGGCGGCTCTGCCCGGGGCGCCGCCGTCGTCGTAGGGGAGCAGCTTCAGGCGGAAGGGGCGGTCGCTGCGGCCGTTGACCTGTTCGACGGCCAGCCGGGCGCCGTTGAGCTGGGCGTTGCCGCTCTCTCTGCGGACGCCGGTCAGGTCGCCGTGGAACGCCACGACGAGTTCGGGGCGCGGACCCGTCGAGGACGGAGGAGGCGTCGCCGTTCCCGGGCGGGTGCTCCACCACCAGGCCCCGCCGCCCGCCGCCAGCACCCCGGCCGTGGAGCCGAGGCGCAGGAAGCTGCGGCGGCGCAGGCCGAGCACGGTGGGCGCGGCGGGCGGGGCGGCCGTGAGGGCCGTCATCGTCGCGGCGTCCGGCGACACGGGCGGCACCGGGGAAGCGGGGGACCCGGCGGACGCCCGGTTCGCCGGCGCGGACACCTGGGTCGGCTCGATGGCGCCGATGGCGAGCACGGCGGCGGACCGGTCGTTGATCAGCCGGGTGACCGGGGCGGGGAGCCAGTCCGCCGACTCGCCCGGATCACCGTCCCGTCCCGAGCCGCCCGCCCCTCCCGGGCCACCTGCCCTTCCC
>NZ_JAHHIU010000153.1 GCF_024539815.1 Streptomyces hayashii
CCACCCCGAGTCCGAGCCCCACCCCGAGTCCGAGCCCGTGTCCGGGTCCGGTCCCCGGGCCGACGGCGGACCGCCGCTCGGACTGCTCGTCGTCGACGAGGCGCACTACGTCAAGAACCCCGAAACCCGCCGCGCACGCTCGGTCGCGGTGTGGACGGCGCACTGCGACCGCGTCCTGTTCCTCACCGGCACGCCGATGGAGAACAGGGTCGAGGAGTTCCGAAGCCTCGTGCGCCACCTCCGGCCCGAACTGGTCGCGGAGCTGGGCGACAGCCCCGGCGCGACGGGTCCGCACGCCTTCCGCAGGGCCGTCGCCCCCGCCTACCTGCGACGCAACCAGAAGGACGTGCTCAACGAACTGCCCGCGCTGATCCAGGTCGACGAATGGGAGGAGTTCAGCGCCGCCGACCAGGAGGCCTACCGCGCGGCCGTCGCCGCGGGGAACTTCATGGCGATGCGCAGGGCCGCCTACGCCGACCCCGAGAAGTCCGCCAAGCTGCAACGGCTGCGGGAGCTGGTGGCGGAAGCGGCGGCCAACGGTCTGAAGGCGATCGTGTTCTCCTACTTCCGCGACGTCCTGACGGTCGTCCAGGAAGCGCTGGGCGACGACGTGTTCGGCCCCCTGTCCGGAGACGTGCCCGCGGCGCGCCGACAGCGCCTCGTCGACGATTTCACGGCGGCCGGGGGGCACGCGGTGCTGCTCTGCCAGATCGAGGCGGGGGGTGTCGGACTCAACCTCCAGGCCGCGTCCGTGGTCGTCCTGTGCGAGCCGCAGATCAAGCCGACACTGGAGCACCAGGCCGTGGCCCGCGCCCACCGCATGGGCCAGGTCCGCGCGGTTCAGGTGCACCGTCTGCTGGCCGCCGACAGCGTGGACGACCGGCTGCTGCGCATCCTGAGGAACAAGAACCGCCTGTTCGACGCCTACGCCCGGCGCAGCGACACCGCGGAGGCGAGCCCGGACGCGGTCGACGTCTCCGATGACGGTCTCGCCCGCCGCATCGTCGAGGAGGAGCAGCGCAGACTCGCCGTCGAGCCCCGGGACGCCCCCTCACCCGCACACGGGCCTTAGCCGCAACCTCGGTCGGCCCGTCGGCCCGTCGGCCCGTCGGCCCGTCGGCCCGTCGGCCATGAGCGTCCCGTCGGCCATGAGCATCGCGCATCTGCCGCACGCAGGTTCGGATCCGTTGGCGGAATCCCCTGCCAGACTGACCGGAGCGCATGATCGGCCGTCTCGTCGGATGACCTGACCGGCTGTGCGCGCCACGCCTCGCCCTCGCCCGAACCCCCGCCCGAGCAGTCTGAACCGGCAGAACCAGAACCAGGAGCACGGTGCTCGTGTCCATACCCCCGCCTCCAGGGCCCCACCAGCCCCAGGACCCGTACCAGGCTCCGCGGCCGCAGAACCCGTACCCGCAGGACCCGTTCGCCCCGCCGCAGGATCCGTTCGCCCCGCCGCAGGATTCGTACGCACAGGATCCGTATGCGCGGGGGCCGCACGGTCCGCAGGGGTACCAGGGGTACCAGGGGTACCAGGGCCCTCCGGGACCACAGGGCCCGTACCCACAGGCCCCCTACGGAGCCGCGCCCTATCCGGTCTGGGGACAGGGTTACAGCCCCTACGGCCGGCCCGCGGCGATCAACGGCCTGGCCGTCGCCGCTCTCGTGCTCGGCATCCTCTGCTTTCTGCCGGCCGTCGGCCTGGTGCTCGGGATCATCGCGCTGACGCAGATCCGCAAGCGGGGCGAACGCGGCAAGGGGATGGCGGTCGCGGGCGCGATCCTGTCCTCCGTCGGGCTCGCGCTGTGGGTACTGGCGCTGGCCACGGGCGGTGCGTCCGACTTCTGGCAGGGGTTCAAGGAGGGCGCGAGCGCGCACTCCGGCTTCTCGCTGGCCAAGGGCGACTGCTTCGACATGCCGGGCGGGACCTTCGACGAGGACGTCTACGACGTCGACGAGGTGTCCTGCTCGGGCGAGCACGACGCCGAGGTCTTCGCGACGGTTCCGCTGACCGGCAGCAGCTTCCCGGGCGACGAGCGCGTCACGCAGGTGGCCGACGACAAGTGCTTCCGGCTCCGGGACGCCTACGCGATGGACCCCTGGGCGCTGACCGACAAGGCGGACGTCTACTACCTGACGCCCACCTCGGAGAGCTGGAACGTCGGCGACCGGGAGATCACCTGCGTCTTCGGCCCCCTGGACGACAAGGGCACCCTGACCGGCTCGCTGCGCGCGGACGAGACGACCCTCGACGCCGACCAGCTGACCTTCCTCAAGGCGATGGCCGCCGTCGACGAGGTCCTCTACCAGGAGCCGGAGGACTCCGCCGAGGGCGACCTGGCGGCCGACCGGACCTGGGCGGGGCAGGCCCGGGACGTCACCGGCGAGCAGGCGGTCGCGCTGACGGCCCACACCTGGTCCGCGAAGGCCCGGGGGCCGGTCACCGCCCTGGTGAAGGACATGCGGGCGGCGAGCGAGGAATGGTCGGCGGCGGCGAAGGCCACCGACGCCGACGGCTTCTACGAGCACTACGAGACCGCCTACGGGGTGGTGGACGGCCGCTCCACCGTCACCGCACGCGAGGCTCTGGGCCTGGCCACCACGCCGCCTGCCTACGACGACGGCTCCGACAGCGGGGACGGCGGCACGGACGAGGGCGACAGCGACAGCGGCCTCGATGTGTGATCACGTCCGCAGCGGGGAGAAAGTGCCTGGGTAAAGCGTTTCGCGGCCAGATGTCATCACATCGAGTGATTCTCTGGCCTTTGCTTGCATGGCGGAACCCACGGTTGCCAGGCTGTAGCTGTCTGTACAACCTGATGGGAGTGGCCAGTGACATTCGGTGAGCAGCCGGCGTATCTGCGTGTCGCGGGTGATCTCCGCAAGAAGATCGCCGACGGATCGCTGCCACCGCACACCCGCCTCCCGTCCCAGGCGAGAATCCGCGAGGAGTACGGCGTCTCGGACACCGTCGCGCTGGAGGCCCGCAAGGTGCTGATGGCCGAGGGGCTGGTCGAGGGCCGTTCGGGTTCGGGGACGTACGTCCGCGAGCGGCCCGTTCCCCGCCGTATCGCCCGCTCCGGCTACCGCCCGGTGAGCGGGGCGACGCCGTTCCGTCAGGAGCAGGCCGAGGCGCACACCCGGGGGACGTGGGAGTCCAGCAGCGAGCAGGTCGAGGCGGGCGTCGCCGTCGCGGAGCGGCTCGGCATCCAGCCCGGCGACCGCGTGATGTGCACGAAGTACGTCTTCCGGGAGGCCGGGGAAGCGATGATGCTCTCCACCTCCTGGGAGTCCCTCGCGGTCACCGGTCGCACACCGGTGATGCTCCCCGAGGAGGGCCCGCTGGGGGGCATGGGCGTCGTCGAGCGGATGCGGGCCATCGACGTCATCGTCGACAACGTCACCGAGGAGGTCGGGGCCCGCCCCGGCCTCGCGGACGAACTCCTCGCCCTCGGCGGCGTGCCCGGGCATGTGGTCCTGGTCGTGCAGCGCACGTACTACGCCTCGGGCCGCCCGGTGGAGACGGCCGACGTGGTGATCCCGGCCGACCGTTACCGGGTCGCCTACCACCTGCCGGTGAAGTAGCCGCCCGGGAGCGGCGGGAGGGGCGGGACGGTGGGGCTGCCCCGGACGCGGCCGGAGGTGCGGGTGGAGCGGGGGAGGCGGGGGCGCGGGCAGGTGGCGTAGCGCATTCGGTCGGACGGCGCACACCCTTCCGGCAGTTGCCTCCGGAATTCGCCGTCCCGGCGTCGGCCGCACGGCGTCGGAATCCGGTCGTTTCCGCTCGTTCCCGCAGGTCGCCCGGTGCATGCCCGGAACCGCGCCGACCGGACGCGTTGCCGCGTGCGCACGGCGCGTTCGTTCTCGTGCGCCCCCTGCGTCTTGGCTGGTTGCGTACCTCTTTGTGCAAAGCCGTGTTCGGTGCGTAAAGGTAAGGCGTACGCTCGGGCATATGCGGATTGCGGTTTCCTTGGCAGGCGGGGCGCGGGGCGCTCCGCGGACGGGATCCGGCCGGGCCGGGACGGGAAGGGGGCGGAGGGCGCGATGAACGACAGCACCACCTCTTTGCCCTGGCTCGTCATACGGCAGGACGACAACGGCAACCGCTATCGCGTGGGCAGGTATGCGACCCGGGCCGAGGCCCAGGAGATCGCGGACAGCCTCGACGGCCGCGGGCACAAGCAGCTCTACTGGGTCGAACGCGTGGGTCAGCCCCAGGGGCAGCCGCAGCGCCACCCTCACGCCTCGCATCAACCCCAGACGCAGCCTTCTGCCCAGGCCCAGGCCCAGGTGCAGAACGGCGACAGCACCCTCAACTGACCCGGCCCCGGGCCGGCTCGGGCCGGGCGTCGATCCCGGGCCCGGCCCCGGGCCGAGGGCCGGCCCCGGCCCGAACCCGGCGCAGGTCCCGGTCCCGTAGGCTCCGCCGCATGACGGAACGGATCGTGGTGGTGGGAGCCGCCCTGCTCGACGACGGCCGCCTGCTCGCCGCGCGCCGCAGCGCGCCCCCGGAACTCGCCGGACGCTGGGAACTGCCCGGCGGCAAGGTCGAGCCGGGGGAGAGCCCCGAGGCGGCCCTCGTGCGCGAACTGCGCGAGGAACTCGGCGTCGAGGCCGAGACCGTCGAGCCGGTCCCGGGGGAGTGGCCTCTGAGACCGCCCTATGTCCTGCGCGTGTGGACCGCCCGACTCCGGCCCGGCTCGGCGGCCCCCGAGCCGCTCCAGGACCATGACGCGCTGCGCTGGCTCGCCCCGGACGAGGTGTGGGACGTCGACTGGCTCGACCAGGACGTGTCCGCGGTACGCGAGACGCTGGCCGGGCTCGAAGCGGACGCGCGCTGACTCATGGCGATCCCGCATGCGGACGGTGCCCCCACCGACGGGCGGTGACCCCCACCGACGGGCGGTGACCCCCACCGACGGGCGGTGACCCCCACCGACGGGCGGTGACCCCCGCCGTCGGCCGTGGCCCCCGCCGTCGGCCGTGGCTCCCGCCGTCGGCCGTGACCCCCGCCGTCGGCCGTGGCTCCCGCCCGTGGGCGGTGACACCGACCCGGAGGCCGTGCCCTCCGGCGGGGCGCGTCGGCAGGCGGAGTGGTGGCGGGGTGTACGCCGTTCGTGCCACTGTGCGCCCTGCCGAGCGGTACTGGCCCCTGGATATCGGGTATGTGCCCATTAACCCCACGAAACCGGACATGGGTGTACTCGCTGGGCTGGGAAGTGATCGGCGTGATCGACACCGAGGGCGACCGAGCCGAGTGGTCGTTTCCCGCGGAGCCCGGTGCGGTGCGCACCGCCCGCAGCGCGGTCCGGACCCAGTTGCGTCGCTGGGACCTCGACAGCGTGGGCGACATCGCGGCCCTGCTGGTCAGCGAGTTGGTGACCAACGCTCTTCGGCACGCGACCGGCCCCATCGGCGTTCGTCTGGTCCGCCCGGCGCACCTGGAGGGCGTGCTCCTGGTCGAGGTGTCCGACCCGCTGCCGGACCCGCCGCGCGAGCGGGTCGCCCGGCCCGACGACGAGAGCGGGCGCGGGCTGCAGCTCGTGGCCTCCTCCGCGCGCCGTTGGGGCACCCGGCCCGGAGGCGCCGGCAAGACGGTGTGGTTCGAGCTCGCGGTGCCGGGTTGACGGGACGTGACGCGGGGATGACCCCGGTGTACGGCGGGGCTCCCGCCGTCACCTGTTCCGGTGCGGGTCCGCGACCCGTGCCGGAAGGTGTGATTCGACCACGTGCCCGCTGGTTAGAAGACTGGAAGTGTTGTCACGGGACGGGCCAAAAAACGCCTGGACCGTGCTGTGATCGTGAACACCGTGTCGTGCGGACCCGTAGTGCTGGATACTGCGGGCAGCCGCCGCCGGTGACCGGTGCCGGACGCGGTGAGCTGGAGGGGACGGTTCGCGTGAGCGAGATACCAGCGAAGGCCACGGAGTCCGAGGACCCGTCGGGCGGCGCGAGGGCGGAGGCCGCGGGTGCGCTCGCCGCCGACGCCGTGCGCGGCGTCGCGGACGGGGAGGGCGAAGCGGCGACGCCCGGTGACGCCATGTGGCAGAGCAGCCCGCCCGGCTCGATCTACGACTACATCAAGGTCGCCTCGTTCTCCATCGGTCCCGACGGCCTCGTGGACCAGTGGAGTCTGCGCGCCGAGCAGATCTTCGGCATCTCCGCCGAGCGGGCCGTCGGCATGGACCCCATCGACGCGTTCATAGATCCCGACCTGCGCGAACGCGGTCAGCGCAAGATGGCCGAGATCCTCGACGGGCGGGAGTGGACCGGTGTGGTCCCCTTTCGGATGCCCGATGCGGTGCCCGGCGGCGGGCGGGGCGAGAAGGGTCTCGCCGAGGTCTACGTCATGCCGACGCGCACTCCGGACGGCGAGAAGGCCGCCGTGTGCATCGTCGTCGACGTCCGCACGCTCCGCAGCATCGAGACCGACCTCGCCGCCTCGCAGGCGATTTTCGGTCAATCCCCGTTCGGCTTCCTGCTGATCGACCCCGACCTGCGGGTCCGCCGCGCCAACCAGCGGTTCGCCTCCATCTTCGGCGGCACCCCCGACGAACACCACGGCAAGGGCGTCCACGACTACCTGCCCCGGCCCGAGGCCGAGCGGGTCAGCGCCACCCTGCGCCGGGTCCTGGAGACCGGCGACTCCATCACGGACATGCACGTCACCGGGTTCGTCCCGGGCTCCGACGAACGCCGGCACTGGTCGATCAACCTCTACCGGGTGCACAGCGGCAGCGGCCGCCCCATCGGCATCGCCTGGCTCGGCACCGACATCACCGCCCGACGCGCCGCCGCCCGCGAGGCCGCCGCCGCACGGCGCAATCTCGCCCTCCTCAACGAGGCGGGAGCCCGCATAGGGAACTCCCTCGACCTGGAGACGACCGCGCGCGAGCTCCTCGACGTGGTCGTGCCCGGCTTCTGCGACCTGGCCACCGTGGACCTCTACCAAGGGCTCCTGGCCGGCGACGAGACACCGCCCGGCCTCGCCGACGGCAGCGCGGAACTGCGTCGGGTCGCTTTCTCCTCCGCCGTCTCCGACGCCCCCTTCCCCGGCGCGGGCGCGCCCGTCGCGGTCGGCGCGGTCCACCACTTCCCGTTCAACTCGCCCTGCGCGGACGCCCTGCGCACCGCCCGCCCGCAGAGCATCCCCGGCGAGGAGGGCGGCCTCGTGCAGTCCACCCTCGCGGTCCCGATGGTCGCCCACGACACCGTCGTCGGCCTCGCGCAGTTCTCGCGGACCAAGGGCAGCGAGCCGTTCGGCGACCGGGACCGCGATCTGGCCGTGGAGCTCGCGGCGCGGGCGGCGGTCTGCATCGACAACGCCCGTCTGTACCGGCGCGAGCACGAACGGGCGTTGATACTGCAACGGTCGCTGCTGCCGCCCGGCGACCCGGTGGCGTCGGGCCTGGACATCGCCTGCCGCTACCTTCCCGGCAACGTCTCGATGGGCCGGCCCAGCGAGGTCGGCGGCGACTGGTTCGACGTCATCGAACTGCCCGGCCACCGCACGGCGCTGGTGGTGGGCGACGTGATGGGCCGCGGTCTGCGCGCCGCGGTCGCGATGGGCGAACTGCGCACGGCCGTCCGCACGCTGGCCCTGCTCGACCTCGAACCGGCCGAGGTGCTCTCCGCGCTGGACGAGATCGCGCGCGGGCTCGGCACCCCCGGCGGGGTCCAGCAGGCCACCCGGGCCGCCCGCCGGCCACGCGAGGCAGACCTTTCCGAGGTGTACCTGGCGACCTGCGTGTACGCGGTCTACGACTCGGTGACCCGGCGCTGTACCTTCGCCAACGCGGGCCATCTGCCCCCGGTCCTCGTCGAACCCGGCGAACCGGCCCTGATGCTCGACGTGCCGCCGGGCATGCCGCTCGGCGTGGGCGGCGAACCCTTCGAGGAGGTGGAGGTCGACCTCCCCGAGGGCGCGCTGCTGGCGCTCTACACGGACGGCCTGGTCGAATCCCGTGACCACCCCCTGGACGAGGGTCTCAACGCGTTCGTCGGAGCGCTCACGGACCCCACGAGGCCGCTGGAGGACGTCTGCGACCACGTCCTCAACACCCTCGACTCGCACCACGGCGAGGACGACATCGCGCTGCTGATGGCGCGGGTGCAGGGTCTGCCCGCCGACTCGGTCGGCGACTGGACGCTGCCGCGCGAGCCGCGCAGCGTGGGCCGGGCGCGGGAGTACGCGCGGGCGCAGTTGCTGTCCTGGGATCTGGAGCCCCTCGTGGACACGACGGAACTGCTGGTCAGCGAGCTGGTCACGAACGCCCTGCGATACGGCGAGGGGGAGATCAGACTCCGGCTGCTGCTGGACCGCACCCTGGTGTGCGAGGTCTGGGACGCGGGCCTCGTCCAGCCGCGCCGCCGTCGCGCCCGGGACACCGACGAGGGCGGCCGGGGCCTGCAACTGGTGGGGCTGCTCTCGGCGGCCTGGGGCTCGCGCCGTACTCCGCGCGGCAAGACGGTGTGGTTCGAACTGCCCCTGCCCGACGGCGAGACGACCCTGACGGACCCGGCGGAAGCCCTGCTGAGCCTGTTCTGACACGCGCTCACCTGCTGGCGGCGGGCCCTCACCTGCCGGTGACGGGCCCTCACCCGCCCGTGACGGGAGCGGCCGGTCCGGCGAAGCCCGCGGGCGTCCCGCCGTCGGGATCCTCGGCCGGGACCACACCGCCGAGGACGGCCCCGCCGACGCCCGCCGTGTGGTCCGGCCCCGCGTAGGGGTTCCCGTGCGCCCGGACGTCGAGTTCGGCCAGCTCCCGCGCCTCCAGGGCGAGGGCGTCGGCGGACACGCGGTCCGCGGGGTCCCCGGCCGCGAGGAGTCGCTGCGCCTCCGCCAGCCGGGTGCGGGCGGTCGCGCCCACCGCGCCCCGGTGCGTCTCGACGAAGTCGGCCGCGGCGGCGGTGGCGGTCCGGGCGGCGATCAGGGCTGCGGTGTGCAGCGTCCCGTCGGCCGACGACGCGATCGACGCGATGGCCCGCACGATCCGCCGCAACACCCCGACCGGATCCCAGCCCGCTTCACGCACCTCCTGCCCGGCGGTGTCCTGCCCGGCGGCGTCCTGCCCGACGGTGTCCTGCCTGTCGGAGCCCGGCGCGCCCGAGCCCGGCAGTTGGCGTCGGATCGAGGCGAGCACGGTGTCGGCCTGCACCAGCCGGGCGTGCAGCTCCCCCGGTGAGGCGTCGGGCGGCGCGACGATCACCTGCGGCCTCGTCCCCGTACCGGCGTCCGTCGTCGCCTCTTCCCCGCCTCCTTCCGGATTCCCTCCCCCGTGCGCTTCCCCGGCCCGAGCCCGGGCCAGCTCCGCCTCCGCTGCCGCGAGGGCGACCGGCGCCGTCTGCTCGGCGGTGCGCAGCTCGGCGGCCAGCTGGTCGACGCCCTCCAGGAGGACGCGGGCCTGCGCTATGGCCCCCTCGGCGGCGAGCAGTTGCCGGGCCGCCTGCTCCGGCTGACCCGAATCGGCCGACTGGCGGGCCTCGTTCAGCCGGACGGTGGCGAACAGAAGCCGGTCCTTGGCCTGTTCCACGCTCCCCACCACGCCGGTGGTGGCGGTGGGCGCGTACCGGGCCCGCAACTCGGCGAGAACGGCTTCCGCGGCCCCCACGCGCCCGGTCAGCTCCCGGAACCGGCCCTCGGCGACCACCAGGGCCTCGCCCGACGCCCGGCCCGGCTCCCGCAGCCCCTCGAACGCCGCGGACGCCGCGTCCAGGAGTCCCTGCGCCTCCTCGCACCGGCCGACGATCCCGGCGAGCGCGTGTCCCCGGGCGGACTCCTCCTTCGGCACCCCCTCGTCGTACCGCTGCCGCATCCGGAACGCGGCGGCCAGTTCGGCCGCGGCCTCCTCGACGGTCCGGCGGAAGCCCGCGGTGTCCTGTGCCGCGGACAGTTCCTCGGCGAAGCCGAGTTCGCAACGGGCCGCCCGGACCCGGTCGTCGGCCGCGACCAGTGCCGCACAGGCCTGTTCGTCGAGGGCGGCGGGCTGCGGCGGCGACTGCGGAGACGGAGGGCCGCTCGCCCCGCCGGGGGTCGTCCGGTCGCGGGTGCGCCTGACCCGGCGTATGTACGCGTACCCGGCCGCCGCGCCGGCCGCGCCGACGGCCACCAGCGGCAGCACCAGATCGACGGTGGACCTCCCGCCGTCCTCGGCGGTGACGGCGACGGCGGTCGTGCTCGCGGCGGGCTCGGGCTCCTTGATCGCAACCGGAACGTCCGCACCGGACGTCATCCCTGGCAACACCAGCCACACGACCCCGACCGCACCGCCCAGCACGGTCTGGGCCACCCGTACGGACAGGGGCGAGCGGGTTCGCCGGGGCCGGCCTCGACGAGGCTGCGAAGGGGTCACATTTGTGAGCGTATGGCCGCGAATGCGGGCACGCGAGCGGGATGCACCCGACTCGGGGGCCGTGGGGCGGAACGACACGGGAGGGGGCCCCGATGGAACGATCACCGGGACGGACGACCGCACAGAACGAGACCGGGACCGGGACGGAGGGCCAAACCGGGACCGGGGGCGAGACCGGCGAGACCGCTGCCGTGCATGACGTCGAGGCCTCGACCGAGGCGCAGGACGGGCGGGAAGCACGCGTCGCCGACGGGAGTTCGGGCGACCACGAGGACGAGCGCGCGGGCGACCACGAGGACGAGCGCGCGGACGAGCGCGGGGCCGGAGACGGAGTCGCGGCCGACGCCGGGGACGGCGACGGGACCGCGGCCGGGGACGGCGGCGGGAGCGGTGGCGGCGAGGGGACCCCGCGGAGGAAGCGGTGGCGGAGGTGGGTGCGCCGGGGAGCGTGGGCCGTCGCGCTGCTCGTCCTCGTTCCGGTGCTGGTCGCGGAGGCGGCGCTGCGCGTGAACTACGTGGGCGATCCGGCCGAGGGCGCGCGCACCCGCGGCAAGGACGCGCTCTGGCTGGGGCACGCCTGGGTCGACGGCCGCAAGACCGACGCCGACGTCAGAGCTCTGGCCGCCCGTCTGCGGGAGACCGGCATCCGGGACCTCTACGTGCACGCCGGTCCGCTGGAGCACGACGGCACGCTGCCCGCGTCCGCCTACTCCCGTGCGCGCTGGTTCATAGCCGCCGTGCACCGGGAGGCGCCGAAGCTCCGCGTGCAGGCCTGGCTGGGCGACGTGCTCGCCAGCGAGAGCCCGGACGGCATGCGTCTGGAACGTGCGGCGACCCGTGCCGCCGTCGTGAGATCGGCCCGGGAGGTCCTCGCGGCCGGCTTCGAGGGCACGCACTTCGACCTCGAACCCCTCCACTCGGGCGACGGCGACTACCTCGCCCTCCTCGACGCCCTGCGCGCCGTCACCCGCGCCCGGCACGCCCAGCTCTCCGTCGCCGCCCACCAGATCGACCCGGTCCCCGGCTTCCACTCGTTCTGGGGCACGACCACCGGGCACCCCAAGTGGTGGTCGCAGAGCTTCTTCGGCGAGGTCGCCCGCCGCGTCGACCAGATCGCCGTCATGTCGTACGACACCATGCAGCCGTTGCAGAGCACCTACGGCGGCTATGTCGCCCAGCAGACCTCGCTCGCCCTGGAGGTGACCCCGGCCTCCACCGACCTGTTGATGGGGCTGCCCTTCTACCGCGAGAACCGCTTCGGCCACTGGGCGCACGCGGAGACCGTCGCCGCCGCGGTGCGGGGCGTCCGGCTGGGGCTGTCCCGGACCGACGCCGACCGCGCGAACTTCGGCGTCGCGGCGTACGTGGACTTCGCCGCGACGGAGACCGACTGGCGTTCGTACCAGCAGGGTTGGGTCCGGTAGGCGGACGGTCTTTTTGCACGTCGGCCTCTTGTCGGCGGCGAGAACACGGGGATCATGAGGGCATGTACTGGGCACTGGTGGGCACGGGCGTCGTCTGCGTGACGATCATGGGGGTGCTGGGCGTCGCGGCCGTCGCCCGGGAGTGGGTGCCGCCGCTCGGCCGCAGGCGGGTGCTGCGGCCGAGACTGTGGGGGACCGGCGCCGTGATGAGCGCCGTGGGCCTGGGCACGTTCATGTTCCTGGGCCCGCTGGACCCCGACCGGTCGGCGGTGAACTTCTTCCTCCCGCTCGCCGGGATGGCCGTCAACTTCGCCGGGCTCGGCCTCCAGACGTACGCCCGGCGCCCCGGCCGAACCCCCCGGCTGCCCCCGGCGTCTACGACGGCCGCCTCCTGATCTTCGAGCCCAGCCACACCAGCGGGTCGTACTTGCGGTCGACCGCGCGCTCCTTCAGGGGGATCAGCGCGTTGTCCGTGATCTTGATGCCCTCGGGGCAGACCTCGGTGCAGCACTTGGTGATGTTGCAGTAGCCGAGACCGTGCTCGTCCTGGGCCGTGCGTTTGCGGTCCAGACCGCTCTCCTCGGCCGCGTCCAGCGGGTGCATGTCCAGCTCGGCGACCCGCATGAGGAAGCGCGGGCCCGCGAAGGCCGTCTTGTTCTCCTCGTGGTCGCGCACGACATGGCAGGTGTCCTGGCACAGGAAGCACTCGATGCACTTGCGGAACTCCTGCGACCGGTCCACGTCCTGCTGGAACATCCGGTACTCGCCCGGCCCCACCCCTTCGGGCGCCACGAACGCCGGGACCTCCCGCGCCTTCTGGTAGTTGAAGCCCACGTCCGTGACCAGATCGCGGATCACGGGGAAGGCGCGCAGGGGAGTGACGGTGATCGTCTCCGCGCGGTCGAAGACGGACATGCGGGTCATGCACATCAGCCGGGGCCGCCCGTTGACCTCCGCAGAACAGGAACCGCACTTGCCCGCCTTGCAGTTCCAGCGGACGGCGAGATCGGGCGCCTGGGTGGACTGGAGACGGTGGACGATGTCCAGGACCACCTCGCCGTCGTTGACCTCGATCGTGAAGTCCTCCAGGCCCCCGCCGCGCACATCGCCCCGCCACACCCTGAAGTGGGCGTCGTAGCTGCTCATTCGTACAGCTCCTCTTCGGTGAGGTACTTGACCAGCTCCTCCTTCTCGAAAAGGGCGAGCAGGTCGGGGCGGATGGGGTCGGTGGTCTCCCGTACGAGCCGGATCTGGCCGTCCTCGGGGCCGGCCACCGGCGGGCCGGCCGCCGGATCGGCCGGCAGGCACAGCAGGTTGACGTTGCGCCAGGCGCGCTCCATCGCCGGGTGGTCCTCACGGGTGTGGCCGCCGCGCGACTCGGTGCGTTCCAGGGCCGCCCGCGCCACGCACTCGCTGACCAGCAGCATGTTGCGCAGGTCGAGGGCCAGGTGCCAGCCGGGGTTGAACTGGCGGTGGCCCTCGACGCCGGCCCGCCGGGCCCGGATCCGCAGCTGCGCCAGCTTGAGCAGGGCCTGCCTCATCTCGCCCTCCCGGCGGATGATGCCGACCAGGTCGTTCATGGTCTGCTGCAGCTCCTGGTGGACCGCGTACGGGTTCTCCGGGGGGCCGGCCACGGGCTCCTCGCCGGCGGCCTCGGCCGAGAAGGGCCGCAGCGCCTCCGCGGCCGCCGCGTCCACCTGGGCGTCGTCCACCGCGGGCCGACCGGTCGTCGTCGCCGCGGCGTGCTCGGCCGCGTGCAGGCCGGCCCGCCGGCCGAACACCAGCAGGTCGGAGAGGGAGTTGCCGCCGAGCCTGTTGGAGCCGTGCATGCCGCCGGCCACCTCGCCGGCCGCGAACAGTCCGGGCACCCCGCGCGCGGCCGCCGTGTCGGAGTCGACCGCGATGCCGCCCATCACGTAGTGGCAGGTCGGGCCGACCTCCATCGCCTCGGCGGTGATGTCGACGTCCGCCAGCTCCTTGAACTGGTGGTACATCGAGGGCAGCCGCCGCCGGATGACCTCGGCGGGCATGCGCGTCGACACGTCCAGGAAGACCCCGCCGTGCGGGGAGCCGCGGCCCGCCTTGACCTCGGAGTTGATGGCGCGGGCCACCTCGTCGCGGGGGAGCAGCTCGGGGGGACGCCGGTTGTGGTCCGGGTCCTCGTACCAGCGGTCGCCCTCCTCCTCGGACTCGGCGTACTTCTCCTTGAAGACGTCCGGGACGTAGTCGAACATGAACCGCTTGCCCTCGGAGTTGCGCAGCACCCCGCCGTCGCCGCGGACGGACTCCGTGACGAGGATGCCCTTGACGGACGGCGGCCAGACCATGCCCGTGGGGTGGAACTGCACGAACTCCATGTTGAGCAGGGGGGCTCCGGCGAGCAGTGCCAGCGCGTGGCCGTCGCCGGTGTACTCCCACGAGTTCGACGTCACCTTGAAGGACTTGCCGATGCCGCCGGTGGCGATCACCACGGCCGGCGCCTTCAGGACGAAGAAGCGGCCGGTCTCGCGCTCGTAGGCGAAGACGCCGCTCACCCGGGAGCCGTCCTTGAGGACCCGGGTGACCGTGCACTCCTGGAAGACCTTCAGCCGGGACTCGTAGTCGCCGGTCTCCTTGAAGTCCTCCTGCTGAAGCGAGACGATCTTCTGCTGGAGGGTGCGGATCAGCTCCAGGCCGGTGCGGTCGCCGACGTGGGCGAGGCGCGGGTACTCGTGGCCGCCGAAGTTGCGCTGGGAGATGCGGCCGTCCTCGGTGCGGTCGAACAGCGCACCCCAGGTCTCCAGCTCCCAGACCCGGTCCGGGGCCTCCTGGGCGTGCAGCTCCGCCATCCGCCACTGGTTGAGGAACTTGCCGCCGCGCAGGGTGTCGCGGAAGTGGACCTGCCAGTTGTCGTGCTCGTTGGCGTTGGCCATCGCCGCGGCGATGCCGCCCTCGGCCATCACCGTGTGCGCCTTGCCGAACAGCGACTTGCAGATGACGGCCGTGCGGGCGCCCCGCTCCCGGGCCTCGACGGCGGAGCGCAGCCCGGCGCCCCCCGCCCCGACCACGACGACGTCCCACTCCTGGCGGTCGACCACGGACATCAGCAGGCCCCACTCATCAGGTTCGGCAGCATCTAGAAAAACCTCGGATCGTCGAAGACACCGGACGCGACGAGATAGACGTAGAAGTCGGCGAGCGCCACGCTGATCAGCGACGCCCAGGCCAGCAGCATGTGGCGGGCGTTGAGCCTGCCGACGAACTGCCACGCCCGGTAGCGCACGGGGTGCTTGGAGAAGTGCTTCAGCTTGCCGCCGACGATGTGCCGGCAGGAGTGGCACGAGAGCGTGTACGCCCAGATCAGGGTGATGTTGAGCAGGAAGACGAGGGTGCCGAGGCCCATGTGGCCCCACGCGTAGTGCTCGTCGCGGAAGGAGAGCACCGTGTCGTACGTGAGGATCCCGGCGACGAGGATCGCCGCGTAGAAGAAGTACCGGTGGATGTTCTGAAGGATCAGCGGGAAGCGGGTCTCGCCGGTGTACTTCTGGTGGGGCTCGGCGACCGCGCAGGCCGGGGGCGAGGCCCAGAAGCCCCGGTAGTAGGCCTTGCGGTAGTAGTAGCAGGTCAGCCGGAAGCCGAGCGGGAAGATCAGGATGATGATCGCCGGGGAGATGCCCCACCAGCCGCCGAAGAGGTCCGTGTTCGGGCCCGCGTGCATGGGCCGGCAGTTCTCCGCCAGGCAGGGCGAGTAGAACGGCGAGACGTAGGGCGCCGCGTAGTAGTCCGCGTTCGCGAAGGCCCGCCAGGTCGAGTAGACGATGAACGCCAGCAGGCCGGCCGCGGTGGCGGCGGGGGCCAGCCACCAGCGGTCGGTCCGCAGATGGGGCGCGGCGATCGCGGCGCGGCCGGCGCCGCGTACGCCGCTCGAAGGAAGGGGGTCGGTGGGTGGAGGTTCCGTGCCAGTGGCCAACTCAGGACTCCGGTCGGGTCGGGGCTCGGGTCAGGGTGCGTGCCGGTGCCGGGCGCCGAGTCCCTCGTCGTCGGTGTCGATCCACAGGGAGTCGTCGTACGGGGTGTCGGGGATGGTGACGAGCTCGGGCCGGCGGGGCGCGCCGGGCTGGGCCGCCGCCTCGCGCAGCAGCGCGACGCTCTCCTTCAGGTGACCGGCGTCGGCGCGGACGCGGCGCATCTCCAGGCCGCCGCTGCCGAGCTGCTGTTCCAGGCGGTCGACGGACCGGGTGAGGTCGTCGAGGCAGCGCTGTACCGCTGTCAGGTCGTCGTGCACGGACATGCCATGACCTCGCTTCCGTGGGCTTCCGCCCCTGGACGGCAACGTTCATGCGCCTGCGAGTGTTGCGCGTCACACCGCTCGATGTGAAGGCGTGTGCAGCGATTGGCGGATACGGAGGGGGTGCGTTGCTCCGCACGAGTGGCCTTGGACGGCCCCGCCGCCGTGTCGCCGTCGGCAGGCGAACCGTTTCCCTTTCAGTGGGCCGTAGATCTGATCAACACCAAAATACCGCCAAATGTGATCAGAACGCACCGGCAGCGCTCACCGGAGGTACCAGAGATGTCTCACGACGGCGTCGGCCCGCGCGCGGTGACGCGCTCGGTCGCCTTCCTCACCGCAGGTGTGCTCGCGGTGCCCCTGCTGGCGGGCTGCGGCTCACCGGACGAGGCCGGCCGGCCCCTGGCCCGCCAGGACGTGGCCCGGGCCGCCCGCGCCTCGGTCGCCGAGGGCGGCACACTGCGCTGGGCGGTGGACGCCGTCCCGGAGACCTTCAACGCCTTCCAGTCGGACGCCGACGCCACGACCGCCCAGGTCGCCCAGGCCGTGCTCCCGTCGATGTACCGGATGGACGCGAACGGGCGGCCGCGGCGCGACGCCGACTACCTGGAGTCCGCGAAGGTCGTCGCCACGCAGCCCAAGCAGGTCGTGCTGTACAAGCTGAACCAGCAGGCCGTCTGGAGCGACGGCCGGGAGATCGGCGCCGCCGACTTCGCCGCCCAGTGGCGGGCGCTGTCGGGCAAGGACAGCGCGTACTGGACCGCTCGCAACGCCGGCTACGACCGCATCGAGAAGATCGAGCGCGGAGCCAACGACCTGGAGGTCAGGGTCACCTTCAGCCGGACCTACGCCGACTGGAGGTCGCTGTTCTCCCCGCTGTACCCGAAGGACGTCATGGGCACGCCCGACTCCTTCAACGACGGCGCGCGGCGCAGACTCAAGGTGACCGCCGGACCCTTCTCCGTGAAGAAGGTCGACCGCAAGAAGAAGCAGGTGAGCCTCGGCCGCAACCCCCGCTGGTGGGGGAAGCCGGCCAAGCTCTCGGAGATCGTGCTGACGGCCGTCCCGAGGGACGAGCGGACGTCCGCGCTGGCCGCCGGGAAGATCGACCTGGCGGAGATCGATCCGTCCGACGCGCAGAGCGTCGACGGCGCCGCGAAGGGCACGGCGGGACCGCCCGCCGGCTCCGGACCCGCCGGCGTGGAGGCCCTGCGCAAGTGGGCGCTCGCCCACGGCGTCGACACGGCCGAGGACGCGGCCGAGGACCAGTCCGACGAGCAGTCCGACGACGAGTCCGACGACGAGGGGAAGTCCTCGTCCGGGGCCGCGGGCGCGGAGGCCGAGGCCCGCACGAAGCTGATCAAGGCGATCGCGAAGTGGGAGAGCCGGCAGAAGGCGCTGCGCGCGTTCGAGGTGCGCAGGTCACTGGAGCCCGCCTACACCCAGCTGGCCCTGAACGGCTCGCAGGGGCCGCTGGCGGACGAGCGGGTGCGGCGGGCCGTGGCCCGCGCCCTGGACCGCAAGGAGCTGGCCAAGGCCGTCCTGAAGCCGCTGGGACTGCCCGCGGAGCCCGTGGGCAGCCATCTGGCCCTGGCCGGGCAGGACGCCTACGCCGACAGCAGCGGAGCGCTCGGCGGCCAGGACACGGCCGAGGCGCAGGCGCTCCTCGCGGACGCCGGCTGGGTGGCCGGGGGCCCGATCAAGGACAAGGGCAAGGACAAGGGCGAGAAGGCGGCCGGTTCGGAGGGCGAGAAGAAGGACGCTTCGAAGAGCGGGAAGAAGAACGCTTCGAAGAGCGAGAAGTCCGACGGCCCGGCGGGCGAGAAGTCGGACGACGACGGCACGTACGTCGTCGGCGAGGACGACAAGGCGCCGGTCGAGACCGGCCGTGACGAGAAACACCACGCGGCGAAGAACGAGGCCGGCGGCCGGCAGCTCGCCCAGGACGGCAAGCAGTACAAGGGGCTGCGCCAGGGAGGCGCCCCCGGCGCCTACGCCCCGAAGGGCACCGCCGCGCCCAAGGCCGACGCGGCGGTGCGGGCCGCCGCCGCTCCGAAGGCCGACGGCACGCCCGTGGGCGCCCCGGCCAAGGCGCTGGCCAAGGACGGCAAGGCGCTCGACCTGCGGTTCGTCCTGCCGTCCGGCCCGGGATCGCAGTCCCTGGAGGCGGTCGCCGAGCGGATCACGAAGATGCTCGCGAAGGTCGGCATCCGCACCGAGATCACCAAGGTCTCGGACGCGAGCTACTTCAAGGACCACATCGCGTCCGGCGAGTACGACCTCGCCCTGTACTCCTGGCCCGCGTCCGCCTTCCCGGCCACCGACGCCCGGCCGATCTACGCCAAACCGCGGCCCGCCGCGGACGGCTCCCTGACCGTCGAGCAGAACTACACCAGGGTCGGCACCGACCAGGTCGATCAGCTGTTCGCCCAGGCGCTCGCCACCCTGGACAAGGACGAGGCGCGCTCACTGATCCGCAAGGCCGACTCGCGTATCTGGGCGGCCGCCGGATCGATCCCCCTCTACCAGCGGCCGCAGCTCACGGCCGTGCGGAAGAACGTGGTGAACGCGGGTTCCTTCGGCTTCCAGACGCCCGTCTACGAGGACATGGGCTTCCTGGAGAAGGGCGCGAAGGCCGCCGGGAGCCCCGCGCGCAAGTGAGCGCGGACCGGGCCCGCAACCGCCGCGGAACAGCCGCGGAACCGGGCCCGGAGGTGAGCGGGAGGTGATCGCCGGATGAACCGTGCGGCCCTGCGGAGGCCTTCCCCCGCGGGGCCACGTACCATGGGGTGAGGCCGTGGCGTGTCAAGCCCGGCAGGGCCCGCGTAACACAGACGTACGCAGCAGGGTCGCCCTCACACTCCGGGAGAACGCCGCTTTATGGCCACGCGCCACGACATTCGCAACGTAGCCATCGTCGCCCACGTCGACCACGGCAAGACGACCCTCGTCGATGCCATGCTCAAGCAGGCCGGCGCCTTCGCCGCGCACGCCGCCGAGTCGCTCGACGACCGCATGATGGACTCGAACGACCTGGAGCGTGAGAAGGGCATCACGATCCTCGCCAAGAACACGGCGGTGAAGTACCACCCCAAGGACGGGGGGGACGTCGTGACCATCAACATCATCGACACCCCCGGTCACGCCGACTTCGGCGGCGAGGTGGAGCGCGGCCTGTCGATGGTCGACGCCGTCGTGCTGCTGGTGGACGCCTCCGAGGGCCCGCTGCCCCAGACCCGCTTCGTGCTGCGCAAGGCGCTGCAGGCCCGCCTGCCCGTCATCCTGTGCATCAACAAGACGGACCGCCCCGACTCCCGTATCGACGAGGTCGTCAACGAGGCCTACGACCTCTTCCTCGACCTCGACGCCGACGAGGACCAGATCGAGTTCCCGATCGTCTACGCCTGCGCGCGGGACGGCGTCGCCTCGCTGACCAAGCCGGAGGACGGCACGGTCCCGAAGGACAGCGACAGCCTGGAGCCCTTCTTCTCCACGATCCTGTCGCACGTCCCGGCCCCCGAGTACGACGAGGAGGCTCCGCTCCAGGCGCACGTCACCAACCTGGACGCCGACAACTTCCTCGGCCGTATCGCGCTGCTGCGCGTCGAGCAGGGCGAGCTGCGCAAGGGCCAGACCGTCACGTGGATCAAGCGCGACGGCACCATGTCCAACGTGCGCATCACCGAGCTGCTGATGACCGAGGCGCTCACCCGCAAGCCCGCCGAGAAGGCCGGCCCGGGTGACATCTGCGCCGTCGCCGGCATCCCGGAGATCATGATCGGCGAGACCCTCGCCGACCCCGAGAACCCGGTCGCGCTGCCGCTCATCACGGTCGACGAGCCGGCCATCTCGATGACCATCGGCACCAACACCTCGCCGCTGGTCGGCCGGGGCGGCACCGGCAAGGGCGCGGAGAACAAGGCCGCGGTCAAGGACCGCAAGGTCACCGCCCGCCAGGTCAAGGACCGCCTCGACCGCGAGCTGGTCGGCAACGTCTCGCTCCGCGTCCTGGACACCGAGCGTCCCGACGCCTGGGAGGTGCAGGGCCGCGGTGAGCTGGCGCTGGCCATCCTGGTCGAGCAGATGCGCCGTGAGGGCTTCGAGCTGACCATCGGCAAGCCGCAGGTCGTCACCAAGCTCGTCGACGGCAAGGTCTACGAGCCGGTCGAGCGCATGACGATCGACGTGCCCGAGGAGCACATGGGCGCCGTCACGCAGCTCATGGGCGTGCGCAAGGGCCGGATGGACAACATGTCCAACCACGGCTCCGGCTGGGTCCGCATGGAGTTCGTGGTCCCCTCCCGCGGCCTCATCGGCTTCCGCACCGAGTTCCTCACCGGCACGCGCGGCACGGGCATCGCCCACTCCATCCACGAGGGCCACGAGCCGTGGTTCGGCACCCTGACGACCCGTAACAACGGCTCGCTCGTCGCCGACCGCGCCGGCGCCGTCACCGCGTTCGCGATGACCAACCTCCAGGAGCGCGGCGTCCTGTTCACCGACCCCGGCACCGAGGTGTACGAGGGCATGATCGTCGGCGAGAACTCGCGCTCCGACGACATGGACGTGAACATCACCAAGGAGAAGAAGCTCACGAACATGCGGTCGTCCTCGGCCGACTCGTTCGAGGCGATCGTGCCGCCGCGCAAGCTGTCGCTGGAGCAGTCCCTGGAGTTCTGCCGCGACGACGAGTGCGTCGAGGTGACCCCGGAGGCGATTCGCATCCGCAAGGTCGTCCTTGACCAGCGTGACCGGGCCCGCACCGCGAGCCGCGCCAAGCACAGCTGATCCGCGAGCAGTTCGCGGGCGGGCGCACGCGCTCGCAAGCCCGGGTCTCCCTCGTGGGGCCCGGGCTTTTCGCGGCCCGCTGCCCCGTCAGGCCCGTGCGGCCAGGGTGATGATCTCCGGGCTCGTCGCGGTCAGCGGCCCCCGGGTCCAGTCCCCGTACTGCGCCTGCACCCGCAGCCCCGCCTCGGCGAGGAAACGGGTCAGGGCCGCGGGGGTGAGGAAGCGCAGGGTCGCGCGGCTGGTGCGGCGCTCCGGCCAGTCGTCCGAGTCGAAGCTCTCCGTGAAGGTGACCCGGTCGACGAACGGCCCGTCGTCGACCTCGTGCCAGACCCGGACGACCCGGCCGCGGGCGTCGGTCACCTCGCGCACCCGGTCCGGGGTCCAGGCCTGCCAGGCCCGCGCCGCCGGGTTGCGGGTCTCGAACACGAACCGTCCGCCCTCGCCGAGGGCGCAGCGCACGGCCCGCAGGGCGGCGCGCAGTTCGTCGTCGCCCAGGAGCGCCTGAAAGGCGTGGCCGGTCATCGTGACGAGGTCGAACTCGCCGTTCCACAGGCGGGTGCGGAGGTCGCCGAGCAGCCATTCCACGCCGGGAGCGCGGTGCCGGGCCTGCACGAGCATCGCGGCCGCCGGGTCGAGACCCGTGAGCCGGCCGGGGTGGCCGGCCGCGGCGGCCCGCGCGAGGAGCCGGCCGGTGCCGCAGCCGACGTCGAGCACCGCGTCGGCCGAACTCACCAGGTCCAGATAGAAGTCGTCGTCCGGCCCCCACGGATTGATGCTGTCGTACAGCGCGGCGAGCGCGAGATCCGCGAACGAATGATCGACCACCGCGGCAGTCTGCCACAGCCCGCCGCGCGGGCGTCCCGCTCGCGCAACTGCTCGACGAGTACGCCGAACATGCCGAAGCGCACCGCGCGCTGGTGGCCGGACACGACCTGGACACCCGGGCGCGTCGGCCGATCCGCGACGGCCGCCATGTGGACCTGCGCTGGATCCTCCTGCACCTGACCGAGGAGACGGCCCGGCACAACGGTCACCTCGACGTCCTGCGCGAGCTGATCGACGGTACGACCGGCGTGTGAAGACCCGGGCGGCCCACCGCCCCACCGCCGAATGCCCGGCGAGCGACCGGTGAAAGACCGACGAAAGACCGTTGAAAGACCGTTGAAGGAGCCGGGAAAGACGGCCCCCGGAGACTGGTGGTGCGGGGCGGGCGGTCGACGGGGGACACGCGGCGCCCGCTCCCGCGTCACCCACGTCGCCTCGTGCCGGCGCCGGTGCCGCGCCGGCCGTGTCCGGTCCGGACACCCCGCGGCGATTGGCCGGATCCCGACCCCGGACGGCCCGGAGGTTCGCGTCGGCGAAGCCCGGCGTTGCTCGGCCGTCGCGGCTGGACTACGTTCTGTCAATGCTCACCCCACGGCTCCGATTCCGTCTGCTCGGACCCCTGGACGTCGAGATCGACGGACGGGCCGTCTCGCTCACCGGACGCCAACGGGCCCTGTGCGCGGTCCTCCTGCTGCACGCCAACCACGTCGTCTCGGTCGACCGGCTCATCCAGTGCCTGTGGGACGACCGCCCGCCCGGCGCCGGCGCGGCCCGCGTACGGGCCCTGGTCGCCGAGGTGCGGCGCGCCCTCGGACCCTCGGGGACGGACCTGCTGACCACCCGTCGGCCCGGCTACGTCATGCACGCCGGCCCGGCCGAACTGGACCTGCTGGCCTTCGAGAACCTCGTCAGGGACGGCTCACGGGCCGCGGCCGACGGCGACTGGCGGACGGCCCGGCGCTGCGGGGAGGAGGCCCTGGAGCTGTGGCGGGACGAGCCGCTGGCCGACCTCCCCGAGGTCGCGGTGCGCGAGGCGGAGCGTCAACGCCTGGGCGAACTGCACCTGGTGGCCAGGGAGAGCGTGGCCGAGGCGGAGATCGAGACCGGCCGGCACCGGCAGGCCATCGCCGAGCTTCTGCGGCTGACCGCCGCCCATCCGCTGCGCGAACGCCCGCACGGCCTGCTGATGGCCGCCCTGCACCAGGACGGCCGCAGCGCCGAGGCGCTGGAGCTGTACACGGCGCTGCGCCGCCGCATGGTGGACGAGCTGGGCATGGAGCCCTCCGTCGACCTCAGGGACCTGCACCGGCGCCTGCTGGGCGGCGGCAGGGCCGGCGCGGTCCTCGCCGGCGGACCCGGTGTCCGCCTGTCGCAGTCCCGGCCCCGCTCGCCGTCCCCCTCACCGCTGCACCCGCAGTCCCAGGCGCCGACCGCCGCTCCCGAGCGGCCCGTGCCCCGCCAACTCCCGCCCACGTCACGCCGTTTCGTCGGTCGCGACCGGGAACTCGAACGTCTCGACTCCTGTCTTTACGACGGCGAACCGCTCGCCCTCATCGTGGGGCCGGCGGGCGTCGGCAAGAGCGCACTGGCGCTGAACTGGGCGCACCGGGTCGCCGACCGCTTCCCCGACGGCCAGCTCTTCCTCGACATGCGGGGCTTCGACAACGCCGAGCCGATGACCCCCGACGAGGCTCTCCCGCTGCTTCTGCAGGGCCTGGGCTGCGCCCCGCGCGACATTCCGCTGGGCGCCGAGGCGCAGACCGCGCTGTACCGGACGCTGCTGGCGGACCGCCGGGTGCTGGTCGTCCTCGACGACGTGGCCGACGCCTCCTACGTACGGCGGCTGCTGCCCGCCTCGGCCGGCTCGCTCACGCTGGTGACGAGCCGTGACAAGCTCAGCGGCCTGGTCACCCTGGACGGCGGCTACCGGGTGTCCTGCGACGTTCTCGACAACGCCGCCGCGCTGGAGCTGATCAGCGGCGCGGTCGGCGCGGAGGCCGTCGCCGCCGATCCGGACGCCGCGGCCCGGCTCGTCGAGCTCTGCGACCGCCTGCCCCTCGCCCTGTGCGTGGCGGGCTCCTGGATCGGCGACCGGCCAGGCAGTATCCGGGCGTACGTCCGTGACCTCGCCGACCGGGGGCGGCTGGCCCGGTTGCACGTCGAGGGGGAGGAGTCCGTCGCCGTACGGGCCGCGCTCGACCTGTCCTACGGGACGCTGCCCGACGAGGCCCGGCTGGCCTTCCGCCGGCTGGGCACGCTGCCGGGCACCGGCCGTTCGGTCCCGGCGGCCGCCGCTGCCGCCGGGCTCGACGAACGCCGCCTCGCCGACCTGCTGCGGCTGGCCCAGCGCGTGCACCTGCTGCGCGACGTCGAGCACGGCCGCCCCGCATGGCACGACCTCGTGCACGAGTACGCCCGCGACCGCACGGCCGCCGAGGACGCCCCCGAGGAGCGGGAGGCCGCCGTCACCCGGGTCCTCGACCACTATCTGCAGAGCGTCGTCAACGCCGCTGCCACGGCGGGCCTGTACGTCATGCGCACCCGCCCGGGACCCGTGGAGGGCTCGCTGCCCCGGGAGTTCGGCACGACCGAGGAGGCGTACGCCTGGTTCGACGGCGAGTGGGACGACATCGCGGCCGCGATCGGACACGCCGCCGAGCACGGCCCCGCGCCGTTCGTGTGGTGGCTGGTGGACGCGCTGCAGGACCTCTTCCACCACCGCCGGCCGCTGTCCGACTGGATGCGGCTGGCCACCCTCGCCCGGGAGGTGGCCGCGCGCCACGGCGACGAGGTCGGCCAGGCCTCCATGTGCCTGTCCCTGGGCAGCGCCCGCTGGCGCAACGGGGACCTGCGGGGCGCGCTGGCCGAGTACGAGGAGGGAGAACAGCTGGCGCGCCGGGCCGGCTGGGCGTACGGCGAGGCCGGCAGCCTCCAGGGCAAGGGCGTCACGCTCAAGCTCCTCGGGGAGCTGCGTCGCGCACTGCCCTGCTATGACCGGGCGCTCGCGCTGTACCGCACCCTGGGGAACGTCAAGAACGAAGAGATCATGCTGATCAACACGGCCTCCCTGAACCTGGCCCTGGGGCGGCTGGACGCGGCCGAGGAGGCGGCGTGTTCGGCCCTCGACCTGGTCGGCGACACCGTCCACCACAACCGGGCGATGGCGCTCGTCAGCCTCGCCCAGGTGCGGCAGCGGCAGGCCCGGTTCGACGAGGCGGCGGCGGCGCTGCGCACCTGCTTCCTCGTCTCCCGGGACTCCGGCTCCACCTATACCGAGGCGGTGGCCCTGGAGGCGCTGGGCCGGGTCCGCGCGGACGCCGGGCGGGACGATCGCGCCCTCCTCGCCTACGAGGACGCCCTCGCCGTGTCCCGCCGGGTGGAGAACCGCAACTGCCAGGTCGACAGCCTGGTCGGGATCGCCTCGGTGAAACTGCGCGCGGGCCGCGCCGAGGAGACGGACGAACACCTCGACGCCGCCTTCGAGACGGCGGAGCGAACCGGCCACCGCGCGGGCCTGGTCGAGGTGCTGCTGGCCCGTGCCGATCTGGCCCGCGCCCAGGGCCGTCCCGCCGACGCCCTGGACTGCCTGGAGCGCGCCGAGGGCCTCGCCGCCGACGGCACCCCCCTCGCCCTGCCCCGGATCCACCTCGCCACCGCCCTGACGCTGTTGAACACCGACACCGACACCGACACCGACACGGACACCGACACCGACACGGACACCCAGACAGCCACAGCCACGGCCAGAGCCGCAGGCGCAACCGCGGCGGCGGACGGCTCCGGCAGCCGAGCCCCCGGAGCACCGGCCCTGACCCGGGCCCGGGCCGAGGCGGGCCGGGCCGTCGCTCTGGCCGAGGCCTCCGGGCAGCGCCTTCTGCACGCCCACGCCCTCGCGGCCCTGGCCACCGCCCACGAGGCGCACGGCGACGCCGAGTCGGCCCAGACCGCTCGGGCGCGGGCCGAAGCGCTGTACGGGACGATCGGGGTCGGGACCGGTTCCCGGGTGCCGCCGCGCTCCCTGCCGGGGCATCGGCACCGCGAGCTGCCCCAGGACGCGGAGTCGCGTCTCACCCTCTATCTGACCGAGCACTTCGACGGCTGACCGCGACCGCCGACCCGGCCGCTCAGACGGACGTGGCGTACGCGCTGCCGAGCCCCAGCCGGGGGTCGCGGGCGAGGATGCGTTCCTGCAGCGACCGCAGGTCCGGACCCGGCTCGCAGCCCAGGAGGTCGACCATCCGCAGGCGCAGCAGCCGGAAGCAGTCCAGCGCGTCCGCCTGACGGCCGCCGCGGTGCAGGGCGAGCATCAGCAGAGCGGCGACCTTCTCGTCGAAGGGGTGCATCTCGGCGAGCCAGTGCAGTTGCGGCAGGCACTCCTCGTGCCGGCCCGCGCGCAGGTACAGCTCGGTGCTGCCGATCAGCGCCTCCCGGTGCTCGCGCCGCAGCGCCGTCCGCGCCGACTCCGCCCAGGGTGTGCGCACGTCGGAGAGCGGCTCGCCGCGCCACAGGTCGAGAGCCCGCCCGTACAGACCGAGGGCCGCGTCGGTCTCGCCGGCGCGGGCGGTGTGCTGCGCCTGCCGGACGAGGGCGCGGAAGCGCGCGGTGTCCACGGACCGTTCGTCGACGGCGAGGACGTATCCGCCCCGCCTGCGGGCCAGTTCGAAGTTCCCGGTCCGCTGCCCGTCGGCCCCCAGCGCCTTCCGCAGCCGGGTGGCCTGGATGTAGAGGGCGTCGCGCGGATGCACGGGCCGACGCTCCTGCCACACCCGCTCGATCAGCGTCTCGTCGGCCACGAAGACGCCCGGGGTCCACGCCAGCGCCGCCAGCAGCAGTTTGGTGCCGTGCGGAAGCGGCAGTTTGTCACCGGAGTGGGCGCGGGCCTCCACGCAGCCCAGCAACTGGATTTCCATGCCGTACCCCCGTACCTCGAACCACTTGAGTCACCACTGTGCGCGCCCGGTGTTCGGGTGGCGCATGGATGCTGCACGGAACCGGCCACCGGAGGCACCGACGGGAAGCACCGACCGGAAGCCGACCGGAAGCGGCGGGGGTGGGCGCCGGGCGCGGGTCCCCTCGGTGGGAGGGATCGGGCGGCCGAGGGGTTAAGGAATACGTAGGGAAAACCCTTCATCCTGGCCATGGAGTCCGCTCCAAGCGGCTTTGCCTACTAGCCTGCTGTGTGAACGGGCGGCCTGCGCGGCTTCGAGCGCGCCTCCGTGTGTCTCCGGATGCCCCGTCGCGGGCACAGCGACACGGCCGATACACAAGGCCGATCCCGGAGCAAGTGAATTTCCTCTCCTCGCTGTCCGCAATACGGACAGCCATCCCCGATAGATGTGTAACAAGTCCGTTTCGCAGGGATCTTTCTGCTAGCTGTTTGTCCGGATTTTGGAAGAAGTACACATCAGGTGTGATCGAACCGAGACCTTTGGGGTGTGGTTCGCTCTTCGCCCATGGCAGATAGTTAGGCGCGTAGAGCTCGGAATGAACGGGTCACGCGCTGCAGCTGCGGCGACTCGCGAGCCCGGGGGGCATCTGACTGTTTCAGGCACCGGTGACGGTGGTGTCAGGTGCTCCTTCATGCGGTGAACCAATGGACTCATGAGGAGGAGCCCCATGCGTGGTGCCAAGAGCGCCAAGTGGGTTGCGATAGCCGCCGTTGTGGCGCTGGGTGCGACGGCCTGTGGCGGTGGCGGGGACTCGGGCAGCTCGGCCAAGGGCGACGGCACCGTGGCGGTGGAGATCGGCGAACCGCAGAACAGCCTGGTTCCCACCAACACGTACGAGACCGAGGGCGGCCAGGTCATCAACGCCCTCTTCACGGGTCTGACCAAGCTTGACGCCAGCAACAAGGTCGTCAACGCGATGGCGGAGTCGATCGACTCCAAGGACAACAAGGTCTGGACGATCAAGCTCAAGTCGGGCTACACCTTCCACAACGGGGAGAAGGTCACCGCCCAGTCGTTCATCGACGCGTGGAACTACGGCGCGAACCAGACCAACGCCCAGCAGACCAACCCGCTGTTCAGCCACATCCAGGGCTACAGCGACCTGAACCCGGGCGAGGGCAAGAAGCCCACGACCGACAAGCTCTCCGGTCTGAAGGCCGTCGGCGACGACACGCTGCAGGTCACCCTGACCGGCGCGTTCTCCGCCTTCCCGTCGCAGCTCTCGTTCACCGCGTTCGTGCCGCTGCCCAAGGCGTTCTTCAAGGACCCCAAGGGCTTCGGCGAGGCCCCGATCGGCAACGGCCCCTTCGAGATGAAGGGCAAGTTCAAGCACAACGAGTCGATCAGCACCACGAAGTACGACAAGTACCCGGACGCCTCGAAGATCGAGGTCAAGGGCGTCAACTTCAAGATCTACTCGAACCTGGACACCGCCTACAAGGACCTCGTCGCGGGCAACCTCGACAGCCTCCTGACGATCCCGACCTCGGGTCTGCCGACGTACAAGAAGGACCTGCCGAACCGCACGATCGACGAGCCCGACTCGGCCGTCGGCTACATCGGCTTCCCGGTCAAGTACAACAAGGCCTTCCAGAACGCGGATCTGCGCAAGGCGATCTCCATGTCGATCGACCGGAAGACGATCTCCGACAAGATCTTCCTCGGCGCCCGTACCCCCGCGGACGACTACATCAGCCCCATCATCGACGGCTACCGCAAGGGCGCGTGCGGTGAGGCCTGCACGCTGAACCCGGCCAAGGCCAAGGAGCTGTACAAGAAGAGCGGCGGGCTGCCCGGCAACACGCTGGAGATCGGCTACAACGCCGACGGCGGTCACAAGGAATGGGTCGAGGCGGTCGCCAACCAGATCCAGCAGAACCTGGGCGTCAAGGTGACGGCCAAGCCGTTCGAGCAGTTCCAGACGATCCTGAACGACCTGGACGCCAAGAAGTACAGCGGCGCCTTCCGGATGGCCTGGAGCATGGACTACCCGGACGCGGAGGACTACCTCCGTCCGGTCTTCTCCAAGGAAGCCATCGCCAACGGCTCGAACTACTCGGGTTACGTCAACGAGGACTTCGAGAAGCTCCTCGTCCAGGGCGACCAGGCTCCGTCGCACGAGGAGGCCGTCAAGAAGTACCAGGAGGCGGACGACGTCCTGCTCAAGGACCTGCCGTACATCCCGGTGTACTTCTACACGATGAACGCGGGCTTCAGCGACAAGATCAAGTCGATGAAGGTCGCCGGTCACCAGATCCTGTGGGACACGGTCAAGCTCAGCTGACCCGAGTCTGAGCAGTTCCGAAACACTGCGGAACAGGGTGAGCAGGGGGGCGCTTCACCAGCCTTCCCCTGCTCACCCCTTCTGCCGTCTCCCGTCCGACAGTGCCGCCTTCCCGGCAGCGGGCGGGTCGAGCATCCCCCTCTGGAGTACCGATGGGCCGATACGTCGTGCGCCGCCTCCTGCAGGTAATCCCTGTGGCGATTGGCGTCACGTTCATCATCTTCTGCCTGGTCTTCGCTCTGCCCGGCGACCCGATCCAGGCACTGGCCGGCGACAAGCGCGCCGACCCCAACGTCGCGGCGATCCTCCGCGCGCACTACCACCTCAACGAACCGCTGTACCAGCAGTACTGGCACTACATCAGCGGCGTCTTCACCGGTGACCTCGGCGAGACGTACAACGGACGTGCCATCACCGACATCGTGTCGGAGCGGTTCCCCGTCACCCTGAAGCTGGGCCTGACCGCCTTCGTCCTCGAAGCCGTCATCGGTGTCGTGGCGGGCATCTTCTCCGCGCTCAAGCGGGGCAAGTTCCTCGACAACGTGGTGCTGGTCTCCACCCTGGTGCTGATCTCGATCCCCGTCTTCGTCCTGGGCAGCGTGCTCCAGCTCGAATTCGGCGTGAACCTCAAGATCACGCCGGTGGCCGGCATCCAGCAGGGCTGGCCGCAGAGTTACATCCTTCCCGCCATCGTGCTCGCCGCGACCTCGATGGCGTACATCGCCCGGCTCACCCGGGCGAGCATGACGGAGTCGATCCGCGCCGACTACGTGCGCACCGCGATCGCCAAGGGGCTGCCGCAGCGCCGGGTCATCGGCCTGCACGCCCTGCGCAACTCCCTGATTCCGGTCATCACGTTCCTGGGCTTCGACCTCGGCGCCCTCATGGGCGGCGCCATCATCACCGAGCGCGTGTTCAACATGCCCGGCATCGGCGGCCAGTTGGCCCAGTCCCTCTATCTGCGCGAGCGTCCCGTCGTGGTCGGGCTGGTCACCCTCCTGGTGCTGATCTACCTGGTGGCGAACCTTCTCGTAGACCTGATGTACGCCGTGCTCGACCCGAGGATCCGCTATGAGTGAGAAGACGATAGAGAGGCCGACCACCGACGAGGCCGCCCTCGCCAAGGAGATCGAGGCCGACGAGAAGGCGGCGGCACGTCAGGCGAGCCTGTTCAAGGACGGCTGGGCGGACCTGCGCAAGCGTCCGATGTTCATCGTGTCGGGGCTCGTCATCGTGTTCCTGCTCGCCCTGGCGGTCGCCCCCGGTCTGTTCACGGCGCGCTCCCCGTTCTCGGACGGCTTCTGCCAGCTCCAGAACTCCATGACCCCGCCCACCTCGGGACACCTCTTCGGTTACGACGTGCAGGGCTGCGACATCTACACGCGAACCGTGTACGGAGCCCGCAACTCGATCATCGTGGGCGTCGTGACCACCATCGTGACGACCCTCATCGGCGGTCTGGTGGGCATGCTCGCCGGTCTGGTGGGCGGCTGGATCGACGCCGTCCTGTCCCGGATCACCGAGGTCTTCTCGGCGCTTCCGCTGCTCGTCGGCGGTCTGCTGATCATGTCGATCTGGGGCGGCGGCGACGTGTGGTCGGTGTCGCTGATCATGGCGATCCTCGGCTGGCCGCAGGTCTTCCGCATCATGCGCGGCGAGGTCATCTCCAACAAGTACAACGACTACGTGGCGGCCGCCCGGGCGCTCGGCGCGGGACCGGGGCGGATCGCGTTCCGGCACGTCCTGCCGAACACGCTCGCCCCCGTCATCGTCATCACCACGATGAACCTGGGCGTCTACATCGCGGCCGAGGCCGCCCTGTCCTACCTGGGCATCGGCATCCAGTACCCCAACATCTCGTGGGGTCTGATGATCAGCGACGCCCAGGACCGGTTCCTGACCTCGCCGCACGCACTGCTGTTCCCGGCCGGCGCCCTGAGCATCACCGTGCTGGCGTTCATCATGCTCGGCGACGTGGTGCGCGACGCCTTCGACCCCAAGATGCGCTGAGGGAGGCGTACGTGACCATCATCGATCAGACAGACGCCGTCCCGGCTCCGCGTGACGGCGGGAACACCGGCCCGCTTCTCGACGTGCGGGACCTGCACGTCGAGTTCCACACCCGTGAGGGCGTGGTCCGGGCCGTCAACGGCGTCAACTACTCCGTGAGCTCCGGTGAGACCCTCGCCGTGCTCGGCGAGTCCGGCTCCGGCAAGTCCGTGACGGCCCAGGCCATCATGGGCATCCTCGACATGCCGCCGGCCCGCATCCCCAAGGGCGAGATCCGTTTCCACGGCAAGGACATGCTCGCCATGTCCGAGGAGGAGCGGCGCAAGCTGCGCGGCGCCCGCATCGCGATGATCTTCCAGGACGCGCTGTCCGCCCTCAACCCCGTGCTCAGCGTGGGCTTCCAGCTCGGTGAGATGTTCCGCGTCCACCAGGGGATGTCCCGCAAGGACTCCAAGGCCAAGGCCGTGGAGCTGATGGACCGGGTGAAGATCCCGGCGGCCGCGGCGCGGGTGAACGACTACCCGCACCAGTTCTCCGGCGGCATGCGCCAGCGCATCATGATCGCGATGGCGCTCGCCCTGGAGCCGGACCTGATCATCGCCGACGAGCCGACCACGGCGCTCGACGTGACCGTCCAGGCCCAGGTGATGGACCTGCTCGCGGAGTTGCAGCGCGAGTACCAGATGGGCCTGATCCTCATCACCCACGACCTGGGTGTGGTCGCGGACGTCGCCGACAAGATCGCGGTGATGTACGCGGGCCGGATCGTGGAGACCGCGCCGGTGCACGAGCTGTACAAGCGCCCCGCCCACCCGTACACGCGCGGTCTGCTCGACTCGATCCCGCGTCTGGACCAGAAGGGCCAGGAGCTCTACGCGATCAGGGGCCTGCCGCCCAACCTGCTGAAGGTGCCGAAGGGCTGTGCCTTCAACCCCCGTTGCGACCGCGCGCAGGACGTGTGCCGCACGGACGTTCCGCCGCTGGTCCAGGTGACCGAGCGGGACGGGACGGCACTGCCCGGCCGCGCCAGCGCGTGCCACTTCTGGAAGGAGACGATCCATGGCTGACACGACCGAGGCCACCGAGCCCGGGGACGCCACGCCCAACGTCTCCCCGCTGGAGGTCGCCGACGTGCACTCGGTGGAGGAGAAGGTCGCCGCCCTCGACGCGCCCGTCGAGCGGGGCGAGCCGATCCTCCAGGTGCGCAACCTCGTCAAGCACTTCCCGCTGACCCAGGGCATCCTCGTCAAGCGGCAGGTCGGCGCGGTGAAGGCCGTCGACGGCGTCTCCTTCGACCTGTACCAGGGCGAGACCCTGGGCATCGTGGGCGAGTCCGGCTGCGGCAAGTCGACGGTCGCCAAGGTGCTGATGAACCTGGAGAGCGCGACCGCCGGCGAGGTCTTCTACAAGGGCCAGGACATCACCAAGCTGTCCGGGCGGGCGCTGAAGGCGGTCCGCCGGAACATCCAGATGATCTTCCAGGACCCGTACACCTCGCTCAACCCGCGCATGACGGTGGGCGACATCATCGGCGAGCCCTTCGACATCCACCCCGACGTGGCCCCCAAGGGCGACCGGCGGCAGCGGGTGCGCGAGCTGCTCGACGTCGTCGGTCTGAACCCGGAGTACATCAACCGCTACCCGCACCAGTTCTCGGGCGGTCAGCGTCAGCGCATCGGCATCGCCCGCGGTCTGGCGCTCAACCCCGAGGTCATCATCTGCGACGAGCCGGTCTCCGCTCTGGACGTGTCCGTCCAGGCCCAGGTCATCAACCTGATGGAGCGACTGCAGGACGAGTTCAACCTGTCCTACATCTTCATCGCGCACGACCTGTCGATCGTCCGGCACATCTCGGACCGGGTCGGGGTGATGTACCTCGGCCGGCTCGCCGAGATCGGCTCGGACGAGCAGATCTACGAGCACCCGACGCACCCCTACACCCAGGCGCTGCTGTCGGCGGTCCCGGTGCCCGACCCGGAGGCCCGTGAGGGCCGTGACCGGATCATCCTCGTCGGTGACGTGCCGTCCCCGGCGAACCCGCCGTCCGGCTGCCGCTTCCGCACCCGTTGCTGGAAGGCCCAGGACAAGTGCGCCGAGGAGACCCCTCTCCTGGCCGTCCCGGAGCGCTTCAAGGGGCTGGACACGCCGGCGGCCCACGAGTCGGCCTGCCACTTCGCCGAGGTGAGGGACGTCGTCCACGCGGGGTGACCCGCCGGGCGGAGCCTGCCCGCACACAGGAGAGCGGCCCGCCGGGATCCCCGGCGGGCCGCTCTCGTCACGCTGCTTCCACTCCGGGCCCCGGACGCCGGCGTCCCTCCTCACCGGGTCGGCCGTACGGGCGAGACGGCCGGAGCCGGGGCCGACCCAGGCGCTTCTTGCGGGACGGGCGTGGTCGTCGAAGGCGCCGCCCCGCTGAGCCCGTCCCGCCGAACCGCTCCTGGACGTCCCGTGCCGCGACGGCACGGGA
>NZ_JAHHIU010000154.1 GCF_024539815.1 Streptomyces hayashii
CCCTCCCGGCGGCACCGCTCCAGGATGTCCGGGACCCGTCCGGCGTCGCCGTGCGCGAGCAGGCCGGACACGTCCTTGCCGACGGCCTCGGCGGCCCGGTGGCCCAGCAGGCGCTCGGCGTCCCTGGTCCAGCTCGTGACCACTCCCCGTGCGTCCAGGAGCAGGGGGGCGGTGTCAGCCACGTCGAACCGCCGACGGGCAACGTCGTCCTCATCGTGTGTGCCCACGGTCGACCTCTCTGTCGCTGTGAGTGGTCTACCACCTCCTGACGCAATCCTCACCCTGCCCGCACGACAGCGGCCGGGCCACCCGAGCGCCGGCCGCGCCACGCGGTCCGTCAGACCCCCCGCGTCAGCACCCTCTCCAACGAGGCCAGCGCGCTGAGCAGTTCGTCGGCGGTGATGGTCAGCGGCGGCGCCAGCCGGATGGTCGAGCCATGGGTGTCCTTGACCAGCACGCCCTCCCGCATGAGGCGCTCGCTCACCTCGCGGCCGGTGCCGAGCGCCGGGTCGACGTCGACGCCCGCCCACAGCCCCCTGGCCCGGAAGCCGACGACGCCCTTGCCGACCAGCCCGGACAGCCCTTCCCGCAGGACGACGCCCAGCTCGGCCGCCCGGCGCTGGAACTCGCCCGTCTCCAGCAGCTCCACCACCGCCGTGCCCACGGCCGCGGCCAGCGGGTTGCCGCCGAAGGTCGAGCCGTGCTCCCCGGGCCGCAGCACCGACAGCACCTCGCGTCGCGCCACCACGGCCGACACCGGCACGATGCCGCCGCCCAGCGCCTTGCCGAGCAGCAGCACGTCGGGCGTCACCCCCTCGTGCTCCACGGCCAGCGTCCGGCCGGTGCGTCCCAGGCCGGACTGGATCTCGTCCGCGACGAAGAGACAGTTCGTCCGCCTGGTCAGCTCCCGCACCCCGGCCAGATAGCCGTCGTCGGGCACGACCACGCCCGCCTCGCCCTGGATGGGCTCGATCAGCACCGCCGCCGTCGTCTCGTCGACCGCCGCCTCCAGCGCGGCGAGATCGTTGTAGGGGACGACGCGGAAGCCCGGAGTGAACGGTCCGAAGCCCGCCCGGGCCGTCTCGTCCGTGGAGAAGCTCACGATGGTCGTGGTGCGGCCGTGGAAGTTGTCGGCGGCGACCACGATCGTCGCCCGGTCGGCCGGCACCCCCTTCACCTCGTACGCCCACTTGCGCACCACTTTGACGGCGCTCTCGACCGCCTCGGCGCCCGTGTTCATCGGCAGGACCATGTCCAGGCCGGTCAGCTCCGCGAGCCGCTCGGCGAACCCGGCCAGGCGGTCGTTGTGGAAGGCGCGGGAGGTGAGCGTGAGCCGGTCCAGCTGACGGTGGGCCGCCTCGATCAGCGCCGGATGGCGGTGGCCGAAGTTGAGGGCCGAGTAGCCGGCCAGCATGTCGAGGTAGCGGCGGCCCTCGACGTCCTCCACCCACGCGCCCTCGGCGCTCGCGACGACCACGGGCAGCGGATGGTAGTTGTGCGCGAGCACGGGCTCCTCGGCGCGGATCAGATCGGCGGAGGAGCGGGCGGGCGCCACGGGTGCGGTCATGAACGGATCTCCTGGGTGCAGCACTTGATGCCGCCGCCGGCCTTCTGGAACTCCGAGAGGTCGACGGGGACGGGGACGTAGCCGCGCTCGCCGAGCCGCGCGGCGAGGGCCTCGGCCTGGGGCGCGATGAAGACATGGCGACCGTCGGAGACCGAGTTCAGACCGAACGCCATGGCGTCGTCGCGGGTGGCGAGCACCGCGTCCGGATACAGCCGGGCGAGCACCGCGCGGCTGCCGGCGGAGAACGCCTGCGGGTAGTACGCGATGTTTCCGTCGTGTCCGCCGTCGAGGACGAACAGCGCCGTGTCCAGGTGGTAGAAGTGCGGGTCGACCAGAGTCAGGCTGATCACCGGGTGGCCGAAGAACTCCTGCACCTCCCGGTGCGCCTCACGCGTCGTGCGGAACCCGGTGCCGGCCAGCACGTAGCGGCCGGTCCACACCAGGTCGCCCTCGCCCTCGCAGACCGACTCGGGCCGGTGGACGTCGTAGCCCGCCGTCCGGAACCAGGTGTCGTAGTGATCGGACTCGGGCCGCCGCTCGGGCGCGTGGAAGAGGGAGCCGAAGACCCGGCCCGCCACGACGACCGCCGAGTTGGCGGCGAAGACCATGTCGGGAAGGCCGGGCGCCGGCTCCACGGCGTCCACGGTGTGGCCGTGTGCCCGGTAGGCGCTGATCAGCGTCTGCCACTGCTCCTGGGCGAGGTCGACGTCGACGGGACTGCCGGGATGCATCCAGGGGTTGATCGCGTACTGCACGGCGAAGTGCCGGGGTTCGCAGACGAGGAAGCGCCGTGGGCGCCGGACACGGGTTTCGGCCACAGAGGGGGTCCTCCGTTTCCCTGCGGGTGTCGACTGAGGGTTGACACCACGGTAGGAACTGACAGGGACGCACGACAAGGAACATGCATTGCGTGTCCGCGCAGTAATGCTGCGTGATGATCCGGCGATACGCAGGCTTGCTGCGCGCGCGGAGGTTTATTCGGGAGCGGGCTGGGTCGCGCCCGCCTCGGGGCTCTCCGGCAGCAGGTGCGACAGCACCATCACGCTGATCGTCTTGCGGATGAACGGCTCGGCCCGGATCCGCTCCAGCACGTTCTCGAAGTGCTCCACGTCCCGCGCCCGCACATGCAGCAGCGCGTCCGCCCCGCCCGTCACCGTCATCGCCGCGGTGATCTCCGGATGGTTGCGCACCACCTCCGCCAGCCGCCGGGGCGGGGCCGCGCCCTCGCAGTACACCTCCACATACGCCTCGGTGCGCCAGCCCAGCGCCGACGGCTCCACGGTGGCGGTGAACCCCGTGATCACGCCGGTCTCCCGCAGCCGGTCCACCCGGCGCTTGACGGCCGTCGAGGACAGGCCGATCGCCGTGCCGATCTCGGCGAAGCTCGTCCTGGCGTTCGCCATCAGGGCCGTGATGATCTTCCGGTCGAGCTCGTCGAACGGGGCGGGCGCGCTGTTCATGCGGGCACTGTAGGACAGCACATGCGCCGGCACCCCCGTACGTGTCCCGCGGCGCGGATCGCCCTTACACTCCACCTTCATGCTGCGCGCCCTCGCCGTCGACGACGAACGCCCCTCGCTGGAGGAGCTGCTCTACCTGCTCACCGCGGATCCCCGCATCGGCAGTGTGGAAGGCGCCGGCGACGCGACCGAGGCGCTGCGCCGCATCAACCGGGCCCTGGAGTCCGGACCGCAGGGCCCCGAGGCCATCGACGTCGTCTTCCTCGACATCCAGATGCCCGGCCTCGACGGGCTCGACCTCGCCCGCCTCCTCACCGGGTTCGCGCGACCGCCCCTGGTCGTCTTCGTCACCGCCCACGAGGACTTCGCCGTCCAGGCCTTCGACCTCAAGGCCGTCGACTACGTCCTCAAGCCCGTGCGCACGGAACGGCTCGCCGAGGCGGTCCGCCGCGTCGTCGAACGAAGGGCCGCCGAACTGCGCGGAGCCGCCCCGCCCATTCCCGTGCACGAGCCCGACCCGGACCACATACCCGTCGAACTCGGCGGCGTCACCCGCTTCGTGGCCGTCGACGACATCACCCACGTCGAGGCCCGCGGCGACTATGCCCGCCTGCACACCGACCGCGGCAGCCACCTCGTACGGATCCCGCTGTCCACGCTGGAGGAGCGCTGGCGCGCCCGCGGCTTCGTCCGCATCCACCGCCGCCACCTCGTCGCCCTGCGCCACATCGGCGAACTGCGCCTGGACGCGGGCACGGTGAGCGTCCTGGTCGGCGGCGAGGAACTCCAGGTCAGCCGCCGTCACGCACGCGAACTGCGCGACCTGCTGATGAGGAGGCCCTAGCCGTGCCCCACCAGGACCCCGCGGAGCGCCGCGTCGTCGTCACCGGCCCCGCGCGCCGCACCCTCCCGCACGCGCGGCTGCGCTCACGAGGCCGGTACCCGCACGCGTCCGGCTACTACCGCCCCCGCACCGAGATCGACGAACAGACCACGCTCGGCCACACCTACGTGCGTTCCCTCATGCGCTCCCAACTACGCGCCGCCCTCACGGTGTTCGCCGTCCTCGCACTCCTCATAGGCCCGCTGCCCCTGCTGTTCGCGGCGATGCCCGACGCCCACCGCCTGGAATGGGCGGTCCTCGGCTTCTGCCTCTACGCCCCGCTCGTCCTGCTGGCCCGCTGGTACGTGCGCCGCGCCGAGCGCAACGAGCGGGACTTCGTGCGGCTGGTCGAGGACCGGTGAACCCGACGTTCGCCGTCCCGGCCGTCGCCCTCGTCGTGGTCGCGACCGTGCTCGTCGGCGCGTTCGGCCTGCGCATCTCCCGCACCACCTCCGACTTCTACGTCGCCTCCCGCACCGTCGGCCCCCGCCTGAACGCGGCCGCCATCAGCGGCGAGTACCTCTCCGCCGCCTCCTTCCTCGGGATCGCCGGCCTCGTCCTGGTGCAGGGGCCGGACATGCTCTGGTACCCGGTGGGCTACACCGCCGGCTATCTGGTGCTGCTGCTGTTCGTCGCCGCCCCGCTGCGCCGCTCGGGCGCCTACACCCTCCCCGACTTCGCCGAGGCCCGCCTCGCCTCACAGGCGGTCAGACGGCTCGCGGGCGCCTTCGTCGTCGGCGTGGGCTGGCTCTACCTCATCCCTCAACTCCAGGGTGCGGGGCTGACGTTGACCGTGCTGACCGGCGCGCCCGACTCGCTCGGCGGCATCATCGTCGCCGTCGTCGTCACGGCGATCGTCGCCGCGGGCGGCATGCGCAGCATCACCTTCGTGCAGGCCTTCCAGTACTGGCTCAAGCTCACCGCGCTCCTGGTCCCCGTCCTCTTCCTGGCACTCGCCTGGCAGGGCGACGGCGCTCCCCGCGACGCCTTCGCGGAACCGCCGGCCTTCCGCGACCAGCGGGTCGTCCGGGTCGACGCCACCGTCGACCTCGAACTGGACCGCCCGCTGACCGTCACGGTGGACGGCACGGTCGACGGCCGCCCGCACGAGGGCGCCGTCCTGCGGCTGGCCGCCGGCTCCCACCACATCGAGCGGGGCGCCCGTCTCACCTTCGCCCGCGGCGCCGCGGTGCCCACCGCCGAGCGCGGCGGCAACGGCGGCATGTCGACCTCCCTGGCCGCAGGCCGCGAGGAACGCCCGCTGTACGCCACCTACGGCCTGATCCTCGCCACGTTCCTCGGCACCATGGGCCTGCCGCACGTCGTCGTCCGCTTCTACACCAGCCCGCACGGGGTGGCCGCCCGCCGCACCACGGTCGCCGTTCTCGCGCTGATCGGCGCCTTCTACCTCCTGCCGCCCCTGTACGGGGCCCTCGGCCGCCTCTACACCCCCGAGCTCGCCCTCAGCGGCGACGCCGACGCCGCCGTGCTGCTGCTGCCCGACCGGGTGATCGGCGGGCTCGGCGGCGACCTGCTGGGCGCGCTGGTCGCCGGGGGAGCGTTCGCCGCGTTCCTGTCCACGGCGTCCGGGCTGACGATGGCGGTCGCGGGCGTCCTCACCCAGGACGTGCTGCCGTCCCGGGGCGTACGGCACTTCCGCCTGGGCACCGGGCTCGCCATGGCCGCGCCCCTCGCGACGAGCTTCCTGGTCGGCGGCCTGCCGGTGGCCGACGCGGTCGGACTGGCCTTCGCGGTGTCGGCGTCCTCCTTCTGCCCGCTGCTCGTCCTGGGCATCTGGTGGCGGCGGCTGACCCCGCCCGGCGCGGCCGCCGGGATGCTGGTGGGCGGCGGATCGGCGTTCGTCGCCGTCGCCGCGACCATGGCGGGCCTGCCGGGCACGGGCGCCGTGCACGCCCTGCTCGCCTGGCCGGCGCTGTGGTCCGTGCCGCTCGGCTTCCTCACCATGATCCTGGTGTCCCTGGCCACGCCGGGGCGCGTCCCGGCCGGCACGGCGGCGATCCTGGCCCGCTTCCACCTGCCGGAGGAACTGCGCACGGAAGAACTGCGGGCCGCGGAGGCGAGGGCGTGAGCGGCTTCCTCGCGGGCGTGTGCATCGCGATCCTGCCGTTCCTCGCCGCCGGCTTCTGGCTCGGCCGCCGCACCGCCCGCCCGCAGAGCCTGGGCGGTCTGGGCACCCCCGTCGAGCACGCCACCTTCCAGACCCTGCACACCGCCTCCCTCGCCACGCCCCCGCTGCGGGCCGGCCTCACGGAGGAGACGGCCCGCAGATCCGCCCGCAGGCTGCGCACCCTGCTCGGCACGGACGCCCTGTGCCTGACCGACCAGAAGGAGGTGCTGGCCTGGGACGGAGTGGGGTCGCATCACCGCACCGAGATCATGGAGCGACTGGCCGGCCCTCTGGAGAGCGGCCGGGGCGAGGCCTTCCGCCTCACCTGCGAGCACGCCGACTGTCCCGTCCGCTGGGCCGTGGTGGCCCCCCTCACCGTCGACGACCGGGTGCACGGCGCCCTCGTGGCGTGCGCGCCCCGCGAGTCCGCCGTCCTGGTCCGGGCGGCGGGGGAGGTGGCCCGCTGGGTGAGCGTCCAGCTGGAGCTGGCCGACCTCGACCAGTCCCGCACCCGACTCATCGAGGCCGAGATCAAGGCCCTGCGTGCCCAGATATCCCCGCACTTCGTGTTCAACTCGCTCGCCGTGATCGCCTCGTTCGTGCGCACCGACCCCGAGCGCGCCCGTGAACTGCTGCTGGAGTTCGCCGACTTCACCCGCTACTCGTTCCGCCGGCACGGCGACTTCACCACCCTCGCCGACGAACTGCACGCCATCGACCACTACCTGGCCCTGGTCCGTGCCCGCTTCGGCGACCGCCTCGCCGTCACCCTCCAGATCGCCCCCGAGGTCCTGCCGGTGGCCCTGCCCTTCCTCTGCCTGCAGCCGCTCGTGGAGAACGCCGTCAAGCACGGCCTGGAGGGCAAGGCCGGCACATGCCATATCCGGATCACCGCGCAGGACGCGGGCGCCGAGGCCCTCGTCGTCATCGAGGACGACGGGGCGGGCATGGACCCGGTCGTGCTGCGCCGCATCCTGGCCGGCGAGGTCAGCCCGTCCGGCGGCATCGGTCTGTCCAACGTGGACGACCGGCTGCGCCAGGTCTACGGCGACGACCACGGCCTCGTGATCGAGACCGCGCTCGGAGCCGGCATGAAGATCACCGCCCGGCTGCCGAAGTACCAGCCGGGCGTGCACTCGGCGGGACGCCTCGCCCCCGGCTGATCAGCCGGTCCGCAGCACGGCCAGGGCGAGCGTGATCAGGCCCAGCACGACCCAGCCGAACCACAGCCAGCCGTTGCTGCCGAGCGCCACCGTGTAGGCGGTCACCATGACGAGCCCGCCGACGGTGAGCACCCCCATGGTCTTCGTGGAACTGTCCGTGGTACCGGCCATCGCGACACCCTCCTAGGGGCCGCCCTCCACAGGGCGCGTCCCCCTCCATGGTGCCCCGGGTTCAGCGTCCGCGGGCGTCGAGTGACGCAAGATAGGCGTTGTACGCCTCCAGCTCCTGGTCCCCGTCGCGGTCGGCGGCCCGGTCCTTGCGCTTGGCCTGCCGCTGTTCGGAGCCGTACCACTGGAACAGCAGCGCTATCAGCACCAGCACGGACGGGACCTCGCTGAACGCCCAGGCGATGCCGCCCGCCGCGTTCTGGTCCGCCAGCGCGTCGATCCCGAGGGAGGCGGGCGGGTTCTCGAACGTCTTCACCATCGGCTGCGAGGCCATCATCAGGGCGATGCCGAAGAACGCGTGGAACGGCATGCCCGCGAACAGCTCCAGCATCCGCATCAGGTAGCCCGGCCGGTTCGGCCCCGGATCCACGCCGATGATCGGCCAGAAGAACACCACGCCGACGGCCAGGAAGTGCACCATCATCGCGAGATGCCCGGTCCTCGACCCCATCAGGAAGTCGAACAGGGGCGTGAAGTACAGCGCGTAGAGACTCGCGATGAACAGCGGGATGGTGAACGCGGGATGGGTGATGATCCGCATGTACCGGCTGTGCAGGAGCATCAGCAGCAGCTCGCGCGGCCCCTTGCGGCCCCGTCCGGCCGCCGGCAGCGCGCGCAGCGCGAGCGTCATGGGCGCACCGAGCAGGAGCAGGATCGGCGACAGCATGCTGATCACCATGTGCTGCACCATGTGCACGCTGAACATGACCATGCCGTAGTCGTTCAGCCGGGTGCACATCACCAGCGCGACGGTCAGCACGCCGACGACGAACGACACCGTCCGCCCGGCCGACCACGCGTCGCCGCGCCGACGCAGCCGCAGCACACCCCACGCGTACAGGACGAGTCCCACCGCGCAGGCGACGAGGAAGAACGGGTCCGCCGACCACTGAAGACCGCGTCCCAGCGTGAACGGCGGCAGATCCATGGTCATGCCGTGCCCGCCGTGATCCATGCGCCGGCTCCTGATTCGTGGGGGGTTGTACGTTTCCTGCCGCCCCAAGAGTAGAACCGCCCCCGGCGATCACTGTCACCGGGGCGGCCGCGGTCGTGGCCCTCCTGTCGGACTACAGGACGGTCTCGGCCTCCTCGTACCGCTGCGCGGGGACCGTCTTCAGCGTCTCGACCGCCTCCGCCAGCGGCACCATGACGATGTCCGTGCCGCGCAGGGCCGTCATATGGCCGAACTCGCCCCGGTGCACGGCCTCCACGGCGTGCCAGCCGAACCGGGTGGCCAGCACCCGGTCGTAGGCGGTCGGCGTGCCGCCGCGCTGCACATGGCCCAGGATGACCGGCCGGGCCTCCTTGCCGAGCCGGGACTCCAGCTCGATGGAGAGCTGCCGGGCGATCCCGGCGAACCGCTCGTGCCCGTAGACGTCCTTGCCGCCCTCGTCGAAGGCCATGCCGCCGGGCGCGGGCTTCGCGCCCTCCGCCGCGACGACGATCGCGAACCGCTTGCCCGCCTCGAACCGCGCTCCGACCCGGCGGGCCAGCTCCTCGATGTCGAAGGGCCGCTCCGGCACGACGATGGCGTGCGCGCCCGCCGCCATGCCGGAGTGCAGCGCTATCCAGCCGGTGTGGCGCCCCATGACCTCGACGACCAGCACCCGCTGGTGCGACTCGGCGGTGGTCTTCAGCCGGTCGAGGGCCTCGGTCGCGACGCCGACGGCCGTGTCGAAACCGAAGGTGACGTCGGTGACGGCGATGTCGTTGTCGATGGTCTTCGGCACGCCCACGATGGGCAGCCCGCTGTCGGACATCAGCCGGGCGGCCTTGAGGGTGCCCTCACCGCCGATCGGGATGATCGCGTCGAGGCCGAGCTCCTCGACATGGCCCCGGGCCCGCTCCACCCCGTCCCGCAGATGCGAGGGCTGGACGCGGGAGGAACCGAGGATCGTGCCGCCGCGGGCGAGGATGCCGTTCACCGCGTCGAGGTCGAGCTTGAGGTAGTCGCACTCCAGGAGGCCCTTCCAGCCGTCCCGGAAGCCGATGACCTCGTCGCCGTGGTCGGCGACGGCACGGTGCACGACGGACCGGATGACGGCGTTCAGGCCGGGGCAGTCGCCGCCGGACGTGAGGACACCAATGCGCATAGCCCGAAACAACCTTCTTCACGAGGGCCGGTCCGGACCACGCTGTCCGGCTCGAATCCCCGCCACCCTAGCGTCAGGAGGGGGCGGGGCCGAAGCACGCGTCCGCCTGCTGGACGTGGCTGCTCACCTGTGCGGACGCAGCGTCATACGGGCTGCTGACGGTGTCCTGAAGATCCGGTGAACATACAGGTCACGCAGGCTGCTGGGCGGCCGCGATGCGCTCGTTGCGGAGCGCCTCGTACCAGTGGTCGTCGATCGGCGGCAGCGCGTTGACGTCGAGCGCCAGCTTCAGCAGCAGGTCGGCGATCAGCGGGTTGCGCGCCAGCACCGGGCCGTGCATGTACGTGCCGAACACGGTGTCGTTGTACGCGCCCTCGGTGCCGTCGCCGGTGCCGTTGCCCTTGCCGAGCGAGACGCGGGCGAGGGGGCGGGCCGTCGGACCGAGGTGGGTGATGCCCTGGTGGTTCTCGAACCCGGTCAGCGGGGGCAGACCGAGCCGCGGGTCGATGTCCCCGAGGACGTCGCCGACGCAGCGCTCGCCCTCGCCGCGCGTGGTCGTCACGTCCAGCAGACCGAGACCGGGCTCGCGCTGGCCGAGGTCGTTGACGAACTCGTGGCCCAGGATCTGGTAGCCGGCGCACACCGCGAAGACGATCGCGCCGTTGTTCACCGCCTGGTACAGGTGCCCGTCACGGCGCAGCCGCTCCGCCGCGAGCCGCTGCGGCCGGTCCTCGCCGCCGCCGATGAGGTAGATGTCGCCGGAGGTCGGGATCGGCTGGTCGCTGCGCACGTCGAGCCGGGCCACGTCCAGCCCGCGCTGACGCGCGCGCCGTTCGACGACGAGGGCGTTGCCCTGGTCGCCGTAGGTGCTCAGCAGGTCGGGGTAGATCCACACCAGCCGCAGTTGGTTGTCGCTCATGGGAATGGGATCGTCCTTAGGGTCAGTTGCCGACGCGGCGGCGGAGGTCCTGGAACGCGGTGTAGTTCGCGATGACCTCGATCCGGCCCGGCGGCGCCTGCTGCACGGCCTGGTCGAGGTTCTCGCACACCTGGAAGTGCTGGTTGGCGACCTCCAGGCGCACCGCCAGGTCCAGCTTGCGGTCGCCGACGACGAAGATCGGGTGGCCGGTCAGCCGGGTGTAGTCGACGTCCCACAGCCAGGAGGTGTCGGTGCCGTCGGCGCCGCGCGCGTTCACCGAGAGGATGACCGGCGTGGGCGGCGGATCGATCAGGCTGAACGTTTCGAGCCAGCCCGCGGGGTTCTTGGCGAGCAGCAGTCGCAGGTCGCGGCCCTGGAACTGGACGACGTCGTAGCGCCCGGCGACGGCCTGCACCGCGTACATCCGCTCCAGCGCCACCTGCGGCGGCACCCCGAAGACGGCGGCCACGGCGGCGGAGGAGGCGGCGTTGGCCTTGTTGGCGCGGCCGGGCAGCTGCAGATGGATGGGCCAGGCGGAGCCGTGCGGGTCGAGGACGTGGTCGCCGCTGAGGGCCCAGCTGGGCGTCGGCCGGCGGAAGCCGCACTCGCCGCAGAACCAGTCGTCCCCGGGGCGCTGCATGACGCCGCCGCAGGACGGGCACGACCAGGCGTCGTCCTTCCACATCTGCCCGGCGGCGACCCAGACGACGTTCGGGGAGGAGGAGGCCGCCCACACCACCAGCGGGTCGTCGGCGTTGGCGACGACGACGGCCTTGGAACCGGCGAGTCCCTCGCGCCAGTTCTCCGCGAGCATGCGCGTCTCGGCGGCGCGGTCCAGCTGGTCGCGGGAGAGGTTGAGCAGCGCGATGCACTTGGGGGCGGTGTCCCGGGCGACGCCCGCGAGGTACTTCTCGTCGACCTCGATCACGCCGTAGCGGGCCTCGGAGCCGCCCGCGAGCGCGGAGGTGATGCCGGCCGGCATGTTGGCGCCGAGCGCGTTGGACACGACCGGTCCGGCGGCCCGCAGCGCCTCGGCGATCAGCCGGGTGGTGGTGGTCTTGCCGTTGGTCGCCGAGACGAGGACCACGTCCAGGTTCTGGGCGAGCCGGGCGAGGAGGTCGGGGTCGAGCTTGAGCGCCACCCGGCCGCCGATCACCGAACCGCTGCCGCGCCCCGCTGCGCGCGACGCCGCCGCGACCGCCTTGCCGGCCGTCACGGCGATCTTGGCCCGCGGCGTGAGCGGGTCCGAGTTGCCTGCCATCAGTTCTCGATCCTCCTTGCGTACGCGCCGCGCCTCTGCCGTACGGCAACGTGGTAGGCGGTCAGCCTATCGAGATCCCCCCGCACTCCCGAATCCCGGGACCGCCTCCCGCCCGTGGACGGCATGCGCGTGTCACGAAGGACCGTACCCTTGCCGGCATGCGACACCGCTCCATCCCGGGCGCCCACGGGCGCGTCCGGCCCCTGACTCTGCTCGGCGACCCCGTGCTGCACGCCCGTTGCGAGGACGTCACCGACTTCGGCCCCGAACTCGGCCGTCTCGTCGAGGACATGTTCGCGACGATGTACGCGGCCCGGGGAGTCGGCCTGGCGGCCAACCAGGTCGGCGTGCCGCTGCGGGTGTTCGTGTACGACTGCCCGGACGACGACGACGTCCGCCACCTGGGCCATGTGGTGAACCCGACGCTGGTCGGGACGGACGGCGTCGTGCTGCGCGGCCCGGAGGGGTGTCTGTCCCTGCCGGGCCTGGAGGCGGGGACGGAGCGCTACGACGAGGCGGTGGTCGAGGGCTTCACGACGGCCGGGGAGCCGGTCACCGTGCGGGGCGCCGGGTTCTTCGCCCGGTGCCTGCAGCACGAGGCCGACCATCTGGACGGCCGGGTGTACGCGGACCTGGTGACCGGCCTGCGCGGGCGCAGACTGGCCCGTCAGGTGCGCAGGGCCGCGTGGAACGGCTGAGTCCACGCGGCCCGCGGCGCGAGGTCCCGGCCCCTCAGAAGCCGGGACCGCCGATCTTGTCGCCGGCCGCCGCGAGGCGGCCCCACAGCAGGTCGGCCAGGCTGCGCACCAGCTCCGCCCGGGAGCAGGGCCGTTCGCCCAGCCACCAGTCGCCCGCCGCGTGCATCATCCCGACGATCCCGTGGCCCCAGACCCGCGCGAGCTGCTGGCTGCCGGGCCCGAGGTCGAGACGGTCCTCGATGACCTGGGCGAGCTCCTCGCCCATCCGGCGCAGCAGAGGAGCCGAGTGCTTGCCGACGTCGAACCCCTGCTCGCCCACCGACCCGTCGGACGGGTGCATCAGGAACCGGTACACCTGGGGCCGGGCCTCGATGGCGGCCAGGTAGGTGTCGAGGGTCGCCTCGACCCGCTCACGTCGTTCCGCCGGAGCGTCCAGCGCGGCGCGCAGCGAGTCGAGCAGCGCGTCGGTGTGCCGCTTGGCGAGGGCGGCGTACAGGCCTCCCTTGTCACCGAAGTGGCGGTAGAGGATGGGCTTGGTGATGCCGGCCTCCGCCGCGATGGCGTTCATCGACGCCTGTGGGCCGTCGCGGAGCACCACCCGGTCGGCGGCCTCCAGCAGTTCGCGCCGTCGGCGGTCGGCGGACCGTTGTTGCTCGGTCCGCTGCGTGGTGTCCATGTGCTCTCCCCACCCGTGCTTGTTCGGTGACGCCTGCGCAAACTAACACCTGGGAGCAGCCTGACATCGAACGGGCCGCAGGGCTCCGGGCCGTCATCAGGAGTTGACTTTCCTACCGACCGGTAACAGACTCTCTGGTTACCGCTAGTAACACGTACGTTCCGCCGCTGGAGGGGACATGGCCGAGTTCACCATGGAGCTCAACGACGAACAGAAGGAGGTCCGGGACTGGCTGCACGGCTTCGCCGCCGACGTCATCCGCCCCGCGGCCGCCGAATGGGACGAGCGTGAGGAGACTCCCTGGCCGGTCATCCAGGAGGCCGCGAAGGTCGGCATCTACTCCCTCGACTTCTACGCGCAGCAGTACTTCGACCCCACCGGACTCGGCATCCCGATGGCCATGGAGGAGCTCTTCTGGGGCGACGCGGGCATCGCCCTGTCCATCGTGGGCACCGGTCTGGCCGCCGTGGGCGTTCTCGCCAACGGAACCGAGGAGCAGATCGGCACCTGGATCCCGCAGATGTACGGCGACGCGAACGACGTCAAGGTCGCCGCCTTCTGCTCCTCCGAGCCCGACGCCGGCTCCGACGTCGCCTCCCTGCGCACCCGCGCGGTGTACGACGAGGCCAAGGACGAGTGGGTGCTCAACGGCACCAAGACCTGGGCGACCAACGGCGGCATCGCCAACGTCCACGTCGTCGTCGCGGCGGTGGACACCGAGCTGGGCTCCAAGGGGCACGCCTCCTTCATCGTCCCGCCGGGCACGCCGGGCCTGGCCCAGGGCCAGAAGTTCAAGAAGCACGGCATCCGCGCCTCGCACACCGCCGAGGTGATCCTCGACAACGTGCGCGTCCCCGGCTCCTGCCTCCTCGGCGGCAAGGAGAAGCTGGACGAGCGGCTGGCGCGGGCGCGCGAGCGGGCGAAGTCGGGCGGCGAGCGGGTGAAGAACGCGGCGATGGCCACGTTCGAGGCCTCGCGCCCCGCCGTCGGCGCGATGGCGGTCGGCACGGCCCGCGCCGCCTACGAGGTGGCCCTCGACTACGCCAGGACCCGTGAGCAGTTCGGCCGCCCGATCATCGACAACCAGGGCGTCGCCTTCCAGCTCGCGGACATGCGCACCCAGATCGACGCCGCGCGGCTCCTGGTCTGGCGCGCCTCGTGGATGGCGGTCAACGGCAAGCCCTTCACGGCGGCCGAGGGCTCGATGTCGAAGCTGTACGCCAGCGAGACCGCGAAGAAGGTCACCGCGCAGGCGATCCAGATCCTCGGCGGCAACGGCTACACCCGTGAGTACCCGGTGGAGCGCATGCACCGCGACGCCGCGATCTACACGATCTTCGAGGGCACGAGCGAGATCCAGCGCCTGGTCATCGCCCGGACCCTGTCGGGGATGCCCATCCGGTAGTGCGGCGGGCGCGGTGCGCGGGGGCCGGTCGCGCGGTCCCCGCACCCCCCTTCACCCGCACGCGGGGACGAACCGGACCCCTACGGGGCGCCCCCGCTGCTGTGCGCGATGCACGCCACGTCGATGCGGTCGGCCAGCTTGGCCAGTTCGATGGTCAGAGCGGCCACCGTGTCCTCGTCCAGCCCGTCCGCACCGGCCTCGACGAGGTGCAGCCACCGTCCTCCCAGCGTGCGGAGCAGCTTGCTCACGTCGGCCGCGGCCACCTGCAAGGTCCCGCGGTCATCGACGATCAGAGGCAGAGTCACTTCGCGGTTCACACCGGGATCGTAGCCGCGCGGCGCTCACGCACCGTGCCAAACCGTGGTGATGTTGCAGAACTCCCGGATTCCGTGCCCCGACAGCTCACGGCCGTACCCGGACCGCTTCACCCCGCCGAACGGGAAGCCCGGATGGGACGCCGTCATCCCGTTGACGAACACCCCGCCGGCCTCCAGATCCCGGACGAAACGGTCGACCTCGGCCTCGTCGCGCGTCCACACGTTGGAACTCAGCCCGAACGGCGAGTCGTTGGCGATGAGAACCGCCTCGTCCAGGTCGGCCGCCCGGTACAGCGTCGCGACCGGCCCGAACGCCTCCTCCCGGTGGATGCGCATCTCGCGCGTGACCCCGGCCAGGACGGTCGGCGGGTAGTACCAGCCGGGCCCGTCGGGGCGCTCGCCCCCGCACAGCACGGCGGCCCCGCCGCGCCGGGCGTCGTCCACCAGTTCCTCAAGGTCCGCACGGCCCTGTTCGCTCGCCAGCGGCCCGATCTCCGTGTCCTCCTCCAGCGGGTCGCCGACCTTCAGGGCCGCCATGCCCGCCACGAACCGTTCGGCGAACGCGTCGTACACGTCCGTGTGAACGATGAACCGTTTGGCGGCGATGCACGACTGCCCGTTGTTCTGCACCCGCGCGGTCACCGCGACCTGCGCGGCCCGGTCGACGTCCGCCGAGGGCATGACCACGTACGGGTCGCTGCCGCCCAGCTCCAGCACAGTCTTCTTGATCATCTCGCCGGCGGTGGAGGCGACCGCCCGCCCGGCCGGTTCGCTGCCCGTCAGGGTCGCCGCCCTCACCCGCTCGTCGCGCAGGACGGCGTCGACCGCGCCGGAGCCGATCAGCAGCGTCTGGAAGCAGCCCTCGGTGAAGCCCGCCCGGTGGAACAGGTCCTCCAGGTACAGGGCGGTCTGCGGGACGTTCGAGGCGTGCTTGAGCAGGCCCACGTTGCCCGCCATCAGCGCCGGCGCGGCGAACCGGACCACCTGCCACAACGGGAAGTTCCACGGCATCACCGCGAGCACCGGCCCCAGCGGCCGGTAGCGGACCAGGGCGCGCGAGCCGCCGGAGTCCTTCACGTCGGCGGCGGCCGGCTCCTCGTCGGCGAGCAGCCCCTGCGCGTGCTCGGCGTACCAGCGCATCGCCTTGGCGCACTTCGCGGCCTCCGCGCGCGCCTGCTTCACCGGCTTGCCCATCTCGGTGGTCATGATCCGGCCGATGGCGTCCTGGTCCTCGTCGAGCAGGTCGGCGGCCCGGTTCAGCAGCCGGGCGCGTTCGGGATACGCCGTCGTCCGGTACGTGCGGAACGTGGCCTGCGCGAGCTGGAGCCGGCGTTCGAGCTCCTGCTCGTCCATGGCCTCGTACGTCTTGAGCGTCTCGCCGTTCGCCGGGTTCACCGTCGCGATGGGCATGACCGACCTCCAAAAGAGCTGGCTGTGCTTCGACCTTCCCGCGCCGGGCCCGGGGCCGCAACGCGTGCGCGTCCGCTCAGACCGAGTGCTCCGCCAGCCGGTCGAGAAACGCGGCCTGTGCCGTGACGATCACCTCGCGCGCCCGGTCGAGTCCGAACCAGGCCACCCGGTCCAGCTCCGGGAACTCCTGGACGCGCCCCGATCTCGGCGGCCACTCCATGGCGAACGTGCCGGGCTCGACGGACGCCGGATCGAGGTCCGCCTCGATCGCCCAGGCGGTGACGATCTTGCCGTTGGTCTGCCGGACCTCGCCCAGCTCGATCGCCTCGCCGTCGGGCGGCGGCAGCCCCAGCTCCTCCCGGAACTCGCGGCGAGCGGCCTCCCAGGCCGGTTCGTCGGGTTCGTACTCGCCCTTCGGGACGGTCCAGGCCCCGGCGTCCTTCTTCGCGAAGTACGGGCCGCCCATATGGCCCAGCAGCACCTGCGGCCCGTCACCGGCGCGGCGGAACAGCAGCAGGCCGGCGCTGCGCCGGAGAGCCGCCCGCGTCACGGACGCACCTCCGGGTGGGCGGCGAGCAGGGTCTCCACCGTGTCCGCCTCCTCGGGGCGTTTGTCCTCCCGGTAGCGCAGCACGCGGGCGAAACGGAGGGTGACACCGGCCGGGTAGCGGGTGGAGCGCTGCAGGCCGTCGTAGGCGATTTCGACGACGAGTTCGGGCCGCACGGTCACGACGTACCCGTTCTCGTCCACGGCCAGGTCCCGCAGACGTTCCGTCTGCCAGGCGAGCATGGCGTCGGTCATGCCTTTGAACGTCTTGCCGAGCATCACGAAGCCGCCGTCCGGCGTGCGCGCGCCGAGGTGAAGATTGGAGAGCTTGCCGGCGCGCCTCCCATGGCCCCACTCGGCGGCCAGCACCACCAGGTCGAGAGTGTGCACGGGCTTCACCTTCAGCCAGGAGGCACCCCGCCGCCCCGCGCTGTAGGGCGCGTCCAGGGCCTTGACGACCACCCCCTCGTGGCCGCGCAGCAGGGTCTGCCGGGAGAACTCCTCCGCCGTCCCGACGTCGTCGGGGCCGGACACGAGCGTCCGGCGCACCCGCATCGGCTCGGGCGTCAGCCGGGCCAGCTCCGCGTGCCGTTCGGCGAAGGGCAGATCGAGCAGGTCACGGCCGTCCACAAACAGCGCGTCGAAGAACACGGGGGAGACGGGCACCGCCGCGGCGGCCGCCGCCACGTCCACCCGGGAGCCCACGCGGCCGGCCGTCTCCTGGAAGGAGCGGGGACGTCCCGCCTCGTCGAAGGCGATGACCTCCCCGTCCAGGACGAAGCGCGATCCCGCCAACCGCCGTGCCGCCTCGGTCACTTCCGGCAACCGGTCGGTGATGTCGTCGAGCGTGCGGGTGTAGAGGCGGACCTCGTCCCCGTCGCGGTGCACCTGGACGCGGATGCCGTCGAGCTTCTCCTCCACGGCGCAGACGCCGAGCCTGCCGACCGCCTCGGCGACGGAGGACGCGGTGTGCGCGAGCATCGGCAGCACCGGACGGCCGACGGTCAGCCGGAACGCCTCCAGCGCCGCCGGCCCCTCGCCGAGCAGCGCCTGTGCCACCGCCTGCAGCGACCCGGCCAGCATCACCGCCCGCCGCACGTCGGTCGCCGGCGCGCCGGTGGCCTGCGCCAGGCCCTCCACGGCGACGGCGTCCAGCGCGCCCTGACGGACCTCGCCGGTGAGCAGACCGAGCAGGAAGCGCTGCTCCTGCGCGGTGGCCGCGCCCATCAACTGCTCGACCAGCCGCACCCGTTCGGCCTGCGATCCGGGGCCGGCCACCTTGCCGAGCTCTCCGAGGAGGGCGTCCACCTCGCGCACCGTCAGGGTCGGGGTCCCGGCCGGGTCGACCGGTCGGCCCAGCACCTTCCAGCCGACGCCCAGGCGGCCCTGGGGCAGCCGCCCGGCCAGATACGGGATCACCGGGGGCACGTCGTCCGGCTCCGCCTCCCGGAAGAGTTCGGCGAGCAGGGCGATCTTGCGGGAGCGCGCCGAGGTGGCGGCGACCTCCCGGGACACGTCGGCGAGCCGGGTGAGCAGCATGCAGCCATGGTGCAACGAGCCACTGACAACGACACCCGGACAGCCGGACCCCCGGCGGAGCCGCGGACGCACACGGGGCCCGGCCCCGGCGTCCCCGGCGGCCTCCGCGGCGCCGGGGACGCCGGTGGTGGTGGGGGCGAGGTCCGCCCGTCCGCCGGGGGCGCGCCGCGGGCCGGGCGTGCTGCGGCCCGCGGACGCCGTCTAGCGTCGGCCCGCCGCGTCGAGGTCCGTCATCAGCAGCTCCATGTTGATCGCCGCCCCCGCGCGGTAGCCGCGGCTGGCCGCGTTCCCGGTGTTCCCGGCGTTCTCGGTCATGGTGACCACCTCCGCCGTCACGGTCGCCGGGCCGGTGCGGGATTGACAAACTTCTTTGCCGGTTCCGCAATATGGGGGACATGACTACGGATGACGTGCTCGCGGAGGTCGGACCGAGGCTGCGGCGGCTCAGGAAGGAGCGGGAGGTGACGCTCGCGGCGCTGTCGGAGACCACCGGCATCTCCGTCAGCACCCTCTCCCGGCTGGAGTCCGGGCTGCGCAAGCCCAGCCTGGAGCTGCTCCTGCCGATCGCCCGGGCCCACCAGGTCCCGTTGGACGAGCTGGTCGGAGCGCCGCCGGTGGGCGACCCCCGGGTGCGTGCCAGGCCGCTCGTGCGGCACGGGCGCACCTTCTGGCCCCTGACTCGGCAGCCCGGCGGACTGCAGGCGTTCAAGGTGCTGGTGCCGCAGAGCGACGAGGAGCCGGAGCTGCGCACCCATGAGGGCTACGAGTGGCTGTACGTGCTGTCCGGGCGGCTGCGGGTGGTGCTCGGGGAGCACGACGTGGTGATGACGGCGGGAGAGGCGGCCGAGTTCGACACGCGCGTGCCGCACTGGTTCGGGTCGACGGGGGAGGGGCCGGCGGAGTTCCTCAGCCTGTTCGGACCGCAGGGCGAGCGGATGCACGTGCGGGCGAGGCCGTCGCAGAGGTGACGTGCGCAACGGTTCCCCCGAGGGCAAGCGACCGCTTAGTATGCACTCGACCAGGGTTCGACGACGCAGTCCCGTGGAGGCTCCGCATGCAGGCATGGCAGGTGCACGAGAACGGCGAGCCGAGCGAGGTGATGCAGCTCCGGGAAGTGGAGCGGCCCACCCCCGGCGACGGCCAGGTCCTGCTCAGGGTGCGTGCCGCGAACGTCAACTTCCCTGACGCGCTGATGGTCCGGGGCCACTACCAGGTACGGCCCCCGCTGCCGTTCACCCCGGGCGTGGAGATCTGCGGGGAGACCGAGGACGGCCGCCGGGTCATCGCCAACCCGGCCCTGCCCTACGGCGGCTTCGCCGAATACGCCGTCGCGGACGCCGCCGCCCTGCTCCCCGCCCCCGAGTCGCTGGACGACGCCGAGGCCGCCGCGCTGCACATCGGCTACCAGACCGGATGGTTCGCGCTGCACCGCAGGGCGCGTCTGGAGGCCGGCGAGACGCTCCTCGTGCACGCCGCCGCGGGCGGGGTCGGCACCGCGGCCGTGCAGCTCGGCAAGGCGGCGGGCGCGACCGTCATCGGCGTCGTGGGCGGCGCCGAGAAGGCCGCCGTCGCCCGGGAGGTGGGCTGCGACCTGGTGATCGACCGGCGGGCCGAGGACGTCGTCGGCGCCGTGAAGGAAGCCACCGGCGGCCGGGGCGCCGACGTGATCTTCGACCCGGTCGGCGGCGAGGCCTACACGCAGTCCGCCAAGGCCGTCGCCTTCGAGGGCCGCATCGTGGTCGTCGGCTTCGCGAGCGGGACCATCCCGAGTCCCGCGCTGAACCACGCCCTCGTCAAGAACTACTCGATCCTCGGCCTGCACTGGGGCCTGTACAACACCAAGGACCCGAAACTGGTCCAGCACTGCCACGAACAGCTCACCGAGCTGGCCGCCCGGGGCGCGATCCGGCCGTTGGTCAGCGAGCGCGTGGCGCTCGACGGGGCCGCGGCCGCCGTGCAGCGCGTCGCCGACGGCGTCACCACGGGCCGGGTCGCCGTCGTACCGCAGAACGGAGCCGCCGCATGACCGACGCAGCCGAACTCAAGCGCCGCACCGCGCAGTTGCTGGCCGAGCATCCGCCCGCCACGACCGCGCGGCAGGACTTCCTCCAGGCCCGCTTCGACGCGGGACTGGCCTGGGTGCACTACCCCGAGGGCCTCGGCGGCCTCGGCGCGCCCCGCTCCCTCCAGGCCGTCGTGGACACCGAGCTGGAGGCCGCGGGCGCCCCCGACAACGACCCCCGGCGCATCGGCATCGGTCTCGGCATGGCCGCGCCGACGATCCTGAAGTACGGCACCGAGGAGCAGAAGCAGCGCTTCCTGCGGCCCCTGTGGACGGGCGAGGAGGTCTGGTGCCAGCTGTTCAGCGAACCCGGCGCCGGCTCCGACCTGGCCGCCCTCGGCACCCGCGCCGTCCGGCAGGACGGGGGAGACTGGGTCGTCAACGGCCAGAAGGTGTGGACGTCCAGTGCCCATGTGGCCCGCTGGGCCATCCTCATCGCCCGCACCGACCCGGACGTGCCCAAGCACGCGGGCATCACCTACTTCCTGTGCGACATGACCGACCCCGGCGTCGAGGTCCGGCCGCTGCGCCAGATCACCGGCGAGGCCGAGTTCAACGAGGTCTTCCTCACCGACGTCCGCATCCCCGACGCGCGCCGGCTCGGCGAGGTCGGCGACGGCTGGCGGGTCGCGCAGACCACGCTGAACAACGAACGCGTCGCCATCGGCGGCATGCGGCTGCCCCGCGAGGGCGGCATGATCGGCCCGGTCGCGAAGACCTGGCGCGAGCGCCCCGCACTGCGCACCCACGACCTGCACCAGCGGCTGCTGAAGCTGTGGGTCGAGGCCGAGGTCGCCCGGCTCACCGGCGAACGCCTGCGCCAGCAGCTCGCCCAGGGCCAGCCCGGCCCCGAGGGCGCCGGCATGAAGCTCGCCTTCGCCCGCCTCAACCAGGAGATCAGCGGCCTGGAGGTGGAACTGCGCGGCGAGGAGGGCCTGTTGTACGACGACTGGACGATGCGCCGCCCGGAGCTCGTGGACTTCACAGGCCGGGACGCCGGGTACCGCTACCTGCGCTCCAAGGGCAACAGCATCGAGGGCGGGACCAGCGAGGTCCTGCTGAACATCGTCGCCGAGCGCGTCCTGGGCCTGCCCTCCGAGCCGCGCACCGACAAGGACGTCGCATGGAAGGACCTGGCCCGGTGAACACACAGCCCGACCTGCTGTACTCGGAGGAGGAAGAGGCGCTGCGCGCCGCCGTCCGGGACCTGCTCGCCGACCACTGCGACGCGCCCGGCGTCATCGCCCGCACGGAGTCCGGCGCCCCGCACGACCTGTCGGCCTGGAAATCGCTCGCCGACGGCATGGGCCTGGCCGGCCTGCTGGTGCCCGAGGCGCTCGGCGGCCAGGGCGCCACCCACCGCGAAGCCGCCGTCGTCCTGGAGGAGCTGGGCCGGGCGGTCGCACCGGTGCCGTATCTCACCAGCGCCGTCGTCGCCACCGAGGCGCTGCTGGCCTGCGGGGACGACGAGCTGCTCGGTCGACTGGCGTCCGGGCGGACGATCGGCGCGCTGGCCGTCGGCCTGCACCTCGCACCCGGCGCCGTCCATCAGGTCGCGCACGTCGAGAACGGCGTCCTGCGCGGGGAGCTGACCGGTGTCGCGGACGCGGCCGTCGCCGACGTGCTGCTCGTGCCCGGCGACGACGGCGCCCTGTACGCCGTGCGGGCACAGGACGCGACCGTCACCCCGCAGACCTCCTTCGACCTGACCCGGCCCCTGGCCACGGTCACCCTGACCGACGCGCCCGGACGTCGCCTCGGCGACGCCGGACCCGCCGTGAGCCGTGCGCTGCGGGCCGGGGCCGGACTGCTCGCCTCCGAACAACTCGGCCTCGCCGACTGGGCGTTGACCGAGACCGTGCGCTACCTGAAGGAGCGCAAGCAGTTCAACCGGCCCGTCGGCGGCTTCCAGGCGCTCAAGCACCGGCTGGCCCAGCTCTGGCTGGAGGTCGTCAACCTGCGCGCCGCCGCCCGGGCCGCGGCCGACGCGCTCGCCGCCGGGGAGCCCTCCGACGAGGCGTCCGTGGCGGTCGCCGTCGCCCAGGCCTACGCGGCGCCCGTGGCCGTCCGGGCCGCCGAGGAGGCGCTGCAACTGCACGCCGGGATCGGCATGACCTGGGAACACCCCGTCCACCTGTATCTGAAGCGGGCCAAGGCCGACTCGATCGCCTACGGGACGGCGGGCGCCCACCGTGCGGCGCTGGCGGGACTCGTCGACCTCCAGGCCCCCTGACCGTCGCCCGGTGAAGCCCGCCCCCGGGGCGGGCTTCTTCGTGCGCCCGCCTCTTCGTGCGCCGCGTGGAAGGAGCGAATGAGCGGCGGCGGTCCGGCCGACTCCTCGCGGACGCCGGGGCGTTCGCCCGGCGCGCCGCACGCTCCCTGTTCCGGGCCGTCCCCTGCCTCGCCGCCCGGAGGCCTTCCCCGACGTCCGCCGGACGGCGCAGCGCCCCTCTGACACCACTCGTTCGGCGGACGGCTCCGCAGCACGGAGGAACCCTCCTTTACGCCACACTTACGGCCGAACGCCGTGAAAGCGGACGTGGCGGAGGAGGTTGACGGTGGCCATTTCGATTTCCGCGGTGCTGTTGCTGGCGGTCCTGGCGATGATCTTCACGCGCAACGGCGGCCTGAAGGTCTCCCACGCGCTGGTCTGTCTGCTGCTCGGATTCCTGCTGGCCGGCACCAGCATGGCGCCCACCATCCACAGCGGCCTCACGGCGACGGCCGACATCGTCGGCAGCCTTCGACCGTGAGGCCCCGCGGGGGCGACGGCGTCACCGGATGAAGACCCCGATGCCGTTCGGCACCGGGCGCTCCGCCCCGTCGGACGGATGGTTGCGCACGGTGACCCGGGCCGCGCCCGGCCGGCGGGCCACCAGGGTCGACGACCCGCCGCCGTCCAGGCTGAAGCCCTCGCTGGCGCCGAGGCCGCGCAACGCGGCGGCGACCTCGGCGACGGTCAGGCCCCTGCGGTACGCGGCGGCACCGTCCAGCGCCAGCAGGAACACGCGCCGTCCGTCGGCGGCGATGCCCACGGCCGTGCGCACGGCCGACGCCGAGCCGTCCAGACCGGACAGCGGCGCACCGCCCGACAGGACCGGGTAGCCTCCGACGGCGAACGCGTACTCCGCCCCCGAGGCGGAGGTCAGCCCGTAACGGACCGTCACCCGCTCGCCCTCGACGAGCCTCTTCAGACGTTGCGCGCCCGCCTCCCGCCCGACGAGGACCGTGGTGCCGGCCGTGACGGTCCCGCTGCCGGGCGTGGCCGAGGCGGAGACGACTCTGCCCCTTCTGAGCGTCACCTCGTAGGTGCGCGCGCTGCACGCGCCCGCCCGGTCGGAGTCCGTGCCGCAGGTGGCCCGCCGGCGTGAGACGCCGCCCCAGTCCGAGGTGAACGCGCCGACGGAGTTCTCCGGCAGCGCGAACTGGTTGACGCCGCCCAGCGCCAGCCGCCGGCCCCCGGCGGTGTACGACCCGTCGAGGGCCAGGGTGTCCGTCCGGGCCCTGCCGTCGGTACCCACTCCGACCACGGCCCCGGTGTTCGTGCCCGGCGGCAGCGCGGGTCCGAACCGCTGGGCGACGGGGACCGCGCCCTTGAGCGCCCTGCCGTTCGCGACGGCCGGGCCCACGCTCGACCCGGTCGCCTCGACGCCCGGGTGCTGCGCCTCGGAGATGTCGAAGAAGTCGCCGTTGACGCCGGCGACGGCCCGCTGCCGGTCGGCCATCGCGGAGACCGCCGCCCGGGCCGCGACCGCGCCGGGGTACAACAGCCCGAGGCGCACATGGGGGTTGGCGAGATCGACGTCGAGCACATGCGCGCGCGTCGTCCCGGCGGCCGCCCGCAGGTCGTACCGTCGGTACGACACTCCCGTCGCCACGACGGTCCCGGCCCCGGTCCCGCTCGCGGCGTCCGCCGAGGCCGTCCCCGCGAGCGTCGCACCGGCCGTGACGCCCAGCGCGACGAGCAGGGCCAGAGACCGTCCGCCCACCCTGCCCCGTTTGTGACGTCGCGTCATGGATCCCCCTGGGTTGATCGGGGCGCAACTCTCTCATGACCTGCGGGAACGACCGGCGGGGAGTCGGCGGGAAGACCACGGATCGGGTGAGGAAAGACACGAATGCGGGTGGCGTGCTCCACCGTTCGGCCGCGCCGCGCGGCAGGCTGTGCTAGTTCGTCCGGGAGCGAGCCGGGGCGGGGGCGCGGCTCACCGGCGGCGGCAGGTCTCAGCGCGCGGACGGCTCGTCAGAGGGCGGCGCCGCATAGCAGTTCAGGAGCACTCTGCGCGCCGCTCCCCACTGCTGGACGACGGTGCCCAGGCTGCGCCAGCCCAGTCGCTCGTAGAACGCGGCGGCCGGGTCGGCCGCGACCACGTCCAGGACCGGATGCAGACCGCGGCCCCTCGCCGCTGCCACGGCACGCTCCAGCAGAGCCGCGCCGACCCCGTGGCCGCGGGCGTCCGGGGAGACGTACAGCCGGCTGATCACGGCGGGCGCCGGCCGGTCCGGGCGCGCGCTCCACAACGTCGCGGCCGCGTCCCCCTCTTCGGCCGCGCACAGCGCGACGTGCCCCACGACCCGTCCGTCCAGATCGGCCGTCCAGCCCGCGAGCAGTCCGGCCGGGGTCAGCCAGGCGGCGGGCTGCTCGGGCCAGTCGACCGGATATCCGCTGTGCTCGTGCACGAGGGCCAGCGCGGCCACGCAGCCGTCGAGGTCGGCCGGACGGCGGGGACGGACGAGGGCGGCCCCGGGGACCGCGGGGTCAGTCGTCATCGCCGCACGCTCCGGGAGCGAAGGGCGCGAAACGGGCCGGGGGGTGGTCGATCGGCAGATCGGGACGCCATGCGGTGAGGGACTGGGCGCTGCACACGAACAGCGACGGCGGCAACCGGTCCAGTGGGTACCAGCGCCAGTCTCCGACGCTCTCGCCGGGCTGGTCGGCCGGCTCGCCCTCCCAGGCCGTGACGACGGCGCCGACCGTCATCCGCACGACGCCGTCGACCTGGTCGAGGAGCGTGCCCAGCAGACGCACGTCCGACGGGGCGGCTCGCAGACCGGTCTCCTCACGCACCTCGCGCACGGCCGTCTCCCGGAGGGACTCCCCGGGCTCCACCGTGCCGCCCGGCAGCTCCCAGGTGCCGCCGCGGTGCCGGCCCAGGAGCAGTCCGCGGGGACCGTGCAGGATGGCGCCGACGCCGAGCGTCGCGTGCGCGGCGGGCGGCCGGCCGGCGCGGGGGCGGGCAAGGACGCGCACCGGCCGCCGCGCCCGGTAGACGCGGTAGGCGGCCCTGTCGGCGGGGTCGGGCGACTCCACCGTCACGACGTCCTCGACCAGGAGCCCGTGGTCGGCGAGCAACGCCTCCCACACCTCGGGGGCGGGCATCCACATGTGGACGGTGGTCCCGCCGCCGCCCGCGAACCGCAGCGTCTCGGGCCGCGCCGCCAGCTCCGCGTCGGGGCCGTGCCCCTGGGAGTCGGTGTGCAGCGCCGAGAAGCAGAGGGTCCCGCCGGGGGCGAGCGCGGTCGCCAGGGCGGGGAACAGCCGGCGCGGGTCGACGAACGGCACGGCGTTCACGGAGTAGATCACGTCGTACGGCTGCGCCGCCCGCAGGTGCGCCACGGCGTCGGCGTGGACGAGGCGCAGCCCGGGCAGGGAGCCGTGACGGGCCCGGGCCCGCTCGATCTGACCCGCCGCCGAGTCGACGGCGTCCACCACCGCGCCGTGCGCGCGCACGAGACGGGCGGCGTGCCGGGCCGTGCCGCACCCGAGGTCCAGGACGCGCCGGCCTCTCAACTCGCCGAGGAAGGCGTCGTCCGGCCCGGCGCCGGGGAAGCCCCAGTCGATCCGTTCCGCCTCGGCCAGGACGGTGCCGCGCCGCAGATGGTGCGTGGCATAGGCCTCCCAGGCCGCGGCGTTGGCCGACTCGGGTCCGTCGGGGGTCAGGGGAGGGGACATGGGCGGGGGCCTCCAACAGGGCGGACACGACCGGGCGGACGGTCTGGACGGTGCTCGTCGGGCCGGCGCGACACACCCGGCCCGGACGATTCTCACCGACCGGACGGACCCGCGTCCGCTCAGCGCACGGGATGCTTGCTGAGGATGGACACCCGGTTGAAGGCGTTGATGGTGACGGCCACCCAGATCACGGCCGAGATCTGGTCCTCGGTCAGCGTCCGGCGGGCGTCCGCGTACGCGGCCTCCTGCGCGGCCGCGTCGCAGGGCAGGGTGGTCGCCTCCGCCAGCGCCAGGGCCGCCCGCTCCAGCGGGGTGAAGAGGTCGGTGTCCCGCCAGGCCGCGAGGACGCCCAGCCGCCGGGTGTCCTCGCCTGCCCGCAGGGCGGCCCCGGTGTGCACGTCGAGGCAGTACGCGCAGCCGTTGAGCTGCGAGACACGCAGGTTGACCAGTTCCACCGCGGTGCGCTCCAGGCCGGCCTCGGCGGCGGTCGCCCGCACGGCCTCGGACGTCTGGACCAGCGCGTGGTAGGCCTTGGGGCTCTGCTTGTCCAGGTGGATCCGTCGGGTCATGGGTGGAGATCCAACCAGAGGCCCGGCCGCGACGGATGCGCGGGGCAGGTCACCTGCTGAGCCAGAGGTCGGGACCGAACACCTCGTAGTGGACGGCGGCCGGGCTCAGCCCCCGGGCGAGGAGGTCGCCCCGAACGAGCCGCATGAACGGCAGGGGACCGCACAGGTAGGCGGTGGTGTCCCGGGGCAGGGCCAGAGCGCCGACGTCGACGCGCCCCTCGCGCACGCGCACGCCGGGCCCTTCGGCCTCCTCCGCCCCGGCCTCGTACCACAGGTGCACCGTGGAGTGCGGAAGACGGGCGGCCAGTTCGGCCTGCTCCTCGCGGTGCGCGTGATGGGCGGGGGAGCGGTCGGCGTGGACGACGGTGACCCGGCGGTGCGGGGAGACGTCGCCGAGGTGGTCCAGCATGGACAGCAGGGGCGTGACGCCGATGCCGGCGGACGCCAGCAGCAGGGGGCTGTCGTCCTGCGGGAGGACCAGGTCGCCGAACGGCAGGGAGACGCGCAGGACATGGCCGGGGCGGGCGTGGGCGTGCAGCCAGGTCGAGACCTCGCCGTCGGGGAGGCGGCCGTCGCCGGAACGCTCGCGCTTGACGGTGATGCGCCAGGTCTTGTGACCGGGGGCGGCCGACAGGCTGTACTGGCGTATCTGGCGTGCTCCGTCGGGCAGTTCGACCTGGACGCCGACGTACTGCCCGGGCGTGAACGGCTCGGTGGGCAGGCCGTCGGGGCGGCGCAGCGTGAAGGACGCGGCGTCCACCGACTCCTCGACGCGCTCGGCGATCTCCATCTCGCGCCAGACCTGCCCGTCGTCCACCTGCGCGCGGGCGTACAGCCGGGCCTCCAGGGCGATGAGGGCGTTGGCCATCAGCCAGTACACCTCGTCCCAGGCGGCCGCCACCTCAGGGGTCATGGCGTCCCCGAGGACCTCCGCGACGGCGCCCATCAGATGACGTCCGACGACGGTGTACTGGTCGGAGGTCACGCCGAGCGAGGCGTGCTTGTGGGCGATGCGGCCGAGGATCGCGTCGGGACGCTCGCCCGGTCGTTCCACCAGCACGGTGGCGAAGGCGGCCACGGCGCCGGCGAGGGCCTCGCGCTGCGTTCCGGCGGCCTGGTTCGTCCGGTTGAACAGATCGCGCAGCAGGGCCGGGTGCTCCTCGAACAAGCGGCGGTAGAACAGCTCGGTGATCGCGCCGAGGGAGGCCCCCACAGCCGGAAGGGTGGCGCGGACGATCGGGACGGAAGGCGCGGAGAGCATCGCGGTTCCTCTCGGTATCAGGATGCACAGAGCGAGCTGTGCGCGGTGGCCGGCGGCCCTGGCAGCATCGTAGATAACTTGCATCTGAGATACCAATTTAGAGGCGGGGTGAAGGCGTGTGCCGTACGTCACCGGATGGGGCCCCGGGGAGCGACCGGTGCGGACGCCGCGCACACTCGGGCCCGGTCGGCGCAGACGGGGGAGCGTTGGTAGCGTCCGCCTGTGCCGTGCCGACCGGCGCGGTGCGCCGCACGACCGAGAGAGACGTGATGTCCCCGACGATCCGCAGGGCCGTGATTCCCGCCGCCGGGCTCGGCTCCCGGCTGCTGCCCCTGACGAAGGCGACGCCCAAGGAGATGCTCCCGGTCGGCGACAAGCCGGTCATCGAGCACACCGTGCGCGAGCTGGTCGACTCCGGCATCACCGACATCACGATCGTCGTCTCCGGCGGCAAGTCCCTGATCCAGGACCACTTCCGCCCCAACCCGGCCCTGGTCGAGCAGTTGCGCGCCGGCGGCAAGGCGACCTACGCGGACGCGGTGGAGGAGGTCGCCGAGCTGGCCCGCCGGGGCCACATCACCTACCTCGACCAGTACGGTCCGTACGGCAACGGCACTCCGGTGCTGAACGCGGCCCGGGTCTTCGGCGACGAACCGGTGCTGGTGCTGTGGCCCGACGACGTCTTCGTCGCCGACGTCCCGCGGGCCCAGCAGCTGATCCGCGCCTACGAGCAGACCGGCTGCCCGGTGCTGGCCCTGCTGCCGATGGACCCCACCGACTCCCAGCGCTACGGCGTGCCCCTCGTCAAGGAGGACCTGGGCGGCGGCCAGTTGCGCATCACCGGTCTGGTCGAGAAGCCCGAGCCGGCCGCGGCCCCGTCGGCGTACGCGGCCATCGGCGGCTACGTCGTCACCCCCGGCATCATCGACGAACTGCGTGAGCAGACCCGCCGCTGGTACGAGCACCGGACCGGCGAGATCTACCTGACCGACGCGATCAACGCCTACGCCGCCACCCGCGCGGTGTACGGGCAGGTCATCGAGGGCCGCTGGTACGACACCGGCAACCCGGCCGACTATCTGGTCGCCCAGATGGCCTTCGCCCTCGCCCACCCCGAGTACGGTCCGGTGCTCCGCGGCCTGGTCGCCGAGCTCGACGCGGACCCCGCCGCCGTCCGTCAGGGGAGGACCGGCGCCTGAGCCGGCTCCCCGCTGTCCGGGCCGCGGTCCCGCCGGCGCGGTCTGCACCGAGGGCTGGGGGTCGCCGGGCCGGCTGGCAGGGGCGGAGGGCCGAAGAGCTCAAGCAGGACGTCGACGGGCTCCGGATCCCCCCGACCGCCGCCGCGGAGCAACTCCTCGCCCGGGCGCGCCGCTTCACGAACGGCTGACGACCCGTCCGCTCGTCCCGGGGGCGACAGAAAAGCGTTCCGCGGCCGGTGGGAGAATGCGGTCGAGGTCCACGCCGCCGTGGCGGCCGGCAGCCCGCGCGGGCGGGGGACCGGAAGGAGGCGTCGCGTGATCGAGTGGGTGTCCCTGAGGACCGGCGCCAGGCCCGTGCCCCAGCCCGTCGCGACCCCCGTGGTGTGGGCCTCGGCCTTCTGCGGTGCGCTGATCCTGGTCGCGGTGCACAACACGCTGGTGGGCTCGGACCGCCCCGGATGGGCCCTGGCGGCGGTGTCGCTGCTGGCGGCCCTGCTGGGCCTCTGCGCCCGCTTCACGGCTGCGCCCGGCACGGCGGTGCTGTGCTGGATCACCCTCAACGGCTTCGCCGTCCCGCCGGCCGGCACGCTCACCTGGACCGGACGCCGCGACACCTTCTGGCTCACCTGTCTGTGCTGCGCCGCCCTGGTCGGCACGGTGCTGGCCCGGATCGTCCAGGCCCGCGCCGCGTACCGCCGGATCGCGGGGGAGGCGGCCCCCTCCCTGTCCGATCCGGACGACGGCCGCGTCGGCCTCTGACCGTCCCCGCGCGGCTGCGCGGTCGCCGCTCGCCCACGCGACGGCTCGACCGCCCGGAACTCCACCCGACGGCTCACCCCTGAGACGCCGTCTCCTCGGTGAGAATGGGGCAATGACCGGTCCGAGAACCGTCGTTGGCTTCCGCACCCGCACCCGCACCCGCACCGCGCGCAGGTCCGTGCTCGCCCGGCACACCGCCGTCGTCGCCCTCGTCCTCGCTCTGGCGGCGGCGACCGGCGGGTGCGCGCAGCGGACGGGCCACCGGGGCGCCCCGCCCGCGTCGTCGGCCGGGTGGGAGGGGAAGGAGGACCGGGAAAGGGCGATGCGACGGGCCGACCGCGCCCTGGACGCCGTCGAGCCCGAGGGCGCCGCGCGATCGGACTCGGGCACGGCCGACGTGATCCGAGGACTCGCCCGGACGTTCGCGACGACGGACGGGCCCCGGGCCTTCACCCTCGCCTGCCAGGCGCCCACGGCGCACACCCTGACCGTGACCCTGGAACGGAGCGGGCGGAGCAGCGCACGGGAGGTGCGGTGCGGTGACCGCGAGAGCGACCGGTTCGACGTCGCCGCGGGCGGTCCGTTCACGGTGCGGATCGCGCCCGCGCGCTTCGACGGCCTCCTCCGGTGGCGTCTGCACGCCGTCGCCCCGGGCGAGGCCGGGGAGTGCGCGGACGACGTCACGGGGTGCGCGGGCTGAGCCTTCGCGCGGCCGGCCGGCGACGGACCCAGTCGAACAGCAGCACCGACCACAGCGCCGCGAACGCGCACCAGGTCGAGACGAACTCCAGCCGCCACAAGGCGAAACAGACCGCCGCGCCCACACCGACGACCACCCCCAGGGCCAGCAGCCGCCGGTCGCCGGAGAGCAGCAGCGAGCCGACGGTGGCCAGCAGGTAGCCCGCCACGAGCACCGGCGGGTGCGGGACGTCCAGGCGGTAGCCGACGGTGTGGCCGCGGAGCTCGGCCGTCACCGGACCGGTGGCGATCCCGTACGCGAGCACCGCGGCGGTGGCGAGTCCGACGGCGAGCGCGCACGCCGGTCCGCGCCGGGCGGACGGCGGGGCGGCCGCCCACACGCCCGCGGGCACCCACACCGCCAGCAGCGGCAGCGCGATGACCGCCCAGGCGACCGTGGCGGCTCCACCGCCCCCGCCCGCGTCCCACACCGCCGCCTCGACGAGCTGATGCGCGCCGAGCAGCAGCGGCAGCGCGGCGAGGGGAAGGTCCCGGCCGTCGCGCACCCGCGTCACACAGGCCGCCCCGACGGCGGTCACACCCGCGCCCGCCACCAGATCGGCCGTCGCACTCCAGCACATCACGTCACCCCGGGGTCGACCGTCTCGCCGTGCGGGTCAGGCTACTTGGCGCGCCGGGCGTCCACCGGCGCGCGGACGAACGCCGAACGGAGCCGGACGGAGTCGAACCGGGTCGAGCCGAGTCGAACGCAGTCGAACGGACTCTTCGGACCGCGAGGCAGGCGCGCCGAAGGCCGCGTTAGGCTGCGGGCAGCGGGCAGCGGCCGTCCAGGGGCCGCTTCCCCGGGGCGGCGGGGGTGACCCGCGGACACGAAGGAGGACGCGGGTGGTGGACCCCTCGCAGGCGGTCGACGGGTGGGAGCCGGTGCGCGGCGGGGCGGTGCTGGAGGTGGGTCCGTTGCCCGGTCGGCCCGGCATTCGCGCCAGGGGCGAGATCAGCGAGGTCACCCGGTCGCCGTGGGAAGCCGCTCTGGCGGTCCTGGCACGGCAGCACGCGGACGTGTCCTACGTGGAGCTGTCGGAAGTGGGGTTCGTCGACGTGGCCGGAGTCGCGGCGCTCGCCGTCACCGCGTTGGGCCTGCCCGGCGGCCGCATGGTGGTCGAGCATCCGCCGCCGCAGGTGCCCCGGGTGCTGGGCCTGTTCTGGCCGGGCCTGCGCCGGATCGAGGTGGCGCCGCGATGAACACGGTGGCGACCCACGAGGCGTTCGAGCATCCCGCGCTGTTCTACCGCGGCGAGCAGGAGTACGTGGACCGGACGGTGTCGTTCGTCCAGGAGGGCCTGGACCTCGGCGAGCCGGTGGCGGTCGCGGTGCCCGGCCCCAACCTGGAACTGATCAGGACGGCCCTGGGCGCCGACGCCGAGGCCGTCCTGCTGCTCGACATGACGCAGGCCGGCCGCAACCCGGGCCGCATCATCCCCGGAGTGCTCCGCTCGTTCGCCGACGCCCACCCGCGGGAGCGCGCGCGGATCATCGGCGAGCCGATCTGGGCCGGCCGCAGCGCGGCGGAGTATCCGGCGTGCGCGCAGCACGAGGCGCTGATCAACGCGGCCTTCGAGGGCCGGGCGGTCACCATCCTGTGCCCGTACGACGAGGCGAACCTGGACGAGAGGGTCCTCGCCGACGCGAGGATCACCCATCCGACCCTCGTGTCCCGCGGCGAGCGTCAGATCAGCGACGTCTACGACTGGCGCTCCGTCGTCGCCCGCTACAACGAGGCGCTGGCGCCCGCGGCGGACGCCGCCGTGTTCTCCTTCGACGCCGACAACCTGTTCATGGCCCGTGCCTTCACCGTCGAACAGGCCGGCCGGCTCGGCCTCGGCGGCCGGCGGTTGCAGGACGCCGAGCTGGCGGTGGCGGAGCTGACCACCAACAGCGTGGTGCACGGCGGCGGGCACGGGACCCTCGCGGTCTGGGCCGAGGCGGACGAGCTCGTGTGCGAGGTGCGGGACGCGGGCCGGCTGACCGATCCGCTGGCCGGCCGCAGGCCGCCCGCCCGGGGGCAGCTCGGCGGCCGCGGCCTGATGCTGGTGCACTACGTGGCGGACCTGGTGCGTCTGCACACCGGGGACGAGGGCACGACGATCCGCTTCCATCTCGCGTGTCGAGAGCCGCGGCCCTGAAGGCCGCGGTTCCCGGGAGACCGCCGTCGTCGAGGGTCCGGGGCCGTCGACGGGCGGTCTCGGCCGTCAGTCCTCCGTGCGCAGCGCCGCCCAGGTGGCCTTCGTCACCACGCCGTTGGCCTTCAGTCCCCGGGCGCTCTGGAAACCGCGGACGGCCGTCTCCGTGTCCGCGTCGAACGTGCCGCTGACGCCGGACGCCCCGACGCCGTAGCCGCGCTCGGTGAGCATGCACTGCGCCTGCCGCACCCGCTTGCCGGTGTCGCCGAGACCGGTGCGGACGCTGCCCGCGTAGTAGGTGCAGTTGGCGATCCAGGGCGGGGCGCCGGGCTCGACCGGCGTGGCGTCGGGGGAGGGGCTCGGGGAGGCGGAGACG